>JBLGBJ010000012.1:0-83351 GCA_047617605.1 Pseudohongiellaceae bacterium | reverse complement strand
TTCTATTTCAATATTGACATCTCCACTGGGAGAGATAGAACCGCTTAAACGATCGAATGTATGAACCTCAGCGACATGCTCTACTTTAACTGTCACAAAACTTAGAGTGGAAGTGTCGTTGTCCACCGACCACTGTGCAGCGAGGAAAGGAGAAAAACTAATTAAAAAAGCAGCAAACAGTGGCTTGATAAATTTAATTGTCATGATGAGTTACTCTGTTAAGGAATCTGGATGGTATGAGTCTAACAACTTGCAGTTTAAAGGGGTAGTTCGGCGGCTTATCGGAGTTAGGTAATGTTAGGTTAATAATGACAAGCTGGAGGGTTTGACGCTAAGGCGCGCTGATAGAGATTAGCAATTTGAGGTGGCAGCGTGGGCATTAAACCCAATCGCTGTCGCCCAAATTTTTGTTAGTAGAAATAGACTCCTAAAAAACCGACTATCGTCAGCACAATAGTATAGGGAATAGCCATAAACACCATGCGCCCGTAAGACAGTCTAATGAGTGGTGCAAGCGCTGAGGTGAGCAGGAATAAAAATGCAGCTTGTCCGTTTGGTGTCGCAACGCTAGGTAAATTTGTTCCAGCATTAATAGCAACGGCGAGAAGATTGAAATGTTCTCTGTCAAAGGCACCTGCTTCAAACTGCGCGGTCACCGAATCGATATAAACAGTTGCCACAAAGACGTTGTCGCTGATTGCTGATAAAACGCCATTAGCCATAAAGAAGACACCTGGCTGAATGCGCTCATCTAATGCAAGCACCGCGTTTATTACCGGCTCGAAAAGGTGCTGATCTTTAATGACCGCAACAATGGCAAAGAAAACCACTAGCAATGCAGTAAATGGCAGCGCTTCTTCAAAAGCTTTTCCTATCTGGTGTTCTTCAATGACGCCGTTAAATGCAGTACAAAGAATAATGACCATTAGGCCGATGATGCCCGGTGTTGCCCAGTGCATGGCTAAGCCGATAACGAGCAATATTGCAACAATGGCTTGAACTATTAATGCGGCCACTTCATTGTTTGTACGCTTAGCCGACTGGCTTTTGTCGAAATCAGATAAAATGCCGCGAACTCTTTCCGGCAATTCAGCGCCGTATCCAAACACCTTAAATTTCTCTAACGCTACACAGGTCACCAAGCCACAAAATAAGACCGGCATGGTAACTGGGGCCATCTGCATAAAGAACTCGATGAAGTCCCATCCTAATCGATTCGATATCAAGATGTTCTGTGGCTCGCCAACGGTTGTGCAAACACCACCTAGCGCGGTACCAACTGCGCCATGCATCATCAAACTTCGCAAGAATGATCTGAATTGCTCTAATTCATTACGGCTATCTATATGTACGGAATCGTCTTGACTATGGTCGTGTTCGCTATCGAAGCTTTTGCCGGACGCGACCTTATGATAGACCGAATAAAACCCGACTGAGACTGCAATTAAGACGGCAGTGACAGTTAGAGCATCTAAGAATGCAGATAGGAATGCTGCTAGGAAACTAAATAAGAAGGACAGAAATATTTTTGAGCGTACTTTCATAAGCACTTTGGTAAATACGAAAAGCAGCATGTTCTTCATAAAATAAATGCCAGCCACCATAAACATGAGAAGCAGGATGACATCCAGTGTGTGCTCTATTTCCTGCAACACATGGCTAGTATCGGTGAGACCTAAAACAATCGCCTCAATAGCTAAAAGGCCCCCTGGCTGCAAAGGATAGCAACGAAGAGCCATAGCTAAGGTAAATATAAACTCAATTATGAGACACCAGCCAGCCAAGGTAGGACTGATTAGAAGTAGGAGAGGGTTAATTAGAAGGAACCCTATAATTGTTTTCTTATACCAATCTGGGGCGTGCCCAAGAAAGTTGCGGCTAAAACCGCCTAACAATGTTTGCGTCGTCATAATTTTTCCTGTCACTTAAAGTAGATGTTGCACGTGCTTATTATGCGGTTTTCGAAACTTTTTTAGGACTGCGTTTTAGAACCTTGTTGCCATCAGATTTAACGCTCTTCATAATTTTAGTCTGGGTGAATTACGACTAAGTCGGTGCGTAGTTTACTCATTACTTTTTCGGCCGTATTACCTAACAAGACGCCCTTGACGCCCTTGCGACCAACGCTGCCTAGTACAACTAGATCTGCTTTAAGACTATTAGCACGTGAAGGTAGTTCACGGCTAGGATTGCCAGCATCTACTGAAATACTGCTGCAGGTTACATCGTGCTCATCCAAAAATGCTTTTAACTTTTCATTTGTCGCTTTTTCTTGCTTTGCTAAGACTTCATCTTTGGAAATTATGTCCAGCTCACTCATGGCGTTGGGGATATCAATACAAGCGGCCACATGCAATTCACACTTCTGACATTGCGCCCAGTCGCTTGTCCACTTTAGAGCTTTAATGTTAAGAGCAATCTGGTCGGCATTTTTGCTGTTGATATCAACCGTTACCATTACCCGATGTTTAGCGCGCCATTTTTGCAACGTAGATATCATGACAGGGCACTTTAATTCGCGCACAAGCTGATAGTCCAATGGCGTATGAAAAAGGCTCTCGGTGCGGTTGCCGGTTTTGATGACTAGGTCTATATCACTCTTCAAAGTAAATGCTTTGCAAAATGTCGCGATATCATCGGTGGCTACTACTTCATAGCTTACGTTTTTAACGCCGGCAAACTCAGCGTCGATAGCTTTTTGCATTTCGGCATTTTTTTCGTCCGCGGCATCGACCGAATCGCTTGCGCTAGGCTCAACAAAGGCAATAATCGAAAATTTTATATCGTCACTAAAAGCGACGGACCTAGCTTTTTTCAGCGCGGCGCGCTGATCGCAATCTTGATCTGCAATAACCAGAATACTTTTATACATGGGTTCTACCTGGCGTGTTTAGTTATTATTGAGTGGCTCTGTGGAAAGCTGATTTAATCATTAGCTCGCCAAGAGGGCAACAATAGGCTATCTGCACAATAAACCATGTAATAAAGTGTAGCAGCTCTTGGGATAAGTTTTAATTCAGTTGGCTTATTAGGTCAGCTGCGGTTGCCGGTGTTTGTTTGCTAGATGAATATCTAGAAATAATTCTCGTGGTTAGACCAATGCCAGCCTTAAGTTGGCGCTTGCAGTCTAGTTAACTTATTGAAATAAATAGTATTTAATTTTTTCGAAGAAGGGGTTCGGTTTGGCTGGAGGGGGTTGCGATGCGGTATTAAGCGGGATAGCTGAATTGGGTAACTCTAGGTATTCCAGCGATGGCTGTCTTACAGCAATGCCTTTTGAGGAAGAAGCGTTGAGCGGCGATGATAGTGCAGCCACTTTTACACTGACAAAGGAGTCTCTGTTGATTTGTATCAAAAGCTTGCGGCTTTTGTATTGCTCCACGCTGGGCCCAAGTACACGCCGACTTTAGAGATACAATTAGATGAAATTGTTGCCACCTCTGAAGCATGTCACATCGGATTTAAGGCGGATCTACACACTATGAAAATCTACGACGAAATATCTTCAACTGCGAATCGCTATTACTCAGCAATAGGCGATGATGATTGCAGTAAGAGATGGTGATAAAAGCCTGATTTTCTGAGCTTTTGAACTAACAGGGCAGTTCGGGCTTTCCAAATATTCGGCGCAGCAGTGGCCTAGCCGCTAAACTTTTATTGGCTTAAATCAGCTTATCTCGTACACTCATTGATTCCCGCTCATGTGCCGGTGGTGAGTGTATTTTAAGCTTCAGGAGTCGGTATGTTGTCAAAGTTGCAGTGGTTTTCGTTAAGAGCTCTATTCCTTTTCCTCGCAGGAACTCAATTCAGTTTTGCCCAGCAAGCAGATGATCCAATAAAAGAGTTGGTCAGTCGTCTGAGCTTGTCCAGCTACAAGGAAACTCTTAAAGGTCTGACTCAATTCGGTGATCGTGAGCAAGGGACTGCGCGAAACCGTGCGGCTATTGGTTGGATTGAAGCTAAGCTCGAAGAAGTTGGCTGCCAAAATATAGAGCGCTTAGACTATGAGTTTGACCCTGAGCCACGTCCGCCTCGCGCACCGCGAAACCGGCCTGTGCAAACGCCAGACTTAACAACTCCGACCGGAGGGAGTGTTGGCCGCAATGGTAACGGACCGGGTGGATCGAAAATTTTTGGCTATCGGGCGATGACAGGTGTTAATCGCGATCTTCAGGCGCAGCCCGACGCTAGAGTTCGTGAACTAAACCGCGAGCGCCCAGTAAACGGCCCCCGCCAAGAAATTTACTGCACTAAAGTTGGCACAAACTACCCGGATGAGATGTACATTGTAAGTGCTCATATGGACGGTATTGGAGTCAATGAAGCAGTAAATGATGACGGCTCTGGAACTGCTTTGGTTATCGAACTTGCGCGAATATTTAATTCCCCTGATGTTTTTACTGAGCGGTCAATCCGCTTTGCGCTTTGGAATAATGAGGAAACAGGATTAAACGGTGCTACCGCCTATGTTGAGCAGCGTGCTGAACTGCAGGGAATAGAAAATCCTGCAGGCTCAGGGATTTATCCGGAACCGAGATGGCTAGGAATGATTCAACACGACATGATGCTGTGGGACCACGGTGCGCCGTTGGCTAATGGATCGGTTAGCAGAGATCAAAGGGCAGAGGCCGATGTAAATATCGAGTTTCAATCAGCATCTGATTTTGCAGAAGAGTCAATGAAACTGGCTTTTGCGTTTAAGGCGGCAGCGGATGACTACAATACTGACTACCCGGCGACTGTAGGTCCGCATATGACCAACACAGATTCAACTCCTTTTATGAATGTGGTGCCATCTATTAGCCTACGGGAAAACGAGCGCGGAGCGCAAACCGGGGGTGGCTGGAATCCAACTTGGCATACACCATTAGATGTATGGACAACCTTTACCGATGATGATTTTCGGTTGGGGCTGAATGCGGCCCAAACGACATTGTCTGCAATTGCGCGCTTAACCGGGACTAAGCTGCGTGATTAATCCAACCTTGTAAAAGGATGTTTCTTTTAACTTTTTCTATGAGCTGACAATACTGGGAATAACGGCTCCGGCGATGAGGAAGTATCCGTTTACTAGCATGACGCAGGAGTGTACCCAAATATTGGTGGTGAAGGCAGGTATCACCGTAATCAAAATAAGCATAATCCCAATCCGCGCGAAGCTGCTGCCCAGAATCACGAGGTCAGCAATTTGAGCCATGATGACAAAAGCGGTCAGGCCCAAAAATATAGGTCCGCGCCTGGCCATGTAATATTCACGTAAGTCCTGTTTATCATCCGGTTTAATGTCAGGTGTTATCGCGTAGGAAACCAAGACGATAAACAAGGTCGGGAATATTAAGAACCATACTTGAAAGATGGTTGTAAATTCAATATCGCGGTAGGGCCAGATCCCTACCCAGTACTGGATAGAATAGAGTACAACCACCACGGTCCAGCAAAGATGCAGCCAGTCGATTTTCGGCACAATATGGGTTCTCAGCAGGCGGCCCCAACCGGCAAATATCTCTGTTAGCGCTATCGCGATAACGACTGAGGCGATTGCCATTAAAAACTCAAACAATGTCATAGAATCTCCCGTTTATCTCTTTTGCTGGCTTTAAGCTCTGAATAATTAGACGGCTCAGGTGGTATAAGGCCAGTCAGTTTCTGTTTTAATGCTAAATTAAAAATAAGTGACTTAATTCAATATTGCGTTTGGACATTCAATGCTGTTGCTTCTATTCTTCTTATTCTAGCATTTTTGCAACTTCCAGTGGCAAAGTGGCCACTTTGCATTATTTTAATGCGGTCGATAAGTTAACTAAATTGAGCCTCTAATGAGCGAACTAAAGCCCCTATACATATCCTACGCCGGTCCGTCCCTGTTGGAGACGCCGTTACTCAATAAAGGATCTGCATTTACTGAAAAAGAGAGAAGGACCTTTAATCTGATTGGTCTACTCCCGCCGCGCTATGAAACTATAGAAGAGCAGCTTGAAAGAGCCTATCAGCAGTTTTGTAGCTTTGATGAGCCGATAAATAAGCATATTTACCTGCGTGTTGTGCAGGACAATAACGAAACTCTATTCTATCGACTGCTGAGTGAACACTTGGTGGAAATGTTGCCAATCATCTACACCCCTACTGTAGGTGACGCCTGCGAGCATTTTTCAGATATTTACCGGAGCGCGCGAGGAATTTTTGTAGCTTTTGAAGAGCGTCAGTTTATGGATGACATTCTCAGAAGTGTAACCAAGGACCGCGTCAAAGTAATTGTCGTAACCGATGGCGAGAGAGTTCTTGGATTGGGTGATCAAGGCATAGGGGGCATGGGCATCACTATAGGCAAGCTTTCTCTATACACAGCCTGTGGCGGCATTAGTCCTGCTTACACTCTGCCAATCACTTTGGACGTTGGTACCAATAACCAAAAACTTCTCGACGACCCTATGTACATGGGCCGACGTCATCCGCGGATAGATGGAGAAGAATATAGTGCTTTCGTCGATCAGTTCATTGATTCCGTCCATGATCGCTGGCCGAATGCTTTAATCCAGTTTGAAGACTTCGCACAGCCCAATGCAATGCCAATCTTAAAGCGTCATAGGGACCGAGTCTGCTGTTTTAATGATGATATTCAGGGTACCGCAGCGGTCACGCTTGGCTCTTTGCTGGCTGCTTGTAAACGTAAAGGCGAAGCTTTGAAGGACCAGAAAATCGCATTTGTCGGGGCTGGATCAGCCGGCTGCGGCATAGCAGAATTGGTTGTCCGGGCGATGGTTATACAAGGTCTTACTGATCTGGAGGCACGAGCTCGTATATTTATGATTGATCGTCACGGGCTAGTGACATCGGATATGGATAACTTAATGGATTTTCAGCAAGTTCTGACTCAAGATAAAGCGATGCTAAGCGACTGGCAATTAAGTGACGATAACGAAACGATTGAGCTAATGGACGTAGTATCCAACGCTCATCCAAATGTTCTTATCGGCGTTTCTGGAAAGCCGGGTCTATTTACCGAGGCAATAATTCGGGAAATGCACGCTCATTGCCCAAGACCGGTTGTATTGCCACTGAGCAATCCTTCAAAACATGTAGAGGCGCATCCAGACCAAGTAATCGAATGGACCGATGGCCAAGCTATTGTTGCTACCGGCAGCCCGTTCTTTGCGGTGGACTATGCTGGCAAAAAATTTGAAATCTCGCAGTGTAATAATAGCTATATCTTTCCGGGCATCGGCTTGGGTATTGTCGCGTCAAATTCATCTAGAGTCAGCGATGCCATGTTGATGAAGGCAAGTATTACATTGGCAGAGTTGGCGCCGGTGAGCAATGCAAATACCGATGGCATACTGCCACCATTGACCGACCTTCCTTTTATAAGTAGAACAATTGCGTTTGCAGTGGCTAAAGTGGCTATGCGCGAAGGCTATGCGCGCGAGATAACTGATGAGGAGCTGAATGCGGCTATTGAGCGAAATTTTTGGACTCCCGAGTATAGGGAATACCGACGCATAGCTACTCGTGCCAGGTAGCACTTAATAAACGCTCTTACAGAATGAATTAGTAAGAAAAAATTAAAAAGCTTAAATAGGTAAATTTCTAAATAGGGGACAAAGATGTCAAGCCACGACTTTATAGTAAAGCGCGATGATCTCGCTGAGACTCGTTTAGTTGAGAGCAAGAAACTAATTCCAAATGAGGGACAAGCTGTTCTGCGCGTTGAGCGCTTCGCGTTAACTGCCAACAATATTACTTATGGTGTCGCTGGTGATTTAATTGGTTACTGGCAATTTTTCCCTTGTGTAGAAGAAGGTTTCGGCCGCATACCGGTGTGGGGAATAGCAAATGTTGTTGCCGAAAACAGCAGCGAGCTTAAGGTAGGTGACCGTTATTACGGATATTTTCCTATGTCTGATGAGCTTTTGGTTAGCCCCATCAGGTTATCCATGCGTGGTTTTACCGATGGCGCAGAACATCGAGCTGAACTGCCAATTGTTTATAATCAGTACACGCGGGTTAGTCCAGATAATGGGTTTGAATCAGGTTTTGATAACCACAAGATGGTTTATGCGCCTCTTTTCACTACGTCCTTCGTGTTGGATGATTTCTTTGCGGACAACGATGATTTCGGAGCCAAAACCATCTTGCTTGGCAGCGCTTCTAGTAAAACTGCCTTTGGTATGGCTTTCATGCTAAAGCAGTCGGGCAGAGTCAAAGTTGCTGGTCTTACATCTGAAAAAAACTTAGCGTTTGTAAAGGGACTCGGGCTTTATGATGAAGTCTTTACCTATGATGATGTTGAATCGATGGACAATTCTGTTGCTACAGGTTACGTCGATATGTCCGGTAATCGAGATGTGCTATCAAAGGTACATCATCACTTTGCTGACAATTTAGTTCAGAGTTGTGCGGTAGGAATCACCCATTGGGAGTCTAGGGCGGATAAAGCGCAGCAGAGGCTACCTGGACCGAAGCCGACAATGTTTTTTGCGCCAAGCCAAATAGTCAAGCGCAATAAGGAATGGGGGCAAGCTGAATATCAAGCGCGCTTAGCTAAAGCGACCGCAGCTTTCCTAGCTCAAGTGGACAGTTGGGTTGATATTAAGGAGCATAGATTTGCCGCTGTTGATGATATCTATCAGCAAGTATTAGTTGGCGCGCCTGCCAATATAGCGGTGATAGTGGCGTTAGATTAACGCCAGCGATTTAGAAGGCATAATACTTGCTGATTAGAGCTCGCTAACTAGAACTTACTAAAGAGCTCGCGTAGTTTTTCTGCGCCGATACCCTCCATGCGCTCGATATTCGTAGCTGGGATATTGGTAGCATCGGGGTGATTCTTTACTGCGTTCTCGATACTATATTCCCGGAGAATATGGAGCAGTGGATATGGCGAGCGATTAGTATAATTTTCGGCATCGCCGGCCTGAGTATCAGCAAACTGATACTCAGGATGAAACCCCGCAATCTGGTAGCGGCCTTCGAAATTTAGCTCGAAAAGAAGGCTGTTTGCTAAGTCAATAAAATCACAATAGTCTAAAAAATCGGCTAGGTGATCAGCAACGATCAAAATGCTGGTTTCTATTTCCCCGTTTGATTCCAGTAGTTCAAATTCTGACGTAAGTGAGGTCAGTAATTCTTCGCTGGAATGAGCGGCAGATACCTTGAATCGAATGTTGCCTTGATCAAATTCTTTGCGAGCAAAAGGGCAAAGGTTGAGACCAATAACGCATTCTGTAATCCATTTTTTAACTCGGCTCTCGGCAACTACTGCATCGCTATCGGCATTGAGACTTTGAATGGGAGAATCAATGATCAATGGATTCCCCATCACCAAATTTGGCAAGCACGGCTCCGTAAACCGTCATCGCATCCCAAAGGTTTTGTAGACGAAGGTTTTCATTTTCGGCATGCTGATTATTGTCATGGTTAGCTAGGGGCAATACGATAATAGGTGTTTGCATTCTAGATCTGAAGGCATTCAAAGGCAGCCCGCCGCCCATTGAGGGCGTCAAAATGAGGTCGGGAGTAATTTGCCGCAAGAGCTTGATAAGTCGTTGTGACATTTCGCCATCCATCGATGTTCGCAGGCCAGAACCACCGGGTCCACGCCAGTCCAATTTGATCACTTTTTCATTATCCCTTAAGGTTTCATTACTAGGCTCATCATAAACGATATGGAATCCTTGCCGCGTTATATGAGCTTCGATTAATTTACGAATGGTCTCAGGATCTTGGTTCGGCACCAAGCGCAAGTTAAGAGATGCTGTAGCAGTGGATAGGATAATATTTCTACCTTGGCTCCCGACCCCTCCAGCGCTTAATCCACGCACATTAAATGCAGGCAACGTTATAAGCTCTTCAAGTCGTGTGCCGCCCCCCTCCGGTGTATGCACAGAAAGCTCGTCTTTTAATAGTTCAGTTACGTCCGGCATGGCATCGATTGCTGAGCGCTCTGCTTCGGTTAGGCGCGCTAAATCGTCGTAATAGCCTTCTATAAGAATACGTCCGGACTCGTCTCTCATGCTAGTTAGCAGATAAGCTATTCGCATAATTGGGTTTGGAGCCCAATTGCCGTAGTGGCCGGAATGCAGCGGACGGTTAGCACCATAGGTCGTCATGTCTAATGTGCGGCCGCCTCGAACGCCGAAAACCAATTGAGCTCGTCGGGACTGATGCATGGGCGCATCGCAAAATAACAGTAAGTCGGCATCCAACAGACCAGGGTTATTGTCGATGATTTGTCCCAACGTCGGAGAGCCGCGCTCTTCTTCGCCATCAAAAATAAGTTTTAGATTTACCGACAGCTCTATACCCTTTTGCCTTAACGCATCAATCACATGGACGATCGCGATCACTGGCATTTTGTCATCACCGGCTGACCTGGCATAAAGCCTAGATTCCGGATCAAAGTTACCAGCACTGTTCTCGATATCGACAGGTTTTCCACCGGCACTCAAAGGAGCATCCAGCAGCGTGGGGGTAAAAGGGGGGTACGCCCAATTTTCAACGTCTACTGGCTGGCCATCAAAATGAGCATAGAGCAATAGAGTTTCAGTAGCGCTCGGGTTTAATAGCTCGGCATAGACATAAGGAGCACCTCCTGCTTGAAGTCGCTTTGTGGTAAATCCGCGAGCCTCAAGCAGCCCTTCTATATGGTCTGCATTTGCCGCCATATCATCCAAGTTTGATGCTACGTTTGGAAAAGACAACAGCTCAACAAAATCATTAAGTATCAAAGCCTCATTGGCTTCACGGTATTCGGTAATTGCCGAGCTAACATCGAGTGCTGACAAATTTTGGGCATTGCTTGCGCCGGTTATTGAGAAACCAATGGCCCCCCAAAGAATGAGGAATATTTTAGGGTGAATAAAATTGTTGTTTATTCTGAGCGATTCAATGTTCATTAACGTGCACCGAATGATTGTTGGATAAGGTCTTAGAGTACTAATCAGCGAATGAATTTAGGTTAACTCATACTGCGCCCCTTGATAAAGGGTTCTTCGATAAATCCTTAGTATCGCTGCCGGTATTGCCGGGGCGCTGTGTTCATTGAAAAGCTCTATGATAGACTGGCCCATTAAAGCTTTGTGGTGCCGTCGGTTTAGGCGAATGGTTTGACAAGGTAAGTAGACAAGGCTAATAGTTTAGGTGCAAATTTAGGTAAAGGCTAAGGTAATAATTCGGACCATACCTGAGGCAAAAACGTAAACAGATGTTTATAAGAGCACAGCTCTTTATAAAACACAGCTAGGCAGCGACCCAGAAAACTAACCTACAAGATTAACGCTTCGATTGATTCACGAACGATTTAGGCTAGTAGTCTTTTTTAGAGAATTCGAAATGAAAACAGAATTAAAAAACGATGTCATGATAATTACATTGGATGATGGTAAAGCCAATGTGGTTGGACACGCTTTGTTAAACGAGCTCTTTCCAGCTTTAGACCGAGCTGAAACCGAAGCTAAAGCTATTTTGATTGTTGGTCGTAGCGGTATATTTTCAGCTGGTTTTGATCTAAAAGAACTGAAAAAAGGACCAGCCGAAAGTAGAGCCCTGGTCTCTAGAGGCTATGAGCTTTTGTACAGATTATATGGCTTTCCATTGCCTGTAGTCTCTGCCTGCACTGGCCATGGTATTGGTCTTGGAGCTTTTATTTTACTTGCCTCAGACATGCGAATAGGTATGGCCGGGGACTCTAAAATCAGCCTTCCAGAAACAGCTATTAGTATGCAGCTATCGCCTTTATTGATTGAGGTAGCAACTTCTCGAATATCCAAAAGGCATATTATTAGAGCGGCTGTGCAATCAGAAAATTACCTACCAGAATTAGCCGTCGATGCAGGGTTCTTGGATGAAGTAGTCGACGCTGCTGATCTGTTCAGTAAGGCTTTTGCTACAGCTGAGAAACTTAGTCTTTTGCCGGGTGAGTTTTACGCTAAAAATAAGCATGGGGTAAGAAAGGCATCTTTAGAGCTGATGAAGAATAATTTAAACGCTTAACACCAGCTTGTATTTTAAAAAAGTTATCTCCAACGTCGGACTTAAACCGTGCAAGGCGTTAAAAGAGGGGGCCTTTCAGCAGGCCTTCTTAAGATTTTGTTATAGTCCTTACATGGCTAAGTATAAGCCTGTAGTTATGGCTTGGTTTAAAAACGGGTTTCGTATTGCTTGGGGGAATGTAAGAGATATTCTTACATTTTTTCTTTCAGCTTCAATTACTCGCACATCTGTTTTGTAGGTAAAGCATCAATTAGCTCATTAGTGCTGCCAATGCTTGGTCTCAATGAATACTTGTTGTATTTTACTCAGATACATCTACGCTTGAGAGATAGAATTTCCATCGAAATGCTCTCTATTTCCGAAAAATAATTAGCCCCGCACAACTGTTTTGATATAATAAGAAATAGGATCGAGTTAGATTTAATGAAGGTTTTTAAGATATTTAAGCGGCTCTGGAATGGAGGGCTCAATGCCGCTTTTGCGGATCCCTCAGAGTTAGCTAAACGAAGAACTGTCGCAGTCGTTGCCTTTACTCTCGTGCCTAGTTCGATGCTCCTCGTCACATCGCACTTCATTTTTTTAAATACGAATAATCACCGAGCGGCAATTATTCTGGGCACCATGCTGGTGGGCCTTATCAGTCTCTATGTGCAGGCTTATAAAAACTGGCCGCGAGTGGCTTCGTTTAGCATTATCGGAGCGCTTTGGATTGCTCCGATTAGTTTGATGATCGAAGAAGGTTTTAGCAGCAGCAACTGGGCATGGTTGCTGCCGGTTATTTTACTGGCAAACTTTATCTTGTCGAGAAAAGCATCTATCGTTTTGACTTTTTTCAGTGTTATTTTGCTTGCTTTAGTTTGGGTGTTAACCATAAAAGGACTAGTTGGTTATGACATTGATGCCGCTGAACACGCGATTACGGTTGCTATCTCCGGTTCCTTGATTTTGGTCCTAGCTTGCTTTTTAGGTTACTCCTACCGCACTTCGCAAATTAAATCGCAAAGCCGACTTAAAAAGAGTATGCGCATTCTTGCTACCGAAGTTGATACTCGAAGAGCCTCCGAATTGAAAGCGCTCGCCGGTGAGCGGGCTAAAGCCACTTTTCTAACGACGGTCAGTCATGAGCTGCGCACCCCGCTCAACGGAGTTATTGGCGCTAGCGATATGCTTATTTTGAAAGGATTGGACGCTGATACGGATGAGCTTGTCCGCATTATCAAAAGCAGCGGAGAGACATTGCTTAATGTAATTAACAACGTGCTAGACCTTACAAGACTGGATGAGGGGAAGCTGGACTTAGTAAATGAAACAGTAAATCTTCATTTCGTGTTTGAGTCCTGTATAGATCCCCTCCAGGTCCTGAGTCAAGCTAAGGGCCTTGAGCTTAAAGTTCATATCGACGACTGCTTCTCCAAACATTACAGCGTAGATCCTTCGCGAATTCGGCAGTTGATTCTCAATCTTGGTGGTAACGCGATTAAGTTTACCAACGCAGGCTTTGTAGAAATTTCCGTCACAGAGGTGGGCTCTGTAGTAAGGCTATCTGTAAGAGACAGTGGAATAGGTATTGCCGAAGAAAAACTCCAAGAAATATTCGATCCATTCTCGCAGGTCGACTCATCGGTTGATCGGCAGTTTGAGGGTAGTGGGTTAGGTTTAAGTATAGTTGACCGGCTAGTCAAAATTATGGGAGGTGAAATATGCGTCGAGTCCGAACTTGGCAAGGGTACGTGTTTTATATTGTCTCTTCCCTTGAAGGTTTGTCCTGAACAAGTTAAGACTGGACCTGCGAAAGAGGTTCTCCCGATAATTGGCCTTGATATAAGCCCTGCTACAGTTTTGGTGGTGGACGACAACGCCATAAATCGCAAAGTTGCAAGCCAGCTATTGCTCAAGTTAGGTCATGTCGTAGTTGAGGCGGTGGATGGATTAGAGGCGATATCGGTGGTTAAAAAAGTGCATATCGATCTCGTTCTGATGGACGTGCAAATGCCAAATATGGATGGGCTGACCGCTACAGGCGAAATAAGAAAATTGAGGTCGCCGCTTTGTAATATTCCTATTATTGGAATCACCGCGAATGCGTTTCCAGGTGCGGAGTCAGAAATACTAGAATCAGGCATGAATGACTATCTGTCCAAGCCGGTGCGTTTAGATCAGCTAAGGTACGCACTCTTTAAAGCGATGTTAATAAGCGTCGCTTAGACATTGTTAAAGCTACAATATAAACTCTTGGTGTTTTATCATTCCCCTTTGGAAAAGCGAATTAGTGCTCTGCTATCCAGCTACGCTATACGCGACCCAAATCAGTGCTAGAATTCATTTGTCAGCTTCAAGTCAGCCTGCAGCTAGTTCTGGGTTAATTTTACGTAAATATGACTTTAACTCAGTGTTTAAAAAGCACGATCTCAATTCTTACTATTTCCACACGAGGGATTTGTATGCGTATCACCTTACTATTCTCGCTCACTCTTTTTCTTGGATCATGCGGCGAAATCGCTCCTGAATCACAAACTGGCGTAACGCCGGTAATTGAAGAGCTTAAGCCCACTGAAAAATTGAACCAATGGCTCGATAGCCAATATGAAAAGCAGCTTAGCTTTAGCCCAGAAAACAGATCTCGCCTGGGTGATAAAACTGACTACGATCAGTTGAATGACTATAGTTTGGCTGCCCAGAGGCGTGTTCTCGATTGGCAACGCGCGAGTGTAGCGGAGATGCGCACTGACTTTGCCTATGACACTCTTTCCTCCGACGGTAAACTCTCCTACGATATGTGGGAATATTCATTGGAGCAAGCCCAAGCAGCCGCTCCCTTTGCTAATTACGGTTATTTGTTTGGCCGAGGAGGTTCTCACTCTGCGGTTCCTAGTTTTTTAATCAGCTATCATAAAGTCGATGATGCAAGTGACGTGCAGGCCTACTTAGCCAGATTAAGAGATATCGATGTAGTGTTTGATCAATTGCTGGAGAGAGCCCAGGCAGCGGCTGACGAGCGCATATTTCAGCCGCGTTTCGGATTTGACTCGGCTATATCCGAGATTCAGCGAGTTACCGCTGGCGTGCCATTCACTGCCAGTGACGACTCACCCAACTCGCCAATTTGGATTGATATTCAAACCAAGCTCGAAAATTTAGTTGAGCTGCAAGTCTTAGATTCAGATTCAGCGCAATCTTACCTTACTGAAGCTAGGGAAATCCTATCTGGAGAAGTAATGGCTTCTTATCAGAAAGTACTAAATTGGCTTCGAGAAAATAGGAAATACGCCGCCTCAGAACCCCAAGGCGTTTGGGCCTTGCCTGACGGTGAGAATTATTATAACCATCGCCTCAAACGTATGACCACCGTAGATCTTAGCGCTGATGAGATTCATAACATTGGCCTAGATGAGGTGGCTAGGCTTCGATCGGAAATGGAACTAATTAAAAATCAGGTGGGTTATAAAAGCAGCCTTGGAGAGTTCTTTGTATTTATGCGCGAAGATTCTCAGTTCTATTACCCTAATACTGATGAGGGCCGGCAGGCTTATTTAGATGTTAACAATGAATATCTCGGGTTTATCGAACAAAAGCTACCCGATTATTTTGGATTATTGCCAAAAGCCGACCTCATCGTAAAAAGGGTAGAGTCTTTTAGAGAGCAGGCTGGAGGCGCTCAGCACTACCGTTCGGGTTCTCCAGATGGGACGCGTCCTGGTGTTTTTTATTCTCATATGGCCGACATGGCTACCTTAGCTAAGTTTCAGATTGAAGATATTGCCTATCATGAAGGCAGTCCTGGCCATCATATGCAAATCTCTATCCAGCAGGAGTTAACTGATATCCCGCGCTTTAGAACCCAGTATCGAACTACCGCCTATACCGAGGGATGGGGCTTATATGCAGAATGGCTGGCTAAAGAAATGGGAGGATTTGATGATCCATATTCTGACTTTGGTCGTCTATCCGGCGAAATTTGGCGGGCGGTGCGGCTAGTTGTTGATACAGGGATTCACTCAATGCGTTGGTCGGAGGATATGGCTGTACAATATTTTTTAGACAATACCCCCATTTCAAAGGGGGCGATTCGCTCAGAAGTTCAACGTTATTTCGCTAATCCAGGTCAGGCAACGGCTTACAAAATTGGGATGATGAATTTTCAGATGGCGCGAGCGAATGCAGAAGAAAAGCTAGGCGATAAATTCGACATTAAGCAGTTCCATGACGTTGTATTAGGCGCCGGTGCAGTGCCAATCCCTATGATGCATACGCGTGTTGAGCGTTGGATTGAAGAGTCTTTAGTCCAAAATTAGGCTGAGTTCGATTTTTTCTGTGTAAGAACTAGTGGCTTGGGCTTACACCGGGCCGGGTTTTTTCCTATACTTCGCGCTTTGGCGAGATAAGGGCTGATTAAGAGAGGCCTCTCGCATCCTTGGAGAAATCTAAAGTGACAGATAAAGTAGCCGTAGTAATGGGCTCTAAAAGCGATTGGGAAACCATGCAAGCGGCTACGCAGATGCTCAGCGAGTTAGGTGTGGAGTGGCATGCTGAGATTGTTTCGGCCCATCGAACCCCAGACAAGATGCTGGAGTTTGCTAAATCTGCTGCCGCCAACGGATATAAGGTAATCATTGCTGGTGCTGGGGGCGCGGCTCACCTCCCAGGAATGATTGCGTCCTCCACTCTTTTACCCGTGTTGGGTGTGCCAGTGCAAAGTAAAGCCCTCAGTGGTTTAGATAGTCTTCTGTCCATTGCCCAGATGCCGAAGGGTGTTGCCGTTGGGACATTGGCAATTGGTGTGGCAGGGGCTGCAAACGCTGGGCTTTTAGCTGGTCAAATTTTGGCTTTGAATGACGCTACCGTTGCGGCAAACGTTGCGGCATGGAGAGAGCGACAAACGAAGACAGTTTTAGAGAACAGTTCTCCGGAGAGTAGCTAGCAATGAAGTCGATCTATGTGCTTGGTGATGGCCAGCTAGGAAATATGTTGCTAGAGGCTGGGCGCAGAATAGGCGTCGATGTGACACTGATGTCAATTGATGATGATGTCACAGTGCCCGCCGATGTCAAAATAACCGCCGAGCGAGAGCATTGGCAGGTAAGCCCATTCATTACTAAAATCATTGAGCATCCTGGCTGGCTAAATTCTCAGACATTTATTGATATTCCTGATCGGCGCCGTCAAAAGCTTCTGTTAGATTCGCTCGACTTGCCGACTTCGCCGTGGTGCGCGACTACAGGCGACACCACGCTTGCTCAGCTGGTGGATTTGTTGGGTGATGAATTCCTCTTGAAAAGTGCTCGAGATGGTTACGACGGTAAAGGTCAATGGCGCTACCACGGTGAAGATAGTGCGGTTCTTCCTGAATGGAAAGACAATGCGATCGCTGAAAGTTTTATAGCCTTTGACACGGAAGTATCCTTAGTAGGGGCGCGTAATAAGAGCGGAGAATTTGCGTTTTATGAATTAACGGAGAACTTCCACGCTGATGGCATCCTTCAAATAAGTGTCAAAACTGAAAAGACATTTGATCGTTATCAAAAACAAGCGGAGGGCTATCTTTCCAAACTTATGGAGAACCTTGATTATGTTGGGGTTATGGCAGCCGAGTTCTTTTTAACCGCTGGTGGCCTGTTGATAAATGAGATCGCGCCGCGTGTTCATAATTCTGGACACTGGACCCAAGCAGGGGCGTCGGTAAGTCAATTTGAGTTGCACGTGCGTGCTATATGCGATCTTCCATTGCCTCGGATTGATCAGTCTGGCAGCAGCTTGATGGTGAACCTAATTGGGGCGCCGCTGGCACCGCAATGGTTTAGTAGCGAGGGTGCGCGCATTCATTGGTACGGAAAGGAAGTGCGCCCAGGCAGAAAGCTCGGTCACGTTAACTTTCATCACGTAGACCCTAAAACACTTAACGAGTGGTTGGGGCAGTTGCCGCTTGATGGCCGTTATGAAAAAAATTCGCTTTTAGCTAAGAAGCGTCTTCTTGGTCAGTGAATCTGTAAAGTTAAGTTCTGCAGCAGATACCTGCGCAGAAGTAGTCAATGAGAGCTGGGAGCAAAAAGCGCTTCTCGCACAGTCTCAAAAGAGGTCTTTTCTCTTATTGCAGTGCTTACCGGCTCTTCTCAAAAGGCCAATTTCTAAAAAGTGACACAGTGGTCACAGTTAACAGGAAACCAAAAAGAAGTTAGAAGAAAGTTAAACCAAAACGCTTCTCATTCCAGCTCCGCTTTAAAGTTATCCATAAAGAGCCCACCGATGCCTACCCTGATCCATCAACGCGTAAGAGAGTGCCAGCAAGGGACCTACCTTAAGTTAATTTACCGAGTCAGATCAGGCTGGGTGGTGATGGGGGATGTTCAGTTTTTAAAAGGGTATTGCTTGCTGTTGCCTGACCCCGTGGTGGCGAATTTGAATGAATTGAACGAGCAGGGCCGAAAAACCTTCTTATGGGAAATGTCGGTGGTCGGTGATGTGATTCTTGAGGTCACCGGCGCATTGAGAGTCAACTATGAAATGATCGGCAATGTTGAGCCCGCTCTACATGCGCACATCTTTCCCCGCTATGAAGATGAGCCCGATAATCTGAAATTAAAGCCGGCATGGTTTTATGATTGGGAAACCGCGAGGGCTTTCGATAAAAGTGAGGATAGTGAGCTAATGCAAAGCATTGCTGCGGGACTTAAGGCCAAGGGATTGTAGTCTGTGACGAAGCTCGGCGCCTAATACATCGATAAAACCGAACTATTCTTGAATTGGCATTGTGCTTCAATGCTTCCTGATTTCAATCTCATAATTCAGACATTGATGATTGGTAAAATTTAAACCTTTGATTTTTATAAGTTAAAATTATTAAAGGTCTTCTATATTTTGCCGGAACCGAACTCAGTGCCACAATTCACGAGCGCATAACAACAATTGAGTACAGCTTCGGCTAAGGAAGTTTAAGGATTCGCTAAACCATGTCAGACCATTACCCCGGCAAAAAAGAATTTAGGGAGCTGTTCTTTGCTATTTTGAGCCCAGAAGCAGGGTTCTATAAAGTCGTACTGATTTACAGTTTAGCGATCAGCTTGCTTACTCTCGCAGTTCCAATCTCCTTGCAGCTCCTGGTCGATACTGTGGCAAATATTGCTTTGGTGCGCGCGGTTGTCCTAATTTCTGTGCTGCTGTTTGCTTTACTGTTTATCTCCGGGGTGATGTACGCATTGCGGGCCTATTCAATGGAGATATTTACTCGGAAACTTTATGCCCGCGTATCGAGCGAGATTGCGATGACAGCAATGCTGGCTGAATCAGATTACTTTGAAGAATACCAAAACTCAGATTTGTTTAATCGTTACTTCGATATTTTAACTCTCAAAAAGACAGTGCCCAATATTTTAACTAATGGGTTTACGTTGATCTTGCAGTTGATGATTGGCTTTACTGTAGTCTCCTTTTACCACTTCTATTTCTTCATATTTTGTATAGTGCTGATCTCACTAATTTGGCTTATATGGAGGATTTGGGGCTGGTCTTCTATTAACACTGCTTTTAGGTTGTCGGAGTCTAAATATAAAACAGCCGCTTGGTTACAGTCTTTAGCGGTGACCAACGAAGCCTATCGGACTTCCCTCAATCCTTCTTATCCAATTGTTGAGACCGATCGATTAGTGAACGAGCATATTGATTGCCAAAAGAAGCATTTTCGAAATACTTATAGCCAACTCCTCAGCTTTCTATTTCTTTATGCCCTAGCGAGCGCGGTACTTCTTGGTATGGGGGGTTGGTTGGTGATTGTGGGCCAGCTCACGTTGGGACAATTGGTCGCGGCGGAGTTGATTATGTCGGCAATATTCGTGGGACTTCCTCAGTTAGCAGGCTATTTAGATTATTTCTTTGATGTTTGCGCTGCTATTGAGGAGCTGTCCCGGTTCCGTGATGTGCGAACTCAATTGCCTGTTACCGCTAGCACTGTAAAGATGCCAATCGATAACTCAATCGAGGTATCCAAGGTTCGCCTAGAGCGCTTTGAGCGAAGCATGGCGTTTGATCTCAGCCTTCCCGCTCACGGTGTTTTTAGAGTTGTGGGTAATGCGATTAGCCTGAAATGGCTGACTGAATTGCTGCGCGGAAACTATCAGCCGGGTGCAGGTCTGATTACAATTGGTGGCACTGATAACCTTGATATCGACAGGCAGTCGCTTCGTCAATCTATAAGGATTATAGATAGAGTGACTTTGCTGCCGATGTCTGTCAAAGCCTACTTGGAACTCTACATTTCTGCAGATTCAAATTATTCGCGGCAACAGTCCTTAGCACTTATGCAGCTTGATGATGATATTTTGAGTTTAAAAGGGGGAATAGAGACGGTGCTCAGTAGGAGTGCTTGGCCTCTTACCCAGCCACAAGCGATAAGGTTAAAGCTTGCGACAGCGCTTTTATCCAAACCATCAGTGCTTGTGTTAGGTGATATTGTCGACACAGTCGTTCCCGACATAATTGAGCCGTTTATTGAAGCAATGCAGAAACAAGGGACCTCAGTTTTATATTTTACTTGCCGTGAGGATATAACCAGATTCACTCATAAAATTGAAATAGATGCTCATGGTCAAACGGTAACAGAGTTGGGTGAGGTGCAAAGCCAATGAGTCAACGTAGTGCTTTTCTGAAAAATCAGAAATACTCATTTGATAAGCCTTATCAAGCTGACCAATTGGAGCGATTAGATACACTCGCGGGTATTAAAATTCCAAGCGTCGTTAAAGTGAGCTGTTGGATCATTAGTATCAGTGTTGTGCTTGGGATTGCTAGTCTTTGGATACCTTGGGTGCAGACCACATCGGGGATTGGCCAGGTAACTACCCTAAGGCCTGCTGATAGAGTGCAAAGCATAAGTGCACTGGTCTCCGGCCGAATTGCGGAATGGTACGTTCAGGATGCTGATTTTGTCAAAGCTGGTGATCCTATTATCAGGATTCAAGATATCGATGATCAATTGCTGCCGCGATTGCAAGCTCAGCTCGGGGCCGCTGAAAGAAAGATTACCGCCGCTCGTGCAACAGTGACCACAGCGCAGGTGGATTATCAGAGGCAGGAACAATTATTGGCTGAGGGTTTGGCATCCAGACTCTCTTTTGAGCAAGCGAGAATAAAAGTTCAGCAGCTCTCTGTGTCAGTAGAGGAGGCAACCACTGAGTTAAATCAGGCGCAAACGGCTCTTTCCCGACAGGGCAGTCAGTTAGTTAGAGCCCCCAGAGACGGTACGATTTTGCACGTGGAAGCAGGAGACACCGCAACAGTGGTCAGTGCAGGCCAGCCTCTAGCTACGTTTATGCCAGCTAATTCCACAAGGGCCGTGGAAATGTTCATCGATGGTCGTGATATTGGTCTGGTTCGCCCTGGCCGAAATGTCAGACTTCAATTTGAAGGCTGGCCGGCATTTCAGTTTAGCGGCCGTCCGGATCTCGCTGTAGGCACTTTCCGTGGAGAGGTCTTGTTTGTTGAGCCCTCTGCGAGAATCGATGGGCGCTTTAGAGTGCTGGTGAAAGAGCCTGAGCGCACGGCTGGATGTTTAGGGGCCGAGGTAAAGGGCGGAATTCCTCGCATGGGTGAATGTGGCTGGCCACCGGAAACCTTTGTCCGACTCGGCGCTAATGTGCGAGGTTGGATCTTACTTGAAACAGTACCATTGGGATTTGAAATGTGGCGATTGCTTAATAATTTTCCTCCCTTGAACGCAGCCCCAACCAGTCCTAATACAGGCGAGTGATTTAGTGCAAGTTAAAGTAAAAGATAAAATAAAAACAGCAACAAAAGCCAAATTAGCATTGGTCTTCGCTGCTTTTCTTTTCAGCGCTGCAACTGCGCAAGATCCTAGACTGGTCAGCGAGCAGGCAACTGAGCTGGCAGACGTATTGCAAAGTGCGGCTGAGTTTTACCCAAGTATTAAAGCAGCTCAAGCCGGCATTGCCGAACAAGAATCTGAATTTCTAGCGGCCACGGGTGCGTTTGATCCTAGAGTCGACGGATCCGCCTCCTCCCGTCTTAGTGGTTTTTATACCGGCACCGCAACGAATGCCGGTGTTTATCAAAGCATGCCGTTCATGGGCGCTGAGCTGTTTGCAGACTATTCTGTGTCAGGCGGCACTTTTCCTGTCTACGCGGATCAGCTTGTAACCACCGACACTGGCCAAGCGCGAGTAGGGGTTGCTTTTTCATTGCTTCGAGACAGAGATATAGATGACAGGCGTTTTGCCGTAAAAAAAGCAGAGCTGGACACTAATATTGCCGAATTCAGTTTGCTGGCACAGCAGATTCAAGTGCTGCAGCAGGCCTATGTCACTTACGCGAGCTGGTTGATATCAGCGCGCCTGTTGGAAGCGTTTCAAGAATTACTTGATGTGGCGCAGGTGCGCGGCGAAGCTCTGGAGCGGCAGGCACAAGCCGGAGATGTTGCAGAGATATTAGTGATAGAAAACGACCAAGCCGTGCTTCAGCGCGAGGGGCTGGTAGTTGAAGCTCGGCGCCAGGTTAGATTGACAGCAGAAAGGCTTGCACTGTTTTTCCGTAGCGATGATGGCATGCCGATTTATCCGCTTTACGATACGTCTTTGAATATGCCCACTGCAGACGAAGATTTTCTTAATCAGCCGGTCACTCTGTTGATTGATCAAGCATTAGAAAATCGACCAGATATTGCTGCTGCCAAAACATTGCGACAACAGTTTAGATTGGAAAAAAGAATCGCCGAAAACATGGCCAAGCCGCAACTTGATTTCCGCCTCTACACGGCTAGGGATTTTGGCGACGGCTCTATTACTCGCATGGGTACAGATACTATTGCCGATATTTCCTTCAGCATACCGCTGGAAACTAGGACGGCTAGGGGAAAGATAGCCTCTGCCGATGCACGGCTGTTAGCTCTAAGCTATGACCTTCGTTTGATCATCGATCAGGCTGAGCGAGATCTTCGATTATCGCTGGTAAATCTTCGTGCTACTAGCGAGCTTCAGAGTGTAGCCTTACAGGAGATGGAGGTTGCACAGGTTTTGGCTGACGCCGAGGCAAGACAGTTCGAGGCTGGTATCAGTGACTATTTCCGGCTGAACGTCCGCGAGAGGATGCTCGGCGAGGCTCAGCTGCGTCGTTGGCAGGCCGAGCTTAATCATCAAATCGCGCTAGCTAATTACTATGGAATTAGTATGAATCTGCCTATCCTTCTTGGCGAATCCGAGTAGGCAAAGCCGATTAACCTCGAAATTAATCAAGTAAAAATCTATTTTATCAACTACAGTTTGATCGACATCTTTAACCTTCTAACACCGGTAGTTCTAGATAATGAAGCACCCGAATGCACTTGCGCTAGATATATCAGACCCCGTTAAGACTATAAACCATATTTGTAATATTGATCAGTCGGTTTTCGGCATCGATTACTTACAAGAAATGATGGGCCGTGCAGCAGATTTGCTGGGCTTCCCATATGCATTGATAGGAAGGCCAGACCCGAGCAACATTGACTGTATACGTACCGAAGTGCTCTGGGCTAGAGGGGAGCTGCAGAAGAGCATCTCCTACGCACTCGCGGGCACACCTTGTGAAAATGTCTACTGCAATCAACGTGTGACGATTTATAGCGCTGACGTGGTCGATCAGTTTCCTCATGATCCATTGCTGCAAGAACTTGGGGTTTGCTCCTACGTCGGCGCACCCTTGTTTAGTCCTGAAAACGAGTTGCTCGGTATACTGGTGTTTATGAGTGACCGTCCAATCGAAATGACATCTGTGTTTACTTCTGTTTTCGAATTTATGGCAACTCGCGCTGGCATGGAATTAACAAGAGAAGAGCTAAAAAACAAACTGATCGAGAAGAAAGAAAAAGGCTTCAGAGAAGAGCGCCTCGCTTCACTAGGGCAAATGGTTAGCGGTGTTACCCATGATTTCAATAACTTACTCTCTGGGTTGCTAGGGCATGCAGAATTACTTGATCTAAAACTAGGCTCTGAACATCCGGCCTCGCCCCATGTTCAAGGAATACTCAAATCTATCCAGCGCTCAAAAAACATTACCCAGCCGCTTTTAGATTTTGCTCAGCCTCAAGCTAAGCGAGATGGAAAAGTGACAGTGAACCACGTCGTCACGGAACTGCAATCACTTTTAACGCCAACCTTGGATGAGTCAATTGAATTGGAGACTGAACTGGAGACAGCGGATTTAATTGCAAAAATTGACGGCACTCATTTGCAGCAAATACTGATGAACCTTATATTGAATGCAAAAGATGCAATGCCCCGTGGAGGCAAGTTGCTAATTAGAACGGTTGCTTTGCGGTCTGATGAAGTCGAAGAATTGGGAGTTAGCCTAGGCAAAAACTATATAAAAATAGAAATCAGCGACTCAGGTGAGGGCATTAGTGCTGAAAATTTGGAGCAAATTTTTGATCCATTTTACAGCACAAAAGAAGTTGGTAAGGGATCGGGCTTGGGTCTGGCTAGTGTTCACAGTTTAGTTAAAACATATGACGGTGTTATTAGTGTCGACAGTAAAGTTGGTGTTGGCTCAGTTTTTAAACTTCATTTACCTTGCTCAAGTAAAGCGCTTCAGGCAGACGAAAGTGAAGCAGGTTCGCATTTCGAGAGCGATAAACGTTTGCTCGTGGCGGAAGATGACGAAACTATTGCTGTCGCGTTGTCCGAATTTCTGCGGACCCAAGGCTATGATGTGACCGTTGCTATTAATGGAGAGATTGCGCTTGATTTGATCAAGCAAAGAAAAAACCAAGCAGACCAATTTGATCTGCTCATCGCTGATTTAAACATGCCAAAAATGAACGGAAAAAAACTTTTGGATCAACTGTCGTCGGTTTCTCCTGGCACAAAAACCATCGTCTCTACCGGAGACCCTAGCGGCTTGGGCCTGAATGGTCCTGACAAGCTGGCGTTTAATGCAATCTTGCTTAAGCCCTATGGTTTTTCAGAGCTGGGAAAAACTATTAACACGCTTTTCCACCACTGATTGCTATTTAGTAGCGCCAGCTACTAAGATCAGCGCCCTCGGGGGCGGTTTGCTCAATTCGTTCCATGATCCTTGGCAAATACATGGTGTTATAACGTAGTCTCGAAATACCGTTGCCATTTTGATGATCTCCATTCCAACAATGCTCGGCGCGATCGCCGTATTCGACTACACCGCCATAGTAAGGGTTGCTGGTGCTTTCCAAAAATTCTTCTGCAAGATAGACCGCGTTATTGAGATAGTAGTTATCCATGTCGCCGACGTAGATGTGCAACTTGCCTTCAAGTTTTGGACCCAAGGTAGCCCAATCCCGTTTTAGAATATGCATGAGATCGTAGTTATCACGCCAATACTGTGCGACATTTTTGTCGATGACCCCCGTTTCTTTATCCCAAAGTCTTAACGGATAGCCATCGTCTCCCATTGGCGAAAAAGTGGCTTCCCAAATATCATACTGCTGGCCGGAACGGCCTTTATCGCCAAGCACAGCTTCAAGTCGATTGAAGTCATATTGGCTGGCTTGGACGTTGCCAAGATAATCTCGATGCCCAGGTCTCGGTAGATTTTGGAATTGACTATCATAGAAATAGCCGTTGCTATCCTCATAAATATTAACAGTTAGATAAGCTCTGAAATCGATCGGGTCTGGGCAGGCAATGAATGCGCCGTTGTACTCGTCCGGGTAGAAAGTTTGTACCGCCATCGCCTCCCATCCACCGGTTGATCCTCCATAAGTGAACCTTGACCAACCTTCACCAATGCCTCTAAATTGCTCTTCGATATAAGGGATCAGCTCATAGGTAAGCGCATCTCCATAGGGTCCTTGACTCGCAGAGTTAACGGCGTAGGAGTCATCATAGTATGGGGTTGGGTGCTGAATCTCGATGGCGATAAAGCGCGGAAAGCCATCGCCGCTCCATGCTTTGTAAAGATCGTACGCTTCTTGCTGCTCGGTAATGTTGTAGCCTTCTAAATCGAATCGAGCGCTATAGCTGGGCTCAAGCGTTGGGTCGGGAGGTGTTGTGCGAAAGCCGCCAAAGTCGTCGGGAAAATGGCCGTGAAAAACCATTAAGGGATAATTAGCATCTGGATTTTCATCAAAACCTTCAGGTAACAAAACATGTGCGCCTAGCATCACGTCTTCGCCCCAGAACTCTGATAACAGCTCACTTCGCATAGTGATGTGCTTTATGTATTTGCTGTCAATCGGCGCTTGAATCTCAGGTACGACTTGATCAAGGACGATTAAAAAATTGTTTTCAGCATTTTCTTTAATTTCGATTCTTACAGGTGTTGAATAAAGGTTGCCTGGCTTGCGATTCCAGCGCTGGCCTTCCCCTTGGTCGGGTGGCAAACTTACTGTTATCCCATTGCTTAAGCTATAGTCTTTGTATCGATTTAATAAAGCTTGTGCGTAATAGGTGCCTGGTGGCACAGACGCCAAATTCTTTAACGGGTAACCCAAGGCGTTCTTATCGATAATCACTTCATTCGTCGCGGCCCAGTTTTCGACATTTAAGCCGAAAATTAGCTGCGTTTGGGCAGAGGTATTTATTAGAAAGCGAGGTTCTTTTTCGTTATTTGTGGCAAGCATTAAGACGAGCCTTCCATCCTGTGCAACGTCTAAGGTTTTGGAATTGAAGCTAATGGAAAAATTGGGTGTAGCTTGGGCAGATAGTGTGGCCTGGGCTAGTCCCTGCGAAGCGAAGAATAAGAGGCTGGTAAAGCAAAGGGATAGGGAGTGTTTAAGCTTGATTTCCATGCTGTATCCTTGGTTTTCTTCGGGGCTAATAATTAGTTTATGCCTAGTAAGAGCCTAGCCTATAGCTTAATGCTTACCAAACTTGCAGATTCCATCGCTATTTGTCTAGCTTGTTCAGTAGATTCTCCTCTAGCGACAACAACGCCCATCCTTCTTTTTCCCGAAACCTCAGGTTTGCCAAATAATTTAAGCGCTGTGTTGGGTTTCGCGAGGGCCGCGCCTAGATTGCCGAACTGTACCTGCTTTGATTCGCCATCGACTAGTATGACAGCAGAGGCTGATGGTCCATGAAAGTGTATATTGGGAATAGGCAATCCTAGAATTGCTCGTACATGCAGCGCAAATTGAGATAAATCTTGAGAAATTAAGGTGACCATGCCGGTGTCGTGCGGGCGGGGTGAAACTTCGCTGAAATACACGGCATCGCCTTTAATGAAAAACTCAACACCAAATAGGCCGCGACCACCGAGCGCTTCGGTAATAATACTAGCAATCTGTTTTGATCGACCTAGTGCTATCTGGCTCATTGCTTGGGGTTGCCAAGACTCTTGATAATCCCCGCCTTCTTGACGATGTCCTACAGGTTCGCAGTAGCTGACCCCGCCCACGTGTCTAATAGTGAGCAGGGTAATCTCGTAATCGAATTCGACTAATGCTTCTATAATTACTTTTCCGGCGCCAGCTCGGCCACCTTCTTGTGCTATGGTCCAGGCGGCATCAATATCTTTATCGGTACGGATGAGGCTTTGACCTTTACCGGAAGAACTCATGATTGGCTTAACGATACAGGGCATTCCTATTTGCTTTATGCTTATGATGAATTCATCTTTGCTATTGGCAAATCGATAGTCTGAGGTCGGGATGCCTAGCTCTTCCGCTGCCAGCCGCCGAATCCCCTCTCTATTCATTGTGAGCTTTGCAGCCTTTGCGGTCGGTATAACGGTGAAGCCTTCACGCTCGAGCTCAACTAAGGTTTCTGTGGCGATTGCTTCAATCTCAGGCACGATATAGTGAGGTTTTTCAGCTTCGATCACTTTTCGTAAAGCCTTCCCATCGAGCATAGAAAGAGTGTAGCTTCGATCAGCAACCTGCATTGCGGGTGCGTTCGCATAGCGATCACAGGCGATGACTTCGACGCCTAATCGCTGTAATTCGATGACAACCTCTTTTCCCAATTCTCCTGAGCCGAGCATTAAGACTTTTGTGGAAGTTGGTGAGAAAGGGGTGCCGAGCTCTGTCATGTTGGTTTCCAAGATTAAGAATATTCCCTATAGTTTACGTGAAAAGCGTTAGAATGAGGGTGTTTTTAGCGTGGTCGTTAGGCGAAATTTAACTTTTGCGGTAGGGTAAGTTTACTTGTTAGCAACCCGACTAGTGGCTGCCCTAAAGAGAACAGAATGAGCAAAGTTAGAGTTTTAACATTGACAGCATTACCCATCCTATTTTTATTAACAGGCAATGCGCTTGGCGCTGAAAATGGCTGCCAGAGCTTTCGTATTGAAGGAGGCAGTATTTTAGTCGAAGGCGATAACAGCATCTTAAAATCTGGCAGTTTAGCCTCTTTAGGAGCTGAAATTAGCCGTGGTGAAATAGTCGTTATCGACTTCCCCAAGTCAGAGATTTGCGTTGTAGCTCAAGGCGACCCCAAGATAACTGAGAGCGCACTTATCGTGAGTACGGAGATTGATGAGCTAGCGATTGCCGCGTCAATCGATGGGAGCTATGACATTCTTTTGCGTTTAGATTTAAGCTTTAAATCTGAGTTATTAATCGAGCGGTTAATAGGGGAGGATATCGGGCTTACTGACATGGAGTTTCTATCTGACAATTCTGGTGTTGGAGCTGAAGATTTTTTCGCTGAGGAGATCGGCTTTCTTGAAGTTGGCGGCACTTATCTTGATGGTTTGTTCGCAGAGATGCCTCGCTATGGGATTTCCTATGATCATTATGAAGGCATCGATAACGCTGGGCTCGATGACGCCAACACCACAAGAGGAAGCCTAGGTTTAGCTGTTTTAAGCGATATGGTGCTAATCCTAGATTATCAAGGAAGAGGGTTTGCGGTTAACAAGCCTTAAGATATCTGACTACTGTTTTTGTTAATTATTACCCATATGGCGTCTGGCTGAATCTATATTCACTGCGATCAGCTCTATTCAATGCTGATTCTGCTATAGTGCTCTTCTTTTTACTTTAAGTGCCTCATGTCCTCTTCCGATTTTTCTGCTCTTACTTTGCGAGTCGAGTTACCTGCCGCCATTGATTCGCTAGATTATGAGTCGATGACCCCTATTCAAGCTAAGGCCCTACCCGTTATGTTGGCAGGTAAAGATGTGTTGGCCCAGGCTAACACTGGCAGTGGTAAGACAGCCGCTTTTGCTATCGCTATGCTCAATAAACTCGAAGAGCAGCGTTATCAAACTCAAGGTATCGTTATTTGCCCAACCCGTGAACTCGCAGACCAAGTGGCAGACGAGATCAGGCGACTGGCGCGGACAATCGCTAATGTAAAGGTATTAACCTTGTGTGGAGGGAAGCCCTTTGGGCCGCAGCTAGCCTCGTTGCAGCGAGCACCCCACATCGTGGTCGGAACCCCCGGTAGATTACTAAAACACTTAGAGAAGGAGTCCTTGATCCTATCTAATATCGCTACGTTGGTGTTGGATGAGGCAGATAGAATGCTCGACATGGGCTTCAGTGAGGACATTAGCCGAATCATTAGCTTCATTCCAGAGCGCAGGCAGACGCTGCTTTTTTCGGCGACATACCCTGATGAGATTGAGTACATCAGCAAATCTATGCAGTTGGACCCAGTCACAATTAAAGTCGATTCAGATTTTTCTGCTAATCAAATTACACAAGTCTTCTATAAAGCGCCCAAGGTGGATAGAGTCCAAATTTTGGTTCAGGTGCTTAAATTTTATCAGCCCGAGTCAGCATTGGTGTTTTGTAACACGATCGAGCAATGTGAAGTACTTGTAGGGGAGCTAATTAAACGTGACGTACATGCTTTGGCACTGCACGGTGACTTAGAGCAATTTAAGCGAGATCAGGTGCTGGTAAGATTCTCAAATCGTAGTTCTTCTGTTCTTGTCGCCACAGATGTAGCCGCTAGAGGACTCGATATTAAAGAGTTAGATGCGGTGGTGAATTTTGAAATCACCCGTGATCCAGAAGTCCACGTTCACCGCATTGGCCGAACAGGTAGGGCGGGGAGCGAGGGTCTGGCGATAAGCCTTTACAGTGCAGAGGAGACTTCAAGGCTCAACGCCATTGAGGAGTATCTGGGAGTAACGGTCCCTAAGAAAAACATTTCAGAATTAAAGAGCGTGCTGAAGAAAACCATGCTGCCAGCAATGGCCACGCTGTTTATTGGCGCGGGTCGAAAAGATAAACTGCGCGCGGGTGACATTTTAGGTGCGTTAACGTCGAACTCTGCGCTTACTGGCGACAATATTGGCAAGATCAGTTTGTTTGATAAGTTTTCCTATGTTGCGGTGGATCGGGAGTGTAGCGACAAGGCGTTGGAAATCCTCTCTGATGGTAAAATCAAGGGTCGTAGCTTTCGAGTAAAGCGGCTTAGGTAGATCTTCAAGTAATATTCACTGAAACAGAGATCACACACAGATAAACTAGCGCGTCGGGAAATAGCACGTAAATAAGAACCCAATGGAGCCGACAAGCCCCATCGGGTTTCTATTAACCCGCTTGATACTGGCTATTTGTCACCGGCCACTAACAAGTTATTGATTGAGCTGATCAACTCTTGTTGCCATTCCTTCTATAACTTCTGCTGCAGTATCTATCTGCTGTGGGACTAAATCATACTGTCGTTGTTCTATTGCCTCGCGCACGCCAGGAATAGTTTTCACACCATAGCCGGTATAAAAGCCCGGAGCATAAATGTGGTGGGTGAACCACGGCCGACCGGGTAAGCCCGCGGTTTTAATCAATTCTCTTTCGCTTGTATAGAGCAAAATATTCTCGGCTTCGCTAGCTGCTTGTCCGTCAGAGTGACTGTTCTTATATGTTTGACTCGCCAGCTCTAATGCCGAGATCGCATTTTTTATGGGTGCAAAGTTGAAGTGCGGGACTGCTGTTTGAGCTTTGGGCGGTCCAAATGATTTGTTCTGATCAAGGACTAAATCATAAATACCGGATTCAAGCATCGAATTGGTTTCTGCTGTTTTTGCTCTCATTTCGTCAGCGAGTGCTTCAATCTCATCGATATACAGAGCGATATTATCGCTCAGCCCTGTGAACTCGAAGGGAAGTCTGGGTGCGTTCGCCAAGCGAAGCGTTGCGCGACCAGCAACTTTCGCCAGTGCCGCCCCATAGATCAGCCCTGGATCTCGCCACTTGGTATAGTGCTCATAGGTGTCGTAGAGGGTATGGTAACTTCCATCTGCGGCTTCACCACCAAATGAGATATTGAGGGAGGCGACGCCTAAATGCTGGAGAAAAGGCGAATAATCCGAACCAGAGCCGAGTGGACTTATTCGCAGATCGGCTCTATTTCGAGCCTCATCGCGAGTCTTAGCATTATTGCTGTTTACTTGCAGATTAGCTCTTTTGCGCTCGCCAACGGAGACCCCTGTCTGAGGGTCGATTACATCTCGCATGACCTCGTTTGCCATCTTTTCCAGCACGTGGCTGCCGCCGATATTCACAAACCCTCTGCTATTGCCGTCGGTATTAATATAGGCAACGGCGTGCTGGTTCAGTTCTTCAGCATGATGCTCTACCCATTCTGTGGAACCAATTAGGCCTTGCTCCTCAGCATCCCATGCTGCATAAATGACTGTTCGGGCCGGCCTGTTACCTGCGGCCGCGAGTCGGCTTAAGGCTTGAGCTTCTGACATTAATGCAACTAAACCTGAAAGCGGATCAGCTGCTCCATGATTCCATCCATCATGATGATTTCCTCGAATAACCCACTGATCTGGGTATACAGATCCTTGCATGCGCGCAATGACGTTATATGCCGTTACCATGTCCCAATTAAACTCTAGTTTAAGGCGAACTCGTGCAGGGCCAGGCCCTAGGTGATAAGTAATTGGCAGTCCACCCTGCCACTCGGCTGGGACAACTTCGCCACCCATGGCTTTTAGCAAAGGCAATGCGTCGCGGTATGAAATCGGCAGCACAGGAATTTTTGTTATGGTGGGTGCGTCCTCTCGATTGAGGCGTTTAGCATCCGCTGTGGCGCCGACGAAGGGCGTCAGAACGTCGCCGGGGTAGGTCGGCATATCCATAACCGAGCCTCTTTGTACTGCGCTTTCATGCTTAAACGGGCCGTCAGGATAAGTGTCACCCCTTCCATAGCCATCGTCGGCCGGATCGGAGTAAATAATCGTAGCAATTGCACCTTTCTCACCGGCGAGTTTTGGTTTAATTCCGCGCCAAGATCCTCCGTAGCGTGACACGGCGATTTTCCCTTCTACACTGATTCCATATCTGTCCAAAATGTCATAGTCAGCTGGAGTTCCAAAGTTTACGAAAACTAGCTCGCCTTCAACTTCGCCACCTGTGGAAAAAGCGTTATAGGGTGGCAGCAAATCGGTTACCGATGAGGTGCTTGGGTCCTCAGCCAAAGAGTCTTCTTCTAAAGTCGCGGTATAGCGTGTGGGATAAACCAGCTCAAGTTCTCTGGTCTTGGGACTTGGGAACAAGACTTCGTATTCCACTATCTCAGTGTCAAAACCCCAAGAACGAAATTTGTCAGCAATAAATTTAACGTTTTCAAGCCCTTTACGGGTACCCACGTGATGAGGTTCCGAGGAAAGTAGTTGAAGCCATTCATCGAGTTCTGCTGAATTAATTTCTTTGTCGAATGCAGTTTCAAGTTCTTGTTGGGCAAGACTGTCCGATTCGCTAAAACCTAAAATGGTTTCTTGGGCGAATGCCACTGTACTCAATAACGATAAAGCTAGTGCTGCTATGCGCATGCCATTCTCCTGCGAGTTTGAAGCCAAGATTAGCATCGTTTTACGTCAATTTGTCAGCGCCTGAAGAAATTGTTTAATATGACTGAGCTATTTAAGTTATTAAAGCGAACTTAAGCCGCCTATGGTGGCGGTTCAGCCAAGGCCGCATCAATCGGCATTGGCGTATCCACTGACAGTTTAGCTTTCTTTAGCGCCAGTTCAGTTTTCTCTATCAGAGAGGTCGCTGTGTCGCTAAGGCTGCTCTGCTGTATAGCAAAGGTAAGGTTCACCTTGACTTCATTGCCTTTGAACCTAAAGGGAAGCTTGGCCAATTCGTTGTTGAGAGAGTCGACCTCTGTGCCTGCGGCAGAAAATTCAGTAGTGGGCTTGAGGAGAACAAAACGGCCATTCTCAGTGTATGCCAGAAAATCCGATGCTTCGGATTTCGATTCAATTTCTTTGGCCAATAATTCCAAGGCTTTATCACCAGCACCTCTGCCATACTCATCGTTTATTAATTGAAGAGACTGAACATCACCGATACATAGACAAAGTCTTTGCTGTCTTTTCTTGTGGACGCTAAGTTCCCTCACGAGTTCTTTAACTAGTGTGCCTTGATTCTTAAGCTGGGTAAGTTGGTCTACTTCAGGGTCAACGTTTGAGCTTGGTGATAGCTCAAAAGACGTAACCATATTTTTTGCTTGGTCGGCTACCGAGGCCAGCTCAGCGGATTGCTTTGTCGCTAGATCAGTTAGTTCCTTTTCTGATTGTTCGATTATTGTCGATGACTTATCCAGACTCTGAACGATATCGTCGAGTTGAGTTTGAGTTTGGATTTTTAAGTTTTCAAGATCAGTAGAGGTATCGAGGATGATGCGAATTTTGTCAATGCCGCCGCGAAGGTTTTGTTTCTGTGATTTATCGTGAGACTTAATTTTCTGTCGCGTCGCTTCAGTTTTAGAAATGGACTGGCTGACTTTGGCGAGAGAGGAATTAATCTCACTGAGATAATCGAGAAAGGCTTTTTTATCTTGGGTCTGAGACAAAGCCAAAAGTTTTAATACTTTTGGGTAGCTAGCCAAGATAGTTGCTGCATCGGCCGCAGAGATTTCTTTCGAAAGCGCTTTTGCTATTTGGTTAAGGGCAGAATGTCCATAAATACTCGTTAGGAGCTTGCTTGCAAAGTGTTTACTTTCCTCAAGCAAGGGGATTTTACTTTTACCCTGAGAGCTATCGTCTTTAACGCCGCCGTTCATTACTTTATTGCTAGCAATTTCTGACTCTATTTCTAGTCCAGCTTCTAGCCTTAGCTCTAGTGTAACCTCGGAATTTTTTTGGCTGCTGGATACGGACTTTCTGAATCTATCCCAAAGGCCACCGGACGGATTTTTATCTGCAAAATCCTTGCTCAACTCGGCTAACAAAGGGAGTAGCAGTTCTATTAAATCCCCTTCAAACTGTCTGGCTAGATCGCTATTGTGCTCGCTGGCCTTGATTTTTTTCTGAAATACTTTCAATTCCTGCTTTATTTCAGCATCAATAGAGGACGTAAGTAGTAAGGACAGCGCTTCGCCAGTATGAGTTTTTTGAGTTCGGGTATTCTCTAGCTTCTGGGTATCAAGCCGAATAAGGTCTGATTCAATATTTTGCAGCAGTTTTGAAAGAGAGGAATAGTCTTGAGCTGTTTTTAATTGGCCACGCAGTTCGGTCAATTTTTCGTCGAGATCGGCATCCAAGCCATCTCCTGCTAAGCTGACGCTCAGCAAACCGCGTCTGAGCACGTCGATAGCTGCATTGGCAGTTGATTGCTCATTCTCAAGCTCATCCAATGTTGAGAAATACTTATCCCGCCAAATTTCCTGCTCGTGATCATCTGAGCTGATACCTTGAGAACTAGCGCCTTGAGAGTTACTTCGTTGTGGTTGTCTGATATTCATAAGCTTGAGTTCGCGCTAATTCCAGTGACTGCTATTCACCTTAAGTATAAGACAGCTAAGAGGGTTCCTCTGTTTTATTAGCTATAACGCGGAGTGTTTATATGCATTTATGTGGGCAGGGAAGCTTGGTTTTACGGCGCTGGGTCTATGGTTCAGGCTGCGGGGTCATATTTAGTGAGTTTTCTGCTGAAAGAGGGGAAAGAGCTAAGCCAGCACAAGGCACGAGTGATCTGACAGGAACGTATTAAATGTCAAATGCCCCCCAAGAGCTAGTATGAACACAAACTCTTAAGTGCCGCTTCGATTGGACTTAGATTAAAGCAAGCTCGCTTAAAAATTTATTTTACTCGGCAATGGATATTTCTATATCTTGGATCAATTCTCAAATATCATTTTCGATATTTACATGCTCTGTTCGCAGCTATGCAATAGCAGGTGATTTAAAGTTGTGTTTGAGAAAGAGAGCTTGATCTTTAAGCGCATTGATCACTGGGGTCATTTTTTTGCTCTCTTTACGGCGCTATTCTGTGGGCTGTCATCTAAACAAAAGAGAGCTAAAATACTTCGTAAGATAAACAGCTTCGTGTTTGTTTTTGATGGCGCTGATTAGTAAGTTGTTGCGCTCATCGGCCAAGTGATTGTGAGCTACAAGTAGAGCATGGACAATTAGCGGCACCAAAATAAGACATAGGAATATATTAAAAATTCCCTGAATAGGCTCGGCGCACAAAAATACGACAACATGTGGCGATAAACTAGTAAGTAAATAGCGCGTGGCAGTATCCAGCTGAGAGATCATGCGGCCGCAGTCTCTACTATGAAGCTCTGTGCACTGATCAATATTACAACTCTAATAGACGCTAATTTATGTTGGTTACGCTACGATTTGAGGCAGTAGTGATCATCGATGAGACAAGGCTCGGAAGCGTCTGGATATCGTAGGGTTTAGAAATGATAACTACATTGTCATTATCTAGTAGGCGGTCTTTGCTAGATTGTTCAGTGTATCCTGTAGCGAGCAGAATCGGCAACATCGGTCTATCACCTAAGATTTTTTCTGCCATATCGATACCGCTCATTCCGCCGGGCATAATTACATCGCTGAACACCAATTTTATCTCGTCGTGAGACCTGGTCAGCGCTAAGCCTTCGTCGGCGTTTGCGGCACTAATTACCGTAAAACCGGAGCTCTCTAAAGACTCCACCGCAATCTCTCGGACATTGTTATCATCTTCGACTACTAAGACTAAGCCGCGGGCATCAAATGCTTCTTCTGAGGTATCGTCAGCTTTCACAGTAGATGGGGTTTCATGAGAAACGGGCAGGTAGAAAATGAAGGTAGCGCCAGCGCCTTCTTCGCTGACTAATGTGATGTTTCCTCCGGATTGACGAATAAATCCATAAACGGTACTGAGTCCCAGCCCTGTGCCTTGGTTGTGATCCTTGGTGGTAAAGAAGGGTTCAAATATCAGTTTTTGAATATTAAATTGTATGCCAGTGCCAGTGTCGGCAAATTTGATTTCTATGAATTCGCTCGAACTAGGATTCTGATCGGTTTTACTGAACGACGTATCTAACCATGTGCTCTGCAGAGATATTGTGAAGGTGCCGCCGTTTGGCATTGCATCTTTAGCATTGACGCCTAAGTTTAATATAGCGTTCTGGAGCTGCGTTTTGTCCATAGAGACAACCTTGTCATCTTCTTGTAGCTCTAAGCACAGAACGATGTTTTCCCCAAGTAAACGACCGAGAAATTCATGCATATCAGAAATAAAATCGCCTATATAAAACACGTCTGATTTTAAAGGCTGCTCTCTAGAGAAGCTCAAGAGTCGATTATTTAGGTCAGCGCCATTCTTCGCGGCTTTCATGACTTTATCAGCTAAGGCTCTTGCTTTTTCATCGTGACCTAAGCGCTTCCGCAGGAATTGTAAATTCCCCATTATCACCGTGAGCAGGTTGTTGAAGTCATGAGATACGCCGCCGGTGAGTCGCCCTACAGCCTCCATCTTTTGAGATTGCAGCAGCATTGATTCCATTTCTTTTTGTTTGGTAACGTCTACGAAACTTACCACCGAACCAACTACGGCTTTGTTCTTAAGTACTGGCGTGCATGAAAACCGGACAGGCAGTTCAGCGCCATCTAGGCCGGCAAGATACCCTTTCATGTTTAGCACAGGGACGCCTTTTTCAAAACACAGTGTGATTGCTTTGCGCGCTTCTACATTCGCTGCCGATTCTCTGCTTGAGGAGCTGATGAGTCGAAGTGCACTTTGGTGAAGTAGGTCACTCTCTTTCAGACTTAGCATAGTCAGAGCGCGAGTATTAATAAAGGTAATATTTCCTCGGTTACTGACGCCAAATATTCCATCACCCACCGCGTCTAATAGGAGTAGTCTATCCTGCGCTGCAGATTCTAACTGCTCGTCGTTATTTTTTTGTCGAATAAGCAGTTGCTGGGTTTGGCGCTTCTCTTCGGCTAGCTCTTTTTCTTTCGAGTGCAGGCGGCTAGCCTGGTTAAACAGCGATTCCTGTAACGCGTTATTTCTTATCTGAAGATTAATGGTGCGATTAAAATTTTTGCCTACTCGAATGGCGATAGGAGTTATAAAGGCAACATACATTAGGACGCCGCCAAACAATATCAAAGTATCTTCAGTGGTCCTAAGGAAATTATAAACAACAAAAGACAAACAAGCTGGAACAGCAAAGCTCAGGAACAGGGGCCGGATAATGGTTAGCGTTGTTGCTGCGCCTGCAAGGATGCCCGCAAGCCAAAGGCCAACAGTCGAAATTTCAATAAGGCTAGGACTATCGGGAAGTAGAACCCATGAATTTCCCCAAACCAGCCCAGACACAGCGGCTGCGCCGTAGAGAAAATTCGAGCCTGTGTCTATGTCAAATTGATCGTTTTTTTCAAAATCGAAGTAGTTGGCTAAAACGGCACGCACAGCGGTAGTTCCCAGTAACGCAGCGAGCCAAGGATAGGCAAAGCTCGGCGACGACTTCGGGGCAAGGATCAAGAAAAGAAATAACCCGGCGACCAGATCAGCTAAGTAAACTAGATGTAGCTGACGCAATAGTAGCTTTATTTGCTCTCTGCGAAGCGATACATGCGCAGTAAATGGAATATCAGAATCTATTACGAGCACCTCCAATTTAGACTTTTAGCGGGGATAAGATCCTAGATCTGGGACGATAGCTGTGAGAATTATCCTGCACTGATTATGCCGACACTACAACTGCTTAATTATGTCTAATGAACAGTATATAGCTGCAATTATGCCAGTGCCTCTTTAATCTAGCGCTAAGGGGCTAATAACTAGCGATTCTGGCATACAAAGACTGTTAAATCGGCTTGTTTCCTCCTTCTATACACTGTAAGTTTTCCCAACTGAGAAATGTAGATATTAAATTATGAACGACTCCGTTAATAACTCTGGTCACACTGTGTTGATTGTAGAAGACGATCTCATTGTGCGGGATTTGGCTGTCGAGATGTTTGCTGGCGAAGGCTACAACGTTCTCGAGGCTTCTGATGTGAAAACAGGGAAAGAACTGTTTGCTAAACATCCAGAAATTGATTTGGTTTTCAGTGATTTGATATTGCCTGGGGGCGAAACTGGAGCTCAATTGACAAAATGGGTGTTGGAAGAAAAGCCGAACACACTGGTTGTGCTGGCGACGGGTTATCAGGATAAAGGTGAAGCTATTGCAGCTAATACCAAGGGGTTGAATAATGTCGCCTTCATCCCTAAACCCTATGATGTTTTTGAAGTGCCAAAAATGATTCAAGCAATGTTCGATAAACAATCTCAGACAAAAAATTCTATACGAGTAGGTCTCAGCGCACACTGCGGTAAAATTTAAAAAAGCTTAAAAAGCTAAGGGAACTAGCGATGAAATCGTTCACGAATGTTGATGTCGGCGCTCTCGCCAATTTTTATTTTGAAGGTAAGGTTTCCAGTCGCACGCTTACCCTTGCTAGCGGAGAAAAAAAGACCTTGGGCGTTATGTTGCCTGGCGAGTATCGATTCGATACTGTTCAGAGAGAGCTAATGGAGATTCAGGCCGGAAAAGTTCAAGTTCTTTTGCCCGGGCAGACCGAATGGTTGGCTGTTGAAGCTGGAGGTGAATTCGAGGTGGCTGCTAAAACGGCTTTTGATATTAAAGTTTTGGAACCTACCGATTACTGCTGTTCCTATTTTAAATAGCACATTGATTCGTACATCGCACAGGACGTCTACTTAGCTGTATTCCAGACAAGTAGAAGTTAAGGTTATCGGCAAACGCTAAACCCAATCGAGCGCACGTCTTTTGGCCATTTACCAGCTTTGGGCTAAATACCGTAGTAGTTCTCTTCTTCGGGTGACACCTTATGTATGAAGTAATTGCATTCTTTACCCACACTATCCTCACAAATTTCACATAACAGGCTAATAGCGGTCAAATCATCGGCGTGCACTACGCTTTTGCGCGGTGAAAAACACATTAACGTTTCAGGATTCTCACTGTGACGAATGGCGAGTCAGTGTAAAATTTTATGCTTTAGATATTTGTCAATTTTGGCTTGGTTGATTACCGAAGGATTTAGCCACGCCATAATTGATAATTTGCTGCGAAGCTTGGGTCCAGTAGTGTCTTGTTGTAGCGCCGATAGTTTGCTTATCTGCCGCGAAATTTGTTGCCTCTGCCTCTGTAATTGATGGATTATTTTCTAGACTTTTATTGTGTGGGTCCGCGCAATACAAAGAGACTTTATAGTTAAAGCCCATTGAGTATCGAGCGCTGGTATTTTCGAACGAAATTGGCGATGCGGATTTACACGGGTTTTGCATTGAGGCAAGAACATAATCTACGAGACCTTGGATACAGTGAAACCGGATGTTCTCTCTCCATCTTTTGTTTGTAAACTCAAAGCCATAGTCGGTTCGTAGGGTAGCTATAGCAAGAGTGAAAACCGTAAAATAGGACGTGCCAGTTTCCCAAAAGACTATTATAAGCGCTGTTTTAGTCATCAAAAAACACATTGCTGTTAGATTGATTTGATGAAGACGGCTATCTGTCATCTAATTCAAACCCGGGATAGGGATAAAGCGCTAGACTAATAATTACATAGCCCGAAGACAAGGCATCTTAAGACCGGCCGGTGCGCTCCATTGTTAATAGAGATAAGATCTAGAAAGGCTTATGAGGAAAGACAAAACACTGCTTAGCAAGAGAAGATAAGCAAGGCGCCCGACATTTGTGCAAGTAAATTCTTTTTATAGCCATAGCCAGACTTACGCAAGAAAGCACGGAAATTTCAGACGCGGTGTAAAAGATGGCAGCTGCAATAAAAAAGCGACGGCATCGAAAAATTGCGTGGGCTATCTCCAGACAGAGTGTGCGGCTATTAGAATTAAGCAGAAACGATGCAATAGATAGACTTCATCTAAGATAAATTATAGTCTTTAAGTATAAGCTCAACGCCTATCTTGTTCGGAGAAAACTATGTTGTTTCAATTTTTTAGAGTCGCTAAATTTTTTAGTCGCCCTTATATAATCGTGGCTGGCGCGCTAATTTTATCCTTTCATGCCAGCGCCCAAGTGCCTATTATCCAGCCGGGTGCGCCCGGGCAGCCCAGCCGTCAGATTACTGCGCAGGAAGCTTCAGATCTGGCAGGTATTCAGTTCTCTGACGGTGATGTGAAGTTTATGCAGGGCATGATTTCCCACCACAGCCAAGCTCTTGATATGAGCATTTTGGTAGATGGCCGCACAAATCGGGATACAATGAAACTAATGGCTCGGCGCATCTCTTTATCTCAAGAAGATGAGATTGATATGATGCAGGACTGGCTAAAAGCTCGCGACCTGATGGTCCCCGCCATGGATTCTCACAACATGGCTGACGGTGAAATGATGCCGGGCATGGCTAGCTTGGACGAAATGGCCAAGTTGGCGACCTTGCAAGGCGCTGCCTTTGATACGATGTTTCTTCAGCTAATGGTAAAGCATCATAAAGGTGCTTTAACTATGGTTGAAGATTTGTTGGCTCAACGGGGTTCTGCTCAAGATTCAGTGCTTTTTGAATTCACCAGCGACGTGACCGCCGATCAAACCAGCGAAATTGACCGCATGAATTCTATGCTGGCAGGTTTTTCCCCTGATCCGCGAGTTAATTTGAGAGCAGGCTTTAGAGATGCCGGCGAAGCCTCATTGAATATGCAGCTGCTTGCTGCGCTGCCAAAACCTGATGGTTTTTTTGATCCCGCGAATCCTTCTGGGTTGCCCATGCCGCCAGAGCCAGAAAAAACTGAAACATTAGAACCCGACCCAGACGCAGGGAGTGAGAGCGGTGACAGTGACGAAGAAACGGTCGGACAGGAAGCGAATAGCAATCTTGTTGAAACGCCTGCGGCAGAAGCTATAGATGACGAGAACACTGAGCCTCGCGGTGGTCTGTTGAACTTTGCTAATACCGACTTATTGTTTGCTGACGACGTTTTGGTTGTGGGCAATTATCACGGCTTTAACGCGTATGATATTAGTAACCCGCAGATACCTGAATTACTTAGCTCCGTGGTGTGTCCTGGCGGGCAAGGCGATGTGTCCATTATCGGTGACTTGCTGATCATGTCAGTGGAACAAACTCGTGGCCGCTTGGACTGCGGGTTACAGGGTGTAGCAGAGCCTGAGAGCGAAGAACGATTTCGTGGCATTCGCTTGTTCGATGTAAGCGATTTTAGAATGCCGGTTCAGGTGGGTGCGGTTCAAACTTGCCGCGGTTCTCATACTCATACAGTGGTAACTGACCCCGACGATGATGGCAATATCTATGTTTATGGATCTGGCACCAGCAGCGTTCGTCCTGGAGAAGAATTGGAAGGCTGCTCTGATGAGTCTCCGTTCAAAGATCAAGACTCGGCTCTATTTAGAATCGATGTAATTCAAATACCTCTTAATAACCCATCCCAGGCGAGGGTTGTAGGCAGGCCTTTTATTTTTTCCGATCCAGAATCAGGTGTGCTTGCAGGGCTATGGGAAGGGGGCGATCACGGGCCTGGGACTCAGGACACTCGGATGACAAACCAGTGCCATGATATTACTGCTTACCCAGAAATTGGTTTAGCGGCAGGTGCTTGTTCGGGTAACGGTATTCTTTTAGATATTTCCGATCCCGCTAATCCTGTGCGCATCGATGAGGTGATCGATTCTGGGTTTGCCTACTGGCACTCGGCCACTTTTAATAATGACGGTACTAAAGTCTTGTTTACTGATGAATGGGGTGGCGGGTCACGACCTCGCTGCCGCGCGTCCGACCCTATAGATTGGGGCGCAGACGCATTTTATGACATCGTTGATAATAAGATGCAGTTCCGCAGCCATTACAAAATGCCAGCGCCGCAGACAGACACTGAAAACTGTGTCGCTCATAACGGTTCCTTAATTCCAGTACCAGGAAGAGATATCTTCGTTCAGGCTTGGTACCAAGGCGGGATTTCGGTTATTGATTTTACTGATTCAACAAATCCTACCGAGATTGCGTTCTTCGATAGGGGGCCGGTGGATGCGGAAGAGTTAATCACCGGCGGCTACTGGTCGGCTTATTGGTTTGATGGTTTGATTTATGGAACTGAGATCGCACGCGGTCTTGATGTTTTCGCGCTATCGCCCTCAGACTATTTGACGGAAAACGAAATAGCGGCGGCGTCTTTGCGCTCAGCCGGTGATGTAGTTAACGCCCAACAACAGGCTCGTCATAAATGGCCTGCTGAGCCTGTGGTAGCTAGAGCTTACATCGATCAGCTGGTGAGAAGTGAAGTTATCGAGCAGTCTCAGCTAGAGGAGTTAAGCGCAGCCTTAGACCGTGCTGAAGAGCTAATAGAGTCTGACAATAACGATCGACGAACTTCTCGCAGCCTACAATCTTTGGCGATAAGCCTTGAGGAAGAAAGTAACCAAAAGCAGGGAGCGACTCGTAAGCGCTTCACTGAACTGGCGGTTATAGTGGATGAAATCGCTAGACGCATACGCTAATAACTTAGGCGAATAGCCGAGCAATCAAAGCCCCTGTTTTAGATTTGAAGCAGGGGCTTTTTCGGCTCTAGCGGTTTTAATTGTGGCGAATTTCGAACTCTTGCACACTAAAAGCGCTCTCTAGTGTTTTTAGTGCACTTGTTAGGTACTATTCAGCCTCTGATTTTCTTTAGATCAAGTTTATGGAGGTGACGGCGATGAAGGTTTCACGATTATTAGTTCTGCAAATAGCCCTAGCGTTGGGCTTTATCCACGCTGCGGCTTTCGGTCAAGCTGAATGGCCGACCGAACCGCCAGCCGAGGCCCCCGCACAGTGGGGTGCAGTTTCAGCCAATTTTGAAGAAATCCCTTATCCTTATCCCGTTCAATTTTTGAGCCTGAAGCGCTATGGACAAGATATGCGCATGGCGTATATGGATGTCGCGCCGACTGGGCGCAACAATGGCCAAACTATTTTCTGGCAGCATGGGATGAATTTTTACTCTGAGGCTTACACGCCTACCCTAAAGGCTTTAAGTGCAGCGGGCTTTCGTGTTATTGCGGTCGACAGAATTGGTTACGGCAAGTCGTCAAAGCCCATCATTCCTTATAACTTCAATTTTGTCGCTGCCAACATGAAGTCGCTTTTAGACGAATTGGGGATTAGTGAAGCCGCTATTGTTGGGCATTCTATGGGAGGTATGACTGCCAGCCGATTTGCCATGTTATATCCCGACGTCACCACTCATTTAGTGTTGGTGAATCAGATTGGCTTAACTGATCAGCGTCAAAGCCGCACGTGGATTGATCCGTACGCTAATGAGCTTGGTGTTGCCACGTATCAGTCAATTCTGCGAGGTCATCGACGCTACTTCCCTCAAGATTGGCCACCTGCGCACCTAGAATTCGTCAGACGTCAATTTGGTCAAACTATGAGTGGTGAATGGCCGCGGCTTGCAATGGTTCGCAGACTGCAAGGTCAGATGTTATACGAAGATCCGGTCGTCTATGATTGGCAGCATATAGACTCCAAAGCGCTTATTTTAGCAGGTGAAGAAGATGGCTTAGTGGCTGATTTTCCGGTTTTGGCTAGACATGTCGATAGTGAATTGCAAAACTCTACCATTCTTCTTTATCCGGGAATCGGTCATGCCCCGCAAATAGAAATACCCGATCAATTTCATACCGATCTAATTCGGTTTCTAGAATCAGACCCAGATGAGCCTGCCTCCGAATGGAAATAGGTTGAAAGTAGTTTGATAAGAATGTCGAAGTTAGCAGTATTTTTTTGTGCTAGCTTTGATGTTTAACGCTTAAAATTTAAATATAGTATTCAATCTTTAGGATTTAAAAATGAGCCCACATGCTAAATCAGCACTAACATTAATCACTTTATTAATAGCAAACGCTGCGGTAAGCGCTGAGAGCTCCGAAGAGATTGTCGACATACCCGAACCAACGAGGTTTGTTAGTGAACATAGCGCTAGATTTAACGGCGCAAGGATAGACTATTTGGCGATTGCCGGAGAGACTTATCTTAACGATAAAGCAGGAGAGCCCAAAGCCAGTATTTTCACCTTCAGCTATATCAAACAGAATACTGATTCAGGGGAATCCAGACCCGTTACCTTTATTTGGAATGGAGGCCCGGGGTCAGCTTCAACTTGGCTGCATATGGGCGGCTATGGGCCAAAACGTATTGTTGTGCCTTCAGATGCTGAGCATGCGGGCCTGCCGCCATACCCTATAGCCGATGCTCCTGAGACCATTCTCGATGTGTCAGATCTAGTCTTCATTGACCCTGTGGGCACTGGTTATTCGCGCGCGCTGGGTTCCCACGAAGGTAAAGAATTTTGGGGCCTTAATGAAGACGCCGATTCAATGGCTGAGTTTATTAGAACTTGGATCACTGATAACAAACGCTGGAATTCACCAAAGTTTCTTTTGGGTGAAAGTTTTGGAACGACGCGAGCGGCATTAGTTGCCCGCAAGCTAGAGGGCGACTTGTCCATAAGTCTTAACGGTATTGTGTTTGTGTCGCAAGCGTTGGACTATCAAGGTTCGACTCCTTATATTCGAGACAACATTATTTCACATATTACCTATGTGCCTACTATGGCTGCAACCGCGCTTTATCATAATAAAGTGACGCCAGTCCCTGTAGATTTGCCCAGCTTTGTTCAGGCGGCTCGAGAATTTGCCATCGAAGAATATCTGCCTGCGCTGTTCAAAGGTTCTACTATTAGCCAACAAGAATTTGATCAGGTGAGAGATCGTCTTGCTTATTTTACTGGCCTGAGCTCTGAATATATTGAGCGTGTTAATTTGCGAGTGCGAGGCGACCGTTTCAAAAAAGAACTGCTTCGAGATCAAGGGTTGGCAGTAGGCTCGTTAGACGCGCGCTACACAGCGGACGAAATAGATGACGTTGCATCCAATACGGCTAGAGACGCAGCCAGTGATAGTATTTCCGGCGCCTATCGCGCGGCATTAATGACTTACATTGCCAGTGATTTAGAGGTAAGTTGGGATCGGCTCTACATGGATCCATCGGATTCTGACATAGGCCCCAACTGGCGCTGGCGCACGGTAGCTGATGGTAAATCTTGGGAGCCCGCCTATGTGAATACGGCTCATGATTTGTCGAAGGCTCTGAGAATTAATCCAGCCCTCAAAGTGTTGGTAGCCTCTGGCTACTACGACATGGTTACTCCATTTTTTGATGCTGAGTACACGCTGAATCGCCATGATATAAGGCCTGATCGGGTGCAATTTGAATATTATGAGGGAGGCCATATGATGTACGTGAACGAGCCTTCACGTGTTCGGTTGTTAGAAGACACGCGACGTTTTATTTTGCAGCAAACACGCTAAGCTTATTGCGAGCGCTGGTTTAAATTCGGCGCAACAATGACAATAATTTTTTCAAATACAGGCAATCATGACATGAACGAAGTAGTTATCAGTGGCGTAGGATTGTGGAAGCCGGGCCACTCGATTTCAAATGAAGAATTGGTGGAAAGCTATAACGCGTGGGCAGCATCGGACAACGCAACCAACCAGGCTGCTATAGACGCTGGTGAGATTCAGCCGAAGCCCTTCTCTAGCGCGGAATTTATTGAAAAAGCTTCCGGCATCAAAAGCCGCTATGCCTATAGAAAAGAAGGAATATTGGATATAACTCGCATGCGACCAAAGATTGAGCGGCGCGGCGAAGATGAGTTGTCCCATCAAGGCGAAATGGCGCTGCATGCAGCGAAACTTGCTATGGAGTCAGCGGGCAAAACCGCTGATGATATAGATATGGTAATTGTCTCCTGTGCTTATACAGAACGGTCTTACCCAGCTATTGCGATTGAGGTACAGGGCGCGTTGGGTATAAAAGGGACTGGCTTTGATATGTTAGTTGCCTGTTCTGCTGCGACTTTCGCATTGCAGCGGGCTCATGATGCGGTTGCCGCAGGATCTGCTAAAGCCGTTTTGGTTATTAGTCCGGAACTCACCTCACCACAGATAAACTATCGCGACCGGGACAGCCACTTTATTTTTGGTGATGTCAGCACCGCTGTGATTATAGAGCCCAAAGACACTGCGACCGCAGCCAACCAATTTAAAATTCTTGGGACCAAATCACAGACCGTTTTTTCAAACAATATTCGGTCTAACTTTGGTTATGTTTCGCGTGCCGAAGATATTGATCCTTTCATGGATGAAAATTTGTTTCACCAGAACGGCAGAAGCGTTTTTAAAGAAGTGTGCCCGATGGCAGCAGCACATTTACAAGATCAAATTGAAAAAGTGGGTCTTGTCACTACTGACATTAGGCGCTGGTGGTTACATCAGGCTAATCTAAATATGAATCAACTCATCATTCGGCGAGTGCTTGGACGTGATGCAAGTCAAGATGAGTCGCCAACGGTTTTAGATACTTTTGCTAATACGGCCTCTGCCGGCTCGATTATTGCCTTCTGCCTTAATCATGAAGATCTGGCCGTTGGTGACAAAGGTGTTATCTGCTCATTCGGCGCTGGCTATTCTATTGGTTCTTTAGTCTTGGAGAAATGCAGCTAGGTTTTAACTCCTGCGGTCGCAGCGGCATGAGTAGAGTGGCTTATTCGAGTGAGCAGTAGGCAAGCGAGACCGCTACATTAGAGAGTAACGTAAAAGAGTTAAGTGAGAGAGTTGTTTTGGCCGCCCCCAGCTAGGGGGTGGCCGCAGGGCAAGCTCAGTTCAAATAATAAAATTGCCGGCCAACACTGCTAATGGCAAAGCGATGGCAGTGCGCAGCAGAAAGATCATTGCCATATCCAGAAACCCAAGTGGAATTCTGGACTTTACAACAATGGCACCCACCTCGGACATGTAAATTAATTGACACACAGAAACTGTGGCTACTACAAATCGAGTCAACTCACTTTCTATTGAGGCGCCGATCAAGGCGGGCAGAAACATATCAGTAAAGCCAACTAGGATAAGCGGTGCAGCTTTAGCCGCTTCCTCTAAGCCAAATAGGTTGAGGATTGGCGCAAGCGGATAACCTAGGATCGTAAAAAGTGGTGTGTACTCGGCGAGAATTAACGCGAGCGTGCCGATGCCCATGACGACAGGCACGATGCTAAGCCAAAGCTCGGTAATGTTGCGGCCAACTCGAGAGAAAAGTTGTTTCAATGTTGGGGCATTGCTGGCGCGGTTTAATGCCTCATCGAGAGCCACCTTAAACAAGCCATTGCTGGTATCGAGATCTCTTTTAGCTTCGCCCGCCAACTCTTCAATATAGTCATTATGAATTCGATTTAGAGGTGGCAATCTGGGGGTGATAAGCGCCGCGACAAAACCGATGCCAATTACTGTGAGGTAGTAAGGCACAAAAACATGACCCAAGCCTATCACGTTGATAACGAGCAGAGAAAACGACACTGATACTATTGAGAAGTTGGTGCAAATTACAGCGGCCTCCCTAGCGGTGTAGAACCCCCTTTCGTATTGCTGTGTAGTAATAAAGACACCGACCGGCCCAGACCCCATCCAAGAGGCAATGGCATCAATAGCGCTGCGCCCCGGCAAATTGAAAAGCCGTGTGAACAGTTTGCTCATTAGCACCCCGACCATTTCCATTAAGCCGAAATCCACAAGCAAAGGCAGAAACAAGGTAGCAATGCCAAAATAGGTCATAGTGATAGGAATCAAATTGCCAAGGGTGGTGCCACTGGTGTTATCGCCTATCAGCCAGTCAGGGCCTACTTGGAATAGGTAGGCCATTGCTGCAATAAACCCGAACGCGCGCAAGGGGAACCAGATAGGGTGCAGAGTAAGATGCCCGGCAAGTGCTGGCAGCCGGTTGCTGAGTTTATGACTGAATTTAAAAGCGATGCTAAAGGCGGTTGAGACTGCAATTAGAAAACCTGCAAACTGGGAAAGCTGAGGCTTCCAGTTATCGATAAAGAGATCGCCCACATAGGCCATGCCAACAGTTATTTGACCATCAACAGAAAAAGGCGTGAGGAAAAACAAGGTGCCGATAAGTGAGGGCAGTAAAAACAATGCCCAAGTTTTAGAACTATGTTTGCTTGTGTTTGGGCTCACTCAGAAAACTCCTTAAGGCAGTTAATCAATGTGTCCATCTCTTGCTCAGCCCCGATGCTAATGCGCAGGTGGTTTTTCAAACCATTAACCCGATTTTGATCTCGCAAGATGATGCCGTGCTGGCAAAGCCAATCAAAAACCTTTTTGCTGTCCTGAAAACGAACTAAAAAAAAGTTAGCGTGACTCGCGTAGACATGCTCAACCATGGGCAAGACTGCCATTATCTCCATATATTTCTTCTTCAATGTAAGGCTTGTGTCACGCTGCGCGGCCATGAATTTGAGGCCATCGACTGAGAGAGCTTCAATGCCTATCCGCGCGCTAGGATCTGGAATAGGGTAGGGCGCGATAAGCGTTCTCACATATTCAAGAATCGGTTTATCTGCAACAATAAAGCCGAGCCTTATGGCAGCAAGACCAAAAGCCTTGGACAGCGTCCGCAAAATAACAAGGTTAGGATGTTTAGCTATCTCACTTACCAAAGATTGGTCGGGGCAAAATTCGCTGTAGGCTTCGTCGACGACAATCAGGGCATCTTCTTGGTGCTGCTTTGCGATGCTAAGGATGTCGGTTGCCGACAATAAGTTGCCGGTTGGGTTATTTGGGTTACAGAAAAAAATGATTTTGAGGTTTTGTTGGGGCTTTAGATTTGCCTCCACCTCAAGGCTAAAGTCCGACGCCAAAGGGATAGATTCAACGGCTACGTGGTGCGCATTGGCAACAAACTCATACATGGAATAGGTAGGGGTTTGAATGCGAATTGCATCAATCCCAGGCTGACAAAATGTACGAATCAGTAAGTCGATGCCTTCATCTGCACCGCGTACCGCAACGACTTTAGAGTCATCTATTTTTAAATAGTCGGCATAGTATTTAGCTAGTTCCTGAGGTAAAAAATCAGGGTAGCGCTGCCAAGATTCACCGATTGGCATGCCGTAGGGTGTAAAAGGCAATTCATTGGCGTTGAGGTAAACCTGGCCTTTCCCGCCGATACGTCTTGCAGACTGGTAAGGCTCTAAATCCGCCAATTGGGGGGCTACTAATTTTTTAGCTAAAGATTTCACAGGACTCTAATGTTTTATCAATGAATAGGCTGCCAAAGCATATAAGTTAATGGGCTGGAGAGCCAGAGGCTTGTGCAGCCGGGCTATTGAATCTAACCGCTGAATTAAATTGTAAAGGCACCTCTTAAAGGCACATCTTCAAGTTGATATGACATGGAATGCTTGGCTTATTCTAAATTTTCTTTATAATTTGAGATAAGTTAAGTGACTTGCTTAGCTACGTTCTCGGGGCGGGGCGAGATTCCCCACCGGCGGTAATTTGTAGAGCAGCTTCTAAGCAGTGCATCTACACAAAGCCCGCGAGCGCCTGACTAACAATCAGGGTCAGCAGATTCGGTTAAAATCCGAAGCCGACGGTCATAGTCCGGATGATAGAGAATGGAAAAACATAGCTTTTCGTCGGCTATGTAATTCTATGCGCCCTGATTCTAGCTTGTTTATTGTTTAGGGTTTCGCTATGAATCAGACACAAACACCAAAAATTGCCTTTATCCAAGCCTCTTGGCACCCAGACATCGTGGAAGAAAGTTACCATGGTTTCGAGTTTGGATTGGCTAATGGAAATATTATTAGAGATCAAATTGATAGATTTCACGTGCCGGGAAGTTTAGAAATTCCGTTACAAGCACAGCTGCTCGCCAAGACAAACAAGTACTCCATTATTGTCGCCGCCGGCCTTATAGTCGACGGAGGTATATACCGTCACGACTTCGTAGCTAAAACGGTGCTCAATGCAATGATGCAGGTTCAATTAGCGGCAGAAATACCAATACTGTCGCTTGTTTTAACTCCTCACCATTTTCAAGAAACCGAAGATCACATCGCCTTCTTTAGTCAGCATTTCTATAAAAAGGGAGCCGAAGCCGCTCAGGCATGCATTGAGACGCTATTAAATCTGCAGGATTTGAGTGGCCAAAACTTATCGATCGTCGCTGGTAGTAATTAGATTAAAGGGAGAGTTGCTTAGCCCTATATAGGCGGTGAGCCTAGATTGGCAATATTACTGTCTTGGCCTGGGGGTATACGTTAGTTTTTGCTAAATTCGCCTCAGCGCTTTATCTAAGTCGCTCATTTAAGTTTTTTACTTAAGTGAGCAACTTAAAGTTATTAGCTCAAGCCCATAGGTTTAATCTCAATTCAATCAAAATGCCAGGCTCAGAAGGTTGGAAATTACCCAGCTATTATTTATTGGGGTTTGCTCGATGATTTCTCATGTCTGCAGTGCTGCTGAACTAAGCGCCCTTGGTTCAATGCCTAGCCGGTAAAGTTAAGGCAATAAGCTTTAACATTCGTTATAACAATCCTGACGATGGAGACTACGCTTGGCCTAACCGCAAAGAGATGGTTGCCAGTAGGGTAAATTTTCAGGGTGCGGATCTTGTCGGCATGCAGGAAGTACTATGAGGTAAATTGCCTGAGCTTGAAATCCTGCTGCCTGATCATACTTGGTATGGTGTGGGCCGTGACAATGATTTACCTGCCGTTGCAACCTCTGGAGGTTTCATCGTGGAGTTTGAGGAAATCACCGACCGAATAGATTATGTGTTTGTAGGAGACGAAGTTAAGGTGCGGCGCTATGGCGTTCTAAGCGATCCAAACTGGGCCTCTCTATCGCGATCATATCGGTCGCCCGCGCCGACACGTTTCTGTGTTAGTAAAACTATTCCAATCTGTTGGTTTTTTTGTTTTATGGATTTTCGTGTTCCGATTACATCTTTTCGTGCGCAGAGTTCCAGTGGTGACACTTGCTCCACTTAAATCTCTTAACAGAATATTCATGGGATTACTTTCCCTGGCCGCAGCAAGAGCATCCTCTAAAGACTAAAGAGTTTAAAAATAGGGTTTCAGCTTGCCAAGGAGGCTTGCTCGCTTAATCCCTGCGCGAAGAAAAAATAAGTATGTCTGACTCGAACAGGAATTGCATAAGAAGCTTGTAGTCTTCATCGAAAATCAGCCTATTAGCTTTAAGCTTAGTTGCTTCAAATCTTTGCTGGGTTAATCGTTCTAGAAGGTTGGGGCTACATAAACCGGCTGCTAGTTGTTTATATGAGCAGGTGTAAGAAATTGACTACAAAAACCGATAACTACGACCACTATAGGATTAAGATAGGCTCTAATAGAATTAGGCCTCATTAATATCAGGATTAAAGAACCTAAACAAAATATTCGTGGGAATCTATTCTTTTGTAGATTAAAGTACTATACGTTCTAAATTAGATGTTTTTTTCTTAAACTAAGTATCCCAAAGAGGATCTATGAAAAAACACCCTCAGTTGGCTGAAAAGCTAAAACTACTCTACAGGCTTAGAATAAACCCAGACTACAGAACTCACACCGATTTAGCTCGCGGATTGGGCATATCTAAGCAGTCCATAAGTAAATGGCTTCACGGCTCGGCGACCACTTTCGGTGATCGTATACCTCATTGTCAGGTTGAACCGCTTTCTAGAATATTTTCAATTAAGCTTCTGTGGTGGACAATGCCCCTGGAAGAATTTGAACAGGAGATTAAGAAAAAAATAGCCCGAGATGAAGAGAGCCGCTATAAAAAACCAGAAGACGTGTCGGTCTCATTTTTACCCATAACTAATGCGCAGGTTTTTGGTCGTGATAAAGAGCTTGCGATTCTTGATGAGGCTTGGCAAAGCTCGCAGGTAAATATTTTTCAATTATTAGCCTTTGGCGGTGTAGGGAAAAGCGCCCTAGTCAATGCGTGGCTTGCTAACCTCTCCAAGTGTAATTATCAAGGCGCCAAAAGAGTATATGCATGGTCATTTTACTGGCAGGGCTCTTCTTCAGATATCAAGTCGTCTGGCGATTTCTTTATAGAACATGCGTTAAACTGGTTTGGTGACTCTGACCCAGTAGAAGGAACCCCGTGGGCGAAAGCAGGTAGGCTAGTGAAGCTTATAAGAGCTAGCAAAACACTTCTTATTCTTGATGGGCTCGAACCATTGCAGCATCCTCCTGGTAAGAAATCAGGTCAGATAGAAAACCCTGCTGTTGCGTTTCTGGTTAAAGAGTTGGCTTTTGAAAATCAGGGTCTCTGTTTGATAACGTCTCGAATAGGAGTGGCTGATTTATCAAGCTTCGAGAATGGTAGAGTTCGAACGAAGCATGTTGGCCACCTATCTGTTGAATCGAGTGTTTTATTATTGCGGACAATGGGCATTTTTGGCAGTGCTGAGGATTTTCGTAAAGTCACAAAAAATTACTCTGGTCATGCTCTTAGTTTATCCCTTCTAGCAGGCTATCTTACCGTTGTTCATCGTGGAAGTATCAGCAAATACCGTGAGTTAAATTCACTTTTAGATGATCAAAATCAAGGAGATCACGCTCGTGGTTTGATGCAAGCCTATTTAGATTGGTTTGCTGGCTCTATCGAATGTGAGCTGCTGTATTTGATTGCAATGTTCGATCGTGGTGTTTCTTTATTTAATCTTAAAAAGGTGTGTGCGTCGGTTAATATAGTCGGACTGACGGGTGCGCTTTCTGACTTCACAGATGCACAATGGTTCTACGCGATTAAGCTGCTTTGTGACTCCAGAGTCATAACGCAGGAGTACCAGAACAGCTACTTGGTTCTAGATTGTCACCCTTTGGTCAGAGATTTTATGGCAGAAAAACTTAGCTCTGATTTTCCTGAGATTTGGAGGCAAGGAAATCATGCTATTTTCTCTTTTTTACAAGGTATTGCGGTCGACGATCCAAAAACTATGGTTGAGCTAGAGCCGCTGTTTAGAGCGGTTATTCATGGTACGAGGGCGGGTTATTATGAAGATGCGTTCGATGTTTATTTTCATAAAATTAAAAAAGGATATTCAGTCCTTGCTGAGGGATCGCACTATGCCGACCAAGCGTGCATTCGGTCTTTTTTTGTTAAAGAGTGGTCTGTCGTCAACTATGGATTGTCAGAAGCTTCAAAATTTCATTTAATCGTGAGTGCTGCCATAAACCTCATGTTTCTAGGTCGAATTGATGATGCCATAGAGCCTAGTTACTTTAGCCTAAGTTGGTTTTTAGAAAATAAAAAGTATGAAGAGGCGACTAATATAGCGGGTCCATTGGTTTCCATGTTAATTGTGGCTGGGCGTTTAGCTGAAGCCACAAAGCTGATAAATAGTCTCTCAAACATTGTTTCTGGCTTGAAGAATGAAGTTCTGTCTGCCGTGAATGAAAATTTTTTAGCATACATCAATTACTTACTTGGCTTTGAGTCAGTTGCTAAAAAGCGTTTTGAAGCTTCGGATGGAATCATCACAAAATTGGACCCTGGCTGCCCTGTTCATTGTCCAACTGTTAGCTCCTACTACTGCAAATTTCTCTTGGATACAGGCAACAGTAATGCAGCGTTAGATCGGGCGCTGAAGACAGCTGCTTGGCGAAAACAAAAAGCCTGGCAAATTACTGTCGATAGCACATCGCTGCTTGCTAGCGATTTACTGGTATTAGGACTAATCTTATTGCGCCGTGGTGATTACACGAACGCTAAGGTAAATCTTGATAAGCAAATAGAGCTTTTTAAAAGTGCCGACGACTGGCTTTATCTTCCAACGGGCCTCAACGCGCGGGCGACTTATTATATTAAAGTGAAAAATTACCCTTGCGCTATGGCTGACCTAAGAGAAGCCTTGGACATTTCTCAGCGAACTGGTGCTAAATTCGGCCAGTGGGAAAGCTTTCTAAATTTTTCCCAGTTACATTTGGCTAAATCGGAGCATCAGGCTGCAAGGCGCTTTCTTGATAAAGCTATGTCATTGGAAGGTATGGGTGACTATAAATTTCGTGACCGAGAAATCGAGCAGTTAAGGAATTCACTAGCCCAGATCTAGGGCCACGTTCGGTCTGTTTCTTCTATTGTGGCAAAGCCGCGTTAAGTTACAATTTGTTGCAGCGTTTCAATGGTTTAGCGTCGTCTCGGTGGCTAATTGCCATGGTTTAAGTGGACATTGCTGCGCCATGCCCATACCATTCTCTTTTGCGAAAAATTCAAATTCGGGGACCCCGAGCATGTTCGATCTGCCCAAAATTTTCACCAAGCACACCGCCAGCATTGCCGCGGTTGGCCTTGTCTGCGCTATGAGCACAGCTCATGCGGGCAATCTAGAAAATGAATATCCAGAGCTTTCTCGGCTCTACAATGCCTTTGATGTGGCGCAAGCTCAGCTGTTTGATCTGATGGTTGAGATTAACGCTGACTCCTCCACCAAAATTGCCCAAGACCGGCTGGCCATTGCGCTAGATACAATGGCCAATATGACTATTGGCGATATGATCGATGCGGGCCTTAACTATGGTGATGCTCAGATCGTGATGGATAGTCCCTATGCTGCATTGGAGACGCAGGCGCGGATTAAGCTGGCTCAGCATGTAAGCCGTGTGCACAGTTTAGAAGACGCAACTTCTGCCTTTGCCAAGTCGCCTGCATTAACGCCAATAGCAGCGGCGGTAATTGGCAGAGGGCGGGCGCTGGAGCGCGAAATTTACGATATTTTTACAGATCAGAGCAACACCATTGTTGCCAAGCGTGCACAGGTTGACCAGGCAGTGGAGCGTTATCTAAGTGATGAGGAGTTAGCAGTAGCTAGCGAGCCCAAAATGGTCGCGCTTTATTTGAGCGGTGATTATACCAACGGCTTAAAGGCTGCTTTTCCTAAATTCAGTGCGCTTATGTGGTCCAATCAGTGGCTGCAACTGGCCTCATTAGAGGCGATTGTGCTGGGTCAGGTAGACCCGCAGTTTGCCAATGAAATAGATACAACACTTGAGCGCTATAGAAACAAGCTAGGTTCAGAAACAGGCATGACAATGTTTCCTGCGCCAACAGAAATGCCGACTGTGCCGGCTATTGCGCCATCACTCTATAGCCAATCGCCGGCAGCCGCTGTGATCATCGATAATTTGAATATGTTAGAAGTGGCCGTCGCGAATATCATTGCTTATCCGAACTTGGCGAATCGTGCGCAGGCATTAGATGAAGCTGTTCGGGCCTACACCGATAAAGAGTACGGTATCGCAGTATCAGAAGATTATCTATTGTCAGCGCTGCGCGGTGGAATTTTTAATCAAGGCGGGCCAGCCATCGGTGCGCTGGATCAGTCAGAGCGCAATCGATCTCGCATTGGTATGGATATGCAAAAAAGTTTAAGAATGTCGACGCCGAATCATTGACTGACAGAGCTAATTGTCAGAGATAGGACTGAAACTACTCCTAGAACCAGTTAGGACTCATACTTTTTTTCTGACTTTTCCGCTATTGCCTAAGGCCGTTAGATTTAACCTACAGATCTCCAGCTGCCAACAAGTCAGCTGCATAATTGGCAGCGCGAGCACTAAACGCCATATAGGAAAGCGAAGGGTTTTGGCAGGCGGCCGATGTCATGAAGGCGCCATCTGTTACAAACAGATTAGGAATATCATGCGCCTGATTCCAGCCGTTTAAAACTGAGGTGGCTGGGTCTCGGCCCATTCTGGCACTGCCCATTTCATGAATACGATTGCCTGGTGCGGTTAAGTCTACCGGGGCTGCGTTAACATTGGTGCAGCCAGCCGCTTCCAGCATAGCAATGGCGTCTTTGCGGGCCTCTTGCAGCATGGTGTGTTCGTTGTCGCTGTACTTAACATTGAACACCGCAATTGGGTTACCCCACTTGTCTGTTTTATTTGGATGCAATGTAACGCGGTTATTTGAATTAGGTAGCTGTTCGCCAAAGGCAGAAATACCAACCTGCCAAGGCCCAGGTGTGCCATGAGATTCTTTGAAATCTTTGCCGATACCTGCGATTTGGCCGCGGCCATTGCCGACCGGCACTGCTGTGCCCTGAAACCCAAAACCTCTTAAATAGGGCTTGTCGTTCTCGGTGATGTTGGCGTAGCGAGGAATGTATATGCCTCCAGGGCGACGACCAAAAATGGTCTTATTCTCGAAACCGCTGATTAGTCCGCTGGCATTAGCGCCGCTGACATGATCCATTAAGTTTCGGCCTACTTGATCTGAGCTATTGGCTAAGCCATTGGGAAAAGCTTCCGACTTCGACTGCATTAAAATCATTGCCGTGGCAATCGCCGAGGCATTTAAGAATATGATTTTGGAAGAGTAAAAAAACGTCTCATTGGTTTTGGAATCCACTACATTAACGCCGGTAACACGTTTGGTCTGCGCGTCATATTCAACTGACTTGACGATAGCATTGTGGATTACAGTGCAGTTGTCCGTGCGCATGGCCGCGGGCAGGGTTGCATTGTTGGATGAAAAATAGGCTTTAAAGGTGCAGCCGTGTTGGCAGCGGTTGCGTACTTGACAGTTGGTTCTGCCTAATGACTTCTGCTCATCAGTGGCTTTGGTAATGTGAGCTACCCGTGCGGGGATGACATTTCTACCAGGAAACTGGGTCTCTACTCGAGCTTTGAATTCTTTTTCGGCACAGGTGAGATCGAAAGCTGGTTGAAACTGGCCGTCTGGCAGTTGACTTAAGCCGTCTCGGCTGCCAGAGATGCCTGCGAAAGTCTCCACGTGATCGTACCATTTGCTAATGTCTTCGTAGCGCACGGGCCAATCAACGCCGTGGCCGTCGAGTTTGTTGGCTTCAAAATCTTGCGGGCCTAGTCGATAGGATTGGCGTGCCCACATTATAGAGCGTCCGCCGGTGTGATAACCCCTTAACCAATCGTATCTCGTGCCCTCAGCTTCCTCATAAGGGTGTTCGTCATCTTTTACCCATAGGTGCTTGGTTGTTTCTTTTACCGCATAGGAGACGCCTGGGTACTGTTTGTAATAGTGTTTGGAGACTTCGTCTTGGGCAATACGGTCAAGGTTTGGTTGCTTCCATGGGGGGACCTGATCTGTAAAATCCCGCTCCGGTATTATTTCACCGCCTCGCTCTAGTACCAATACTTTTAGACCGCGTTCGGCGAGCTCTTTTGCGCTCCAGCCACCGCTCATTCCTGAGCCCACTACTATTGCATCAAAATCTGTCAAAATATCTTCTCCCACTTTCTAATTTTTTACGCGCTTCACTGAACCTAGCAACAATTCAGAAGGTAAATTCTTTTTAGTTGATTTCTTACTGCCTAATTTTTCCTTCTAATTCTTACTTATGCGGTCTCTTCTTGTGCAATGTCGACGCAGGGGTCCCACCGGCCGGGGGTTGCTACCCATTCTTGTTCTTGCAATGCGCCATCTTCGGATGCGAAATAAGCTTGAGTTATCAGGCCCTTCAAAGCGCGATAGCCGCGGTGGTCGCCACTGCCAGAATAGGCCGCTATATCGAACTGCTCTAATAGCGGGATAGCCACACCATCAGGCAAGGTGACAAAGCTGGAGCTCAAATTTGAGGTTATCTGGCTAAGGTATTGGTGATGAGTTCGTTGGGTGTCCGCATTTGCCCAATCAGCCATTAAGCTGTCTAAAAAGCCGGGAACATTTACATCCAAAGCGCCGGGGGTGTCGGTGCGAGGGATTATTAAATCAGCGAGACGCGAGACTAAAGCAAGCTCGTCTGCGCTATAAAAGCGGCTGCCTTGAGGCTGATCAGTAGGGATAACGGAGGCAACTCCTCCGCAGGCAGTAAGCATTGATGCGCCGCCAATGGAGACAATCATGCCCTGTAAAACTTCGCGTCTGGTTTTCATTCATCATTCCTAGCAAGGGACTTTGCGAGGCTTAAGAGTATTGAAAAACTAACGGCTTTAACAGCAAGAGTTTAGGCAATTGCAGGGTTTTCTCGAAATGTGGTGGTTTTTGGTTTATTCGAGGCATAAAAAAAGGCCGGTTAGCGAACTAACCGGCCTCTCTAAAGCTATCAACTCTGGCGTTTAGTCAGAGCCAGCAAGTGAACGCTGTTCATTTTCTTCACGTTCAACAACGATTTTATCAAAGCCTTCGTCGTCAAGGTGAGTTACAGCAATCCAAGCGTGGGACATTTCGTCACCAGTTCGACTTCCGCCAACTACCCACTGATCAGGATCAGGGTTATTTGCATTAGCAGCTGTGTTGTCGTACCACTGCTTGATTACTAACACTGCGCCTGTAGGAAGCAAAGGAGCTATATCTGGGTTGTAGATATGGCTGTGATGCCAAGTCGCGCTCCACTTAGAGATTTGGCTGATTTGCTCAGTCCGGCCAGTCTCAGGGTAGAACACTTCTAAAGAAGCAGCGTTCATACGCAGGTGTCCGTGTGGCTGAAAGCTATCAATTCGTACAGGGTGATCGAAAGAGTGAAAGCCCTGCGTCATTGTGTAGCCATTAGGTGGCACAATTAGGTGACCATTTTCGTAGCCAGAACGAAGCGGGTATAGTTTAAGATCTTGCTGGTATGGCTCTGTTTTCGCGATGAAGTCTTCATCGTGGAACCAAAGGCCGATTTCTACGACGTTATCCTTGATGATAGTACCGGGTGCCATTGCACCAAGACCACCTGGGAACATATGAATGTCCCAAGAAACACGTGAGTTGGTAGGCATTGTGCGGCAAACGCCCTCAGGCATTACCTCACCCCATTTGCCCATCGCGTATTCAGTCAGCTGACCAAAAGATTCGTATTCGCCGTCTTCATTCATTACTTCAACTTCAGAGTTGGCATGATGAACTACCGCTTTTGCGTTACCGCGAGGTCTGACCTGAACCGCTTTGATGCAGCGTTCTTGGGCCACGCCAGTTGGAACCATGTGCTTGCTCCAAAGGTCATTTCCGTTTGCAGGAATGTCCATAGGAATTGAGCCAATGATTAGATCTGGAGTGCCATAGTCAGCTTCAAACGTCCACTGGTCTGGATCTGGAAGATCAGCAGCAGGAGGAACGATGTCGGTATCGCCGATAGGTGAACCTGCGCTTACCCATGCAACTACTGTTGAAATTTCTTCGTCAGTCAAACGCCAGTCACCTTTAAGGTCCTGAATGCCAACGCCATGGTCGTAAGCGTATGGAGGCATTTCGCGCTCAGCTACTTTATAGGAGATTAACGGAGCCCAAGGACGCACTTGATCATAGTTAGTCAGTTGCATTGGGCCTACACCGCCTTCACGGTGACAAACTACGCAATTCTCATTGAGAATTTTAGCCACATGAGTGTTGTAGGTTATTTTATCATCCTGTGCCTGTGCGCCCGCACTGAGAGCAAGTGCAGTAATTGCACCGCCTAAGAGGCCAAGCTTTTGAACGTTTTTCATGTTTTTCTCCTCAAGTGAGATTTTTAGTCGCTATTTCCAAAATAGTAGTTTTTCGCTTGTTAAATGTCCAACTTTATCGCGCTTTGATTGTTGCTATTGTGCAACAATTTGAAACAGTCAAAGCGCTTTTTTGGCTCATAAAAACCTTTGATACAACAAGGAATTCCCAAATTTCAAGCCTGACAGGCCTGTTCTGCCCTGAACTCACGATATCGGTGGCCAGGGCGGAGCGCTATGGTGTGACAGTGACTTTCTGAATGATGTTGGTCCAGCAGCATTGGTCGCCCTGTTGGCTGTCAGGTGCGCGGAAGTTATCAACCATGGTTCGAATCATATATTCGCCCGGCTCAGAAAAAGTAGCTATGACTCTTGCAACGCCACTAGTGTCGTCAATTGTCATAGCATTCTCTGCTGGCGCCGTCCAAAAGCGGAAGCGGCGGTTAGTCTCTTTATACGGGTTAGTTGGAATTTTGGTTGATTCGTGACGAGCAAAAGTCACATTGCCAGGCCCTTGGTACATGCTGAACGTAACGCCCATAGGCAAAGGATTAGTGAAGCGAGGGTCGCTAGAGTCACGATCCGAAGGGTCAGTAGCATTGATAATAAGAACAACCGGCTCGCCAGCTTTCACAGCGCCGTTGTGCTCACCTATTTGTGCTTGTAGACCGGGTTTGAGTTCGCCGTTGGTGCCAAAGCCTGCAAGAGGCTGCAACGCACCTTGTGGGCGTGGGCGAATGAAGTCTAGCTCGTAGGCGCCAGAAGTTGCGCGACCGGGAACCTTAAGCACGTCACCGCCATCGGCCGGTTTTAGATTCCACCACACATCCGTGCCTTTTTCTTCCGCTGGGATGGTTACCGTGAAAGCGCCTGTGCTGCGGCCAGAAGGGAAGTGAGTTGGCTGAAAGCCGCTGTATTTAGCAGGCTCAATAAAATTTAAGGCACCAAGGGGCAGATCTATAGCACCTTCAGAATTTCGGTTAATAAACCCGAAAGAGTAAGATGTTGAACCGTCGGCATTAGCTGTCCAGCCTTCAAAGACAGGAATTACAGGTAGTCCGCCTGCAGGTGCTAATGAAAGGAATCTCGCATTGTCAGCGGATTGAGCGCTGGCATTAAAAGCCACGATTGCACTGAGGCTGAACAGAGATGCCATTATCATTGTTTTAAAAGTACGCATTATTCTTCTCTCCATGTATTTCTTGGACGATTTCTCATGTAAGTCTTGCGCTACACTGACTGAACTTAAGAATATCCAAGCTTATTTTTCTGTATAGTTGAATCTTGTTTAGCAAGGACGTTAGGATAAACGCCATCTTTACTTGAGTCTAGTTACTGGCCGCTATGATACGCGGGCTTTGGTGTATGTACTTCAACAAATTGTTACAAGGCAGGAAATTGTAAACAGTGATTACTTATTTATGAAAAAAATCGGCTTTCTCTCTACCTTTATTTTGATTTGCTTTAGCCAATCTCCAGCGATGGCAGCATTGGATCGCCTGAGCGATTTTGCGTTGCTTGACTCTAGCGGACAGTTTCATCAATTAAGTCGCTACCAACACAGAAAAGCCCTAGTTTTAATGGCTTACAGCGCAGACTGCCCAGCCATGGAAGAACAGTTAGAATCATATCAACAGGTGCAGATCAAATACGCAGGCCAGGGGATTGAGTTTTTATTAATAGACTCAGCTGATCTTGGTAGACCCAAATTAGCTTCCTATGACTTGGCGCTGCCGGTACTTGAAGACGATGGTCAATTGGTGTCAGAGTCTTTTGGCATCAGCAAAACCGGTGAGGTGTTGGTTTTGAATCCATTGCGCTCAACGCTGTATTACAAAGGGTCCCCCAATGAAGCGTTAGATTCTGCCTTGGCTGGGGTGCTCGAAGGGAGCGTAAACGACACTCTGAATACCACCAGTGCGGGTTGCCGGGTTAGCTATGCAGCGGCAGAAAAGCACAGAATAACCCCCCCTGACTATGCCACCGAAGTCGCACCAATAATTCAGAAAAACTGTGTTGGCTGTCACCGCCAAGGCGGCGTAGGCCCGTTTGCCATGGATAGCCACATTATGATGATGGGCTGGTCGCCGATGGTAAGGGAAGTTTTACTTAACAAGCGTATGCCACCAACTCAGGTGGACCCTTATGTCGGCCATTCCGAAGACGCCCGTTATTTATCTAAGCAGGAGCTCCAAACGTTAATTCATTGGATTGATGCGGGGGCACCTCGAGGGGAATTTGTTGACGATCCACTAGAGACGGTTGCCGTGCAAGATTCCGGTTGGGTCCTCGGCGAGCCAGATTTTATAGCCACAGCGCCTGAACAAGAAGTGCCCGCAACCGGTATTTTGGATTATCGCTATGCTTTTATCGACCTCTCTTTCACTGAAGACAAATGGATTAGTGCTGTTCAATATCGCGCTGGAGATGCTTCGGTGCTGCATCACCTCATGACTTTTGTCACCGCCGAAGATGAGGATTTCTGGGGAGACGAGCGAGATGAGCCTATTGCCACGCGCCGCTTTGTCGAAGGCTATTCTCCCGGCACTGATAATGTCAGCGTTTTCACCAAAGGAACTGGAGTCCTTATCCCTAAGGGCCACCGTCTAGCTATGCAGCTACATTACGTGACCAATGGTCAGGCGACAATCGATGCGACTCAGCTTGGTTTGTATTTTAGTGATGAAGCTGGTCTGCAAGAAAAATTGGTGCAGGCGGTAGCTTCCCGTTTTGAGTTGCCCGCAAACACGCCCAATTTTCCGCAGCAGGCCAGCTACGTTTTCAATCAGCCTGCAATGATTACTGGGGTGCGCGCGCGAATGAATTATCGCGGTAAGAAAATGAAATTTATAGTTGAAACGGCAGCGGGCGACCAAACAGAAATCTTCAGCGTTCCCGCTTATAATTATGGCTGGCAACCCCATTATATTTTGGATGATCCATTAAAAATTGCGGCGGGCAGCCGAGTCATTGTTCAAGGAGCATTGGATAATTCGGTATCTAATCCGACGAACCCCGATCCAGACCGAGCCATAAGCTTTGGGCTGGAAAGCTGGGAAGAAATGTTTACCGGCTATTTTTCATTCCACGTTATTAATCAATAAGACCAATCCTGCTGAGACAGCAATAGCCACGTTTGAGGGTGACGAATTGATTCTCGCTCCACCACTTAAGACAGCCAAACTGCGAGCAAGCAAAGGACATGTCTGCTAAGCTAATATGACGTCTGCTTATTTTATCGCTAGTCTATTTGCTTCGTTGGCAGGCCAGTCATCCCCTATATTGATCGTGATACTATTTTTGTAACTACTTTTAATCGATCTGGAGTTTTACGGAATGCCCGCAGCTAAAGACGAGGAGCTTTATTACGGATGGAAAGTTGCCTTTGCGCTCCTTGGAATTTTGACATTCACCAGTGGCCTTAGCTTCTATAATCACTCCATCTATCTAAATGCCTTGGCTACCAATCCGGCATTTGATATTCGTACTGCTTCTTACGCAGTTTCAATTTTTTTCTTGAGCGGTGGATTTGCAGGCCTCGTAGTTGCGAAACTTATTCAGGATTATGACCCCAGATTGCCGATCTGTTTGGGTGCTATCATTGCTGGTATAGCCCTGTGCCTATTTCCTCGAATCGTGTCTGTGTGGCAACTTTATTGCACCTATGCGCTGTTTGGTGTTGGCTTTGCAGGCTCAGGCCTAATTCCCGCGACCACTCTGGTGACTCGCTGGTTTCAAAAGAGACGCGCAGTAGCGTTGTCTATAGCCTCCACTGGGCTGTCTTTAGGCGGCGTCATAATCACCCCGATTAGTGTTTTACTGGTCAGCTCTCTCGGTTTTGATGCGGCCGCTCCACTGCTGGGCTTGATCTATGTTGTAGGCGTTGTTCCGGCGGCTCTTATTTTTCTGCGCCCTAGCCCCGCATCGATGGGTTTGCGCGTTGACGGCGGGCTCGCTGAAGACTTATCCGATGTTGATGTCAGCAAAGCCTCCCTTAATGCAGACACGGTTGACGGCGTTTCATTTAAAAGCGCGAGGCAAGGGCGCTTTTTTTGGGGCATCGCCTGCGCCTATGTTTTTTTGATGATGGCGCAGGTGGGTGGAATATCTCATCAATATGGATTGGTAAAGGAGCAATTGACTGCTGCAGAGACTGCCTTTGCTGTGGCAATTATACCAGTGGCGAGCATCGTTGGGCGCTTCTTGGGCGGCTGGCTAGTTGGTCAGATACCGATCCGCTTATTTGCGATCACTATGATGGCAGTGCAAGCTTTATCATTGGGCATACTAGCCCTTGGTTTCAGCGAGTACTCTTTGTATCTGGGGCTGGCTTTATTTGGTGCCAGCGTGGGCAATTTACTGATGCTCCAGCCGCTATTGATTGCTGATGCCTTCGGCTTAAAAGACTATGCTAAGATTTTTTCTATTTGTAATTTGCTGTCTTCGTGGGGCACGGCAATAGGGCCTGCGATGTTAGGTTTTGCTTACACGGTAAATGGGGATTTATACAGCCTTCCTTATTGGTTAGCTTCGGGGGCAGGCGTTTTGGGTTTGTTATTATTTCTTTTCGGTGGAAAATGGAAACATGAGCACTAGCTTTGCGCTGGAGCAATACTTTTATTTTGTGTTTTTTTAGAGTGTAGAAACGAGAGAAGTCAGCAGCTGCTAACCTCAATTGTTAGTCCCAACCCTCAGCTTCAGCTCTCAACTTTAAATCGGACTAGTGGATCATGATTAGAAAAATTGCCTTTGGCCTTGCTGGATTTTTCATTTTTTTAACCGTGATCGCGTCTTTTGCAGGGTTTCCTCCAGCTTTTATTTTAAGCGCTCCAGGGGTTGCAACAGGAATCGGATCCAAGTTGCTTTGTAGTGCGCGGTTTGTGAGCGGGTTTTCAGCAGAGCAGTCATTTGACGACCTGGTTCAATATTCACCGCTTTTAGATTTGCTTGACGCTAGTACCGATGAAAATGCAAAAATAGTTAAAACTTCATTTCTTGGCGTTAGCACTAAAACTGCTAGTTATATTTCGGGTTTGGGCTGCTCGGTCGATTATCCCGGCTACACACAGCGTCAAGAACTAAAAACTCAGCCGTACTCTAGTAGTAATGAGCCTTGGCCGCTTGGTAATAAAATAGCCAGTTTGCAGCCTGAAATGCAAGCATTACTAGAATCTCAGGTCATTAGGGATAACGTAGCGGGTCTTAATACACGAGCGCTGCTGGTGGTTCATAACGGCTTTATTTTGGGAGAGGCATACGCCCAAGGAGCTGATTCGACTACGCCTTTGCTCGGTTGGTCCATGGCGAAAAGCCTAACGTCAGTAATGTTAGGAAATTTGGAGCTAAGAGGGTTGTTAAATTTGGATGCTAGCCCTGAGTTTTCCGAATGGATTAATGATGCGCGTTCTAAAATAAAAATAACCGACCTACTGACCATGTCCGATGGCCTCGATTTTTCAGAACAATACAATCCTGGTGACGATGCAACTACGATGCTGTTCACTAGTCCTTCGGCGTCAGATTTTACGCTTGCCCGCCCACTGGCGCATGAACCAGGCACTCGATTTAACTATAGCTCTGGGACTGCCAATGTTCTAAGCAGAATTTATCTTGATGTCTTGGGCGGGCCGCAGCAAAGCTATGATGATTATAAAACTAACATCGCTGGGCCTTTAGGGTTTCAAAATGCCGTGTTTGAAGTGGATGCTAGTGGAGCCTTTTTTGGGAGTTCCTATCTTTATGCTTCAGCAAGGGATTGGGCCAGACTAGGTCAGCTTATGGTTAATGGCGGTGCTATTAACGGCCGAGAAATAGTCACTCAAGACTGGATCGATCGGGCGACAGCCCCTAATACCACGGAAAATCAAAAAGCATATGGCTACCAATGGTGGCTTAACAGGGGTAATGAATACCTGCGCTGGCCAGACATTCCTAACGATGCCTATGCCGCCCAAGGCAATCGGCAACAGAACATGATGATTGTGCCGTCAAAAAATGTAGTGATAGTCAGGCTCGGATGGACAGCTGGTCGTTATCCAGTTAATCAAAATTTCAGTGAAATAATTGCAGTATTGTAGAGAACTTATAAGACGTTCCTTTTCCTTATGCCAGTTAAAAAGTATCCAGTTTAGAAGTGGTCAGTTAATAGATAACCAGCAAAAAGCTAGCCGGCTTAACTGCAAATAAACAGACAGCATTTATGTGTAGCTTACTTTTAGTCTTGTTTTGGCATAGCGCTTGGCATTTTGCCTGCGTCTTTCAATTTGCTGATTACCGATTCCATTGCCCTATCGACGAGTGAACCTTCGCTCACAATTTTCACGGACCCAGCCTTGAGTTCGCGAGCTAGTCGCATTCTAGTTAGCTCGACGACCCTTACACCTTGGCGGTTCACGAAAAACATTTTGTCAATGCTGTCGATCTTTGCGGCGAGTGTGCATCTGACCGGAGTGCCGGCAACTCCCTTAAACTCTAGCCACACGCCGATAGGCAGTTTATCTATCTGCCGAAGGTGTGGGTCGTTGCGCGGTAATGGAGGAGGCTCGCGCTTCACAGTTTGAGACGCCGATGCTGCGGTCGAGGGATTTGCGTTTGCCAGCGTGGCATCTTGTTTGGCGTTAGCTAATTCAGCAGAGTGAAAGCTAAAATCTTGTACCTGCTTCAACTGGCGCATAATTTTGGTAAGTTTGGATTTAGACGCCCCGCCTATCTCTAAGGCTTTTTCAAGATTATCAAGCAGTCTTGGATTGACCTTTTTAAATCGTTCCTTGTCGCCCGTTTGCTTTTCGGTTTTGACAGACCAAACTAAGACGTCGATGGTGCTCATAACTGGCTTCCATGAGCTTCCACCGGGCCCTTCTTTAAGCACAAGTTTAACCAAGAATTCGTGCATAAAAGTGTCGAGAACTTTTCTAATCGAGGGGTCCAAGTTAGATTTGAGGATACGCTCATTAATTTTCTGGGTTACAAACATGTGGACATCATCAAGGCGCTCAGAATGATCACTGGTTTCTCGCAGCCTTTGCTCCAGATTGGCATCCTGGCCGGTGAATTCGGTTTTGAACGCTCGAAGCTCATTTATGCAGCTTTGCAAGAATTGGGTGTCTAGATCAGATTGGGCAAGAATCTTTTCTACTAGTTCCTTTACCTTCATATAGATTGGATCTGAAGCTAATAATTCAGGCTCAGTCCAGGCTATTCCTGCCATCGCAAATTCGTTAAGGATCACTCTGCCTGCGTGCTGTTCGTCGCCGAAAAATGTTGTATCTGAAAGAGCGATTTTTATTATCGATATTTGGGTGCGACCGATTAGTTCTTTCATCACCACTGGCAAGGAGTCATCCTTCCAGATTGCCTCGAACAGCAGCGTTACCAAATGGATTACATCAGATGATTGGGGGTCAATAGCAGCTATTTCTCCCGACTCCGTGACTTTTTCCAATGTCTGGTTTATCGTGTCTGCCACTCTGCTGCTGCTTAGCGCGGCACCACTAGTAGTCGCATTTTCATTGAGTAATGTGTTTTGCACGCGGTTCAACATCGCGATTAGTGTGCTTTGCTGATCTTCCAGTGTCTTTTGCCGAGTTGCTAAACCGGCGGTGTCGCTATCGCTGGCTGCAATTGCTGTGGCTGCAAAGACAGGAAGCACAGCATTGGATGTGTTGTTTACTAGGCCTTGGACAAGTGTCTGCATCATTGCAAACATAGCTTGGTTATCTACTGGTGCTTGATTAGCTGTCTTACTGGCAATGTCATCATCGGAAAAGGCTCTGGTCTGAGCATCTGTGGTGGGGCGGTTGGCTGCGCGTTTAGCTCTTTGTAGTTCACGGTTTCGAGCCTTAATATCAAGATCTGGCATCACATCAAGTTTGATGAGAACGTCATTGGCCTCGATCAAGACATCTTCTAAATTGTGAAAAACGGCCTTATTGAACTCTCGGTAAATTGTCAGTAAGTAGTGCGCCTTTAAGCCAAGCGGTCTGATCGCTTGGTTAAAGCTATCGCCGATCTGCTCGGGGTCAAGAGGGTTATTAGTTTCATCGATGTGTACGTTTTCAAACAGCGAGTTCAGGCGGGTACTAAAGCTGATGTATTGCTGAATATCGCTGTTGCGAGCATGATTTACCATGCCTTCCATGGCGATTATTGCTTCCAAATGATCATTGTCTACCAGAGACAAGTCATCGTAATCTTCTACCGAGTCCTCGTTCGGAGCCAATGTTGTTAGGGAGTCGAAATGGGCGTTCAAATTTTTGAGAAAGCGCTCAGCAATTTGGTGAGCCTCTTCACGAAGCGGCGGTAGCGCCGTTTTAGTGAATTTCATCGCTTGCGCGTGGATTTGCATATTCGCATTGTCAAGTGCTGCGAGGACAAGTCTGGTGAGAGACTTAACCGCAACGAACTTTACTTTGTCGACAACTTTTTTCATAAAATCAGCAACTTATCTTGGCAGGCGCTTAATATAATCGAATAGTAGCTGTTACCGGCACATCAGTACAGGAGATATCTAATTTCTGACTGTTTATATCTTTAAGGTATTAACAATATTAGGCCAAAAGTGTCCGACTATGTGACCTTTTGTTTAGCAGTAAACTGCTGCGCACGGTAGCTTTTTGACTTCAGTATTGAACTAAGCTCAGTAACACTTGTGTAGATGTTTTGGAAGCTCAGAAAAAGTGGGGAAAATCCGAGTCGCAGCACATCTGGTCTCCTAAAGTCGGCAATCACATTCCGGGCTATCAAGTTCTGACAGATGCTGTAAGCATCAGGATGTGAGTAGGCAAGCTGACTGCCTCGATCATTGGCGCTTTTAGGTGAGATTAACTGAAGCTCATCGAGCTCTGGTGACGCCTGCTTTAACTCATTGAAAAAATTCATTAGGGCGATTGCCTTATGCCTTATTTGACCGATGCTGACATGGTCAAATATATCTAAAGCAGAATTAAGTACGCTCATCGATATAACCGGCGGCGTGCCACTTAGAAATTGTGTCATTCCTTGGCTAGGGGAATATTTTTTTGAAAAATCAAAAGGTGCCATATGTCCCATCCAGCCTTGTAAGGGTTGCAGGAAAGAGTTCTGGTGGCGATCTGCTGCATAGATAAAAGCAGGTGCTCCGGGTCCGCCGTTGAGATACTTGTAGCCACAGCCAACAGCGAAATCTACCTGCCATTCATCAAGAGCCAGCGGGAGCACTCCAACACTATGCGCAAGGTCCCAAATTACGATGATCCCTTTAGCATGTGCAGCTCGCGTGACTTTTTCAATATCATAGGTTTTGCCACTTCTGAAATTGACATGAGTAAGTAAGAGAACTGCAACTTTCTCTGTTAGCTGATTTTCAATGTCGGTGTCTGAGGTGGTGAGAAGCGAGCAATGCTCGACACCCAAAATTCGCTGTAAGCCCTGCGCAACATAGAGATCGGTGGGGAAGTTGTCCTCTTGAGATAAGACAAGGCTACGCTTGGGGTTCAGCTGCAACGCACAGTGAAGGATTTTAAATAAATTAACTGAAATAGAGTCACAGCAAATAAGCTGGCCTGGTTCGGCACCTACTAGTTTTGCAATTTTTTCACCTGTATTAATAGGTAAATCAATCCATGAGTGTTTATTCCAGCTAGAGATAAGGTCGTTGCCCCACTGCTGTTGAACAACTTCTAGAGCGGCTTGCTTTGCTGAAATTGATACTGGGCCTAGCGAGTTGCCGTCGAGGTATATTTTACCAGCAGGAATTTCAAATTGATTTTTAAGGTGAGCAATTTCATCAGCATTGTCTTGAGTGATGGCATCGATAAGGGTTGGTTTCAAAATAGTTTCTCTAGGCTGTCTTGTCGGAGTCGAAATGCTTCCTTACCAGGGTGAGCCCAATCAAAGTGATCGGCAGCGTGATACTCAAGCGCCGTTACGCTAGAATAACCAACATCGTTATCGCGGCATGGGAAGCTGGTTTGAGAATTGGCGTACCCTGTGAGTACAAATACTGAACACAGCGCAATGAGTAGATGTCTAGTTAAATGTGACACTTTATTCTTCACTGGATTTTGATTTTAGGCAGGGAAGTCTGATTCAAACAACTTTTTCCACTGCTGCGGCACGCGTGTTACGCGGCCGCTGTTATCGGTCCAGACGTGACGAGTGAATCCGCTGACCAACACTTTGTCGCTTTCATTATTCATTACTTCATAGGCGAAAGTGACGCGTCTACTTCTATTTTCTTCAAGCCAGGTTCTAACAGTGACAAGTTGCCCGTAACACAGACTGCTGACATAACGAATACCGGTTTCTGTCACAGGCAGTTGAAAGCCATCGGCTTCAATATGTGCATAATCACTACCGATATCACGCATGTATTGGCTTCTGCCCTCTTCAAAATAAATGAGGTAGTTGGCGTGGTGCACGACCCCCATGGCATCAGTTTCGGCGTATCGCACATGGAAGCTTGTTTCGATGATTCGCTTACTTTCGCTAGGGGTCATGATCCAAGTCTCAAATCGTAGTTGCGTGTTTATGTATTATAACCTCAGAATTACTTGCCGGGTCAGGAGAATTTTGTTCAAGAAGATGTTACAAGTCTAAGCTTGAGCATATACTGAACCCAGGCATCGTTTTTATATCGATCTGCGATTCAAAATTAGTAAATACAATGAGTTAGGACTGCCATGTTGAACTTCCCACAGCCACCAAAAAGCTATGAATCAGTCTTTTTGGAAGAAACAGACAAAGCCCTGCCTGAGAAAATAGATCCTCGAACGCGCTATGCTTTTTTCAGTACTATCGCCAAAGGCGGTAAATCACTGATTAAATCCTGCAAGGACCTGCACCTTTCTCGCTTCGTTTGTTACAAAACCCTTAGACCGGAATTTGCTAACGACAAAATCGAGCGGTTGCGCTTAATTCGGGAAGCCCGTGTATCGGCAATGCTTCAGCACCCTAACACCGTTCCTACTTATGAATTAGGCAGGGATGGTCGTGGTTTTCCTTACTTCACAATGAAGCTAGTGCACGGATACACCTTGCGTGAAATCCTAGATTACCGTGACCGCTACGATTTAACTCAGCTCATGGACTTGCTATTGCAAGTTGGTTACGCGCTGGAATACGCTCATACCCATGGCGTCGCTCATCGCGACGTGAAACCTGAAAATATATTGGCGGGACCTTACGGTGAAGTGCTCCTGCTCGACTGGGGATTAGCTAAGGTCTGGCACCCTGATGGCACTGCGGTGGATGAAGAAGAGCCCGAACCCAGTGTTATTGAGGATATCAGTCTAACCGGCCAAGGCAAGGCCCAGGGGACCGCTCATTACATGTCTCCAGAGCAGATAAACCTCGATCCGGCAATTGATTTTAGAACCGATATTTTTAGTTTCGGTGCGATTCTTTATGAAATATTGTGTGGGCAGCCACCAGCGGTCGGTGAAAAGATGCACGAAGTGATCTCAAGTGTCTTAAACGATACACCCGAAATGCCTTCGGCCAGATGTAGCCAGCGAGTGCCAGCAGTATTAGAGTCCGTTGCCATGAAATGTTTACAGAAAGATCCTAGCGCTAGATTCCAGTCGATGGATGAGTTGCTCATAATGTTGCAGCAAGATTGGCGTTTAGATTTAGTGGCAGGAAGGGTATGACTAGTTGGGGTGCCTTGGTTTTTGGATGTGCTCCACACTAGGCCAGCAGGGCAAGAAAGCTTTTTTTGTAAGGGTTATGCTGTGATGCTGGGATAAGTAATAACACTCAATAATACTAACTGGTGACGAACTTTGAAAATTATAGCGCTGTTATTCTGTTTGGCATTAATCCGCTGTGCCCCGAGTTCCGATCAAGCTGGCGCAGCGACGCCGGTTATTGATCCGGTGGATATTATTTTTGTAGGTCAAAATATTGTCACCATGGATCAGCCCGGCATAACAGGAGTTGCGGTCAAAGGTGATCGAATTAGTTTTGTCGGGTCAGCGCAGGATGCCTTGGCATTTAAAGGCACACAGACTCGAGTTATTGAACTTGGCGAGCAAGCGTTATTACCCGGATTTATCGATGCCCATGGACATTTCTCTGCGTTTGCTAGCAGGCTCGATGCATTGGACCTATCTTCCCCGCCAGTGGGTAATATAAATTCTATTGATGACATTGTAAGCGAAATAAGAAGCTGGATTGAGGTTCGACAAATTCCCGCTGGAGAGATAATTCATGGCGTGGGTTATGACGATTCACTGCTAGCAGAATTACGTCACCCAACCAGAGAAGATCTGGATCGTGCTTCGACACAACATCCCATCGTTATTAGACATGTGTCTGGTCACTTACTTGCAGCCAATTCATTAGCGTTGTCAGATGCCAATGTGTCCGCGCTAACCGAGAATCCTGAAGGCGGGGTGATCCGACGTCTCGATGGCAGTGATGAGCCGGATGGTGTAATGGAGGAAACGGCGATGAGGCTTTTTCCTAGTCAAAGCTCTGATTTAAACGATGAGCAACGCCGGTTACTTAGGCGTCAGGCGCTAAAGGTTTACGCCAGCTATGGAATCACAACGATTCAAGACAGTAACATCGGCAAGGACTATCTCAATCAATTAATAGAAGAGGCCAAGGTCGATCCTTTCCCCCAAGACATTGTTGCCTACCTGTGGGCCAATGTAATGAGTGACGACCAACTCGCCGCGGTTGCTCCGACTAACTATGAGGGAGGGATTCGATTAGGGGGAGTGAAATTCACCTTAGACGGATCTCCTCAGGGCCGCACGGCATGGTTAACTGAGCCTTATACTCAGGGGCCACCTAGCGCGCAGCCCGACTACGTTGCATACCCCAGCTATGCCCCCGAGCTGTATATCCAGAGAATGCCTGATTTAATCGCGCGCGGTGTGCCCGTGTTGGCCCATGCAAACGGTGATGCCGCCATCGATTTAATGTTGGACGGGGTAGAAGGCGGACTTAACCTAGGTGAGGACATTGATCACCGCTCGGTGGTGATCCATTCTCAGCTGATGCGCCCAGACCACTTGCTTAGATTCAAAGAGTTGGGCGTTATAGCGTCCTACTATTCAGTACATCCATTCTTTTGGGGTGATTGGCATCGATTAAGTTTTGGCGAAGAGCGGGCTTCGTTTATTAGCCCGGTAGCTGCAACAGCGGCGTTAGATATTCCTTTAACAATCCACAATGATACACCTGTCGTTCCGCCAGATATGATGCGCTTGGTATCGATTACTGTTAACAGGCTAACTAGAAGTGGCTATGTTTTAGGCCCCGATCAGCGAGCATCAGTTGAACAAGCTTTAAAAGCGATCACTCTTGGGGCCGCGTATCAGTATTTTGAAGAGGCAGAGAAAGGTTCGATCACATTGGGTAAACGGGCAGACTTTGTTCTTTTGGAAAGTAATCCATTGAGTTCAGAACCTGAACAGCTACAAGACATTGCAATAGTGGAAACTTTTGCTCGTGGCAAAAGCATTTATCAACGCTAGCAATTTGCAAACAACTGTTTGTGCTTTAACCACCTTGGGATTTGTAGGAGAGAAAAATGAAAGTAGCATTTATCGGCTTAGGCGTAATGGGTTACCCCATGGCTGGTCACGTCGCAAAAGCTGGATTTGATGTTTGTGTGTACAATCGCACTCAATCAAAAGCTGAAAAATGGGTGCAAGAGTTTGGCGGCAGTTTGAAGGTCACGCCAGCGCAAGCTGCCAGCGGCTGTGATGTCGTGCTCAGCTGTGTTGGAAACGATCAAGATGTGAAGGAAGTTATTTATGGTGATGAGGGCGCGTTATCTGGCATGGCAGCAGGGTCAGTATTATTAGATCACACTACAGCTTCTGCTAGCTTGGCGCGGGAGCTGGAATCTACCCTTGCGGCAAAAAAAATTGGCTTTCTTGATGGCCCCGTATCCGGTGGTCAGGCTGGTGCTGAGAACGGCGCGCTTACCGTCATGCTTGGCGGTGATCAAAAAAACTACGACAAAGCTCTTCCTATTATTAATTGTTATTCCCGCTTTAGTAAATTACTTGGGCCTGCAGGCAACGGCCAATTGGCTAAAATGGTAAATCAGATTTGTATCGCAGGCATCGTGCAGGGCTTGTCAGAAGGCTTGAGTTTTGCGCAGCACGCAGGGCTCGATGGGGAAGCACTAATCGAGACTATCTCCAAAGGGGCTGCGGGTTCTTGGCAGATGGAAAATCGATATAAGACTATGCTCGCTGATCAGTATGATTTTGGCTTTGCTGTGGATTGGATGCGTAAAGACCTTGGTATAGCGCTGGCGGAAGCGAGAGAGAACGGCGCACAGCTGCCAATTACTGAAATTGTTGATTCCTATTACAGTGAGATTCAGTCTCAAGGCGGGGGGCGCTGGGACACCTCAAGCTTGCTTACTCGTTTCACCAAGGGCTCAGAATAGGCTGCGGTACCATTCGAGCCGTTAAACCGACGATTCTGGTGAAGAGGCTTTATGCAGCTGTTCCTCTCATAGCTGCATTTAGTCGACTATCTATTGATTATTGCCCAGCAAAGCTCTAAGTTACGTCCTCTGCTAGAAAAACTCGTAGGACAGATTAATGAACTTAAAAAAACTCTTTATATTTTCGACACTTACCGCTCTTAGTGGCGCAGTAGTAGCTCAGTCAGATGCTGGCTATGAAGTGCCTAAAACTGAATATGGACAGCCAGATTTGCAAGGAGTTTGGAACTTTAGTTCGAACACTCCAATGCAGCGTCCCCAAAAATATGGCAATCAAGAATTTCTTACTCGTGAGCAGGTCGAAGAAGCAATAGCAGCGCAGGAAGCGAGAGCTGATGCAGCCGATGCGCTAGCGGCCAAAAGAGTGATTAACCCAGACGCTCCAGATGCCACTGATAACCCTGGTGGCTATAATGACTTTTGGCTAGAAGTTAGAGGCCTTGGCGATACAGTTAGATCATCGCATATTGTCTACCCTCTTGATGGTCGAGTTCCAACGGCTGTAGAAGGTGCACAACGTCAATATGGTGGCCTTGGCCCTGATATCCCAAGCACGCGACCAGTGCGATATGTTGTTGGTGGTATCGCTAAAGAAGGCCCAGAAGATCGTGGCCTTTCAGAGCGTTGCATTGTTGGCTTTAATTCTGGTCCTCCTTTCTTGCCGAGCTTGTACAACAACAATTTGCAAATCGTTCAGAACCAAGACACGGCGGTGATCATGACAGAAATGATTCATGATGCCCGCATTGTTCAGTTGGGTGATAAGCCTGAGCTTGATGAAAACATTACGCTGTGGTCAGGTGATTCTCGTGGCTATTATGACGGCGATACCTTAGTTGTTGTGACTAAGAACTTTAATGGTCTTCGGCAAACGTTTAACAGCACTGGTTCTAATGAAGACATGGTTCTGACCGAAAAGTTTACCAGAACTGCGTTCGACAATGTTGATTATGAATTTACCATTGACGACCCTTCTACGTTTACAGACAAAATTACGGCAATTGTTCCAATGACTAAATTAGCAGGTCAGATTTATGAATACGCCTGCCATGAAGGTAATTATGGAATGGTAAATATTCTTCGTGGTGAACGTATGGAAGAGCAAAGAGCCACCGAAGGTGGTTCGCGCTAGTTTATATATCTTACTAATCTCTTTTTAAAATCAGGTAATTGAATTAAGGATTATCAATGAAAACTATATTTACAAAAATACTAACAACATCGTTTTTAATTATGGCGACAGGCTTTGTGTCCCTCCAAGCAGTAGCGCAAAGTGGCGATATAGCCCGTACTCCATCAGGCAAGCCTGATTTAAGTGGCATTTGGCAGGCTATGACAACAGCGCACTACAATGTTGAGCCACATGCGGCTTCATATGGCCCTCATCCTCGTCAAATGGGCGCTGCTTCTGCTGTGCCTGCAAGCATTGGCATAATTGAGGGTGGTGGTATTCCCTATAACGAACAAGGTCGTCGGCAGAGAGATTTGAATAAAGCGGATGCTCATAATCTTGACCCTTTGACAAAGTGCTACATGCCAGGTGTGCCCCGCGCTAACTACTTGCCGTTTCCTTTTCAGATTGTCCAATCAACCGATGTGATTCTAGTGGCTTACGAGTACGCCGAATCAAATCGAATTGTTTATGTTGATCAACCTGAGCTTGAATCTCAGGTAGACGCATGGATGGGGCATTCAAATGCTCATTGGGAAGGTGATACTTTGGTCGTTAGCGTAAGCGGCCAAATGGAAAATACTTGGTTCGACCGTGCCGGTAACCACCATAGCTATCAAATGGTTGTAGAGGAGCGTTGGACCCCAATGGGCGCCAACCATATCCAGTATGAAGCGACGATGACCGATCCTAATACCTTTACCGCACCTTGGACAGTAAGCTTTCCAATCTATCGTCACTTGGATGAGAGTATGCAGATACTTGAATTTAAGTGTGCTGAGTTCTCTGAAGAATTCCTTTACGGTGAATTCCGCAAGGAAGGAACGCCAATAGGCAATCCTGAGTAACAAAGCGGTCTGAATATAAGGCTCGCCTCGTAAGAGGCGGGCCTTTTTTGTGCGGGCAATTTGGAAGATCTATGGCTTGGCACTGGTTTTCATCTTAGCTAGACATCTACTCACATTCGCGGCATCTTCACTGTAATCGTAAATTGACGTGTTGTTTGTACCTGTCGCGTGTCTTGATTCTCCTATGCGCTACAGGGCCCACCTTAAGAGGTTTGTTGATCCTATGGCTAAAATACTTAGATTCAGATTGCATCTCGCTGTTTCCTTGGTGATATTGCTGCTGTCCCCGTTGGCGGTTTCGCAAAGCGCTCGGGATATGCCGTTCTATGCAGAATCGGTGAGTTTTGATCCATCCATTCCTCGTCCAGAGGAAATTATTGGCCACCCTTTGGGTCATCGTATTGCACGCAATGATTTACTTGTCCGATATATGGAAACCTTGGCAGAAATTTCGCCTCGCATTAGCTCAGAAGTCATTGCCTATACTCATGAGCAGCGGCCGATAATCGGCCTCACCATTACTTCTCCTGAGAATCACGCAAGAATAGATGAGATTCGGGCTGCCCATGTCGCGTTAAGCGATCCTAATAGTTCTCAAGAATTGCAAGATGATATGCCTGTAGTGACATGGCTGAACTATGGGGTTCACGGAGCGGAGGTTAGTTCAACCGATTCTTCTATGGCAGTTGCTTATCATTTGGCTGCAGCTCAAGGCAGTGAGATCGAGGCTACTCTAGAGCAAAGCGTCATTATCTTGGTTGCCGTGTTTAACCCGGATGGCAATAGTCGGATGTCAGCTTGGAATCATATGCATGGAGCAAATGTTCCAGTAACGGATCCTAATCATTTGCTCCACAATACATTTTGGCCTGGCGGGCGAACAAATCATTATTGGTTCGATCTAAATCGGCAATGGCTAATTCTGCAGCATCCTGAGCCGCAGGGATGGGTAGCAAAGTTTCATGAGTGGAAACCTAATATTACGGTGGATTACCATGAGATGGGCGCCAACAGCACTTACTACTTTCACCCCGGAGCGCCAGATAGAACATTTCCTCTTATTCCCAAAGAATCGATGGAGTTGTTAGATCGAGTTTCTGACCGGCCGCGCTCATGGTTAGACTCAGAACAGCGTCTCTATTTTAACGAAGAAGGTTATGATAATTATTATATTGGCAAGGGTTCTACCTATCCGCATATGCATGCCAGCATGGGAATGTTGTTTGAGCAGGCGAGTTCAGAAGGCCTGTTAGAAACTATCCATGGCGTGCTGTCTTTTCGAGACAATATTCGAACCCAATATCGCACTTCATTGGAAATGATAAGAGCGGGTGTTGAAATGCGCCAAGAGTTATTGGCTTACCAGCGCCGTTTTTATCAGGATGGTTTGGGCCTCGCTGAAGAAGATTCTACTAAAGGCTACGTGTTCTCAGTGCCTTATGATAGGGCTAGAGCCTATCACGCGCTTGATATTCTGAATCGACATCAAATACGCGTTAATAAGCTAAGTAATGATGTAACGATTAATGGGTTGAGTTTCGCGGCTGGTCATTCCTATGTTGTTGAGACAAGTCAGACTCAATATCGCATGGTAAAAGCCCTGTTCGAGAAAATAACAACATTTGAAAACGACACTTTTTATGATGTGTCGGCATGGACTTTGCCGCTGGCATTTGATTTCGATTTTGCTGCTCTTTCAAGCCGAGAGATTCGTGGCAATATTGGCGAGCAGGTTTTTGCCGAGTTTCCTGTCGAGGCCGAGCCTGATAAAGCTGATTACGCTTATCTTTTTTCTTGGTCTGACTATTACGCACCGAGAGGATTGTACAAATTACTCGATGCAGGATTGCGGCCTAAATTTGCGAATAAACCATTGGCGCTGTTAAGTAGCGAGGGTGAAATATCACTACCGCGAGGCAGCATCTTAGTTCCGCTGGGCTGGCAAGGAGGAGACTTAAGCGACGATCGGGTGCATGAGTTAATGAGTTCAATCGCAAGCGAGGACGGGATCAAGGTCCACGCGATAGGTGCCGGTCACACCTCCCAAACGGGAATGGATTTAGGTAGCAATAGCTTTTCATCGATCGAAAAGCCAAAAATTTTGGTGCTAGTGGGCGAGGGTACAACTGCCTATGATGCTGGAGAGGTTTGGCATCAGCTAGATAAACGCATGAACATGCCGGTGCATCTGTTCGATAAGCGGCGCCTCTCTTCATTAAATTTAAGCGACTATACGCATTTGGTGATAGTGGGTGGTAATCACAGTGATTTAAATGCCCGTAAAGCGCAGATCGACAGCTGGGTTCGACAAGGTGGTACTTTGGTTGCAATGCGCCAGGGTGCTCGGTGGGCTTACGATAATGTGCTTTATCCACAGTCTAAAACCGATACTGTCGATGATGACGAAGAACAGCGTTTTGATTACGGCGATAAGACAGATATCGAAGCTAAGGCCATTATCGGTGGCGCGATTATGGCAGGAGATTTAGATATATCTCACCCAATTGGTTATGGGATTTCGAATCGCCAGATAGCGAGCCATCGCAATACACTGATTGCCTTTGATCCTCCTGAAAACCCGTGGGCGACTGTTATTAGAATTCCAGATCAACCTTTACTCTCAGGATATGCATCAGATGATAATCAGGCCAAGTTAGCAGGCAAAGCGATGGCGATAGCGGAGCGGCACGGTCAGGGTAGTGTGATTTTATTTTCCGATAACCCGAATTTTCGAGCTTACTTTTTTGGCACTAATAAACTGTTTATGAATAGTCTGTTTTTCTCGAAAGGGTTTAGACGGCCGCGTTAGCGGTAAAGCTAGCGCCAATTTTATCAATGAAAGCTGGCGATATCGCTTAGGCTCTTGCGTTGGATAGCGGGGACCTTAGCGTCTTTTTCTGGATAGCCGACCACTAAAATCATTAGGGGTTTTTCCGCCTGTGGGCGCCCTAGGATCTGATTGAGGAATTTCATCGGTGCTGGGGTATGGGTGAGTGTAGCAAGTCCGGCGCTATGCAGCGCTGTGATTAGCAAGCCTGTCGCAATACTGACCGACTCTGTTACGTAGTAGTTTTTCTGTTTTTTGTTTTCAGCATCCGCGCTGTATTTTTCTGCGAATATCACTATAAGAAAGGGTGCATGTTCTAGAAAAGGTTTGTCAGCGTCTGTACCAAGCGGCGCTAACGCATCGAGCCAATCTTGTGGCGCGCGGCTGGCATAAAATTCTTGTTCTTCCAATTGTGCACCTTCTCGAATCTGCTTCTTGATTAGGGGGCTACTAATCACAGCGAAATGCCATGGCTGTCGGTTAGCGCCGCTAGGAGCAGTGCCCGCCGCTAGCAGGCACTGCTGGATGACGTCTACTGGCACTTCCTTTTTTGAAAATTCCCGTACTGATCTGCGTGAATTTACTAATTTGTAAAATTCTGTTGCCCGCCCAATCATTTCATCAGGCCTTAGGTGTCTGAAATTTAGATCAATTTTTGGTATTTTGTTTTTCATCAATGGCTCTGTAAGCGATTAGCTGTCGAGGCTATTTATACCTAGCAAAACCAGTGTTGACAACTTTTCAGCTGTTGCCGCTCTACTTAAATTCTGTAGGATAGCTTTTAAGGATGGCGGTTGTTTAGCTGGCCTAGATGCCACTTAAAAAAACAGCTACTCTTATCTTAGTATTGGCTTAATGTGGGAACTTTTGGACCTAACGAAGGCTAACTCTCAACTACAGACGAGGCACTCTTATGAAATCTACTTTCTCCTCTTCACAGTCAGTACCGTTATCACCGTCATTATTTATCGCGGTGTTCTTTTGTTTCCTCAGTAATGTCAGCTGGTCACAAGCAGATTTTGAGTTTTGGCCTAATACGAACTATGACCCATCGATTCCGAGCATCGAGGATGTGCTCGGCTACTCTCCGGGGGAGAGAATCACATGGCACCGAGATGCGCTAAAATACTTCGAGGCACTAGCGCAGGCTGCTCCTGACAGAGTTATTCTCAATGAATATGCGCGCAGCTGGCAAGACCGCGAATTAATTTATGCGGTTATCTCATCCCCGGAGAATTTGGCAAAAATTGACTCAGTTAAGACAGGGATGCAGCGTTTAAGTGACCCTCGTGAAACCGATGCTACTGTCGCCGCTCAGATTATCGCAGATCAGCCCGCGATTACCTGGCTCTCTTATGGGGTTCACGGCAATGAGATATCTTCAACTGATGCCGCTATGCTGACGGCTTACCATTTGTTGGCATCACGCTCAGATCCGCGAGTGAGCGATATTATGCAGAACACAGTGGTCATCATTGATCCGATGCAAAACCCTGATGGTCGCGACCGATTCGTTCATCAGTTTACAACGGCTGAGGGTCTAGTCCCTGACTCAGATCGAAATTCTGCCGAACATGATGAGCCATGGCCCGGGGGGAGAACCAATCATTACTTGTTTGATATGAACCGTGATTGGTTTATCCAGACTCAGCCAGAAACTCAAGGCCGAACAAAATTAATGTTGGAATGGTACCCGGTAGCCTATGTGGATGCTCATGAAATGGGCTCGGATGGTACTTACTACTTCTCGCCAGAAGCAGTTCCTTACAATCCGCATTTAGCAGAAGATCAGACAGCTAGTTTGAAGATTTTTGGCCGTAATAATGCCCGCTGGTTTGATGAGTTTGGTATCGATTATTTTACTCGTGAAGTCTACGACTCTTTTTACCCTGGATATGGCGCCAGCTGGCCCTCTTACTTTGGTAGCGTTGCGATGACCTATGAGCAAGCCTCGACTCGAGGTCTAGTTTTTCGGCAATACGATGGTAATGAGCTTCACTACCGTGAGACGGTGCGTAATCATTTTGTCACCTCTCTTGCTACTGCGGAGACTGTTGCTAACAATCGTGAAAAATTCCTCAATGACTTTTATAATTATCGAGTAAGCGCAATTGAAGAAGGACAAGAAGAGGATGTCAGGTCTTATATCCTGCCAGTACAAAAGGATCAAGCTGCAGTTAATAAGTTGGCCGGCTTGTTGTCACGTCAAGATGTTGAAGTTAATCGTGCGTTAACAAGGTTTAGTGCTTGCGGGGAGTCTTATGAAGCAGGAAGCTATGTCATTAGAACAGATCAGCCTGCTAAACGGTTTATTCGCACGCTCATGGATTTAGATGTGCCTATGGCAGAGGGCTTTCTCACTGAACAAGAACGTCGGCGGGCTGATAACTTGCCGGATGAAATTTACGACGTAACTGGGTGGTCGTTACCACTAATGTTTAACGTTCAAAGCAACACCTGCAATCGTGTTCCTAGAGGCGATTTTGAACTCGCTGGCACTGAACTGGTTCAGGCTGGAAAGGTTGAAGGTGGACAGGCTAGCGTTTCCTATATTGTACCTTGGGGCGAAGCTACTGCCGTTCGGTTTTTAGCTAATGCCTTGCAGGCAGGCATAGCGGTTAAGAGTAATGACAAGGCATTTACTAACGTTGGCAATGAATACCCATCGGGTTCTCTTATTATTGATGTGGCTGACAATTCTGCGAGCCTCTTTTCAACAGTGACAGCCATTGCCGAAAAAACCGGTGCTAGAGTGATTGCTGTCAACGATAGCTGGGTGACTGAAGGGCCAAGTTTTGGCAGTGCGAACGTCGTTCGCCATAATGAAATAAAAATCGCTATGGCTTGGGATGAACCAACTGCCTCCTACAGTGCTGGCAATACACGGTTTGTTATTGAACGCCAATTCGATTATCCAGTTACACCGGTTAGAGTGGACCGGTTGCGAACCGCCAATTTAAACCGTTACCAAGTCTTGATTCTGCCCGTGATGAACGGAGCCGGTTATAAAAGCGCCTTGGGTGAAAGAGGGGTCGAGAATATCAAAGCGTGGGTCCGTCAGGGTGGAGTACTTATTTCTCTTGGCAATGCCACTCGCTTTCTTGCTGATCCAGATGTCGATATGTTGGCGGTACGCCGTGAAAGGGCCGTTGTTGAACTTGAAGAGGTCCCGAATATCGATAGAGATGAGGCGACAGTACAAGGACAGTACTTGAGTGAACTAGAAGCCTACGATGAGCAGGTGATCGCATTGGAAGATAACCCCTACAGCGTGTCTGGTGTCTTGGTGCGTGCCGATGTTCATCCAGAACACTGGTTAAGTGCTGGAGTTGCCCCTGAGCTTAATGTATTGGTAAGGGGATCTGATATATACACCCCGATTCGAATAAATGACGGGATTAATGTTGCCCGGTTTCAAGGGCCAGATGACTTGGTGTCTAGCGGCTATCTATGGGAAGAAAACCGTAAGCAGCTAGCGTACAAGCCTTTTGTTATTTCGCAACCCAGTGGTGCAGGTGAGATTGTCGCCTTCACGCAAGACCCGACTGTGAGAGCCTATTTGGATGGTCTTAATGTTATATTAATGAATGCGATTTTTAGAGCTTCGGCACATGCACGACCAGCACGATAAGATAGTAAGGGAGGCCTGTGGAAGACTGTAGGGTTTCCACAGTAAGTTGAAAATTATTTTCTAAGCGGATTGGGCTGTCAAAAAAAGCGGCTCGATCTCACGAGTGAAAAGCAACTGATTATTGGAGTTGTTATTTGATGGAGGCTTATCCTTACGGATAGGTAATGCAGAGGATGCTAACGCTCTATTGTATATAGCCCTTGAACATAGCTTGCTGGGTTATTAGCATCTATTAAATTGAAGCCGCCAACAAAGGCTTCAGCATTTTCTCCGGTAAACGCGCCTCCTAAATTTGAGTTTAATTCCGTGCTTAGAATGCCGGTGGAGTCGCTCAGAACGCCATTTGTCCCATTAAGCCGAACAAACCCTTGATTGATCGCTCCGCTAAAATCGAGAGCCCAGGTTTGGTTTCCAGTCAGTACTTGTAAAACCCCGTCACTAATTTGTCCAGTATCAAAATTAACGTTCATCTGAGCTATTAGAGAGTCTATAGCTCCGGCCGAGCCATGGCCGATGAAAGAAGAAGCAATACTGGTTCCGTAAACGAAAGAGCCAGAAAGGGCAGCAATATCTGTTGGTATAAATTCAGCTGCATATTCACCCGCGGTTAGTCGAATTTTGTTATCTCCAATGGAGTCAATAACCACCCAATTGCTCGAGACAGCATTATTCCAACGCCCCCATGTAATATCATGCCTAGCTAGGCTATTGTCTGGCTTACTCAGAGAATCCGTTTCATCATCGTTGCCATTTCCGTTATTGCCATTGCCGTTGTTAGAATTGTCATTTCCAGAGTTTCCCGGTGTTGAATCTGAGTCGTCCTTATCGTCGTCTACTGAAGAGTCGTCATCGTCATCGTTGTTATTGCCATTGCCGTTGTTCGAGTTATCATTTCCAGAGTTTCCCGGTGTTGAATCTGAGTCGTCCTTATCGTCGTCTACTGAAGAGTCGTCATCGTCATCGTTGTTATTGCCATTGCCGTTGTTCGAGTTATCATTTCCAGAGTTTCCCGGTG
>JBLGBJ010000011.1:0-106486 GCA_047617605.1 Pseudohongiellaceae bacterium | reverse complement strand
TTATATCGAGACTATCCCAGTGCGAGACTGTTAGGGCGCCGCTTGGGTTTGTCCCATACCGCGGTCGCTAACCGCTTACGAAAGTTGGGTATACGTGACAGTTAGCAGAAGGTTGATCAAGCGTTCTGACTCCTTGATTTTCATAACTGCTTAGCTCTCTTGCGGGAAATTCTACAATGACGAAATTCACTCGCTATTGGAATTCCACGAGTTCAGCGGGACACGCTTGTTCATTCTTTAAAAGCGTGCATGCACAGTTTTTACCTAATAGCGCGAATGCACACAATTAAAATGTTATGTTCACTTAGTAGAGCTCTAGCAATAACGATAAGAAATAATACTAATTAAACCCGAGAATATTATGCGACAACTATCGCTATTTACTGTAGTCCTCCTGTTAAGTTCATCAGGACCTGTGATCTCGCAGGAATCCGAACATATTTCCAGCCGCGCCAATCCCCTCGTAGCAATACACGAAGCTCGCCAATCCATCTTTGGGCTTTACGCTCCAGCCAATCGAACTGCAATTGGCAATCTTTGGGATCTTCCGCAAAAATTACCGTCGGAGCTAGCCAAAGAAACTCTTGGTTTCAACAATAGTGACTTTGTCTTCACCGGAAGCATGGAGTCCTCACTAGAACAAAGGCTTCCGGCTTGGATCGATTATGTGGAATCAATGATCGAGGCAGGCGCAACTATCCGCACGCATCCTATTATAGTCAAAACCCCTAAGATTGCCGATGACTACGAAGCAGCAACGCAGAACATCGCACTGCAACTCGATACTGGCGCTGCTGGGATTATGTTTGTGACAGTCGAGAGCGCAGAAGAGGTAGAACACGGACTTCGGGCAATGCGTTATAAGTCGAACGGTGGGCTAAGGCCTGATGAATCAGTTGGGGATGCTCCTGCGTATTGGGGAATGTCCGACGAGGAATACAAAGATAAAGCCGATTTGTGGCCTGCTAACCCAGATGGTGAATTAATTAACTGGACAGTCGTGGAAAGTGCCAAAGGGCTAGAGAATGTTCGGGAAATTGCTGCTGTTGATGGGATCAGTGTGCTGTGGCCTGGTGCCGGCACGCTTCGCCGGCTCTTCTCCACCGAGAACGACAAAGGGGAACGAGTAACCGACGAGGAAGCTTGGGAGAATGCAATCCAACAAGTCCTCGGAGCTTGTAAGGAATTTGATGTTCCATGTGGCTATCCAGCTACCACTAATGATATTGAGATGCGCATGGCACAAGGCTTTTCAGTTTTCGTCATGGCATGGGGCGAGAATGGTTTCACCACAATCGATATCGGAAAGAGCGCTTCGCGTGATAGAGCCAAGAGATTATAGTAAGGCATGAACCTTACTGTCTCAATGACCGAACATAACGAATCAAGTCTGTTCCGGCCAATGGTCTCTGCCGGACGCAGCTAAAGCTGCGCCGCTTATGCGGGCGTTCGAAACACTAATTGATGAGTCTCTTGAAACCTACGAGAACCAAATTGCCTCTTACAGCACGAATACCTTCGCCTTTTATGACACGTAGCACCTTGTTCTTACCGGAGTGCTCCCATCGCGCTTTAGATCGATCGTGATATTGCGGTAACCATAAACGCAACCGCTCTCCAGCCAAAACTGCTTGATCTTCCCTGCTAAGCGTAGATCTTCCCTAGCACGCGATCTCAGTGGTTGTTGCAGCCATGCGTAAAAACCGCTGCGGTGAACCTCCAAAACTTTGCACATTGTGACAACGCTGAATCGATTGAGTCGTGATTTTATGAAAGTGTACTTTTCTTTGACTCTCCTGCGAAGTACACCGCGGCTCCCTTTAGTATGTCACGCTCCTCGGTCACGCGACGCAGTTCGGTCTTTAACTTTCTGATCTCAGCTTGCTGGGCATCCTCAGCTTCTCGCGTACCGTTGGGTTTACCGTATTTTTGAACCCACGTGTAGAGGCTCTGATAAGTGTTCCCTAAACGCTGGGCTACATCCGTCATCGTAAATCGCCTTATCGATGACCTGTTTTACCGCTTGGATTTTGAACTCTTCTGGGTAACGTTTACCGCGCATATGACAACTCATAGTTTGTGTTGATTATATATCTATGAAGTGTCTAGTGTTCTAGGGCCTTACTATGCAGCATCAAAGGCGATCATGTAGTCGTTGTCATGGAAGCTGTTTGACAACTCCACGAAAGATGCCCAGCGCGAATACAAGTCGACAATATAGGTGCGCTCATATCCAAGGCACTGGACAAATGGGCTTATGAAAATAATGTTGTGTCAGACTTTTCAAGACCGGGAAAACCCACAGATAATCCGTTTATCGAATCGTTCAATGGAAGTTTTCGAGATGAGTTTTTAAATAGTCACTGGTTTTATCGTTTGAAGATGCCCGAGAAAAAATAGAAGCGTGGCGGGAAGAATACAATGACTTTCGCCCCCATTCTTCGCTGGAAAACTTAACGCCGATACAGATTAAAACCAACATTTGAAGCCGGAAATTTCTAACAACAGGTGCTTCAGTTTTGGGCAGGAGGTCATTAGAATGGATTTCTCATCGAGGTAGTGGAACTAAGTCGGGGGGAAAGGTCAAAGCGAGTGCTTAGACTGGAACGACCGAGGATCTGGACTCGGATTAAGTAAACTGTTTCCATAACTCCAGAGCATACAAATATGAAGGTTTTTCCGGAGCGTGTATTGGTTGTTCGCACATTTATAGAAAATTATAGGCATGCACTGAGACAGGTCTACTACGAATCGAGGCGGGATACTTTCAAGTAGTTAACCGCTGCTTCCTTAGAGTTACCAGACTTCGAATTGGAGAATCTATCTGGGTTGCATGGCTCACGCTCTGCGCAAGTTCTTTGAGCCGCACGAAACGAACAAATGTACACTGGCAGCAATGGCGCTGAAGCAGATCGGCAGGCTCGATGAGGTGGGGCACCAGGCCAAAAGCCTTGATTCGCAGCAGCGACACATACTACGGCAACGAAAAGGCAAGCCTTTGGCCGATAACCTGCACACCTGATTAATAGCTCATCGGCAAAAAGTGCTAAATGGCGCTGCTACGGCCAAAACCATCGATTACTACTTAAAACGCTATAGTGCACCTATCCGCAATCTGGATGATGGGTCGTACAACTGGAAGCCGGAAGCCGCTGGCAAGATGTGATGGCCGGATGCTCCCGAGGTTGTGATAGGCTCTTGCTAGGCCTGTTTGAGTTCGATTCAGGTCATGGCGGCGAGGTGATGGCGCTAACCTGTGGCTTGGCAAAACAGACACTGTCTCGATTAAGTCCTAACCAACCACGAGCCCCGGAGGGATCGCAAGTTGGGCTATTCGCCTTTTCGTTGTGCAAGATTTTACTAGCGGTGCATCAAGGGTTTAACTAGAAGCCGGTAGTTCCAGTATCCTGTGATGAGACTCCTTGCTTCTCTGGGTGCACTATGTAGACCTGAGTAAGAGTCATCTCCACAGCCGAGGAAATGGCCGTGTTGGCTCCTGTTTCGGGATCGGGGTGCGCATCCGCCAACCTTCGCAGCGCAGCGTACTCCGATGCCGAGGAGCTCTGGCCGTAGTTCTGGTGATGCATAGACCAGTTGGTTCTGAACCGGTGATTGAATTGCTCAACATCAACATATCCCGCCATAAGCCCTTGCGCCACCTGTGGCGTTAGCTTGAACTGAAACTGGAGATCCTTAAAGATGTGGTAGCCGTCATTCACACCTGGCTGTGACCAGGGGAATTTGGCCTGATCGATCGGCTTCGTGGTCAGCACACCATCAACGATCTTACCTTTAACCTCCTCAATGAAGCTTTGGCCCCAACGCGCGTCGACTCGTTGCGTGCCGCCAGCGACAAAGCCCTCGCCAGTGGCGTCAGTGAAGAGGTTGTCGAGGCCACGGTATGTGGTTACGGTTACGTCGTCGTCATTGACTAGGTCGTCCACACCCGACAGCTCGATCATCCAACGGTTAAAAGCATTGTTAAGCATGAAATCGTTTTCGAAAAACCAATACGGGCCGTCTTTACGGTAGCCAGCAATACAACCGAGTGCACTGTATAGCCGGTTATCTACTCCCTCGACACCATCCGGACTCTTGAAATCATCAGCGTCTACTTTGCCATCGAGATTCAGGCCGTAGGATACGTCCCCTTGTGCCTCGTAAAAAGGCAAGGAATCATAGATGTCCGTCGTCGCTGTATCAGTGTGATACTGATAGCCCTCAACCATGAGTCGAGTATCAACGACTGTCCGCTCTCCGTCACCACCCTCTGGGAACTGTTTGGCGAACAGGTCGCGCGAGCCTCGGCTGTTCATTCCTTGAGGACACTCTGTCTTCGCTTCAGTTTCGTGGATTGCCCAATGCCTTTCAGTCAGCACGTAGCCGATTCGGCCACTTTTCTGATACGACTCGGGTAGCTCGGCTGTCGCCGCACCTGCGGCTGCCAACGTGATGATAAGCAATGCGAAAGAACGCACTTGGCGTGTTTTGATATCAGTCCGAACTTGTGACATGGATAATCTCTCCTTCGTGGATAGCGGCTTTATCGTACTCATCGTCGAAACTGGCTATTTTGAAAAACATCTCTCAATACGAACGCTTTGTAACCATTGCGGCGGCCTAGAAACTCACCGAAACTATCGGCATTGGTTACGCCGGGTTCTTGATCACCGCCGTAGGTGTATACCGGCCTTTGGCGGTAAGCCCAAACATGGAGCGTGCCTTCTTCGCCCGCTGCGGCGTGACGTCCTGTGTTCGGATCGATTGTCATCACGCTCCAGAGTTCGCTCTCGCTCTTGGCATCGGCGTCCGCGACAACATAGGGAAAGGTCTCACGACACACCTCGGGATCACCATTGCCGCATATAGCCAGACGATAGTCCTGAGCCGCGTCAGGGTGATCGCAAGCTAGTTGCGCAACAGAGTCGTCATGGCAGTTGTAAAGATAAATCGTTCTGCCACGACTGTCGGCCAGAACCTGGCCACCAAAGGAAGCATCTTGTGCGGTGAACTCATCAGGCGGAGTGACTGCACGTTGTGTGTAGGCAATATGCCAACCTGGCACATCGCTACCGTCGAAGCTGCGGCTTCGAGTATCGTTGTTATGGGTGTACAGCGGCTTAGCTCTGAAGGCCCATTGATTAATTCCCGAAGGATGTTTGATGATTGTCCAGTCACCACTATCTGTTGCAATCTGCGGCGCACGAACACGAGTCCAATTATTCAAACATTCTTTAACACAATGCGAGGTATTGGGTTCGTCGCCGTCCCAAGTGTACATCGAGTACTCATCGTCATTCACGAGCAGTCGCCCGGTGCTACTGGAAAGTACTTGAAACCCCGGTGGGATATCGGGTAGCGGCCCCACGGGCACCCGAACCACACCGCCATCACCGCCGGATGATATTTTTGTGCCGCCCAGGACATCCCCTGACTTCTTATCCAGATTGGAGGTATACAAGGGGAAACCATCATAGACCCATTGCTTCGAGCCATCCCCTCGCTCAGCAAGGCTCCACTTGCCCACCTCCACCGCATCTGCGGATGCGGACACGGGCAGCCAAGCTTGAGTACAGCTCACGCCCTCGTCGGCATACGGCAGCACCAAGCCGGCTGGGTACGGACTCATGAAGCCGATTTCAGTCCGAAGGACGTCGTCGGTGCAATTGGAAGGACCATCCTTCCTGTCACCAGTTGACCCGTTTCGCAACGCGATCAGGGGCCATGTATACAATGTTCGCCCTTGAGCATCAGCGTACACGGGGCCCTCCAATGCAGTAGCAACCACCTGAATATCTAGTGGCAGTTTCTCTTCAAGATAGGCTTCCTGTGCGTTACTGGCCGCTGATTGCCAGTATTCCGTATTGCTTGGCATTTCGGCGACAGCACTTGCAGTGGTCACCATGGACGCACTGACGGCAACAAAAACAACAGTCAAAAGTTTATTCAGGGACATACTAATGAGTTTCCTTAAATACTCGGACAGGCCCGCTCAGACCAGCACATCGCTAATCACTTCAGAGGTTTCGTTGCTCAGCGTGCCCCACGATGGCGCGTCCACACCCATCATCCTGAGGGCGGTATAACCAACCTGAGCAACCGAGCCACCATTCAAATCGATGTGGTTGCCGCTCTTGATCTTGCCACCCGCGCGACCGGCCAAGAATACCGACATGCCTTCAACTGAATGCGTACGGGCGTAACCCACGTCCGTCGTACCGAGGATCAAAACATTATCGAGCAGTGTGCCATCTCCTTCCGGAATCTTTTTGAACACCTCAACGAAATCCACCCAAGACTCCATCGCACGCCGAGTAAAAAAGGAAGCGTTCTCTTGGTAGCCAAGCACCTCATCGACGGGCTCTTCGTGTGTGCAGGTGTGGTGCGGCTTCTCATAGCCCGTTCTAATAGTGGAGGCAAACGCTGCCGAATACGTCATGTTGAAAACACGGGTTTGATCGCAGGCAACAGCCATCGCAATCAGTTCGGCCATCATTTGATGGCGAAGCTTAACCGATTCTGTGGACTGGTCCATGGCCACATCAACCGGCGCCTCGCCGGGGGCCACACAACTCGCAATCGGTTCGGGCTTGGTCAGACGTTGTTCAAACTGCCGCTCCAACTGACGCAACCCAGTGAAGTACTGATCCAGTCGCTCCCGGTCCGCTATGCCGACCGTCTTCATCAGTGAGCCCTCCTGCTCCATGATGGCGGACAGAACGCTTTGCCGAGCGATAACTCGTGCATCCCTTTCGAATTCGTCTGCATTCGGATCCTGAAAGTCGAGCCCGAACAAGCGTTTGTAAAATGCGAGGGGCGACCACTCCGGCTCATTGGGCGTAGACGCGTTGTAGTAACTATACGTGTCACGCGCATCGGCAGTGGCCGTTGCGGTAAGGTTATTAAAACGCGTGGCCCCGCCAATCTTCTTGGCGATCGTCAGATCGATGGTCTCTGACGGCCCGCTACCGGACTCCGGTGCAATGCCCGTTCTCGAAACCACCCAGCCTGTGTAATGGTTTCGGTTCGGGGCAGCGTCCGGAAAGGCGTATCCGTTCGTGAAGAGATTGACATCATTTTGTATTGGCGCCCAAGAGGAGAGCTCTTCGGGCAATTCATAGTTGCGACCTGTCTGCTGAGGCACAAACAGCTTCCCGGTGCCGCCAAGACCGTAGCCCCAGGTTCCGAAACGCACCGGCATCGGTGCCCCCGAAGCCATTGCAGTGCCATTGCCGTTCAGGAAGTAGTCAAGAAAAGGAAGCGCTACCGTCACTCCCACACCTTTCACCATACCCTTCAGTACTTGTCTTCTATTCCACTTACTCATGATGATTCTCCCACCTCACAATTTTTATTAATTTCTTGAACAGCACCTCTTTGCAGTCAGCTAGCTATTGCGCTAGCGTGAGCTAGTCGTCGCTAGCAGTCTCTCTTCTTCGCTCGAGCTCTCGTGGATCAGCGAGAAGGCCTTGCTGAGCGCGATCGTCCGCAAGAGGTTGCGCAACTGGTAGCCTCGAGCGGCAAACTCGTCATTGAAGTAGTTCAGTGCGGCACGCGCCTCGATTTCGGGCGGCCCGCCGGTAGCGTAACTGTAAACACGTTGCACGAGACAGCGTGGCAATTCCGGGTTCTGACTAAGCGCCTCACCCAAACCAATGGCTCCATCGAACTCAAAGCCATCGAGACCACCGGTCGCATCTATCGTCGCCCCGTTCTCGGTCAGCCGGTAACCGCCCGCACCGTCAAATTGCTCCAAGGACAAACCAATTGGGTCCATAATCCTATGGCAGCCGGCGCACGAGGGTGTTTCAAGATGCGCCGCTACGCGTTGCCGCTGCGTCGGATAGTGCGCGTCGGGGTTCGACACGACAGAGAAATCGATTCCCGGAGGCGGCTCGGGAACAGTCTGGCACAACAAGCGCTCCCGCAGCGCCTTACCCCGTAGCGTTACAGAACTGCGCCCGGGATGCGAAGTTAACGCCAGAAAGCTGACTTGCGTAAGGAGACCAGCACGCGGACTGTCTTCTGGGAATGTGTAAGGCGCCCACCCAGGTTGGGCCGGCACACCGTATACAATTGCCAGGGCTGGAGACATAAAGGTCGATCGCGATGTAAACAGATCACGATAGTCTTTGTCTTTGTTGAGCGTGTGATCGATGATCGTGCGCAGGGTTTGCTCACGCGCATCCTGCGTCGTCACACTTGTGAACTCCGGGTAGATGGTGGCGTCCTTGGAGAGCGTCTTGAACTCGTCAAAAACGAGCATGTCGTCGAAGAAGGCCCTCATCCCATCGACCAAGCGCGGGCTCTCCAACATCCTGTCAACGGCTCGCTCAACACCACCAGGTGACTGCAGCTCACCGCTTTCGGCTGCTGCCAGTAACTCATCATCCGGGCTTGCATTCCACAGGAAAAAGCTTAGCCGTGACGCGAGCGAATTAGCGTCAAGGCGAAGTTTTTCTGGATTGCTGGGATCGGGCTCAGCGCTCTCTACAATGAACAGCACTTCGGGGTGGATCAACAGCCCTTCAAGCACAACCTCGAGACCTGCGTAAAAGCCATCCAACTTCTCGCCATCCAACTCCTTGCCATCCAATTCCTGAACAGCGGCACTCGCCTGCCCAACGAATGTCGCGATTTCGTCATCAGTCAACGTGCGCCTATACAAAAGGCGGCCTATCTTCGACACGAACTGGGCCGCGCAAGCCTCATCCGGACTATCAATCGACTCAGGACGGCACGCAACAAGGTGATTGCGATTCTCGATATCCATGACCTGCTTAGCAACGCTGGAGGCCACGCCCTGGATAGTCTGGACTTGCCCAACGCTTACACCGGCGGTAGCCAAACTATTGGCGAGCAGCCCCTCATTTCGCGCCACGGGCGCAAACTGCACTTCGGTGTCAATGCCAGAACCAAAAATGTAGGCCAAGGAATTGCTGTACTGCTCAGCCGTAACGAGCTTGGTTAGCGGCTGCGTTCCTACGCTTTCGGGCTCAGGATCAGTTGGCGAGCAGCCAACAAGAGCGCCCAAGGCCAACAAACCCACAACGGTCCCGCGAAACGCGCTGGCAAACCACTGCTTAAATCTCGGTGTCGAACGTCCCAGAACCAAACTCATCGCGCTAAACCCTCTTCAACAATCTAAATTTACCATGCACAGTAATTGTGCTTTTGAGCTTCTCAGACTTATACGACACATGTCAACCGTAATTGAGAGCAGATTGGTATCGGTTTGAGTAGTGGATCAATCTCCACTATTGGCTCACAAACACTCTTCAAGGTAGCTCCGGTAATGACGTATTTCCTTTTGTTTGTTGTGATCGTCTTAGTGATCCACCAACAGCATGCGCCACCTGATTACTTCAATGCCATGCAGCAGAAATCAGCATACCTCAAAGCCGGATCAGAAAGGGAGAAAGTCATCCCTCCATGACAGATGCCATGACCATATCCTCTCGCACAACTATGGACACTGTCGCTCACCCTTCACTCTTGGATTCGATGACCATGCTCTGCGCCCAAGAGGCGTTATCGTCCGGCCACATTCTCTCAGCGCACAGGCACGCCAGCTGATCCGCGACTCGCATGTTCGACCTCGGGTAAGTTCAGGTTTTCGCTTTTCCAAAAAGGCTGCCACGCCCTCCTAGTACCGACTCTTCCAACAAAGAATTTCTCGTTTACGAATTCGCGAGGCCTGAGTAGCTGCACAGGGTGCCAAAGCCACCACCTATATTCACAAGTTTGTGTCGATCGGCGGTCCTGTATTGAGCAAAAAGTGTATAGCAACCTGCCTTTTTCACGGTCATATTGCGCAGCTTGGGCGTGCCTGTCACTAAGCGCAGAACTTCTCTGCCGCCCTTGCCATTCAACCCCCATATCATACATAACATGTTGATATTGTTATATTTATTAGATATTTTTTGCAAAACCCAACCCAACTAATGTGTACGAGCTTAATATCACGATACACATTATAATAAATTTCTTTAATAAAAGTATCGTATTACTCACTAATAGCAATGTCTATTCAAGTTTCGTCAAGACCAGTGCAGCGCTCATCACCCCCAGTTCGCCGCATTTCGGTGCGATATCCAAAATGCACACACGCAAGTGCTAGCAGCGTTTGTCAATCACGTGCCTGGCCTTACCCTCGGAACGGGGTAGCTCGCCGATCTCCTTGACTTCCACGCTGACCGAAATGCCCACCAGGGATTTAATTTTGGCCTGCAGTTCTGCTGCCACGACTTGGGTGTCTGATGTATAGCCTTGCACGCATTCGACCATAATTCTCACGCTGTCGAGATTACCTTTCCTTTCGATTACCATCAGGTAGTGGGGGGAAAGGCCTTTCACGTCGAGGATTTGCTCTTCGATTTGGGTCGGGAAAACATTGACGCCACGGATGATCAGCATATCGTCGCTGCGTCCGGTAATTTTTTCGATGCGTCGCATACTGCGCGCGCTTCCCGGCAGCAGCCGAGTCAGATCCCGGGTACGGTAGCGAATCATTGGCAAGCCCTGTTTGGTGAGCGTGGTAAACACCAGCTCACCCTTCTCGCCGTCCGGCAACACCTCACCCGTTAGCGGGTCAATAATTTCGGGGTAAAAATGGTCCTCCCACACCGTTGGACCGTCCTTGGTTTCCACACATTCTTGGGCAACGCCGGGACCCATGATTTCAGACAATCCGTAAATGTCGACAGCGTCAATGTGAAGCCGGGACTCCAACTCCTTCCGCATGGGATCAGTCCAGGGCTCGGCACCAAAAATCCCAATGCGAAGCGACAACTGACTTGGATCTACGCCCTGTCGCAGCATCTCGTCACCAATATTAAGCATATAAGATGGCGTCACCATGATGATATCGGGATCGAAATCCTGTATTAACCTCACCTGCTTCTCGGTCTGCCCCCCTGACATGGGAATGACTGTACAACCTAGTCGTTCAGCTCCGTAGTGAGCTCCTAAGCCACCAGTGAAGAGACCATAGCCGTAGGCGATGTGAACCTTGTCGCCGGCGCGGACCCCGGCCGCATACATTGAGCGCGCGACGAGATTTGCCCAATTGTCGATGTCGCGCTTGGTGTAGCCAACGACAGTCGGTTTCCCGGTCGTACCACTGGAGGCATGTATACGACTGATCTCGTCCATTGGCGTACAGAACATGCCGAAGGGGTAATTATCACGAAGGTCTGACTTAGTGGTAAACGGGAATTTGCTTAGGTCCTCAAGCGATCGGAAATCATCCGGGTGCACATTTTGCTCATCGAATTTCTTCCTGTAAGCGGCGGAGTTCGCATAAACATGATGCAAGGTTTCCTGAAGCCGGATGGCCTGCAAGTTTCGAATCTCATCGATGCTCGCATTTTCAATTTCTTCGTAAGCTGTTTTGGGCAAAATCATAGCCCTCCCCTCTAGGTTATATCTACTTCAATTCGGGTATATTTTTATAAAATTCCAATGACTCCGGGTTCGCGAACGCATCACAGTTCGTAACAGGCTCGTCATGTATGACTTTCTTGACTGCCAGCTCAACCAGCTTGCCGCTCATCGTACGAGGAATATCAGGTACCTGGATAACCTTAGCAGGCATGTGTCTCGGAGAAGCATTATTACGTATAGTGGTTTTTATCACAGATCCACCAAATCACTATCGTCAGAAGTCGACGATGCGCTGGCGTAACCCGTCAAAATTGCAAATGAAAACAATGCGCATGCTAGCGCCACGAGGCTCTCGACTTGGATATCGAAGGTCTCTTCGAACCGGCTTGCCCGCTCTTATTCTTATACTTCACAGCGTTGCCCTATGTTGTGTTTTTATTAGGTTTTCGTTTAAATCGTACTAATCTGGGGCATAACCGCAGACTCGGAGAGTCTGCGGTTATGCTATCCCTTTTCGCTAACCTAGGACCTTACTAGCGTCCTTCCGTTTCTATTGCTCGCTAGGGTGCAAGATGTATACCTGCGTGAGCTCTATTTCCGCGGCCCCAGAAATGGCCATGTTGGCACCGGTTTCGGGATCGGGATACGCATCCGCCAACCTTCGCATTGCGCGATACTCCGATGCCGCGGAGACTGTGCCGTAGCTCTGATGATGGCTGCCCCAATTCCTGTTGAGGCGGTTAGTCCACTGCTCGGCATTGACATATCCCGCGAAGGTGCCTTCTGCGGATTCCGGTGTCAGCTTGAGCTGGAGCTGGAAATCTAAAACATCGTAATAGCCGACAAAACGCATTGCCCACGGTATTCTGGCGACCTTAATCGGCTCTGTGGTCAGCACGCCATCTACAATTTTACCTTTCACTTCCTCAATGAAGTTTTGGCCCCAACGCGCATCGACTCGTTGCGTGCCGCCAGCGATAAAACCGTCGCCTGTGGCGTCAGTGAAGAGGTCATCGAGGCCCCGGTACGTGGTTACGGTGACATCGTCGTCATTGACTAGGTCGTCCACACCCGACAGCTCGATCATCCAGCGGTTGTAGCTATGGCCGATCGCGAAAAGACTTTCGAAATGCACGAACTGACCGTCACTGCGCCAACCAGGCGTACAGCCGATAGCTCGTTGCAGCTGGTTATCTATTCCCTCGACACCATCCGGACTCTTGAAATCATCAGCGTCTACTTTGCCATCGAGATTTAGGCCGTATGCGACTTCGCCCTGCGCATCAAGATAGGGAAAAGACTCCTCAGAGGTTTCAGGGTGCCACATCCGGCCCTCGCGCATGAGCCGCGTCTCACGGACCGTCCACTGTTCGTCGCCATCCATCGGGAATAATTCCGCGAACTGTTGACGCACGCCACTCGCATTCAAGCCCTGAGGACATTGCGTCTCGACGCCGTCTGCCTCATAGATCACCCATGCCTTATGCGTCAACACATAACCGATTCGACCATCTTTCTGATACGGCTCGGGTAGTTCGGCTGTCGCCGCACAAGCGACTGCCAACGCGGTGATAAACAACGCGAAAGAACGCACTTGGGGTCCTGTTGTACCTAGCCAAAAATATGTCATTGATAACCTCCCTTAAAGGATAACGGTGTTGTCGAAATCATCGACGAAATGCGGAATCACTGAAAATATCTCGTAACACGAATGCTGTGTAGCCATTACGTTTACCGTAGAACTCGCCGAAGGCGTCAGCTTCTGTATCGCCGGGCTCTTGATCACCGTCGTAGGTGTATACCGGCCTTTGGCGGTAAGCCCAAACATGGAGCGTGCCTTCTTCGCCCGCTGCGGCGTGACGTCCTGTGTTCGGATCGATTGTCATCACACTCCAAAGACTACTCTCACTCTTGGCATCGGCGTCCGTGACAACATAGGGAAAGGTCTCACGACACACCTCGGGATCACCATTGCCGCATATAGCCAGACGATAGTCCTGAGCCGCGTCAGGGTGATCGCAAGCTAGTTGCGCAACAGAGTCGTCATGGCAGTTGTAAAGATAAATCGTTCTGCCACGACTGTCGGCCAGAACCTGGCCACCAAAATCCGCATCTTGCACGGTAAACTCATCAGGCGGAGTCACTGCACGTTGTGTGTAGGCATTGTGCCAACCTGGCTCATCGCTACCGACGAAACTGCGGCTGCGAGTATCGTTGTTATGGGCGTACAGCGGCTTAGCTCTGAAGGCCCATTGATTAATTCCCGAGGGATGTTTGATGATTGTCCAGTCACCACTATCTGCTGCAATCTGCGGTGCACGAACAGGAGTCCAATTATTCAAACATTCTCTAACACAATTCGAGGTATTAGGTTCGTCGCCGTCCCAAGTGTACATCGAGTACTCATCGTCATTCACGAGCAGTCGCCCGGTGGTACTGGAAATTACTTTAAACCCCGGAGGGATATCGGGTAGCGGCCCCACGGGCACGCGAACCACACCGCCATCACCGCCGGATGATATCTTTGTGCCGCCTAGGACATCCCCTAGCTTCTTATCCAGATTGGAGGTATACAAGGGGAAACCATCATAGGCCCATTGCTTTGAGCCATCCGCTCGCTCGGCAAGGCTCCACTTGCCCACATCTACCGCGTCTGCGGATACGGAAACGGGCAGCCAAGCTTGAGTACAGCTCACGCCCTCGTCGGCATACGGCAGGACCAAACCGGCTGGGTACGGACTCATGAAGCCGACCTCAGTGCGAAGGACGTCGTCGGTGCAATTGGAAGGACCATCCTTCCTGTCACCAGTTGACCCGTTTCGCAGCGCGCTGACTGGCCATTTGTACAATGTCCGTCCCTGAGCATCGGCGTACACGGGGCCCTCCAATGCAGTAGCAACCACCTGAATATCGAGTGGCAGTTTCTCTTCAAGATAGGCTTCCTGTGCGTTACTGGCCGCTGATTGCCAGTATTCCGTATTGCTTGGCGTTTCGGCGACAGCACTTGCGGTGGTCACCATGGACGCACTGGCGGCAACAAAAACAACAGTCAAAAAATTATTCAGATACATACTAATGAGTTTCCCTTAAAGACTCGGAAGCGCACAAGGCCAACACACCAATGGCGGCTCCGCGAAACGCCCTGGTAAACACTGTTTAATTCTTGAGTTCGAACATCCCACTACCAAACTCATCGAATCAGTCATCTAGAAGAGTGCAGTCCACAGAACAATGCTCTTCTCAGAAGATTATGTTCCGACACTAATCAGCTCCTACCGGTACCCGAACACTGCGGCATGGGGGATCGCTGTGCCGGCTTCACCGTGAGGCCAGTAGTCACGATAGAACGAAAACCCCGCTTTCGGAAACTCGCTCGACCCAAAGGATTCATCGAGTCTCAACTGACCGTTAACGGGATCGAAATCGAACATTAGTACGGTATAGGTCGGCGCGGTGCCGGAGGACGTCACTACAATTCGAGACCCGGCAGGATCTGCTGCGGCCCAGTGCGGCTGATAACCCGGCGTATCGAAGCGACTGACTTCCTTGATTTCGGTTGGATCTGAGATATCAAGCACCAGAATTGTCTCACTGAACATGACCGGCAGCACCAAGAAGTGGCTAATGACCGATGGCACCGAACAGCCGAATAAATCCGGGTAGTTGAACACTAACTCGATGCTAGGATCATTGCTATCGATCTCACTAAGACGGTAAATACCACACATCAGGGTATTCATCAGAACAGAGCCATCACCCATCACACGGCTCTCAAACGGCTGAGCCTCCGCGGGGTACTGCCCTGCCTCACACATGTCTCCAATCCCGAACACACATTCGGGTTCATTGACCGGTTCGCCCCTTGGGACGCGCATGGTTCGCAAGAGAGCCAAATCTGAGAGCCTCCAAATCTGGACCACGTCGGCAGCTTGCTCGGTGAAGATGTTCATTGTGCGGCTGGTCGTAACAATCCGGTCCAGCTTCGGAATCGTTTCAACAGAGTATGGCCGGATCTGCTCGCCCTCGAATGCCGGGTCTGCGGCACTTGTGATAGAAATCAAGTTAGCCTCGGAATCGAACCGAGCGAGCCCGCCAGGATTTCCCGGGACGCTCCCGTCGCCGTACTGCATCGTCGCAATTAGCTCCCCGTCGTCAAGACGAAGAAAGCTGTGAGGAAACTCATACTCCGGAACAGGAGCGAGCTCGCCCACTAGACTGGGTTTGTCTGGCGCAGATAAATCAAACAGGAATGTTCTTCCGGCGTTGTATCCATTCGCCAACAAAACCCCACCTGCCGGAACTACTGGCTCTGTATGATGGGGGTTCGTTCCAACAACGCCGACAGGTTCGGTGGCCAAAATCTCCCCGTATGATGGACTGTCCGGATCCGAATCTACCACGGCAAGAAAATCAGTATCGCTTGGCCGTTTGTCGAGATCACCGGCCCAAACGTACAGAAGCGGAGCAGGTCCCAGATCCTGTTCACCATCCGACTCGGACTTGGAATTGTCAGAAGCACAGCCAACCGTTAGAACCGCTAAGCTGAGTAACAGGACCCTTGGGCTCATTTGATCACTCCTGAATCCTGTTGAACGAAGCCGCTACGCGGCGAATAAGCTACACGTTTCTGGATGGGCATTAGTTAGCGCTGCTCCGCAACCTGTTCCGGGGTAACGGCTCCGGCCTCATGCCCCCATGTCGCGCGTATGAAGCTAAGTAGAACCGCCACCTGCTCATCGTCTAATTTATTGTCGTAAGGCTCCATACGTATCCATGCCCTCGATTCCCATTCAGTCGATGGAGAAATATGTGGTGTTTGAGCACCGTTTAAGGTGATATTAATCAGCGACGCCGGATCCCAATCCAGAACCACAGGACTACCAATCAACGGTGGACCCTGCTCTGATGATCCTTCTCCTGTTGGTAAATGACAACTGCCACAATGAATGTCGTACTGTAACGAACCGGCCCGCAAGACATCCGCACTTGCGGGTTCACCGCTATCCTGGGAATTAGCAGCCAAGCTCTTCAAGTACACGGCCATCGCGCGCACGTCCTCTCTCGACAAATGTCGAGTGCTATTCACCACCACTTCGTTCATGGGTCCGAATACGCCAGCGCGATGGCTAACACCGAGTTTAAGATAATCCGTAATATCTTCGACAGACCACATCGCCAGACCGCTATCCGCCGAGGTGAGGTTAGGCGCCGACCAAGCCGACAGCTTCCCCTCGAAGCGGGTCATGTATGTGCCACCCGTCATTGCAAGATCATTATCGGTTGCGCCCAGGAAATTCCGCGGTGTGTGGCACATGGCACAGTGACCCAGCCCCTCTACCAAATAAGCGCCGCGGTTCCATTCCTCCGATTGTTCCGGCTGCGGCTCGAAGCGATCATCGTCGAGGAACATCGTTTTCCAGAGACCCAAAGTCCAGCGCTGATTGTAGGGGAAGCCGAGATCATTCTCCGGTTGCGTAGACTTCACCGGCGCGATCGTCTGAAGGTAGGCGTAAATGGCCGCGACATCCTCATCGCTGACATTCGCGTACGAGGCATAGGGGAAAACAGGATAAAGGTGTTTGCCGTCAGGCGCTTCGCCGTGCCTCATCGCGTTAATAAAGTCTTCAAGGCTCCAATGGCCGATGCCGACCTCTGGATCGGAAGTGATATTTGTCGAGTATAGCGTTCCAAACGGCGTTTCAAACGCTAGCCCACCAGCAAATGGGGTACCATCCTCGACCGTATGGCAGCTCGCACAGTTGCCCGCCGCGACCAGGTACTCACCTTTTTGTTCCTCCTCAGACAAGGAAGCCGCATCAGCGGGACTTGAAAAGTTCACCATAACGGCGGCAATACCCGCCGCCAGTACCATGCTATAGAATCTACTAGATTTGTATGTATTAACGAGCCGGCTCGGTCCGCCGCGTCTGAGTTGAAACGTCATTACCTTTCTCCGATCTTCTTGCTAGGTTGCTATCCACAATAAGTTACATCCTCGGCGCCAAAACGCCGAAGTTTATATTTCCGGGTGATACTGGCTTAGGTTTAGCCGTATGTTGACCTTAAACGTTAACATTCCACGAGTCGCAATGGCCGCTCGGATTTACTGGCTTTCCGCCGAACATTTCGCAGGATCCACATCCACCAACTTGCGCTGGAGCGTGGAAGAAAGTGCAGTCCGTGCACACTTTGGAAGCGTCAGTTGAAATCTCCGTATACTTCAATGTACGGCGAACGCTTTCTTCCGCTGAAGTCATCATATTCGGGTCGGCACAAACCATTGCACTGCTGCTGTCACCGTCACATGCGGCCAACCCGAAAAGCACACTTCCTCCTAGCGGGATCTGCAGGCCACGTTTGAGAATGGTACGGCGAGAAATTTTCTTATCCATATTGACTCCTGTTATTAATCTAGTTGGCACCTATCAACGGACATGGAACCGCACGAATAACCGGGCCGAAGGTCTTGCAGACCGAGAACAAAGCTAGCGGCCGGACGCAACTCTGCCCAATCGAATGACTTCATTCGCCGTGGGCCCGTACACCAGTAAGCCAAGAAAGCCCTGATTCACCCGACGCGCTACCGATTCGGTGTCGGCGGTAATAATATCAGCCATTCCTGCACGCTGACTATGTGCCAGAACCTCCAGATTGAGTTTCTCGGCAGCCTCTCGATCACCACCCAAAGCGTTAGTCAGACTACCGATGCCACAGGCCAGCAAGCTGTAGCCTGGTATATTTGCAATATCCTCGAGCTCAGCGAATACATCGGGAGTTTCGAGCATAAGCATCACCAAGATGTCACCATCCGGGTTAGCCGGCGACCACACGTTTACGCCTTCGAAGAACGAAATCGCTATGCGCGCCTCCTCGGCACTCCGCACATGCGGGAACACCACACCATCCGCTCCCATGGCAAGGAGTTCTTTTACCCGCGCTCGCGAGGTTTCAACACCTGCTTCAGACATAGGCGGGATACGAACCAGCAACTCCATCGCGGGCTCTGCTCCCCCGCTACGGAGGCCCTCTGCTATGTCACGAGCCGAGTCTATATTGTAGTCCTGCTCCAGATTCAGAAAGGCGTAGTCCAATAGTGGGTTGGCGGCGAGATCGCGGCCGGTCTCAACTGTAAAGGGCACTCCCGTCACATATTGGCCAAAAGCCGTCTGCCCCGCCTCCCACAGTTCTACCAAACCACGGTCGTCGGCAGGCGCTTGGGCGCCATCGAGCGTTCCTTCTATTTGCTGATAGACTCGTTTTATCGCGAACGGCGCCTGATTGTTACTCGCAGTCCAGTCTTCGTATTGTCCCCAATTTGCCTTGTCTGCTGCTGAACATGCGCTTGGAGATTCACACGACTCCCCGGCGGAGTGCAGGCGCTGAGACTCATTGATTACAGTGGCAATTGATTGCCGATACGTTTCAAGATCCCGTTCCATCGATGCGGCATCGTCGATGAAACCATGACCAGGAATGTACCAGGACACATCCATCGCCTGCCCCTTTTTAATTGTGTCCAGCCACTCACTTGGGTAGGCCGAACGCATCGCAGGGAAGAGGCCGCGCATGTAGATTTCACCAAGGAAAAGCACCTTGCTTTCAGGTAGGTAGACAGCAAGATCGCCACCCGTATGGGCACGGCCCAAATTCAGGATCTGAATCTCGGTTTCTCCCATTTTAACCTTACGTTCATCGGCAACGGTTTGGTCTGGTGGAATTGCAGCGTTGGAAAGTTTGAGCTGTGATGCTGGTGAAGAAATAAATTTCACGTCAGGATAGGCTGCCTTGAATGCGGCGTTACCTCCGACATGGTCGCCATGGTCCGACGCGACCACGACGTATTTAATTGATTGGGCAGTAAGGTCTTTGATGAAATTTATCATCAATTTTGTCTGCCACACATCGCCCTGACCATCGACGACCATGACTCCGTCGCTTGTAACGACAATCAAACTAACAGTGTTGAAGACTGTGCCGTCAGGGAGAGCTGAATGCAACCCTTCGTAGGCGTAAACACCGGGCGCGAGCTGCTGCGACCGTGGAAAATCGACGTCCTGCAAACCGCGAGTCGCGATGTCAGCAGACGGAAATGCGTTGGCGTAACCTGCCAAAGATGTAAAAGAAAACAGTGCGCATGTCAGCACCGCAAGAAGAAAATTCCGATCTTTCATGCATTACTCCAAACTGGAACAGTAATCTGGTAATCAAGCAGGAACCCGGCCTATCGTTTTGGTATCGCTCAAATACAAGAGTAGCTGATCAAACCCTACAAAACCCCCAGCCTCAATCTGGGGCTGGGGGTTGCATACAAGAGGCTAATAACGTTGCGCGGCGTGCCGCATACGTTACTGCCGTTCAGCCTCAAGCAAACTGAACGACCTTATCGTTTAGAACTCCCAGTTTGCACCAACACGTAGAATCATGCCTCTTCGCTCGAAGAACTGCATGTTGCCTGGTCCTGACCAGAAGCTGGTGGTAGCAACATGGGGGGGATCTTCGTTCAGCAAGTTTTGCGCTTGGAAAAAGACATTACTGCCTTCTCCAATCTGGTAGTTGACGCCCAGATCGAAAATCAGCATTCCGTCGACCTCGTTCTCGCCGCTGCCAATCGTCTTTCTAGAGTTTGGGCAGGACCCTGGAACACACTCAATATACGCATTACTGTGAACGCCCGAGCTCAGACCACGTGCTGTCAGCGTAGTGTCCAACCGGCCGTTCCTATAGGTGACGCTAGTCAGGTAGCGAGTTTCTGCCGATCTCAGACCAAATCCCGGCGCATCGCGTTCCGGGCCGGTCACACCGACGCCGTCATGGCTCGACTCGCCATCGGAGGTATCCAGCTCGTTGACACGTGTGGCCATCGCTCGGAAGGACAGGTCGCCATTGAGGCGAGAGCTGAGGTTCGACAGCGGATAGCGGTAGCTAGCCTCTATATCGTAGCCCGAGGTACCTTGAGCGAGAAGATTCTGAGGCTGGCGCACGATCATATCGATGAGACCGTCGCTCCCGCGGATGATGCTCTCACAAAGGACGGCATTACCTTCAAAGCAGCGCTGCAGGACTTCCTGAGAGCCTACCGTCAGAATGGCATTCTCAACTTCGATTTCATAGTAATCAACCGACACGGAGAATTCAGGCAACCACGATGGCTGATAGACGAAGCCAATGGCGGTCGTATCCCCTATCTCCGGCAGGACATTCGAGTTACCTCGAGTCTGCGCAACAAACTGAGTCGTTTCTCCCGTGAATGGATCATCAATGGTGCCCGTCCCGGAGGTGCCTCCGTCGAACAGGTCGCCCAAGCTCGGGGCGCGCATGTCGCGAGAACGAGTTGCACGGACACGCAGCTCATCATTCAGGCGCCAGCTGATACCTGCCTTCCAGGTATCCGTTTTCCCGCTGGTGCTGAAATCCGTCGAGCGAAACGCAGCGCTGAGGTCCACCTGCTGCGCGAACGGCACATCTCTCAATAGCGGAAACACGCTCTCGACATAAAACTCAGTGACATCGAAATCACCGAATGTCGGGTTGTAGTTACCGCCAAGGTACACGCCCTGTTGGTCCAGGTCGCTGGAGTCACCAGACACTTCCTCTTCACGGTACGTCGCCCCGATGGCCACAGATACAGGGCCCGCCCAGCTTTCGAACGGTTCACCTGTGACAGTCCCGGATAAGACCTCCTGCTCTAGGAGCATAGTCGCCCAGCCGGAGCCGAAGGCGAAGTCTTTCCCCGCCTGTGACAGCACACCAATGCCCATAGGGTTGTAGGGAGCACAGTCCGGATTGTCGTTCGTCGGATCGTCATCGGCATTAATTCGACAGACGATTTGCCCATTGTCGCCCGTAACTGCGTCGACACCTTGATTGTAACGGCTATTGATCAGGTTGTTCGGCGTTCTCTGTACGATATCCGATTCATTGTCAACATAGGAGACATCCCAATTCCAGTTGCTACCCAGCGCGTCGAAATCGCCTTCGGCGCCCAAGACGATGCGCTGCATCTCGCGTCTACCCTTGAACTGGATGCTACCCGCGTCGCCGTTTACCGTACCCATCCTGAAGGAGTCTATGCCGTTAGCGTCCATCGTTGCTTGAACCGAGGCAGGAATGAATGGGTTACCCGACTGGATAGAAATGTTACCAAGCCTGAAAGGCAGCGCGGTCGCAGGATTGGACGTCCGGGAATCACTCCACATGAATTCACCGTAAACGTTCGTCTTTTCGGTCAGGTCGAAGCTGCTGCGCAGGAATATGGCATCCCGCTCCTGCTCGTTAGACAGGCCGGTTACCTGGTGAATCGTAGAAGTCCGCCAGTCGCCGCCTTCCATCCAGATACCGCTGTGAATATCTCCGAACTCAAATCCGGTGGGCGTGCCACCTGCCTGAAACTGTGTACCACGAAGCGGACAAGCGCCGCCGCCAGCGGTGTCGCAACCAGTAATCAACCCACCACGAGTCACAACGCTTAACCCGGCATCAGGAATAACCTTGTAAAATGGTTGGCCATTATCCGCGGCGAAGCCCGAATTGCGGACGAGGGCAGACAAAGGCCTAGCCCAGTTCCGAGGTTTGCCTTCAATGGCTGATTCATAGCCGCGCTCAACGTCGATCAGGAAGTGGCCTCGACCATCGGCAAACGGTATACCGCCGGTAAAGCCGGCTTGGTAGCCTTCCCCGTCGCCCTGCGAGGTAATTGATCCTTGACTCCTGACTTTGAAACCGGTGTATTCCTTATCGAGAAGGAAGTTGACCGCACCGGACAAGGCATCAGCGCCGTACACGGCTGATGCACCGCCCGTAGTCACTTCAACGCGTCGAACCAGCCCAGTAGGGAAGTTATTGATATCTACAGCACCGCCTCGAGAGCCACCGATCGATGACCCGACAACGCGCTTGCCGTCCAGCAGAACCAGGGTTCGGTTGGGCCCAAAACCCCGCAGATCCAGCAGGTTGGTACCAGAAGTACCGTCGCTGATACTGACATTGTTCCGCGCATTCTGAGAGCGCTGAAACACCGGCATCCGCTCCACGGCCTCACCAATCTGGGTCACTGGCATTTGACTTAACGCTTCTTCACCAAGCGCAGATACAGGCGTCGGGGCATCATAACCACTTCGCGAGATGAGTGAGCCGGTTACAACGATCTCTTCAATACTCGGTTCAACTGAATTTTGCTGAGCAATGGCTCCGTTCGCGGAAAGCATTGCCGCTATAGTACTGACTCCCACGAACCTAGCCGATCGCGCGTGCCTCCGCGCGTGCATGTGTTTTTTCTTCATATCCCTACCCCTTCAATTTTGTTCTTATTTTAATACGAATGGTTGCTATTCTTAGTGAGCTCGCAATCTTAAGATCAAGGTGATTCTGATCTGGACCGAATATGACACACTATAAATATCCATTCAACATAAAATGTGTCTGTTCATTTAACCTGGCGTGAGGTGCATTGCGGGTGTTATGAAATCTCACTCGATACACGTAAAAAGTTAACAATCGCCGATGAATTCGCCTAGCGTACTGTGAAGCACGTTCAGCATGAACTCTCTTGAAAGAATTTTCGTAACCGCGACCAATGGTCAGGGACACTAATGCTAATAGGTCAGCCAGCAGAAGAAAAAGGACCTCGCGCTCAAACCATGACGGACGATGATATATAGGCCCGTTTTGGAACACCTAATTTCGCCTTGGCCTTTCACGTTAATGCAGCGTCAGAAGCGGGAAAAATAAAAGTGGATGAAGGCTCACCCTATGCCGGTTCAGATTCGGTGGACATTATCATTCATGGCATAGGCGCGCACGGTGCATATCCTCATACGGGCAAGGATCCCATTATGATTGAGGCTCGAATCGTAAGTAACCTTCAGACCATCATAGGCAGAGAGCTGGCTCCGAGAGATGCTGATGTTATCACTGTAGGACCATTTCATAGCGGCACCAAGCATAATATTATTTCGGATCGTGCTCAGCTCCAGATAACTGTTAGAAGTCAAAATTCCAAGGTGAGGGAACAATTATTATCAGCAATTAAGAGAGTTGCCATCGGTACCGCCCGCACCGCAGGTGTACCTGAGGATATGTTGCCCGAAGTAATCATCGATGAGTTCTTATCCACCAATGCTGAATGACAGCAGCCTTGCTCGTCGCCTTAAGGCGGTTATAGTTGAAGAAATGGGCGAGAGTGCTCTAGTCGAGCCATCAGAAACTGGAATGGGAGCAGAAGGCTTCAGTTTCTTCACCACCACCCCCTATATTCCTAGCGTGTATTTTTCTGTGGGCGGCACTCCACGAGAAGACTTTGAGTAGACCGATGCAGGCGGACCAGCCATTGCTAGCCATCACAGTCCACTGTTTAAAATATATCCAGAACCATCCGTCAGAGCGGGAGTTGAAGCGACGGTTGTAGCTCTTATGGAACTTATGCCTAGGGCTCTTGCAAGATAAGGCCAAGAATAAAAGTTGGCCTAGCCTGGATCAACTGAGGCAGGTCAAACCGAGCTCTCGGCAGAAGCAAAACACAAGGAACAAAGTAGATCGTTGAAATAGCATAAAGGCAACATGAAAAAAACTTTACTGGATGCAGCTAACGCTGCGCCCAGCCCCAATGCTTAGTCTTGCAAATTTAAAGCAAATGCTTTCTAAACCAATCCAAGCGTGCCTTGTTAGCAACCGCAGCATTGTCTCCGCGAAAACCATGCTGGCCACCAGGTATGGTAATAAAATTTGACTCTACATTTTGTTTTTGAAACTCAGCATACATGGTTATCGATGCGCTAATGTCAACCAGATCATCTGCGTCGCCGTGAATTAAAAGAGTCGGTGGATCGCCTGCATCAGCGTGAAGAATTGGCGAAATAGCAGCCGCCTTATCCGCATCAAAATTAAGGGCTGGAAATCTATCGTTTGGTCCAGCGATTTCGCGAAGGTCAACTGGCGGAAAATAGGCAACTACTGCTGCCACATCGTTGGCAGCTCGCATAATTGGATCACGGTTTCCATTCAAGCCTGAATCAGAATCCATTCCAATCATTAGTGACAAATGCCCACCTGCACTGCCACCGGTAACACCAATTCTGTTCGCATCAATACCCAATAAATCCGCGTTAATTTTAATATGCCGAATCGCTCGACTCACATCGGCATAGGCATCGGGCACATGATATCGCGGCGCGCTGCCATGATGAACAGGAATTACGGTAAAGCCTGAGTCCAACATATCCGAGAACATGTTTTCGTATGTAGCAGGCTCCGACCAGCGGGAGTACCAACCACCACTAACCATAAAGACGATAGCAGCACCGTTGGCATTTTCAGGTTGTAGCACGCTGTAGACCAAAGCCATGCCATCTTTATGACCATAGACAACATCTGGTTTAACACTCGGCTCAGCAAAATTTAAGTTTGCAAAACAACTTCCAAAAATTAACAATCCAGCAGCCAGTATTTTTATCATTATCGCTTCTCCACTTAGTAGTTTAAGTCTTTAGATGCAAAACTTTTAACACGCATGATGAACACTCTCGACAGTAACTAGTTTTCTCGGAGCAGGTTTCCAGGAGAGTATTGATCTGTCAACACCCTTCTGCTCATATCCCAATCTACTCGGGTGGACAGCCGCCTTGGGTATTCATCCAAAGGTACATCGTATTTGAGCAACCTATCTTTCAGTCGCTGCGCTTGGGTGATAAGATCACTCTGTGAGGGAAGATCACCAAGCTGAGCAATAATTATCCGGTTACCTGACGTTGGCAGTCTAAAATTATAAAATTCTCCGAAGACTCGCTGGTAGGTAACAGATTCATGATCATACAGACGACTGGTTGAGAAAGTGTTGGCGACCAAAACTCCATCGTCGGTCATGATGCTTTTGACTTCCTCCAGAAACTCCTCCGTTAACATATGTTCTGGAATGTAATCGCCGCTAAACGCATCCAAAATAATATAGTCATACTTTTGCTTCCTGATTGAAGCCCTTTTTATAAAGGGACGACCATCATCAATATGAACTCTCATGTTTTCGTTTTCTTCAAAAAAGAAAAACTGTTTAGCCACGCGCACAACCGCATCGTCAATTTCAACAGTGTCAATTTGGGCGTTGGGGAATAAGTCATTAAAAGTAAGCGGTAGTGAGCCTCCCCCCAATCCAATAATAAGTATCTTTTCAGGGTCAGGCTTAAGCAACAAACCCGCAAAACTCATTTTAGTGTAATCAAAAACAAGCCGGTCAGGTTCACTTACATAAAGACAGGTTTGATTCCTATCGCCACGGTAAACATTAAAAAGCAGGCAGCGACGATCACCATTTTGAGTAACCGCAATGTCGCGGTACTTAGACTTTTCTTCGTGAATAGTTTCCGCGCTGGCTGTCATTAAAAAACTGGACAGTAAGAATATTGAAAAATAAACCCCTACCAAGCCCACCGACTCAGCAATTAAAAACGCAATCCTATTTACCATCAGAATTCCCTTGGCGATTTACCAATGAATTCACCAGCAAAATAATACCACCTGCCACTATAAGAGCACCCACTGCTCCCCAAAGGATCTGATTCACTTCAAACCATAAAACAAAGTAAAAACTCGTGCCTAAAGTGCCAACGGCACTGCCAACGGTGGAAACAAAAAATAATAGTCCAGCAACATGTCCGCTATGCTGCTGTGTCTTAACCATCAAGCGAACGGAGTAAGGCGAAATCATGCCGAGAATACTGGTTGGTATAAAAAACAGAAATATAGAGGCAAATAACGAACCATAGCGAGGATCTTCTATTCTCAAGAAAATCGGCTCCATAACCGCGTCTGAAAAAAGCAAAACTGGCAATGAAGTCACACCAGCAGCAATAAAAAATCCGGCGTACATAGCAGGACTAGGGCTACGAGTAGAGAGGCGTCCGCCAATAAGATAGCCCGTCGCAAGAGCCAGCATAAAGATCGTGATAATGCTGCCCCACACCGACAGACTGCCACCGAAGTAAGGCGACAGTATCCGAGCTCCCAACATCTCAACTGTCATAATGGTGAAACCGCTGACAAATGCCATACAGACCACTAAATTTTGCGGCAGTGATTTTTCAGAAGCGGGAGAGATAGATTTTTGTTTTGATTTAGTCACTCGTTATTTCAACCTTCGCAGTTCCCAGCCAGCTTGTTCAAAGTCATTAACGATGAAAAGCTGACTAATAAAAGCTTTAAGGTACCACTGATAAGGACCGATAAGAAAGATTCATCACGCCGTTAAACTTGGATCAGTGTCTATCAATCGCAGGAGCCAAGTGTCCGCTATTGTCGTGTGCCCAAATGAGAACCACCGTCTAATGCAATAATTTGACCATTCAAATACTTGGAAGCTGCAGAGGATAGATACAATGCCAGTCCTGCCATGTCTTGAGGGTTACCGATTCTACCGAGAGGGTTGCCATTCTCTATTCTTGTCTGATGAGCCGCTAAGGTAGCTTCCATCATCTTACTTTCAAAAGGTCCTGGCGCAATGGCGTTCACGGTAATGCCTTTTGGCGCCAATCGCAGCGCCAAATTTTTGGTTAAGAAGTGCACAGCGGCTTTACTTGCGCCGTAGGCAAAATTATCTGTGGTGGAGACACTGAGCCCATCGATAGAACCTATATTGATCACCCTATGCGGGTCTGCCATCGAAGCTCCGTTACTTAACAACGGCATCAAATCACGAGTGAGTAAAAATATTGCTCTAACATTGATATCCATTACCTTATCGTAGCCTTCATCGGGGTATTCTTCGAATGACGCACCCCATGCAGCGCCTGCATTATTTACCAAGATGTCCAAACTTTGTTCGTGGTCTTTTAGCTCGGCAACAAATGCGCTTCGACCCTCGTCGCTAGCAAGATCTGCTGGAATAGCAATGCAGGTGCCTCCATTTGCCGACAACTCTTGAGCGGTAGCCTCGCAAGCATCTGCTTTTCGGGCTGTAATGTAGGTTTTGACGCCATTTGCAACAAAACCCTGAGCGATCATTTTGCCAATGCCTCTAGAGCCGCCTGTTACTACTGCGGTTTTGCCTGCTACAGAAAATAACTCGTTGATTAAAAATGACATCTTGACTCCTTACAAACCAATTAGTGACTATTCGTTCTTCATATTATTATCTTGCGACTAGCTTTCAATTTTGCCGCTAGTGATTAGTTCGCACATGTTTTGCAGAACGTGGGCTTTTTTAACGAAGCCTTTAAAGCGATGATCTTTGGTCAAACCGTTATAATAACGATAGTAAATCTGCTGACCAATTACCGCTAAACGGAATAAACCGAAGCAGAAGTAAAAAGGGAAATTATCGACTCCGATACCAGTTTGCTGTTGGAAACGAGCTACAATCTCTGCACGAGTAGGAGCGCCATCAACGTCGCTTGGCATTGACCTAGAATCACGGAAAAAATCCGGATCCGACTGCTGAGTCCAATATCCCAAGGTACAGCCTAAATCCATTAACGGATCGCCTACAGTGGACATCTCCCAATCTAATACCCCAATGACTTTCAGTGGGTTATCGACAGAGAAAATGACATTGTCCATTTTATAATCGTTGTGTATCACACTAGCTTTGCCACTTTCTGCCGGCATATTGTCATAAAGCCATTTGATGGTTTCATCGCAGTTGACCGTATCGGGAGTAACAGCATCTGCCCATCGACCAGACCAGCCGTCCATCTGCCTCTGAACATAACCCACAGGCCTGCCAAAGGTATCCAGCCCAGCTTCTACTAAATCTACCGAGTGCAATTCACCCAATACATCGAAAAAGTTGAATAGCTGCTGCCGAATTTGATCTGGGGAAAGGTTTAGATTACTCGGATAATCTCGGCGTATGACCAATCCTTCAATATAGGTCATTAAGTAAAAATCGCAGCCTAGAATGTCATGGTCTTCGCAAAAATGAACAGGCGTCGGACCATAAGGAAAAACCTTTTCTAACGCCGATAAAATTTTAAACTCTCGGGACATATCGTGAGCAGATTTTACCGTGCTACCAAAAGGTGGCCGCCTTAGTACCCATTGGTCATCGTCGCTGCTCAATAAATAGGTCAGGTTGGAATGCCCGCCGGGGAACTGCTTGACACTGAGCGAGCTGACTTTGCTGCCTAATACCGGCTCCAAATACTGCTTTAACTTATCAAGGTCGAGTCCTTCTCCTTCCCTGATATCTCCGGCGCGATCTACTAGATCCTCTGTAGGCATTTTTTTCCCCGTCTCTTCTTATTCGGTATTTTGTTATCGATAGGTGACCATATGAGCTAGGTCATTTTTCTCTAAATGGGCCAAATTGTTAAACTGTGACAATGACAGCCTACCTTGGCCGTATCTAATTCGCGTTACCGCACTATTATGCACCATCCAATTAGTAGTGATCACATGCTCATTCGGGAATTGTAATACTCTTTGCAAGGCCATGGCTATGACACCGCCAGAAGTAGAGATTAGTATTTTGCTGCCACTTTGATGATGACTCATAATTTCGTCCATCACGCTGTGAACTCGCTGCTGAAAAGCATGAAAATGCTCGAATTCCTTGTCCTCGTCATTTGGGACAAGTTCGCCGATTATCCACTTGGCTGTCGCTTTTTCAAATAACAGCTGAAATTTCTTAGGATCTTTGATGGGCCACTCGATTTCGTCTTCCGAGTCACCGTGGTGATCGCGCAGATAAATACGCATTAGAGGGTCGCCGTTGTACTCGTTCAGAGCAGGTGCTTCAGTTGCCGCGCTGGGCTTACCATCAACCTGGGTAAGCAGTTCGGCCACTGTTTCACGCTGTCTAAGTAATGTACCACTGTAAGCGTGATCAAAGCGCTCTCCCGTCGCTAACCAGTGACGGGAGAGTATCTTCACTTGTTCAATGCCTTTATCGCTAAGCTTGTCGTAGGAGGCTTTACCAAAAGAAGCCTGTCCATGACGAACCAGTATCAATTCGCTCATTCGAGTAGTTCGACTGGCTTAAAGCGACGCAAAGCGTGCAGTATGATAATCAGTATTGCCGTACTGCATCTCAAGCGCGGTAACGCACTTGAACAGATGCCCTACGTCTAGCTCTTGTGTGGTGGCAATGCCGCCGTGAATTTGTACAGCTTCTGGCCCAACCTTATTAATCGCTTTGCCGACTCGGCTTTTCGCCGCAGAAACAGCTTTGGCTTTATCTGCAGCGCTCTCGTCACTGTCCATTTTCATGGCCGCCATAACAACAATGGAGCGTGCCAATTGGCATTCGATAAACATATCGGCCATTCGATGTTGCAAGGCTTGAAAGGTACCAATGGCAGTTCCGAACTGCTTACGGGTCTTACTGTAATCAACTGTCTTTGTTAAGAGAGATTCCATCGCTCCGAGTGCCTCCGCTGCGCTGGCAAGCGTAGCTCTATCAATAGCCGCTTCAAGTGCGTCGATAGCGGTCCCCGCCACGCCAATGCGCGCAGAGCTTGGCACTGTTACATTGCTCAAAGATATTTCCGAGGCACTCTTACCGTCAACGTTGGCATAGCTGTGTCGGGATACGCCGTCTGCATCTGCATCAACAAGAAATACAGATATGCCGCTGCGGTCGGTATCCTTGCCAGATTCACGAGCAACAACCAGCAACTTTTCCGTAGCACTGCCGCCTAATACAGCGACCTTAGTACCGGAGATAACGACATTGTCGCCGTCTACTTTTGCAGTGGTTCTGACGTTGGCAGCATTGAATCGACTGCCTGATTCAGCGTAGGCCAAAGATATCTGAAGGCTGCCTTCCATTATTTGATTAATAAGGGTGGTGCGAGCCTCGCCTTCAGCAAGATCACTAATTAATCGACCTGCAAGAATGGCTGTACCAGCAAATGGCTCAACCAGCATAGCTTTGCCAAATTCTTCCATCATGACAACCATGTCCACAGCGCAGCCACCAAAGCCGCCATCGGCTTCGTTAAATGGCACGGTCAGCCAGCCAAGTTCTGCAAATAAAGACCAGTATTCTTTGCTATAGCCATCATCGCTAGCGATAATTTCGTTGCGGGTAGCAAAATCGTATTGATTCTGTACAAACTTCAAGACACTTTCTTGAAGCATCTGCTGTTCTTCGGTGTATGAAAAATCCACTTCTCTTCCTCTTTGTTTATTTGTTGTTATCTATTCGGTTCAAGTCAGCGTTTATAATTTAGTTTAAAGCCCGAGCACCGCTTTACTAATTATGTTGCGCTGAATCTCATTCGAGCCACCGAATATCGATAATTTCCTGTTGTTAAAATAGGTCAATGCTGACGAAGCTGCATTGCCTGGCCCAACAGCATGACCTTCAAAGCCATTTTCGAATTGCTCAGGGACGAAAGGCAGGCTGTGTATACCCGCAAGCTCGACAAACAAAGCATCAATACTTTGCGCCAACTCAGTGCCCACAATTTTTAGAATCGAGCTTTCCGGCCCCGGTGCATTGCCCACACTCAATGCTGCCAATGTTCGAAGTTCAGCATACTCAAGTGCTTGAAGATCAATTTCCGCCTCCGCGACTTTCTTCTTAAATGACGAATTTTCCAGCATAGTGCCTCCAAATCCATCATCAGTCTCTGCAGCTATACGCTTAAGCGCTTTAAGTTTGCGCTTGCCGCGAGGAACACCAGAGATATTTGTTCTCTCATGAGTCAGCAAAACTTTAGCGTAGGTCCAGCCTTTGTTCTCTTCACCGATCAAGTTTTCAGCGGGCACTCTCACGTCATCAAAAAAGACTTCATTGACTTCATGATGGCCATCGATCAACACGATAGGCTTCAAGGTTATGCCTGGTGTTTTCATGTCGATTAGGAGGAAGCTAATACCTTCTTGTTTCTTCACGGTGTTATCAGTTCGCACCAAGCAGAAAATCCAGTCGGCATATTGGCCGTATGTATTCCAAGTTTTTTGACCGTTGACAACATACTCGTCACCGTCCCTTACCGCTGCTGTTTTTAGCGAGGCTAAATCAGAACCTGAATTTGGTTCCGAATAACCCTGACACCACCACACGTTACTTTCCAAGATGTCTGGCAAGAATCGCTTCTTCTGCTCTTCAGTGCCGTAGGCCATGATAACCGGGGCTACCATTTTCATACCGAACGGCACTGGTTCAGGCGCACCAACCATACCTAGTTCTGTTGCAAAAATATGACGCTGGGTAGGAGTCCAACCCGGACCTCCATGTTCTTCAGGCCAGCTAGTAGCAGCCCAACCCTTTCTGAAAAGAATTTTCTGCCAGTTCGTTAGCTCTTCCTTGCCTAAGCGAATGTTAGCGTCTACTTTAGCTTTGTATTCAGCCGGAAATTCATTTTCTAGGAACGTTCTAACCTCATTTTCAAATGCCAGTTCTTCGGCAGTATAATCAGCGTTCAACTTGATTCTCCTTAAGCCAGACGTTCCTGTTAAATCGATGCCTTTTGATTGTATTTAAAGGCCAGCAACAGAACTTAAGTCTGGATGTTTGTAGGTGTTTGGGGAATTTTGGAGCACTAAGATTACCATCGAAAGCTAGCCAAAATAAACAAAAATCGAACGCTTGCTCGGAATTAAATCGGCCTGAACGCCCAAAATTGACAAGGGCTTGGCCTTATTTGCGAAGGCCGACAAAATCATTCCAAGTTCTTGAAAATGTGCCACTAGATGAGTTATGCTTCGCGCCACAGATAAGACCTTGTAATTTCATTGAATTTTACGAAAATTAGTCAATTCTCTGTAACGTTCTTTGTGACATGTCCTGTAACGCTTTCTGCAACATTTTCGACCATAATTTCGGTGACATGGTGGATAACGTTCTAGATAATATTTTATATAACATTATAGATAACAACATCGCCGGCAAATAACCGGGATAGGAGCAGCCATGAATACTTTTCAAATTGCCAGACTGGCACTACTTTTGTTCTCACTTACCGCGTTTGCCGCATGCAGCTCAACCAGCGACGAAGCAGCCGCTGAGGAAACTCAAGAAGTGGTCGAAAGCGGAATTGAGAGCGCTACTCGACGTGCGCGCGAGCAGGCAGAAGCTGCTGAAGCCCGAGCTGCTGAAGCAGCTGAGCGTGTAATGCTTGCTGCGCTAGATACCAAAGTATTTTACTTTGAATTTGACATCGCTGAATTCCGCGCCGCGGATAGGGATGTGTTGAGCTTTCACGCAAAGGATTTGGCTGCCAATTCGAACAAGCGTGTTCGCTTGGAAGGACATGCAGACGAACGCGGGACTAGAGAGTACAACCTTGCTTTAGGCGAGCGTAGAGCAACAGCAATCCTTAATTATCTAATAGTGAATGGGGCATCACGTAGCCAGATTGAAGTGGTCAGCTACGGCGAAGAGCAGCCAGCTCAGCGCGGCACTGGCGAAAGCGCCTACCAACAGAACCGAAGAGTTGAATTGGTCGCTCCTTAAAAAGCTCTGGTTTAGAAAATACGGTTAAAAGAGAAAGGCCAGAGAAATCTGGCCTTTTTTTTACCTTAGATTTGGCCAGCGCCGCGCTGGACATAATTTACGATAGAGCATTTTTTAGCCGTAACCCCATGTCTTTCAGACACTCCATTCCAGCGCCGATTCCGCCAGCGAACGAGATAAAGCCGTGAATCATATCCGTATAGCATTCGTGTTCAGCATCAACACCCTGCTCAACCATTTTATCAAAGAATGCCTTGCCTTCGTCTCTCAAGGGATCGAAGCCTGCTGTCATTAAATAAGTCGGCGGCAAACCCACAAGATCCTGTTCTAAGAATTTCAGGTCTGAATCATTGGCCTGTCCTTTATTTTCAAGGTAGTGCCCGCGAAACCAGCTCATATTGGATTTAGTCAGAAAATATCCATCCCCAAATTCATCGATAGAAGGAAAGCTCATAGACAAATCAATCGAGGGGTAGATTAGCAACTGAAAGGCAGGCATGGGATAACCCTCACGTTTGCAGGCTAGCACTACAGCAATGGTTAAATTTCCTCCAGCACTGTCTCCGCCCATAGCGATTTTATCAAGAGCAATACCAAACTCATCAGCGTGCTCTCTAATCCATAGGTAAGCTTGGTATCCCTGCTCATGGATTTGCTTAACATTGTGCTCAGGTGCTAGCGTGTAACCAACCGAAAAGACGACGCAGCCGCTGTGAAAACAAAGCTGTTGAGCCACAGTGTCATATTGCGCAACATCGCCTAAGACATAGCCGCCACCATGATAAAAAACCAGCGCGCTCTTGAGCCCGACCTTTTCTATCCTGGGATAGTATACTCGTATTCCGATAGCCCCAGATTCCAATTTGGCTCTATGATCACTTATGTTGGCGAGCTCAGCAGAAGGTGGAGCAAACGGATTGGCGGCAGATTCTCGAACGGCGCGAGCCTCTTCAGGTGTACTTTCACTTAGCGGTTTTAATCTAGCAGACCCACGTGCCACCTTAGCGGCAATTACGTCCAACTCTGCGGCTCGCTCAGCAACCTTACTTTTTAAAATCGGCATAGTGGTACGTAGTCTCTTTTAGAAAAACATATTTAGAAGAACATCTTCAGAAGAACATGGTTTTCGGCTTGGCCGGCTCAAAACCTACTAACCACACCAACACAGTAAATAAGAAGAAGCCAGGAACGACATAAATCAGCACATCATCTAAGTCCTGCGCGGACCAGCCAAATAGAGCAACTGCAGTGAAAATAATCATGCCGATGATGTGAGCAATAATATAGTAAGTAATAAAAGGCGATGTATTGTGATTGGTAAACCATGGTTTACAAAAAAACAACCAGCGCAGAGCGACTACAATACCAAGCAAATCAGTAGGCCAGAAAAGCAATAAATTCAGATTGTGGTGTAAATCTAAATGATCGGATACAAACCAGCTTGCCAGCATCAAAAGTCCATAGACACCGCTAAATAGTGCTGTAAGTAGACCGAGCAAACCGAGCAAGCGAAAGTTAAAAGTTTCTACCTTTAAGCTCAAGCGCGAGTGAGTGGCAAAATATGACATTGGAATTTTCTTCAACATCAAAAACAGAAACAATACCGGCCCTGCAAGAATTAGAGAAGCTGCGCGGTAGCCACCTGTTTGAACCGTTGGCGGCGGAAACTCCATGACGGCTTGCGCAGCGGAAAGAAATTCAAGCTTCTCTGAGTTCTCCGCAACGTTAGAGGGCAACTGACGAAGTCGCTCACGAAAATTAAGAGGCAAGAACATATTCTCCCACTCGGTCATAGCCCGGTCGATATTACTATTCATTAAAATATCGAGTGAGACGTCAATCAATGCAACCGACGCATAGTGCGATCTAATCTGGTCTCTGAATGTTGAGCTGGTCGTGCCATCAAAGCTTTCTGCAATAGCGCCACCCACAGCTTCGTTCAAGTAGTCTCTAATCTTAGTAGTGCAATTGTCGAAAAAATATTGGTAGGGGTAGACAATGTTCTCTGGCTCTTGATTCCACATCAGACGCCGGTACAGAATTTCTTTTTGCGCATTAGTCAGATTGATTTTGTCTTGCCAGACCGCTCGCTCTTGCCTCCGGTACTGAGCAAACTCAAAAGCTGGCGTATTCGTGACTAGCGAATAGTCCATTATTCCCTTAAAAAAGTTGTAAGAGAATCCAACCACCCCTCCTTGAAGGTTAAAATAGCCCCAGTTAAATACTGTATCCTCATTGCTATTTTCGTCATACATGCGCAAGGCCGTATGGCCAAAATTATCGTAAACCGAATCTCCGACATCTACTGTAATCAGATAAAAGTTAACTCGGCTCATGTCAGCGGGAAGCCGGTACTGCTCAGGGTTTTCAATGACGGGCAGCAATTGAGCTAGTGCAGGTTTGGAGATTGCCCACGTGCAGAGCACTACTATCAGCATCCAGAGAAGGTGGTATCTATTAGTTGATGCTAGGTAATGAGTCGTCATGCAGCCTGACCGATTTTGTGTATTTATAACTCTAATATAACCAATCTTATCAAAGATTTAATTTAGATAACACGCTCTGGGTTAAGCGGCTCTATAAAAAGAACTACTGGGAAAGCTATTGGGCTTTCTCAAGCGACAGTTAGTAGGAAATTAGAAAAGCTGAAGCGACAAGGAGATTTAAAAAACCTCCCGAGTTTGTTCAAAACCTATAAACCGAGTACTTGCAGATAGATTGCCCAAATTTTTTATTGCTGTTTACTGCCTTGCGAAAGCCCCTCTCTGAGGTAACTCTGGAAAGTCGCTCTAAAGAATACTGGAAAACATAACCAGCCAAACAGAAGATCAGATACGAACTTAGAGTTATCCTTGCAGGCCGCCAAATACTGAGCAGCTTAGAATTAGCTTTCAGTCACGACCATTTTAGGTCAGTTAACCGAGCGCGTTAACTGAAATGCTCTGCCAGCTTCTAGCAACTCACTGATATGGCGACCATCGCAATCAGCGAGATTGGATGCGTTTATTATTCCATCCTCCTCCACGATCAATACCACCGGGTCTGAGGTCAACGTCTTATAAAGCGTACTACCATCTCTGGTGTGTGCGCTGACATAAAAAACAAGCTCTTCCCAGGGTAAGAAACCGGTAGGGTCTTTAACAGAGCAGACAACTGCATCGGGAAGGTCCTTGATAATGTCAGCATTGAGGAAACCAGAGTGCATAGCTAGAAGCATTAACGTTAACCCGTGAAAACGACTGAACATACTTGAATCCTGAAAATGGTATTTGAAAAAAATAGAACACAGCGCTTAACATAATCTAGGAGTTTGTGCGGTTCAAGCAGTATTAAACGGCCGTTTGATCAACTATTTAAACAGTCCTGGCGTCTAAGCAGGAGACTAACAATAAATAGCCTCTCGCCGCAGACTTGAACCCGGTTGCACTAACCGCAGCTGTGGGGGTGGGATTCCATGACACTCGGAGCAAAACCATGAAATATCCAATTCTTTTGAGGGCCACCCTTGCGCTTTGCTTTGTGTCGTTAAGTTATAGCGCTCTTGCGAGCGATATCCAAGCAACAGCGGCTATTACAAGAGTCACTGTCTCTCAGGGCAGCGCGGTCATTACACGTACTGGGCTTGTCGCCGTGCAAGCTGGAGAGCACAACCTCGTCATTAACGGCTTGCCGGGGCAGTTGGACCTTAGTCGGCTTGTAGTATCCCTAGCAGATAATGATGTGCGTTTAGGCAATCTGCGCGTAAGGAGAGAAGACCAACAAAACCTAGCTGGAGAATCACAGCAGCAATTACAAGATCAGTTGGACGAACTTAGTTACCAACGTGGCCGAGTTGACGACACCGTTCAATCAGCAAATATGCAGATTAAACTTCTTGATTCGCTTTCCAGCGGCAGCCTAGGGACACCCGAAACTGCCTTCTCCGCGGACAGCATTACTGAAATGCTCAGCGTTGTTTCCTCCTCATCTAATACCGCACGGCAAACCATTCGCGACGCACAAAGGCGCGGTAGTCGCTTGGACATTGAAATCGAGCAATTACGCCGCCGCTTGGCTGAGTATGCTTCTCGAAATCGATTCTCACAGGTTGCTGTTGCCGCAGTGGTATTACCCACTGCAAGAGACCTCGCGTTTACTGTTACCTATCCAGCCACTGGCGCTCGCTGGACATGGCTGTATGAGGCACGACTTAATACTAATTCCAGCTTCCTTGAGCTAGGAAGGAAGATTTCCGTCAATCAAACCACGGGAGAGAACTGGGAAAACGTCGCACTGACCATTACCACAGCGCGCCCCTCATCTAGGCTTTCTCCACCGGAAATCGATAGTTTGTTAGTTAGTTTGGATTCTCCGCGGCAGCGGCCACAAGAAAGCAGGCGTCTGACGAGCGAGGCAATGATGAGCAGCGCAACAGATGTCAGTGAAGATATTTTAGTCGCCGCATATCTTAAATCCTCTGTTGACATAAATTCCTCAGACTATCTCGTTGATTTTCAAATACCCGGCGACGTTACGATTAACAGCGGTGGCGAGCAACAAGTTTTTCCTATCGACGAAAGAGGAATCAACACCGAACTCGTAGTGCGAGTCATGCCGGAACAAGATAGAGCTGCATACCTAGAAGCGCGTTTCACACTTGACGATAATTTGCCGATACAGCCAGGCACTATGCAGTTTTATCGAGACGGCAGTTTCATCGGCAGCCAGAGAATTGCTGGTTTCCTACCGCAGGAAGAAGTGAGTTTGGCATTTGGTCAAGATGAAAGGGTTCGTGTCGAGGTTTTACCAGATGAAGAAGGCTCTGATGCCGGTGGAACATTCAGACGAGTTGCAGTGGATAATCGCCGTCAACGTTTTATGATCACAAGCTTTCATGACACACCAAAGCTGATAGAGATAGTCGCTCGAATTCCAGTTTCTCAAAATGACGACATCGAGGTTGCAATCGACGATGATGCAACTCCGGCCGACCAAGTCGATCTTGATGATAAGACCGGCCTTATTCTATGGCGCAGGCAATCAACGGCAGCTGAGCCAATCGAAATTAAACATTACTATTCGATTCGCTATCCCCGTGACAGGCAGCTGTTTTATAAAAACTAAATTACCCGACTTAACACTTTCACCTTCTCCCTCGCATACTCATTGACGAACAAACTCGCCGGCGCTCCATTTTAAGGCGCGCAAGCGAGCGATTGTAGCGCACGGTTCAGGGCCAATCGCTGGCAATGCCCTCGCAGATCTTTAACCGGCCGCTATTTGATCAGTCAAATCTATTTTGACGACTTGTTTCCCCCTTCCCACTCAATAGAATCGGTTGGCATGAATTATGCTCCTAAAGTGCGAGCCCATAAGGGCTTACTTGTGTAGCGATTCTGATTATTTCAGTTAGGGTTTCAAATTAATATTGCATGGCCTGCAGCAACTAAACTGCAGGTTAGGAGTTTTCTGTGGCCGTTAGCGTCTTCGACTTGTTCAAAATTGGCATAGGGCCCTCCTCATCTCATACCGTAGGCCCGATGCGTGCAGCATTTATGTTCGTAACAGATCTTGAAACCGATGGTTGGATGGATAGATGTACGAACTTAAAAGTAGAGCTTTATGGCTCACTAGCGGCAACTGGCGCTGGCCACGGTTCACCGAAAGCGATCTTAATGGGGCTGGAAGGTGAAGCTCCGGCCACGGTCGATGTGGATAGTATTTTAGACAGAATCAACCAAGCACGCGCATCCAGCACGCTTAAACTTTTAGGCAAAAAAACCATTACTTTTAACTTTCGGGACGACCTCGTCATGCATCGTCAAGAGTCGTTGCCATTCCACCCTAACGGGATGCGCTTTACCGCCTTTGCTGTCGATGGCCAAACCCTTCTCTCCACTACCTATTTCTCTGTAGGGGGCGGATTCGTCATTAACGAAACCGCAACCGGCGAGGACATATTGGTTGAGAATGATGACGAGGTGCCCTATCCGTTCAAGTCAGCTGATGAGTTGTTACAACTTTGCGATGAGACAGGCTTGCCCATAAGCGCATTAATGCTTGAAAACGAAACAACTTGGATTGATAAAGCAGCAGTTCAAAAGCAGCTGGACGCTATCTGGCAAGCCATGCAAGACAGCATCGAGAAAGGCTGCCAGTCTGAAGGCGTTATGCCGGGCGGTCTTAAAGTAAAGAAAAGGGCCGCTCAATTGCACCGCAAATTGTCGAGCCAGATTCACACATCCAGCACTGACCCCTTAAGTGTTCTGGACTGGGTAACCGTTTATGCGCTGGCCGTAAATGAAGAAAACGCCATGGGTGGCCGAATCGTTACCGCTCCCACCAACGGTGCAGCTGGCATCATCCCAGCGGTACTGCGCTATTATTTGGATTTTTGTCCTGGCGCTAAACAGTCAGACGCTGCACGCTTTCTCCTCACAGCTGGCGCCATAGGGATGCTCTATAAGCTTAATGCCTCGATTAGCGGCGCCGAGGTCGGCTGCCAAGGTGAAGTCGGCTCTGCTTGCTCAATGGCCGCTGGCGCGCTAACCGAGGTTCTAGGTGGTTCACCTCGCCAAGTAGAAAATGCCGCTGAGATCGCTATGGAGCACAATCTAGGCCTCACCTGTGACCCTATCGGTGGACTCGTACAAGTGCCCTGTATAGAGAGAAATGCCATGGCCGCCATCAAGGCGATCAGTGCTGCGCGCATGGCACTGCGCGGTGACGGCAATCATTTTGTCTCACTGGACCAAGTCATTAAAACGATGCGTGACACCGGTAAAGACATGCAGGATAAGTATAAGGAAACCTCAAGAGGGGGGCTCGCGATTAATGTGCTTGCCGTTCCAGTATCTGTGGTAGATTGTTAATTCAACTGTATCGCTAGCCCAAGATCCACCGACTCTATTATTCGCTTTTTTAAACCGTTATTGCTCAGCGGTTTTGGTCAAGCTCCGTTTCAAACCTTTATTTCCAAAACTAGCATGGCACTTGTGTTGAGGAAAAGTAGAAAGTGCACTCCAAGCTATCTCTAAAACAACATTTTGTCTTTCGCTGCCTAATACCCAAATAAAAATAAAAGGCTATCTGGCATGAGCACACCTAATTCCTTACAAGATAATAACGTCTATTTTTTCGCTGCCACCGACCTGCTGATATCTGCGCTGGCAGATTGGGACTGGAAAACGAATAAACGCAAAGATGTCTTTTTGGCGATGCTTTATATCTGCCTAGCCACCCAATTACCAATCCTGGCGTTGTTCTTCATAGAACCTTGGCAAACTTTATGGGGGAGTGGGATTTGCCTATTGGTTTTTTCGTTACCGCTTTCATAATGAGAGTACTGCTCAGGATAAAGTTAATCGCTTTACAGAATGAATTGCTCTTTTTAGGTTGCTACCCCAGCTCACTTATTATCTCTACGGTCGGGGTTAAGATTATCTAAGCAAGACTACACTAACGGGCACAATTGGTAGGGACGCTAGGTTAAAATCTTGATGAACGAGCCAGACAAGCTAAATTTTTCACCCAGCACCGTCGATAAGAGATTCTTTAATCCTAAAATAAAGACCAGCCGTGCGAGAACTAAATCTAGGACATAAAAAATCTCCGCTCACTATCGCCATGGATGAGCAGAGATCTCCGATAAACACGTCAGTAAAGCGCAGCCGGTTTACGTGGGTATTGCTAGGCAAGACTGCAGAACGCATTATCGCTGAAAAAATCAGATTAATGCATGCAAGCTGAATAGAATCTGAACAGCTGATCCAAACGCTCTAACAAGAAAGTAGTAGACATTGAAGAAATTCTAATCAAAAAAAAGCCAGCAAATGCCGGCTTTTTAGCAGGGTCTCTGGCCGACTAGTTGTCAGTCGAATCAGACGCCTCGATTTCAAGTGGCGCATAGTAATCACCACCAGCTTTTTGAACATCCTGAACCCGCTGCTGCCAAGCAGGACCTGCAGAACCGCCCTCTTCATACATCAAATCCTGACGCAGATAGTTCCAGCTTGTTGGATCAAGCTCTTGCGCCATCGTCCAGTACTGCTCAGCTTTAGCCTCATTGTCATTACTAAAATAGTAAGTACCTAAGCGAAAAGTAGGAGCCGCCATTTCAGCTTCTGGCGTGCGCTGTACAATACTGTTTTTTATCTTTTCGGAATCCCATACGTGCTGACTGTCATCGCCTTTGGCAACCCAGTCTCTCACTATAGGTACATACTCATCAGTACCGAAAGCACCGTTCATATGGGACTTCGCATAGGTACCCTCATTGATACGCTTCACATTACCTTCTTCATCAATCCAAACGCCAGATGGCACGTTTACTAAGTTGTAAAGAGCACTGATGTGATGATTGACGTCAATTAAAGCGGTGTAGCTTACATTAGCGGCGTCGAATATCGGACCCGCGGCTTCTTCGCCACCGGTATCTTGGGCGACAGAGATGATTTCAAAATTTTGGTCTTTTAGTTCGTCGTAGATTACTTGCCACACGGGCACGTCAAGTCTACAGCCTCACCAAGAGGCCCAAGTTAACAACAGCACTTTTTTACCGCGAAAATCTGACAAGCGAACTGTATTTCCTTCTCGGTCTTCAAGCTCAAAATCAGGAGCTTGGGCGCCGCGAAGGAAAGACTGACGCTCTAATGGCATCGCTCCAAAACTCCAAACACCATCAGAAAAGTCTGTAGCGTAGGCTTGCTGAAGCTTATCTGCCAAACCAGTTAGATTAAACCAACCTTGGTCTTGACGAGTAACAAACATGTCACTGTCTCGGTCTTGCAAGACAGGGATACACAAAGCATCTAAGCATGCACCTTCTGGTTTTAATACAAAATCATTAACTCGGGTCAAATCTTCCGGGGTAATCCAAAGCTCAGTAGCATCTGGCAGGGTCTGGTCTATTTCTACAACTCGTTCGTTGTATAGCACGGTCGCACTCTGTGCATTTACCAAACCACTGACAAACAAACTTCCTGCTAGCAGGAATAGCTTGCCGTTCGTCTTCATAAATAACTCCTAGGGCGTAACTACATTCAAAGATGAATTTTTTAACTGATAAAAGGCCGCTATTACTGCTTCCCTTCAGCTTCACGTTGTTCAGAAATACGCTCTCCACGCAAAGTATTTAACAAACCGTAGTTGCCTTCATGACAAGCATATTCATACATCAGCCCGTCAACTTTAGACATTGGCACCATAGCCACAATTTTGTCTTTAAAAGTGCTCGGATCTTCGACAGTAAATTCGTATTCAACAGTGAATTCATCAGTTCTTGTGAATCGCTCGGTGAGAAGCTTGTCTTCAGCAGACCCATAAACACCGAAGCTCTGAGTAAAGTTATTGAAATTTCTAGTCTCTACAACTAAGGCCTCCCCATCCCAATAACCTCTTGAATCTCCTGTCCATAAACGTACATCGTCAGACAAGGCTGGCTTGTCGGTTAACGGCACAATACGCGCGTCATGAATCATTTCAGTCATGATTACTACGGTGTCTTTAGCCTGAACAATTTGTACGTTGTTGTTGTACAGATTCGGTGTGAACGGAGGACCTGAGTTGAATCCCACGATGCAACGCTCAGAAATACCGCGATCTTCCGGGCCATCTTTAGCAATGCCGCCAACTACCATTCTTGTAGGTCTAGTGCCCGGCTCGTCCGGACCAAGACCGCCAACCTGAATAGCAACCCCTTCTACAGTATCAGGCATTCTGCCATTCTCAGGATACATAATCAGGGATGTTCGGTTATCACCGGTGCCGCCCATTTCGGTCCAAAATGTATTGTAGCCGCCAACACCTATATTATTAATCGCCTGCAACCCTTGTTCAGTCCGAGCCGTGATCGTAGCAAGATCTTGCTCAGTCAAGTAGGCTTTATCAGCGAAAAAAGCTGGACGCTCCAGAGGTATAGTTGAGCTAAAATTCCAGACCCCTTGTAGATCTGGCTGTCCCCACTGAGTTTCAGGCACTTCATAATCTTGGGCTTGTACCGCCCCACCAAGCAGCGCGCTGACTGCAGTTGCTAATGCGAGTTTATATAATTTCATGTAAGTCCCCAGTTTCTATTACAGTTTCACTGAACGGTGCAAAGTTTACCTTATTTGTCATGCTTTGGTAGTCATAGTCGTTAAGAGCACCGTATTGTGCGGTGCTGATAACTGGGGTGAATAACTGCAGTGGATCTAAGCGCCAAATCAAAGCTGCGAATAGAAGGACATCCGGTGTAGTACTAAAAAGGTCAGGCCAGAATACAAAGAAGCTCACGTGTCATCAACGGGAAATGGGCCTTCTGTAAAGACCTCGTCATGATAGCCTTTTGAGCCGACTTGCTGCGAAATGATGCTTTTAGGCAGCTTGGCGTCGACAATTTCAGCTAACATCCTGTTTATGTCGAATTTTGGTTCCCAGCCTAAATCGCGCCGACCAGCGGCATTGACATATACTTTCTCGATTTGAGGAAAAACAGACCAGTCAAACTGCTTAAACTTCGCCGCCAGCTCAGGCACTCTCTTATCGATAACAGCCCTAGCGTCGGTATTCAAAACCGCCAAATCTCCCTCTAAAAATGGACTAGTTGCACTGATTATATAAGGCGCAAAGCTCAAGTTCTTTGCATTCTCAGCGGCCTTAATGTGGGCCTCAACAACATCAGCAAGCTCAACCCGTCGGTAATAAGTACGCCAAAGTCTATATGTTTTAATCGCTGTAGCGCTGGCGTCCTGCTTTGTCATCATCCTCCTCCGGGAAAAACCTGGAGGTGCGCAGTGCGATAGCTTTTAGGTTCGATTACCGGCTAATTATCTGACAAAGATTCTCGGCAGCTATTTTGGGTAATTCGTCAATATTCTTTGGCTGCGGGACCACGGCCTCGGTAATCCAAACTGCTGGCTCACCGCGTTGAGGCCTCGGTGCATCGCCAAACACGCTGGAGGAACTGGTAAAAAAAAGCACTAGTCTTGGTAGCAACAGCAGCCTCCAATAAACACAGAGTTCCGCTTACATTAGTGTCGATGAGTTTTTGCTTTGAATAGGTCTCGAGATGAGATTTATGCAAGGTGGCAGCGTAAAAAAAACAGTCCACGCCTGCCATCGCTTGCTCTACCAATTGAGAGTCTACAATAGAGCCAACCCAATCGTTCGTTGGCGAGGCCTGAAGGTCTAATCCTATCGCTTGTGCGCCCTGACTTCGAAGGGTTTTCAGCAGGGCTTCACCAAGATGTTCTGCGCTGCCAGTCACTAAAGCTTTCATGCTAGTTGCCTTATTCCTCCACCAGCTAGAATTACAGCTGGCGGGATAACATAAAGTTTATTTTTTATTATTCTTTCTAGACACCGCTCAAAGCGCAGCCCCAAAACCAGAATTACCCCACTGCGTGAGTAGCTCAGCATCGTCGGTGCTCTCCTCTGACGCTTGGTAATATGACAATTTCATTGGCTTACCTTTTGCCTTGTAACTAAACGCCTGCAAACCCAGACTTTCAAATTCACCAAGATTATCCCTGTAGACTTTTAAATACAGCGCATTGTTTGCAATCAAACCATCCAGAAAGGCACCAAACCCACCAAACACTCCCTTTGAATAGACCGGGCCCATACCCTGCAGAAGATCTATGGTATGGGAGGCAAATTCCCTTTCTTCGTAACTTATTGGCATTCGTGTTTAATTGGTAAAATGCTATTATGTGAGGCCGAACCAGCCATCGCGCGGCCGCGCAACCTAAAAAGGAACAATAACATGAACGGTGCTACAGCCTTGATTGAAACACTGGCCGATTGCGGAGTAGAGCTCTGCATGGCCAATCCCGGAACATCCGAAATGCATCTCGTTCAAGCATTGGATAGCGTGCCTCGCATTCGCTCGGTGCTAGCACTCTTCGAAGGCGTGGCTACTGGTGCGGCTGATGGCTATGGCAGAATGACTGGTAAACCAGCAGCCACTTTGCTGCATTTAGGCCCAGGCATGGCAAACGGCATAGCCAATTTGCACAATGCACGCCGTGCGAACGCGCCAATAATTAACCTCATCGGCAATCATCCGAATTTCCATGTTGGCTATGACGCCCCCCTCACTTCCGATATCGATACCTTAGCGAGAAATTTTTCCACCTGGATAAAATCCAGCAGCACGGAAAAAACCTTAGCCCAAGACGGTGCCGACGCCTTTACCGCAACGCTTCGTCAAAGCGTCGGAACTGTCGGACAAATCTCGACACTGATTTTGGGCGCAGATGCTGCGTGGGGTGACTCAGCCGGTAAGGTGCAGCCAAATCCACTTCCTCTACGTAGCAAAATACACGACCAAACTGTCGAAAATGTAGCGAGTACAATTTTGAAAGGTGGCAAAACTGCAATGTTGTTGGAGCATCATGCCTGCGACCAGCCAGCGATGGAATTCGCCAGCAAGATCGCTAGCAAAACCGGTTGCACCTTATTCAACGGCACATTCCCTGGACGCGCAGATGGCGGCCCTGGGCGAGTTGCAATAAATCGTCTGCCCTACTTTCCAGAACAGATACTTGCAGCACTGGAGTCATTTGATAATTTGATATTAGTTGGCGGACAAATTCCTGCGAGCTTTTTTGCCTATCGCGGAGTTCCCGGTCAACTAATCCCTGAGGGTTGTAACGTAAGCCGTCTTAGCTACCGGGAAGATGATGCAATCGATGCCTTGGAGCGACTTGCTGCACGTTTGGATGCCAGCTCGTCTGAAGTAATACGATTTCAAAAAGAGGACATCCCCAAGCCTACCGGCGAACTGCACAACGTATCGATAATTCAGTCCATAGCGGCGACTCTACCAGAGGACGTAATCGTGACTACCGATTCTGGTGGTGGCAACGCAGCCTATGGCATGTGTCAAAAAGCGGCCCGCAATACATGGTTAAGCCTCACAGGTGGCGCAATCGGTCAAGGTGGTCCCTGTGCAATAGGCGCGGCACTTGCCTGTCCAGACCGACAAGTCCTCGCTTTATTAGGCGATGGCGGCGCCGCTTATACCAACCAAAGTTTTTGGACGCAGGCGCGGGAAGGTCTAAATGTAACGACGCTGATCTTTGCTAACAACAAATACAATATACTCAATGTCGAGTACGGCCGCATAGGCGTCAAAGAAATGGGGGACACGGCTGCTAGCTTGTTCGATATCAGCAACCCAATTATTGACTGGGTTGCTATGGCAGCGAGCATGGGGGTTCCCGGAGGCCGCGCTGACACCTGTGAAGAACTTTGCGCCCTGCTTGAGAAAAGTTACGCAACACCTGGCCCGTTTCTAATTCAAGCTAGTGGACAACTACAGCGCTAGTTTGTATTGATTACAACACCATTTAAAATAAGCATAACCAAAAAAGGAGCACTGATTGCTCCTTTTTTGGTTACGTGATTTGAGAGGTAGGCGCCACCTAATCAAGTGAAAGATAGGCGGCATCATCTAATTACACGATTTGATAGTTCTTATACGCCTTAAGCCCAGCTAAGATTCTTTTTGATGCGCCCAAGCCGCTTGTAGAAAGAATCTGATTTCTCATCATCTGCAGCTGTGTTGGGGAAGGCGATTGTTAGCACTGGAATAATGATTAGCGGCAGCGTTAGAGTCAAGAATGACGGGTCTCGCCACTCACCAAGTACATTGATTAGCTCGTACCACCACTGAGCAAAGCCACCGGCGGTTGCATTTTCCACACCATCAAATAACGTATTGAAAAGCCACATGATAAGACCGCCACCAAAACCGGCGACCATGCCCCAAAATGCTGCAAACTCAGTGGTTTTCTTCCAATAGAAAACATAGGTAACCGCAATCGCCGGTGGAACCACCATAGCGAAGCCGAGAAGCAGCAGCTGTAAAACTGAGGTGATGTTTCCAACATAGGCTATAACAGCTGCTGATGAGCCATAAACCACCGTGACAATTTTATAAGCCTTCAGTTTTTTCTCGTCAGAGTAATTTTTGGAGGCTGGAATCCAATCGTTTACAAACATGGTCGAACTTGCCAAAAGTATCGGTGCACCGGAGGATATTACTGCAGCCAACACCGCTGCCAGAGCTATACCCCCTAGTATTGGCCCTGTATCAATTGCAAGTTGAGCAATGTTTAGATAGCTAGACAAACCGCTATCAGCGCCGTACGTTGCCATTGTTAAAACACCAATAAAACCAGCTACTAAAGGCATTATGGCGGCGATAACACCAGCTAAAAAGAACCCCGGAATAAGGTATTCTTGTTTAGCTGCGGAGCTTGCATAGTTAGCATAAACGGAAGCACCAGGGGTGTGGATTGTTGCCGAAATGAACAAAGCTATGATCGTCGCAAGCCCAATACCGGTAAAACTCCACCACTTCGCCTCGTCTTTACCGGAGGTTTCCAGAGCAGCATTTGCTTGAGTTACAACCTGTTCCCAGCCGCCAATATTTTGCATGGCAACGTAGCCAACCAAACCCAGACCAAGAATGATGACTGTGCAGTGAACTACATTCGTAATTGCAGTACCTTTGAGTCCGCCCATCACTGTAAACAAAACGATGGTGAAACCGCCCATTGCCACACCGACAACGAACGGCAGACCCGTTACGCCACTGACGATAGAGCCAATAACATAAGGCTCAATAATGTTAACGACTAAATACTCTGCTTGGACGCAAAGACTGGTCAGCCACTGGCAGCGACGCGAGCCCCAGCGAAAGTCAAATACTTGCCCGACACTAACCACTTTAAGTCTGCGATAAGGAATCGCAAAAAAAATCCCTACTAAAAACAATGCTGCGAACGAGTTTACGCTATACCACAGATGCCCTAGTCCCTCAGAAATCACGTCACCGGCAACACCGTAAGTCCCAGCCCCGCCAATCCTAGTGCCGGCAACACCGGCGGCGAGCATAGCCACACCCAGAGTGCCTCCGCCGATTGCCCAATCAGCAGAACTTTTGTTATTACGGCTTAAGTAGATCCCTATCCCTGCAAATAGAACCAGGTAGAGTAAAATGACTATTGCGGAAATGCTCATGCATAGCTCCTGTCTAATTTTGTTTTATTTTGTTGATCGTACTATTGATGAAAGCCAGCTATGCCCTGACCTGCATCAACACTATCAATAATTGATGGCGCATACTACACCATCGTAAGGGACCGACTCCAGCGGAGTAATTAGGTTCGTAATCGACTCCATCGGGTCATGAATCCCTTAATACTGGAGACTTCGATAAATCCATCATAAACTTCGCAAGTATCAGTTTCATCGAGAAAGTTAAGACTAGGAGCAATACATGACAAAGCCTGAACCTGGCAGCGATCAATGGCTACAGCAAGTTCAAGAAGACATCCTTGATCCTGACCGGCCAATTATCGACCCCCACCACCACCTATGGCGGCAGATATTTAACCGAGACTATTTATTGCCTGAGTTATGGCAAGACACGGGATCCGGCCACAATATCGAAAAAACCATGTTTATGGAGTGTCATGCCTTCTATAACAAGTCTGGCCCAGAACACCTGTTATCCGTAGGTGAAATCGAGGAAGTTGCCAAAATTGCACTGGCTTCCAACACGAACCAAAACAAAGCGCAAATCGCAGGGATCATCGGCCATGCTGACCTCACTCTTGCCGGCGAGCGGCCTGAACTTTTAGCTGAAACACTTGACGCCCTGAGCAATGCAGGCAAGGGGCTATTTCGCGGAATTCGCCACGCAGCAGCTCATGATAAAAAACCAGAAGATTTACTGATTCGCGGTTCAGCGCCACCTTACTTACATGGCAAAGAATCTTTTCGCAAAGGCATCAAGATGCTCGCTGACCGCGGCCTGACTTATGACACGTGGCACTTCCATCACCAAAATCTCGATTTCCTTGATTTAGCTCGAGCCGTACCCGATTGCAAGATGATTTTAGATCATTTCGGGACGCCGCTGGGAGTTGGGATTTATCGGAACTGCCGCGATGAGATATTTCAGGAATGGAAACAAGAAATTGCCGAGCTAGCCAAATGCGACAACGTCTTTGCGAAAATAGGTGGGCTCGCGATGCCTGATAATGGGTTCGGCTGGCACAAAGCCGAAAAACCACCGACTTCTGATGAGTTCGTCACCGCGCAACAAAAATACTATCTGCATACTATTGAATGTTTCGGCCCAGAGCGCTGCATGTTTGAAAGCAATTTCCCTGTGGATCGACTCTCGATTAGTTATCATGTACTTTGGAACGGATTCAAAAAGATGACCGCCAATTTTTCCGAAGCGGACAAACATGCAATGTTTTATGGCACCGCCGAAAAAGTATATTCACTGACGCAGAAGACTAACTAAACAATGCATTACTCGACACTCGTATTCGATTTAGACGGAACACTGACAGACCCAGCGCAAGGCATAGTGCGATGTATGAACTATGCCCTTACGACTTTTGATTACATGGCGCGCCCTGAGCATGAAATTAAGGCCCTAATAGGACCACCCCTTGAATCTGCCATAGCTGAACTTTCAGGAGAGGATGACGAGTTTAAAATCAAACAGCTCGTAGCTGCCTACCGCGAGCGTTATGGTGAGTTTGGGTTCGCTGAAAATATCGTCTACCCAGGAATTTACGATGTGCTTGATCAGCTAAAAGAACGCCAGATCCCTATGGGGGTTTGCACTTCTAAGCTAGAAAAATATGCCATTAAAATTCTCAAGAAATTTAACCTTTTTGACTATTTTGATTTTGTCAGCGGCGTTTCTAGCAATAGCTTTAACTCACCCAAATCTTTGCAGCTAGAGCTGCTATTGACCCAAGGGCACATCGATTCACAAGCGCTAATGATAGGAGATCGATCTGTAGACATCTGCGCGGCCAATGCAAACAAGCTGAAAAGCTGGGGCGTACTGTGGGGGTATGGTGATCGAGAAGAACTAGAAACTGCTGGCGCGAGTAGAGTTTTAGAAACTCCACTTGAACTGCTCAAGGATTAAAATTTTTAGCCAGGGGTTTTCCGCAGCACTTTGACGACAGCACTGGCCATAAGTACCGTCTGGTCGTTGGCCGTTAACTGACAGCGCACAAAGACCATAGAGCGCCCTCGGCGAATCACTTCGCAGTGCCCTAGAATTAAATCCCCATTTTGTCCTGGCGCGGTAAACTCGCTGTTCATACTAACCGTAATCACACTTTCGTCTTCTCCTCCGTTGGCACCCATACATAATGTATAGTCAGCAAAAGCCATCAACACCCCACCATGAACAGAATGGTGAGAATTGCAATTTTGCTCACGAACTCTAAACGCTGTGCGTGGCTGATCTTCATCCATGTAAAAAAAGAAGGGCCCTATGTGGTCTTCCGCTTTATCACCAAGCCAATGCCGATACTGAGAAGGGACGTTAAATTCTTCGGGGTTAATTGTCATTTGTGTTTCTCAAAATGTAGCCCAGCCTAAGGCTAGGTTGAAAATTCAAAAGAAAGCTCAAAAGAAATCCCAGCTGCTTAATTATCATCATCCTTATCAGGCACAATAACGTCCACCGCGGCGCCAGCAACTTTGAAAGGCACCTTTGCAACTTCGATAGTCGTATCGACAACGGCACCGACGACAACTCCGACACAGCTGGACAAAAATAACATCAAGAGAAGTCCGCAGATCCTCGCACCAAGAAAAACTTTAGTTCTAATCATTTCGAACCCAATATTAATTGGCAATAGCCAACGTTAATGTATTTGCCAAATTTATAACCAACTTCGTTAAATTTGCCTATGTTGCTAAACCCTAATTTTCCATGTGGAGCAATACTGGCCAAGTTAGGCAAAGTAATACCAACGATAAGTACATGTATCGGCTTATCTGCCAAATCATCAATTAGTACTCGCATTAACGATTCGTCAAGGCCTTGGCCAAACGCACTGTGCTTAACATAGACATTCGTCTCCACGGACTGATGATAAGCTGGCCGTGATTTCCACTGCGTGGCATAAGCGTAGGCAAGCACCTTGCCATCTTCATGTGCCACTAACCAAGAACTGTCCGATTCAGGAGACTTAATTCGTCGAAGAATTTCCTCTCTAGATCCGGCTAGCTTTTTGAACGTAGCAGTTGTGTGTTCGATACACCAGTCGTATATTTTTACTATTTGCTTGGCATCTTCAGCTAAGGCCACCCGAATAGACAGACCTGAATTAGCACTAATCATGTTTCAGCGCACTCGGTCTGCAAAGGGGCGAATGTCTTCTAAGCCTTTGCCCGATTCAACTAGGCTGGCAAAGTCATCAGCCAAGCGCTTGCTTTCGAGCATCACTTTATTCCAATAGTCTACGCGCACGTCATAGGAATAATCGTTAAAGTCCTGTCTGTCTGGGATCTTCCCAAATGGCAAATTTTTCGTGAATTCTTCGGAAGGCGTCACCAGCACAACATTATCAAAATTCTTTTCGTTAACCTTGCGCCAGTGTAATCGCTTATCAAACCAACCGGGAATAACAGTCGACGAAAAATGCGGATAAAGCACCAATTTATCACTTTTATTAAACGGAAAATCAAAGTGGTAGTCAGTAATTCCCCCATCCCAGTAAAGGCCGGGCTTCGCTCCGGCAATGTCTTTTACCGCTTCAAGTACAAATGGGATAGAACCTGTCGCCATCATCGCATCAATGACATTATTCTCCGCCAGAGCAACAGTGCTAGTCTTCATGTCTGTCCAATATGCCGGCAAACTCTCCGGAGCATTAGTAAACACTGTCCTCTCAAAGAACCAAGATAGAGTTTTTCGCGAGACAAGATTGGCCCCAGCTGCACCACCGAGCATCAGCGTTTGGAGTGACTTGCCTGCTGAAGAAGGCAGCCCGCGACAGCGGTCCGTTACTATGTAAGTTTTAATCTTAGGATTGTTTGCTATTTCGCTGGCACCGCGAGATCCAAGAACATACTCAACCATAAGTCGTGCTTTTTCGGTAATCTCTGCCACCGTGGGGGACTCAGAATACCTCTCCTGGCTGTACTTATAAGCCAAACGATCTATAGCAGCAACCGGGTCCGCTGTGGCTAAGCAGCACATGCGCCAGGCACCCGCCGAAGAGCCAATGGTTACTAATTCAGAATCAGAATTGGCGAAGAAATCACCGAAAAGATACTGATCTAATCCATGCAGAACAAACCACTTTGGACCACCAGAAGCACCCACTATCGTGTCAAACTGCTCACGATGAATCCCCTCTCGAGATATTCGCTCCAGAGCTTTTGGGCCTGCATAAATTGTGAGAGAAGACATTGGGTGTCGATGATATAGTTCAAGTCCGACGTATTCTACTGCAAATACAAGCTGACCAATGCATCTGAAGTTCACCAAAGACCGCAAATCACTGTTATATCTGCTTGCCATAGGCAACACCGTGGCTTTTGCTACTTGGCAAGTCATGCTCAATAACTATGCGGTAGAAAATGTGGGTTTCACTGGTGAAGAAATCGGAATTTTACAAAGTCTGCGGGAAGTACCAGGCTTTTTGGCTTTCACTGCCATCGTGCTCATGATTTTTATTCGCCAACAAAGTTTTGCAATCCTATCCTTGCTTACACTCGGCATAGGAACCGCTATCACCGCTATTTACCCTAGCGCCCTTTGGCTCTATTTCACTACAGTGCTGATGTCTATAGGGTTCCATTATTTGGAAACCCTCCACAGCTCGCTCAGCCTGCAATGGCTTAGCAAAGAAGAAGCGCCAAAACTTCTTGGCAAACTGCTCAGCGTTAAGGCCTTTAGCAATATTGCCGTTTTAGGTGCCATCTATCTTTACTTGATGTACTTTCCCGCTAATTATAATTTGATCTATATGCTTGCCGGCGGTATTACTGTGGCTATTGCGATTTACTGCTGGGTGGTAATTCCTCATTTCGACGAAAAAGTACCCCAGAGAAAAGAGCTTTTCCTGCGCAAGCAATACTGGCTTTATTACGCACTAACATTCCTAGCGGGGGCGAGACGCCAGATATTCGTGGTGTTCGCGGGGTTTCTATTGGTCGAAAAATTTGGCTTCCCAGTTGAAAATGTAGTGTTAATGACCTTAGTGAACTCTGCCATGACGTTTTGGCTGGCCCCAAAAATTGGCGCACTAATTAGTATTATTGGCGAGAGAAGAACCCTAACTTTAGAATATATTGGCCTCATTATTATCTTTATTAGCTATGCTTTTGTGGATTCTGTGGCTGTTGCCATCGTTCTTTACTTGCTGGACCATTTGTTTTTTGCGATGGCTATAGCAATCAAAACCTACTTTCAGAAAATTGCAGATCCTGCAGATATCGCGGCAACTTCGAGTATTAGCTTCACCATAAACCATATTGCGGCGGTCGTATTACCGGCACTCTTAGGTGTGGTCTGGATGATTAACCACAGTGCGGTTTTTATAATCGGTGCGGGCATTGCCTGCCTATCACTCACCTTATCGCAGCTGATACCGGACAAGCCGATGATGGGTAATGAAACCAAGCTACCCTCAAAAATCGCGGCCCAAGCCCCTCTTTAAACCTTCTTTTAGCCTCCTCTTGGCTTATTCTTTGGCCTTCTTTTAGCCTTGCGTTAACGTTTTCTTAACGCTAGAAACTTATAATAGAAGCACTGCCTCGCTACAATCACTCCTTTACAGAGCTAGCTGGCGATACCTATATATTACTTTGCCGCTTCTCCTAGCCTTATTAGCCCTCATAAACACCTATTAGCCCTCACTTTATTAACTAAAACGGACTATCGCGTAATCATGCACTTCCAAAAATCACCTCTTTTTTATGCTATCGCCTTTGTCTCAATAATCGGCAGCAGTTTGCTCGCCCAAACCGCCTTTTCTCAAGACAGCGACACCATTGAAGAGTTAGTAATTTGGGGCAGGTCATTGGAACTCCTAGGCACGGCAGATTCCGCATCGCAGGGCGTTGTCGGCTATGCAGACTTCTCAACCAGACCAATGGCACGCGTTGGCGAACTAGTCGAGGTTGTCCCAGGCATGATCGCTACTCAGCACAGCGGACCGGGCAAAGCTAATCAATATTTTTTGCGAGGCTTCAACTTAGACCACGGATCTGATTTTTCCACCTTCTTTGATGGCATGCCGGTCAATATGCGAACTCATGGCCACGCTCAGGGCTACATGGATTTGAATTTCATCATTCCCGAAATCATTAAGCGGATTGATTTCCAAAAAGGACCTTACTTTGCTGATACCGGCGATTTTTCTCTGGCCGGATCCAGCTCCATGAAAACTTATGATGCTCTTGATAATGGCTTTACCGAGATCACCCTTGGTCAGCGGGATGAGATTCGCGTAGTAACAGCCAATTCCTTTGGCTTTGGCGAAGGCAGTATTCTTTACGCATTAGAGCATCATCAAACCAACGGCTTTTTCGATCTTGATCAAGACGTACGCAAATACAATGGATTGATTAAATACACCGGCGACATCGCTGGTGTGCCAAGTCGTGTGACTTTCTCAGCTTATGATTCTCAGTGGACCTCTACTAATCAGGTTCCTGAACGCGCGCTCGCCAATGGGAAAATAGACAGGTTCGGCTTTATAGACCCAGACTTGGGCGGTGAATCTTACCGGTATTCGTTAACCGCATCATTTGACCTTAGCAATTGGGATTTGAGCCTCTATGCTAGCTCTTACTATATGAGCTTGATTAACAACCCGACCTATATTCTTAATGATCCTGTAAATGGCGATGAGTTCGAGCAGGAAGACCAGAGAGTGCTTTTCGGCGGCAGCTTAACTAATGAGGTTAGCAGTGAATTGTTTGGCATTCCTGTTAAAAGAACTGTTGGTATCGATACTCGCTATGACGATGTGAAAGAACTAAATCTTTTCAAAACGGCAGGTGCGCGGCGCATTGGCAGTATTCGCGAGGACAATGTCGAAGAGCTAAGCATCGGCGTTTTTGCCGAGTTACAATTTTCATTAACTGATCGCATCCGAGCTACGTTAGGTTTACGAAATGACTATTTTGACTTTGATGTGAAAGCCCTTCAGCCAGATAATAGTGGCAGCGACAGTGACTCACTCTGGCAGCCAAATTATGGTGTGGCTTATCGTCTCACTGAGAACCTTGAGCTCTATGGCAACTACGGTCGAGGTTTCCATAGCAATGACGTTCGAGCCGCGGTCAACAGTATAGACCCGGTTACCGGGAACCCTACTGAGAAGCAGGATGTATTGGTCCAAGGTGAAGGTGGCGAGATTGGCTTTCGATTTGACACATTAGCAGGCTTTAACTTCACGGTTGCCTACTTTGAATTAGCCACAGATTCTGAATTAGTCTTCGTTGGTGATGCAGGCACGACCGAACCTAGTGATCCAACTCGGCGCAGCGGTTTTGAAATCAATAGCTTTTGGCAAATCACTGAGGAATTAGTTTTTGATTTTACTGCTGCAAAAACTATCGGCCATTTTCGAGGCCTGCCATCTAATACCGACAGCATCACTGATGCTCATGAAGAAGTTGCAGGCGCGGGCCTAACTTATGTAGGCAATAACGGCCTCACTGCCAGTGTCAGAATTAGACACTTCGGGGATGCAGCCCTCAATGGAGATGAGTCAGTATTAAAAGACAGCTCTACCCTTGTAAACCTGGGAGTTTCTTACTCGTCAGCTAGTTGGGAGGTAGGAGTCGACGTGCTTAACGTTTTCGATGCGACCGATGATGATATCGCCTACTTTTTTGAGTCAAGGATGCCAAATGAATCCGCTGGCATTGAAGACATTCATTTTCACCCGTCTAATCCTCGCAGTGTCAGAGCTTTGCTAAAGATGAGGTTCTAATCATTGTTCGCTGTAGCGCACTGCACTACCTATATAGGATTTCTATCTTCATTCGCGTCTACACTTAGCCAACAAATTTGTGCACTTAGTGGCGCATAGCCCGTTGAGACCCTTTTAGGGTAGAATCACCCGGCAGGGCTACCTGCAGCCTGCCAATTCTTCTAAACCGAATTTTTTAATGATCACTAATAGCCCAACAGTTAAACATTTAGTCCTTGTCGGTGGGGGGCATAGTCATCTAGCCGTACTGAAGCGGCTGGGAATGAAGCCAGTGCCAGGACTAGCAGTTACCCTAATCAGCAGGGAAATCTACACCCCTTATTCCGGTTCTATGCCAGCCTATATTGCAGGGCATTATGAACTTGACGATATGCATATCGACTTGCGCCCGTTAGCCCAATTTGCAGGTGTCAGACTTATAGAAGCCGAAGTTCAGTCTATTGATCTTAGCGCTAAAACTATTCAGTTACCTGGCCGGCCAGATATTCCCTTTGATCTGGTTTCACTTAATATAGGCTCAAGCCCAAACGGGGAACTAATAAAAGGATCAAGAAAACACGGCATCTCTGTCAAACCTATTAATGAGTTTTTAAACCGTTGGCAAAATATTCTAGGTAGCGCTCTTGATTCTTTAAGAAATGAAAAGCCTTTTTCCTTGGTCATTGTCGGAGGAGGACCGGCCAGTGTAGAACTAGCTTTTGCCGCTCAATATAAAATTCATACCTCGCTTGAATTAGATATCCAGCACCAGTCAAAATTAAAAATTCACGTTGTAAGCAATTCTAAAACTGTCCTCAGCACTCACAATGACAAGGCTCAAAAAGCCGTTCTTGCCGAGTTCAAAAAGCGCCATATAGAGTTCATTCCTGAAACCTATGTGTCCGAAATAGACTCGGCAGGAATAAACTATAAAGATGGCGGAAGCCTTGCCGCCGACAGCGTTATCTATGCTACAGGGGCAAGTATCCCTCAATGGCCAACAAACTGCGGCCTTAGTCTTAGTGATGATGGCTTCATAGAAATCAACAATCATTTGCAGTCCACAAGCCACCCATTTGTTTTTGCCGCTGGAGACGCGGCCACCATAAAGAACCAACCACGGCCAAAGTCTGGTGTCTATGCTGTGCGCCAAGGTAAAGTTCTAGCTATTAATTTAATTAAAGCGGCAACCGGCAAACCTCTCAAAAAATACTCACCACAAAAACACGCTCTAGCGCTGGTCAATCTAGGTAACAAATCTGCTCTTGCTATTCGCAACACCTTATTTTTTCAAGGTGTCGGTATCTGGCGCTTAAAAGACTCTATCGATAGGAAGTTTGTGCGTAAATACAGCGAACTTCCCGTCATGGATATTGATTTAGAGATAGCCAAAGGACTTGTCGATAAGAGCACTGAGGCAGAACTAAAAGCCCATGCAATGCGCTGCGCGGGCTGTGGCGCAAAGGTTGCGGGAAATATCCTAGAAGAAGTGCTAGCAACACTTCCAAGAGTACCCAAGGACGATGTAGTGGCTGCCAGTGGCCGTGTTGAAGATGCCTCACAAATAAACCTAGGTGGCGGTAGAGAACTTCTTCAGAGCATTGATCAGCTCAAAGCTTTTACCAATGACCCTTGGCTGTTTGCGAAGATAGCGACAAATCATTGCTTAAGCGATATTTATGCAATGGGAGTAAAACCGCACTCTGCGCTCGCTATCGCCGGCATACCTCAGGCCAGCCAGCGCTATACTCGCAGCCAACTCAGTGAGTTAATGCATGGCTGCGCTCAAGCTCTTGCTGAAAATGACTGCGCACTTATCGGCGGCCACTCTGCCGAAACTAATGAGCTGCAGTTTGGTTTGTGCGTCAATGGTTTTACTGATCAGCAGGTACTGAGCAAAGGCGGTGTTAACTCAGGTGATGTTTTTATTCTGACCAAACCCTTAGGAACCGGTACCTTGCTAGCTGCCGATATGCGCTATAAAGCAAGCCACTTTTGGATTAAAGGGGCAGTCCAAAGCATGTTGATGCCCAACAAACATGCCAGCGAAATATTGGTTAGTAATGGCGCTACCGCATGCACTGACATCACCGGTTTTGGCCTTGCCGGTCATCTTTTGGAAATGCTGGAATCTCGAAATGCAGAAGCAGAGATCGATGTAAATTCGGTGCCCGCTCTTCCCGGCGCAATTGAGTGCCTTAACAATGGCATAACTAGCTCCCTGCATCGGGACAATGCCTTGGCGATGACAGCAATCTCGAACCTCGAACCCTTTAGTAATGACAGCCGCCTCCAGCTGCTTTTCGACCCGCAGACCTCTGGTGGACTGTTAGCTTGCGTTAAATCGGAAGAAGCCGCGCACTGTCTTAGAGAACTCCTAAAAGCAGGTTATGCTGATGCCAAAATCATTGGCAATGTCGGCTCAACTGGGGCGAAGAAACCTGCGATCATCCTGATATAGGCCTTCCTTAGCTTTATTTTTGGCTCAGCTGCTGGTGGCGATTCAATCGCTGAGGTATATTTCGACTCATCGAATTAACCCCACCGGACCTGTTATGATCAAAGCCTTCTCGCTTCCATTCTTAATCGTACTTATTGCCTTGATGCCACTGGCATTTGTTAGTAATAGCGCCAAATCCCAATCTGACAACTCTGTTCTCAATCGTTACGGCAACCTAGAGATTGAGCGTGTAGGGCCAACCATTGATGCGGCGTTAGCGCGAAAGCTTCTGCGCAGAGGAAACACTTACAGCAATTTAGAGCGTTACGATGATGCGGTAGTTGAGTATCGCAGAGCGATAAGTGCCGATCCAAATTTAATGGAAGCGGTTAGAAACCTTGCCAACACCTATTACTTTCTTGAAAAATACTCTGAGGCCAAGCCCCTATTTGCAAGATTTATTACAATGCAAGAGCAGACAACCGCTGGACTAATCGCCGCTGTTTCGGCACTCGCTGAAATGGAGCGTAACGATGGGAATTTCGAAGAATCAATAAAACACGATTTACGCGCTATCGAATTAAACCCCACTAATGATTCTCAAGTTCATGTCATGGCCAACACCTACAACAATGCAGGTGAAGGCGACAAGGCCATTCGGATATATCAAGCCGGCGTCAAGGCCATTCCATCTAATGGGTTTTTTGATCGTAGCCTCGGCAGAATTTTGGAACAGGAAGGAAGGTTAGAGGAAGCGTTGCGCGCCTATGAAGGGGCAGCACTTAAAAATTCAGATTCACCTTTCTATGCTGATTTAGTCGAAACCACGAAACGGCGCCTGAACCAGCAGGTAAGAGCCCAGTAGTTAGGCGTTTAGGAAGTAAGCCCCCAGCGGTTTAGCAAAGCGTAAACCGCTCGACTTTTTCGACTAGCTTATTCGACTAATAAGGCAAGCTCAACAGCATCCAGCTTACTTAAACTTTCTACGCGCTGGTAGAATTTTTCTAAATCGCCAGCAACTGCATTCAGCTCATCGTTAAAAAAGGGCACAAAATCGTTATACGCACTCACCGTGGAAAGCTGAGCATTGTTAAGGGACTTTGAAAACCAACTATCGTAGCCAGCATATCCATCCCACGTCGCCTTTAACAAAGCGTATTCGTCTCTAAGCCCCTCTTGCAGCATCGACTTTTCCGAGCGCATCTTCTCGGCAGGTACTTCAGACTCATACAATTCAGAGAACTTTTCCTGAGCGCGAGTTACTAAATTAACAAATTCATTCTGCCTTTCTCTATCTTGATCAGCCCGAAACAATAGCTCAGGATCACCATGAAGAGACAGCCAGCGCCGAAGTCCTTCTCTTTCAACCGTACTCGCAAAGCTTTCATTGAAAGTAGTGTCGCCCGCACGGTACACAACCTGATGAGCCAGCTCATGAAAGATCAACCCAGCTAGCTGATAGTCGCTACGAGTAATTATAGTACTCAACACAGAATCATCAAACCATCCAAGAGTAGAGTAAGCATCTACGCCTCCGGTATAGACATCGAAACCTTTCGCCGCCGTCGCCCGCGCAAAATCTAAAGCCCCTGCTTCACTAAAATACCCGCGATAAGCAACACAGCCTGCGATGGGATAGCACCAATTGACTGCTGATACCGAGAATTCAGGTGCGGCAAACACATTCCATACAACATGCTCACGACCTACATAGACATAGCTGCCATAGTTATCACCCACTGGAAGCATTAATTCAGAGCGAGCAAACTGACGTAATTGACTTACAAACTCCAGCTTCATTCGCAAATGCGAATCCAATTTTTCATCCGCTAAAAGCTGAGCAATTGATTGACGTGAGGTAACTATAGCTAATTGACCACGGGCAGCTTGAGTGTAATAGCCTACCGTCTCGCAGGAAACTAGGGCTAGAGAGAGAGCAAGAAGCAATCCCGCTTTAGCACCGTTACTAAACTGTTTAATTTTCATTGCATTGCTCGTGTAGTGTGGCAACTACACAGCGTGACCCTGCTACATCTCGATGCTCTCCCAAAACTAATCCCTGCCATGTACCAAGCATTAACTTACAGTTGTGAACCGGGATTGATAGCGCACAGCCAAGCAAACTCAATTTGATATGCGCCGGCATTTCATCTGCACCTTCATAAAGATGCTCATAATGACTGGCGCCTTCAGGGGACAGCATATTGAAATGAGCCTCTAAATCTCTACATACCGAGGCATCAGCATTTTCGTTCAGACTTAAAGAGGCGCAGTTGTGTTGAACAAAGAAATGAGTCAGAGCCACTTTAATATTTTTCAATTCTGAAAGAATTAAAAGCACTTCGTCGGCAATCCAATGGAGTCCGCGAGGTTTTGCCGCTAAAGCTATCTGCCGCTGCAACCACATGTGCTATGGCTCTACCAAAGTGATCTCAAATAAATTTGCCCAATGCTTGCCGGTGACAAACAGTCTCTCTTGAGAAGCGTCCCAAGCAATGCCGTTGAGAACCGCCTCATCACTGCCAAGCGAAGTCTTCTCTGATAGCCCGGCAAGATCAATGAAAGAATCAACCACGCCAGTCTCGGGGTCAATTCGAACAATAAAGTCAGTCTGCCATACATTAGCCCAAACCTCTCCATTGATATATTCAAGCTCGTTAAGATAATCGATAGGGTTGCCATTTAGAGTCACTGTAACCGTTCGTTTTACAGCGAAGCTTTCAGCATCTATGAACTGAAGAGTTGCTGTCCCGTCACTAAGAATTAGATGCGCCCCATCATAGGCTAAGCCCCAACCCTCGGTTGCATTGTAATGACTGCCAATGGATTCCAACGTGTTCTTATCGTAAACGAATACAATATTCCCCTGCCACGTTAACTGAAAAATCTTATCTCCAACAACCTCTATGCCCTCGCCGAAATAACGGCGACTCAAAGGCTTCGACATCAAGATTTCACCATCATCAACATTAATTTTACTTAATGAAGACTGCCCTTTCTTACCGGTTCCCTCGAATAAAAAACCTTCGTGGTAAATCAATCCTTGAGTAAACGAATTAATATTGTGGGGAAAGGTGTTTACTATTTGATAGCCGTAGCGGGGAGTCGAATCCTGAGAATAGGCGATGGGGCTCACATTCAACCCGATAAGAGTGGCGAAAGTTACGAAAAACTTGGACAAGCTTGGATTCATTTTCATAATACTGTTTTAAACTTGATGCTGCTTTAGAATACATCTATCTTAAACTGTTATAGGGTATTTGTAACAGCCTAGCATTACACATAGAGCCGTTACTTAAATCCGCGACCTAGAGGAGAGCTTCATGACAAGTGATTGTTTATTCTGCAAAATTATCGCCGGGGATATCCCGTCTAACGAAGTATACTCTGACGATGAAGTGTACGCCTTTCATGATATCAATCCAGCCGCGCCGACCCATGTTCTAATAATCCCGAAAAAACACCTAACAGATATAAACGAGGCAAGCATTGAAGATACAGCCTTGTTGGGCAAATTATTACTTAAAGCTAACGAAATAGCGGCATCGCTGGGGTTAGCGCAGGAAGGCTTCCGCTATGTGATCAACACTGGAAAAGATGGAGGACAAACGGTTTTTCATTTGCACATGCATATTCTAGGTGGCCGAGCTTTAGGCTGGCCCCCCGGATAACTGTCCTGCAGCCAGCTAGACTAGGTCAATTTTCTCTGTCCAGACATGACAGCTCAGACTCGTTTGCCCCATAGACTCCCTTTTCAGTAATAATGCCTGTCACCAAGCGCGCCGGGGTTACATCAAAACCAATATTATAGACCTTGACGTTAGCTGGGGTCAGCCTAATAGTTTCCACCAAGCCGCTGTTAACCAGGCCGCTGATGTGGGTCACCTCACTGGCAGACCTTTCTTCTATGGGAATTTCGGCAATACCATCTGCCATTGTAAAATCGATGGTCGAAATAGGCAGCGCCGCATAAAATGGTACAGCGTTATCGAACGCGGCCAAAGCCTTTAGATAAGTACCTACTTTGTTACAGACGTCACCGGTCTTTGTGCATCGGTCGCTCCCGACAATACAAACATCTACTTGGCCGTGCTGCATAAGATGACCGCCGACATTATCGACGATGAGCGTATGGGGAATCCCATGCTTGCCTAACTCCCAGCATGTTAATGACGCACCCTGATTCCTCGGCCGAGTTTCATCAACCCAGACATGTAATAGCACACCCAATTCATGGGCTTTGTATACCACTGCAAGTGCGGTTCCCCAATCCACCGTGGCCAACCAGCCTGCATTGCAATGGGTAAGCACATTTAAGGGTTCGGCACATCCCTTTGACTCCCAAAGTGATTTTAGTACTCGAGCACCATTCTCGCCAATAGATTCGCAGACTTGCCGATCCTGCGCCTCTAGATCTCTAGCAGTAGTCAGTGCTATTTGCGCCAACTCTTCACCATCAACTCCCGTGCACTTGGCATCCATGCGATCAAGGGCCCACTTTAAATTAACCGCCGTCGGTCTTGTCTTCAATAGCGCACTGCGAGCATTTGAATAACTAGTAGAATCAGACTTTAAAGCGAGGTACAGCCCATAGGCCGCAGTTATCCCAATTAGAGGGGCACCTCTAACCTGCATAGACGATATTGCATGACAAGCTGAATCGAGACTATCCAGCTCTATAATGACGAAGTCATGAGGAAGCTTAGTTTGATCGATGCACCGAACACTTTGGTTACGCTCGTCATACCAAATGCTTTGGAAATGCTGGCCGTCTACTTTCATTTGGGAATCCCTGCCGACACATTAAATAACACGGTCGTTACCACCGTCCACGGCTATCTGCGCACCTGTGGTCTTCGAAAAATCGGTTCCTAAAAGTCTAACTACTGAAGTCGCCACGTCCGCCGAGGTGATCTGCGTTTTTAATACATTATGGCTTTTGTATTCATCAACGCTGAGCCCATAGTGTTGAGCTCGTTTCGCTAGCACTTCTTCGTTCCATATTGCCGTGTCATAAACTGAATTAGGGTGCAAAGTATTCACTCTAATACCGAACTCACCTAATTCCAGCGCGGCAACTCTTGCCAGCTGAGTCAGTCCAGCTTTTGCTACTGAATAAGCTGCGGCGCCCGGGCCTGGAGCAGGCACATTTTTAGAACCTATGATTACCACTGACGGGTCGAAGCCAGATTTCAAAAAAGGAATACATGCCTTTAATAATTGCATATGAGAACTCAGGTTTACGGCTAGAGATCGATCCCAATTATCAATGTCCATATGTTCCAGCATACAGCTGGACGGGAATACTCCAGCATTACTGACCAGCATATCAATCCCGCCAAACTCAAAAACTGCCCCGCTGAGCGCACTGGCAACAGCGACAGGGTCCGTCACATCGCACTGAATTGCCAAAAAGGAGGCAGTGCTATCTGCAAAATCCGCCAAAATATCCAGGCCCACCACCGCACAGCCTTCGCTTAACAACTTCAGGACAGTAGCCCTGCCGATTCCTGAACCGGCGCCAGTTACCACAGCCACTTTGCCCTCAAGGGGCAAGCTAGAATTAGTCGATGTCAGTTTGGCCTGTTCTAGCTCCCAATACTCAACATCAAATAAGTCCTGCGGGGAAAGCGCCTGCCAGCCTCCGAGAGCTTCCGCTGTTTGAATTGCTACAATGGTATGCGCCGTTATGTCTTTAATAATTTGGACACGTTTTGAGCTGCCCCCGAAGTAAAGTACTCCTTTGTCTTTCCACACGCCGTATCTTGGCATTAGATCTAGGCATTGGTGATGGGCTAGGGAATGTTTTTCGAAATACACTCTGTAGCTATGCGCAAAAGCTTGCAGCCCAGACAGCAAATCGTCGTCAAAAACCGCTGCAAATGCCTTTCCATGAATTGTGTGATCTGGTGTAAGTGGCCCCCGGGTCGCTAACTCAGAAAAATTAGGCAAACCAGCAAAACCTGAAGACTCGGCGCTGTAATCCATGTGAACAAGGCAAGGTTTGCCCAATAGATCACCTGCTGCTCTGCGCAGCACACTAATGGCCTTGGCATCATCCAAGTTCGGGTAATAGTTAGCTTTTGCAATCGTGGCAGGCGTGGTCTGGCTAGCAATATAGTCTTCGGCCTTGCTGACCAATTCAATCATAGTGTCGTAACTGGTTTTGGCATCTTCATGGAAAGTAAAAATTCCATGACTAAGAAGGATGATACCGCGAAGTTTTTGCCAATTTAGCCCCTTCGCTGCATCTGCAACCTGCTTTGCCAATACAAAACCCGGCATTATGTAAGGTAAAATCAAAACTTCTTCGCCGTAAATAGACGCTAATGTCTCCTTTGAATTAGGCGAATTACTAATCGTAACCACGGCGTCTGCATGAGTATGATCAACAAAAATGTGTGGAATGAGCGCATGAAGTATGGCTTCCACCGATGGTGTTGGAGCCGCTGGGTCGAGCAAAGCAAGGCGTAGATGCTTCATCATGTCGCCGTCGCTTAATGAATCTAATTGCCCTAGTCGAGCTAGGTAATCTAGCTGTACCGGCGGAAAACCTGGCTCTTCTATTGTTCTAAGGTCCCACCCCGACCCCTTTACAAATAGAACGTCTTGCCGCTCGCCAAAAACGTTTTCAAGAGAGCCTTTAACAGAGGTATTGCCTCCTCCGTGAAGCACCAGATTGGAGTCTGCCCCTAGCAGCCTTGAGCTATATGCTCGCAATGCGACAGGGTTAGAACACAGTGATGCAGTTTCGTTATTCCATCGATTCTTCATTGTGGTTTCGTTTTTAATGATTGGGCAATTGAGGATATCTGAAATTAACGTCAGCTATTACAGACGGTTAAATTGGTAGTTAAACGTAACGCCGCGAAGATTTTTTAGCAGTCAATTTTTTGTGGCCAATAAAAAACGCACCGACTTTCGAGGGTGCGTTTTTTTTCAATCTTAGATTTGATCAGGGTTCGACAATTGAGATGTTAGTCATACCTGCCTGTCTCGCCGCATCCATGATCAAGACCAATGCATTAACCTCCGATGCAGGGTTAGGCTGAATTATGACTGATGCTGCGGGATTTTCCGCCTTCAGCTGGTCGATATTCGACCGAATTTGAGTTGCGATAATAGGACGAGGGTTACCATTAAGGATAATTGCGTTATTGGCATCAATCTCGAACAAGATATTTTTCTTATCGTCGTCTTCTGGAGGTGGTGGTTGGTCGTTATTGTCACTACTCGCGGCGCTAATTGTGGTCTCTGATAAGAAGGTAGCAGTCACCACAAAAAAGATTAGCAAAATAAACACCACGTCTAGCATCGGTGTTAAGTCAATTTTTGCGTCGTCTTCGCTACGCTTTCCAGATATTTTCTTCATTTTTTTATCCTATCTATGCTTTTTGACTAATTCTGTGTCTGTATGGTGTGTATTTTCTACCGCTTGATATTAAATAGCTGTCGCGGCTCAGTTGTTATGCGCTCGTACCACCAAATTTTGTGGTTTAAGCCGTGCGCTGTGCAACCGGTATCTACCCTAGAGTATAGCAAGCAACCGGACAGAAGCAATACTCCTAGTTCGGGCGCGACATGAGCTTTACAAGACAAAAAAAAGAGGCTTGCGCCTCTTTCGATTGATACAAAATTTGCCACATAATGGCTATGATTTTGTTTTAGTTGATTATTTTTTCAGTGATGACAAGGTAAAGTCGATTAGTTCCTGCAATAGCTTAGCATTTTTGCCATCCCGAGAGTTCACTCGGATACCATGAAGAGAATTCATTAACACGTCAGCTGCAAGTTCCGCAGAGATACCCTTCTTAATCTTGCCCTTTTTATGGGCGTCTTTAAGACGTACAAGAAGCGCTTTGCGAATGATTGCTAAAGAACCTTTAACAACTTTCTTAATTTCTTTGTCGTAGTTAATGCTTTCACACACTGAATTTACCAACAAGCAACCCATACTGCGGTGCTTGCTAGGAACATTAATCACAGCTTCTGAAAAATACGCTGATATCGCATCCCAAGCGACTAGCTCGTCATTCTTAAGGGATGCCGCGATGTGCTTATCCGTCACCGTATTGTACTGATCGACGCAAGATTTAAAAAACGTGTCTTTGTCGCCGAAAGAATTGTAGAGAGTCCCTCTATTTATTCCTGTGCAATCTAAAAGCTTTTGAACTGAACTAGCTTCGTAGCCTTCTTTCCAAAACTGCTCCATTGCATTTGTTAGTACTTTATTTTCATCGAATTCAACTGGACGTGCCATATTACTTTCTCAGTATCGTGGTTTGATAATCGTTTAATAAAATTTTGCTTTTAACTCTATAACCTACGAAAAAATATGAATAGAGATTACGCTAGAAAGCGTTAGAAATAGAACTTAAAGCAAGCATGACTGCAATTTAGAGCGCGCTATTGTATAGCAAGCCACAAAGGAATACACCCGAAGATCACTATTAATTACGGTATTATTCAATAATTAACGGGGCTGGGAAAGGGCCCACAGAAACAAGGGAATTGAAACCCCGATCACGACAACTTGTTGGCCGTTTAATGCAAGGGAATACCTAAAGGATCATTATAGTATTTCACTTTAGCATTACTTTAGTTTCACTGAAAGCTAACTAGAATGTTAAGTCAAGTAACTTAATTGTTATTGACTTTGTTGCTGCCTTGAGCATCGCATTACCTGCCGAATAATTGTTGACCTTGTTTTTACTTTATGATTTGCCTGCTTTGGCGCTACCCGGCCACAGACGATTATGGCGGCTAGAGGTTACTGAACAAGGCAACCAGCAGACCTAGAATCCCTCCGAACGCACAGCCCCATACCACCAGCCAGCCTAAGTGTTTATGAATCATGTCCTGAACTATGACCTTGACCATATGAGGCGTCATCTCATCAAGCCTTTGGTCAATCAAAGATTCCAGCTTGCTACGAATAGCCTCATCATCAATCGATGAGCGCAGTGCGGCCTCTATTTTTTCTTGCATTGCCGAGCTTGCTAATTCGCTGGTGAAAAACTCCTTCATTTTGTCGATAAATGGTGTCTTTAATGAATTCAGGGCATCGCGTCCTCCCAGCATTCCAAGCATACCGCTGAAAGAGGAGGTCATTATTACATCCAAAAGGGATTCAAACGCCGAATCCAGATCCAGCTCACCAATCCCTTCAGCAACTTTGCTCTTTAGCTTGGTTGACCCATCTCCCAACTCACTGAAGAAAGACTGCAGGTCCGCCTTATCAAAAAACTGTCCCATTATTAGGCGCCTGATGCCTACCTTGAACTCTTCAAACCGAAGCTGAACAACGCCCGAGCCATACAGCCCCGGCACTCTCTCGAAGAGCATATGAATAGCGATCAGATTAGTTACGCCGCCGGAGAGTGCAAACAAGCCAGTATTCAGAAAATAGGGTTTATAGGGTGAAGGGACGACAAACCCTATTACGACCAATAATGCAGCTAACAGGTTACTTAGAAGGCTTTTATTAATAATGACGGTATCCTTGCGCGCTAAATTTGTGGCGCATCATAAAATAAATCCCAACTCATGGGAATTCTTGCGGCGATCCAATTCAGGTGACGCCGCCAAATGCATTAATAGACTTTATAGCTTAGCCTGAGCCGCGATCGGCATAATCTTACGAACTTGCTTTAATATGCCAAACTCTATTTTAGCAATCGCATAGCCTTCACCAGTTCCAATACTATCCAGTACGCGGCCCCAGGGATCAATAATCATTGAATGGCCCCAAGTCTCTCTATCCTTACTATGCCGACCGCCTTGGCCCGCCGCTACTACATAGCACTGATTCTCTATCGCTCGAGCCCGCAGCAGAGTTCCCCAGTGCGATTGGCCGGTAACTTTTGTAAAAAAGGCCGCGGGCACTGTCATGATTTGAACACCGCGGTGAAAAAGCTCATGATACAGTTCTGGAAATCGCAAGTCATAGCATACGCTTAAACCAAGCTCACTTAGCTCGGTCGAGACAACGACCAACTCCAGCCCAGCCTAATAGCTCTTGGACTCAGAGTAATTGAATTTTTCGTCGTCTACGAGCACATCAAATAAGTGAATTTTTTCATAACGCGCGATTCGCTCGCCGCCAGGCCCAAAACTAAGCTCGCTGGTCGCACCCCGCCATCACTGATCAAATAATCAGAATCCGATGACTGCCTACCGGGCTTGCTAATCAGCGGAATTGTACCCCCAACCACAGTGATCTTATGCTTTTTTGCCACAGAGGCTAGAAAGCCCTGAATTGGCGCACCCAAATCACCTTCCAATTCGCCATACTGCCTCATCGGCCCACCTTCTAGCACCGCGAAAACTTCGAGGTGCATTACAAGTTTTGCCCCCTGCGCCGTAACGCGGCCTCCAGGTTTGTCGATAGGTCCGGAGTCGTAACCATTTGAATCGCAGCAATGCAGTGCTCCATTTTGTTCTCAGTGCATTCTTACCAGAGCGCCTCACTATCAAGACAGACCTAATACCCGCCGGCTAAGAGCGACCCTAAACCCAGCATTGAGTAAAATCCTTGGTATTCGCACCAAAAATCGATGTTATACTTAGTGCTCTGGTAGCTTCAACACAAAATTTGTTTATCCCAGTTCAGAGATAGTTGCTGTTTTAATTAAAGACTAACAAAAAGTCAGAACCAGTTCGGAGAACTTCAATTCTAAAGTGCGAATACCATCCTAGCGTCGACGCGGCGGTACTTTGCTCAAAGTGCAGTATTCCTTTGTGCGGAATTTGTACTAATTTTAAAGGGGACCACACCTACTGTGAGCCTTGCGCTAATTTTGTTGATCTAGCGGGCGCAATGGCCAGCCAAGACTCTAAAGCACGCAGACATGAAGACATGCAAAAACTGCTAGCCGAAGAGCCCCAAAGAAGGCGAGTATCCGATGACCTAGCACGGCACGGAGAAAAAACTGGCAAATCAGAAAAAGTGCAAATTGTTTTTGTCATTCTCAGCTGCATATTCATCACACTGCAAATTACAGGCTCACTTAGCACCGGCGCTGTGTTGAATTCTGTACAGATTATTGAACAAGAGCAACGACGCATATCGTTAGAAAGTTGTGTCCAGAAATTTTGGGAAATTGCCGAAGTTCTTCAAAATAATGGCACTCTCAATGATAGCTACAACTGCGCGGGTAGTAACCTACCCAATGTTATTACCCGCATCGGCAGCGACATCATCGTTAATCATCCGCAGCCTCAACTACTTGGGTACTCAAAAATAGTCGTCAGTAAAAGCAACCCCGTACCGGAGCTTATCCGATGAAGCGCGTAATAGTACGAACGATAAATAATGGCTTCTCGCTAATAGAATTGATGACAACTTTGGCCATCATTGGAGTACTTGCAAGTGTCGCGATTCCATATTTTACCGACTACACGATCAAAGCCAGGGCAACTGACGGCGTTATGATTCTAGGCGAATTAAGAAGAAGAGTAGAAACTGACTACTATGATACTGGCGGCTTGGGAACAACAATTCCAGGGTCTCCACCGCCAAGCGGCGAAGCATTCGGAGGTCCGTCCTATACCTACGAGACAATGTTTGGCTTCACTCACAACATGTGGGAATCGATAGAGTATCAACCCAAGGGACCACACAGAGTGTTAGCGCTTAGGTCTTATCGCAAACCGGAATGGAACAACTCAGACATCGGATTGCATTTACAAATTCGCAGAAATGCTGATGCTTCATTAGATTTTAGATGTACTGCGAATTTGAGCGCAGAACCTACGAGAGCCCCATTTGTGCCCAGCAGCTGCTATGACGGTAACTCTAACGATTGGACTTCTTGGTAGCCTATCGGCTTGAAAAAATGAAGCTTGATCTAGCGCTTAGACCTATTTAGTTAGGCCCAGTGCTTGATGGAGAACCAAATGCCTGCTTAAACTTGGGTTCCAACCCCTCCCACGGCCCCTCCAATGTATACACAGCGCTCGTCAAGCTGTTCACCTGATCCCCAAAAACTCGATCAAAAAGGTAAGCCCCCACAGCTAAAGGAATATTCGCAGTTAGCAAGCCAATCCACGGGATATTCCTGCTTACCGGAAGGGTCACATATAGCTCACCAGAAATAGTTTCTTGCCCTAGATCTAAACCTCCTGTTATTTGATAAAGGCTGGATGGGCCCGAAATCACCAAACGATCCTTGATATCCACCAATCCGTCTTTTAACGAAAAACGAGCAGAGATTTCATCGTAGGCAAGGCCCCTATTTAATAGGTCATCACTGATCCGTAATCGGCGCATAATGGCATCTAGATTGATAATGCTTATCAGCTTCAAAGCGCCATTACCGTTAGCGTCCTGAAAAAAGCGGCCATCTCGAATTTCCATGTCTAGTTCGCCACTAAGACCCGATGCTGCAAAAAAAGCGGGAGAGCCAGGCCACTGAATATCCGCCGTAAAAACTGCGTCACTACTCTCGAATACCGCCGTTAGACCATTGGCGCTTAGCACATCTGCCATATTATCAGCGTAGAGCAGGCCTTGCAGTTCGCTCCGATGGTTCACACCATCGTAAAGCCAGAGAAAATGGGGCCTCAAAGAAGTCGGTTCGCTCCCTTCATCCTCCGTATCCTCCGTTACTTCGTCAAGACCCAGCCTAAGTCCTCGAAAATCAAAAGCCAAATCGGTAAGCTCCGCTCCTTTTTCACTGGCATCTAACGTAAATTGCCAGCGACCGTAAGGAAGCGACCCTATACTGAAATCATCAGTTGTAAACTTCATCTTGGGAAGGGTGCGCGGATCAATATTCACGAGAGCATCAATAGGGTTTTCTTCTTGCACAATTGACACATCTAAATTTTCACCAGTACTGTCGTTGCCACTGCTATCAATACTGGCTAATTGCATCTCTGCATCACCGGGCAGGCGCAGATACTCTAAATTAAGCAGTAGATAATCGTCTTCACTAAAGGGGATATCCACCTGACCAAGAATATTTTCGCTAACCAGCCTTACCGTCCATGCGGGGATTTTCTCGCTTACTTCTATGCGCATTGCAACGCTCGGTAGTATCTGATCATAAAGCTCGAAGTTATCTACCCTGACGTCAACAAACGCAAGTGAGTCGCTGAAGTCATCAGATGCGGCATTACCTCCCCCACCGCCAAAGCTTTCTAAAAAGCTTGTCCATTGTTCGAGTTTGAAAATAGGTGTCTCACCAACAACAACCAAGCCTGACGCATCACTATCTAGAAAGCTCTCCAAATCATTGGAATCTGAACCGACGTGCACTACCCCTTTAGTGATAGCACCGCCTTTCAGATCCATTTGAAAGTTAAGGCTCTCGCCATAGCGGCCATCAACGGATTGCTTTTCACCAAACCCAAAATTCAAAACCAAAGGCCGAGCCTCTTGTGCTGCTTTTCCAAACGGTTCTGGGAAGTTTGAGCTGGCCCCTTTTAAATCTGTCTGTATTGATAGGGTAGTCTGTGAATTTGCGGCGGCGGATTGGTCGAGACTCAGCTTTGCAGTGTAACTAAACTCACCGCTCATCTGACGCAAAAGATCGGCAATGAAGTCGCTCTGCATTGGCCACTCAATTAACTCAGGGATAGCAGTAGTGCCGGTCGAATCGATATAAATAGCCTCTAATTCTCCTTCTCTGCTTAGAGAGGATAGAATGAAATTAGCTGGCCTGCCAAAAATATTACCGCTTAAAAATGTTTCCTCAACACCAGTTTCAGTGTCGAAAATAACCGGTCCAGAAAGCTGTGACACAGTAAGGGAATATTCTGGGAGAGTAAGCTGGTTTTCTAGAACAGCCATTTCTAGACGAACTTTAGTTTCAGCATCAGGCACACCCAATGGAATATTAACATCCACGTCCACCTTGAAATCTCCCTGCACTTGCCAGCCAGAAAATTCCTCTTTAAGGTTTTCTCCTACCCCAGCATTTTGTAGATAAGTCAGCCCATCGCTGGTTAGACCACTCGCATTACCGGTGATATTCAACCAACTTTCATCATCCAAATTTCGGCGCACCTCACCACTAGCGCCATCTAAGCTAAGACTCAACGAGCTGCCGCCGCGAATTTCCACGTCGACATCATTATCAGCAGTAAAAATCAATGCAGAAAGGTCATTTATCTCAGGCCAGTCTTCGCTGAAAAGTAATTGACCTTGCTCCATTTCAAAATAGCTTTGCAAAGTTTTCAACTCAACAGAGACCCCCGGTAAGGTCGAGCCCCGGTAAATAATACCCGCATTAGTGACATCGCCTGCTAATACCGCCTTGTCTAACCACTGCATAGTATTTCGTAAACCGTCGGCTATATTAGGGCCATCGGGCAGATAAAGGTTTTTCTGTTGCCCATCCAAACGTGACGCGCCAACATAAAGATCTAATTCTGATTCCCTGCGTCCATCGGGGTAACGGCGTAAATAGCTCGCAAACTGTGCATGCGCATCTACCGCGTCTGATTCGGCGACTATCACAGAGCTGCGCAGCCTGATTTCCTGACCATCGCTGATATCAATCAAAAAATCGAGAGCACCATTAGCATAGCCGTAGTCCCAAGTAGAAGAAAAAATATTGGGGAGATTCATACTAAAATTGCTTGATTCTATTTCGCCGACGCCGCTGACTATCCCAGTAGAGGCATCAAATTCCAATTCGACGAAGCCGTCTATACCCGCTAGATTGGGTGAACCTCCGACCGAGCTTGCCGCAACAGCTCGAACGTTAGAACTAAGCGCAAGCGTTTTAAGTTCATCATTAGCTAATGACGATCTAATGTTGAGATTTTCAAACGCACCCTTAGGTGAATACTGTCTTAATTGATCATTTATCTCTGGCGGCAAAAACCCGCTGGCTAAAGCGACTCCGCTAAGAAGATCTATGTTGACCCGGTCCGCTACCACAGCAATATCTTGTGCGGAGTTGATACTCAATGAGCTGTTAAAATTCAACCAATTGATTCCGTTCCAAGACATGTGCATATCAGTAAAGTCTAACTGAGAAATGGAACCGACGCTGGCCTCATCAAAATTGACTGACACGATTCCGCTGAATTGTTGTAGCGTAGTGCCTTCTGAGTAGGGCCCTTTGAAAGCCAGTCTAGAAATCTGAGGCTGGACGATTAAACTTGTTGGACGACCTCTTTCCAAATCTAACCAGATTCCAGCACCGCCGAGCAGCTGCGTTAAAGTCAGTTGATCGCCATATTGGCCCGCTGCCAATTCAGAATAGTTACCCACAGGAATATCTACGTGTAATTGACCAGACATCTCACTCAAAACAGCACCTACAACCTCAAGCGATACTTTTACTTCAGCTCGACTGCGATCAGGAAAAGCGGTGGCATGAATATAGTGCGTGGAATCCTGATTGCGAATTGATGCCGCACCGTCATTGAATCGAAACCGCTCACCGTTTTGAGTTTCAATGTTGACGCCCACCCCTGACATGTCTAGTCTAGAGATTCGTAAAAGCGCATCATAGACTGTAGCCAACTCAATGCTTTGCTCGCGGTCCACACTCATACCTTGCAACTTCCAACTACCGTTTGTAGTTTGCTCGACATTCATCTCTAAGTTTTCTACCCGAAAGTCCTGCAAAACCCATTCCCTGCGCCAAATGCTCATGGGCACATCGAGCACTATAGTGGCTGAGCTAAAATAAAGTGCGCCGGCAGAGCCCTGTTGGTCTGATTCTTGGCCGTCGTTCACTTTCAGATTCAGACCTTCAATTTGCAGGATCGGATTAAACCCACTAAAACTGCCAGTTATCTTTTCAATGGAGACAGGGATACCGGCAACGGCGGATAGTTGTTGCTCAAAGAATTCGGTGTACTGGGAAACTGCCGGCATGAACTCCCTGCCGATGCTGACATAGGCTGCCATCAACACGACAGCAACTACGATGAAGATTACCGTTTGCTGGCGTAATTTTTTAAAGATTCTAGCAACTATATTTGTAACAGTAGAAGTCAAGGCTAAAAACATCTCTTTTGAGGGTGAGTGGCCACGGTACCGTCAATACAGTGTCAGGCTGTTCCAGGCTAGCTTGATAGCGACTGAAAACTTAACTGGATTTTCAGTATAGAACGACGTCAAACTGCTCTTGAGTATACATAGGTTCAACCTCAAATTTGACCGTCTTGGCGACTAAATCTTCCAACTCGGCGAGAGTATTAGACTCTTCATCTAAAAGTCTATCCACTACGATTTGAGAAGCCATCACCAACAGCACATTGCTGTCATAGGCCTTGGCCACCCTGAGCACTTCACGAAATATCTCAAAGCAAACTGTCTCGGCCGATTTCTGCCTTCCACGACCGTTACATGCCGAGCACGGCGCGCTTAAAATCTGACCTAAGCTTTCCCTAGTCCGTTTTCGGGTCATTTCTACTAATCCCAAATGGGACAGCGGTGTTATCGATGTTTTAGCTCTATCTTTTTCCAGAGCCTTAGCAAAAGTGCGCTGGACTTGACGCTGATGATCTAGGTCTATCATGTCGATGAAATCAATGATTATTATACCGCCAAGATTCCTAACTCGGAGCTGGCGAGCAATAGCAGTCGCCGCCTCCAAATTAGTCTTTAAAATCGTTTCTGCATGATTACGACTTCCCAAATAGCTGCCAGTGTTAACGTCGACAGTAGTCATGGCCTCGGTTTGATCTATGACTAAATCACCACCTGACTTGAGCTTCACTTGCCGGCCTAAGGCCTTATTAATTTCATCTTCAATACCGTACACATCAAAAATGGGCCGTGCGCCACTATAGTGTTCAATAACCGTCGTAGAGTCAGGAATAAAGTCATCTAAGAACTGACCCATCTCATCAAAGGACTGACGATTGTCGATACGAATTCTATCTACTTGCGGCGTAATAAGATCCCTAACCGTTCGCATATAAAGAGGTACATCTCGGTATACTGTTTTGATACCGTCGTTGCGCTCAATTCTTGTCGCCACCTTCTCCCATAGCCTTTTTAGAAACCTTATATCCTCCTTAAACTCGGTGGCACTTGCGTTTTCTGCCGCCGTCCGAATTATAAAGCCTCCGCGATCACCCCATTCCTCTTCATCTAAACACTGGCGTAGCTGTCCAAGTAATCGCTCTCGCTCCGGCTCATCTTCCAAACGCTGGGATACCCCGGTGTGCTTGGAGCGTGGAATATAAACTAAGTTGCGTGAAGGGAGTGTCAGATGTGTCGTTAATCTGGCTCCTTTGGTACTTATCGCGTCTTTCGCAACTTGGACAATAATATGCTGCCCTTCTCTGACTAGCTCATGAAGAGCCTTATGTGATTCTAACCGGACTTCATAACCCTCATGGTCAAGAACACAGATATCGGATGCGTGAATAAAGGCTGCTTTCTCAAGTCCGATATCGATGAATGCGGCATCCATCCCAGGCATGACACGAACCACTTTGCCTCTGAACACATCCCCGACATGCCCGCGATTATTGTGTCTCTCTATGTAAATTTCTTGCAGCAAACCATTTTCGATAAGTGCTACTCGAGTTTCAGCGTTGGTGACATTAATCAGAATTTCTTCACTCATAAGTCCGCCAATCCCTGCTGCCAAATAGCCACATTGAACTCTTCCAAATACTGAGCAGTTTCGAACAAAGGCAAACCTACTACATTGCTGAAACTGCCTTCGATGGATTCAACAAATGCAGATCCAAACCCCTGAATAGCATAAGCGCCCGCTTTCCCGACAGGCTCTCCAGTTTCCCAGTACCGCTGCGTCTCCGCCGCTGAGATGGCTCTAAAGTTTACCGTAGTTCGAACCACGCTCGAGCGTTGCCTCAAAGAATCAGCAAGCGTGATTGCAGTAAGAACTGTATGTTCGCGATTCGAAAGCAACGCCAACATTAATGCAGCATCTGCGCTGTCTTGCGGCTTACCTAAAATTTGATCATCGACTATGACGGAGGTATCCGCCGCCAAAACCAGCCCATCCGGGTGCGCTGCCAAAGCGGATTGCGCCTTCTCAAGCGCCACGCGTTGAACATAGTCATGGGGTTTCTCCCCAGCGAGAACAGATTCATCGATATCTTGAGGACAAACTTGAAAGGCTACCCCTAAACGGAGTAAAAGCTCTCGACGTCTTGGAGAATTAGAAGCTAATAATAGAGGTGAGCTACTCATAATACGCGGCGCTTAGGCTTCAGCGCACAGCGAAGCTACGACGAATTTGTCGCAGTAAATGAAATAGCGAGGGCCAAATAGCCGCACTGGTCAAAGCTGCCATCAGGAACATTAAATTCCCATTAATTGATTGGGTAGTCATTATTTGTAGCCAGTGACATAGCATCAGATTCAGCCCCACTAACGCTAAAACCAAACCGCTCTGCTGTATGGATGAGAACATTCTTAAACGCTGATGCAGACTCAACGTCACATAAGCGACGATCACTAATGACATCGCATTTACACCGAGTATCGAGCCTTCAAGGATATCTAACATAATACCCGCGACCCAAGCTGAGCCAATACCCACTCTATAAGGCAATGCCATGACCCAATAAATTAATACCATCGGTACCCACTCAGGCCGATAATTCATTGCCCATTCTGGAAACGGGACGATTGCCAGTAAATAGGCAACTAAAAAACTAAGGCCTATTACCCAGATCCGGTGAGCTCCCTGCCTCATAAATTTTCCTGTTCTGCAGCCTGTACAGCCTCTAAAGACTCAATCTGAGTCACTTGATCGTCAGAGGCGCTGTCACTAACCTCGATTTTAATGGCGCTAGGCTTATCAGGAAACACCAACAAAACATTACGGGTGCTGGCTATCTGAGCAAGAGGCCGAGCTTTGATTGTTGCAAAATCTTGGCCGGGATCAGCGAATACGCTAATGACTTCTGCGACGGGATAGTTTTTCGGGTAAACCTGACCCATGCCTGAGCTAACCAAGATATCCCCAGCCACCATATCCTGTGTCTGCGTGACATATTCCAATTCTAATTCGGGTGCCGTTGTACGACTCCCCCGCGCTAGCGCCCTCTCACCATTTCGATTTATCTCAACCGGAGTGATGTGACGATAGTCGGTAATTAATAAAACCCAGCTAGTAAACGGCAGCACTTCGTCCACCTGGCCCATCAAACCGTTAGCATCCAACAATGCCTGGCCCAGAAAAACATTATCTCTCGTACCTTTATTGATTAGCACCCGTTTTGAAAATGGATTTGGCGAGACGTTTATAATTTCAGCAAGCAGGACATCGCCTTGGATTACTTGAGCCGCCGCTTGCAACTCTAATAAACGACTATTCTCACTCGCCAAGGACTCGAGCAGCTGCAATTCACGCTGAGCCACAAGCAATTCTTCCCTGAGTCTGGTGTTTTCTTCAACTAAATCAGTATGGGATACAAAAACATCATCGAACCAAAATGAGACTCGAGCAGGAACGTCAGCAACCCAATAAATCGGTGTGGTTGCGTAAGCAATACCGAAACGGGCTTTCTCAAGATAACCGAATCTGCTGTCTGCAAACATGACGCAAACCGAGAGCAGGAGGAAGGCAAGCGCCCGATACTCAAGCGCCACACCTTTTATAAATAGGGTTTTATCGATTACTAGGTCACCTCTTCGCAGATAACCCGATTATAGACGGCAAAGGTGTTCAATGTCTCTGCCTGCCCTAACGCTTTATCGCTAGGGCACTAAGTTTTTTGCCGGCAAACACATTGATCTCAACATTAATTGCCACCCTTAAGAAAACCGCTTTAGAAGAAATCTACTCCAGCGTTAGCAAATCGATGTCATGATCATCCATGAGTTCCATAGCCTTGCCTCCACCCCTAGCCACACAGGAAAGTGGATCTTCAGCCACAATCACAGGCAAACCGGTTTCTTCGGATAACAATTTATCCAAATCTTTTAACAAGGCGCCGCCGCCAGTTAAGACCAGGCCGCTTTCTGCAATATCAGAGGCCAACTCTGGAGGAGACTGTTCAAGGGCACTCTTTACAGCTTGAACAATTGCCGAAAGAGGTTCCTGCAATGATTCAAGAATCTCGTCGCTGTTCAGCGTAAAACTGCGTGGCACACCTTCCGCCAGATTTCGTCCGCGGACATCAATCTCTCTTACCTCGGTAGAACTTGAGGCATAAGCACAACCAATTTCTTTTTTAATTCGTTCTGCCGTTGCATCACCAATGAGGCTTCCGTAGTTGCGGCGAACATGTGTAGTAATAGCTTCATCAAACCGATCACCACCAACTCTAACTGATTCTGAGTAAACAACGCCGTTGAGAGAGATAATTGCTATTTCTGTCGTACCACCACCAATATCAACAACCATAGAACCACTGGCTTGATCTACCGGTAAACCTGCTCCGATAGCCGCCGCCATCGGCTCTTCTATCAGTCGGACATCGCGCGCACCCGCACTGGCTACAGATTCGCGAATTGCACGGCGCTCAACCTGAGTCGATTTACACGGAACGCAAACCAAAACCCGAGGGCTGGGCGGGAAAAAGCTATTTTCATGTACTTTATTGATAAAATGCTGCAGCATTTTTTCAGTTACCTGAAAATCTGCAATCACACCGTCTTTCAAAGGTCTAATGGCGGTAATATTACCGGGAGTTCGACCTAGCATTCGTTTTGCGTCTGAGCCTACGGCTGTGACGGTTTTTTGGCCATTGTGAGTACGAATAGCGACAACTGAAGGCTCATTCAACACAATGCCCTGATCTCTGACATAAATGAGTGTATTCGCTGTCCCTAAATCAATGGAAAGATCATTGGAGAACAATCCCCGAATTTTTTTAAACATGGACTTATCTATTCCTTAGTTAAAGATTCCATTCTTAGTATGCTTTGTTATTTTACGGCAAAGAGCCTCAATGATTTAACAATCATTTAGCTTTTTTTAGATGCCTATAAAGAATGAACAGGAAAGGCTACCCTATGGCACTCGCTCAAATGCAATAGTGAACCTGCGGTGGAATCTCCTGGAGCGTTCGACCTAAAACCCTAAATACAAGTATAATCTCGCCTTTCCGGCAATTAGGACGCACTCTAACAACGGCGGGGGGTTAGAGCAAGCACAGGTATTCAAAATTTTGCGGCGCAGCACAATTGACCGCCTATAATAACTTTTAATGACTCAACACGGGCTTTCCCGGAGATTACCAATGGCACTCGACAAAGCTGAAGTAGAAAAAATCGCACACTTAGCTCGCCTCCATATCAGTGAAGCAGATACTGAAGAGGTGACTAGCCGCATAACGGACATACTCACTCTGATTGACCAGATGCAGACTGTGGACACAGAGTCTGTTGAACCGCTATCGCACCCTTTAGACATGGTGCAGCGACTGCGCGCAGATGTAGTAACTGAAACGGACACTCGCGATCAACTGCAAAATCTCGCACCTGAAAGTCAGGATGGCCTTTACCTAGTGCCCAAGGTTATAGAATAGCGAAACTATGCACGCTTCTTGCTTAGGACCTCTAGTTTTGATTGTTTCCTTCTCAGCTTTCTTACATTTTTTTACAACCACGACCAGTGAATTGCACTGATGGATTTTTAACATGATTGAAAAGACAGTCGCCGAACTCTCCGCGGCAATGACAAGCGGCGATATCTCCAGCGTTGAATTAACCCAATCCTATTTGGACCGAATTCATAGCGTAAACGATACACTCAATGCGTTTATCACGGTCTGCGATGAAACTGCACTTGCCCAAGCCAGTGAGGCCGATAAAGCCAGAGCGCAGGGAAACACCAATCCCTTATTAGGCATTCCTCTGGCTCATAAAGACATTTTTTGCACCAAGGGGATAAAAACAACTTGCGGCTCGAAGATGTTGCATAACTTCATCTCTCCTTACAACGCCACAGTCGTTGAAAAGTTCAATCAAGTCGGTGTGGTGACTTTAGGAAAAACGAATATGGATGAGTTCGCGATGGGCTCTTCCAACGAAACAAGCTTTTTTGGCCCGGTGAGAAATCCCTGGGATTTAGAAAAGGTACCGGGAGGTTCATCTGGTGGATCCGCTGCCGCTGTCGCTGCCGATCTATGTGCTATGGCGACCGGCACCGATACTGGCGGATCTATTCGCCAGCCAGCTGCCTTTTGCGGAGTAACAGGCTTTAAGCCCAGCTATGGCAGGGTTTCGCGCTGGGGCATGATAGCTTTTGCATCTAGCCTGGATCAAGCCGGACCAATCTGTAAAAGCGCTGAAGACGCCGCTCTCATGATGAACGTTATGGCAGGAATTGATTTTAAAGACTCCACTTCAGCCGAGCGCGAGGTGGAAGACTATACCGCCACACTGACCGACTCGATAAAAGGATTGCGCATCGGCATTCCTAAACAACACTTCGCCGAGGGGCTTTCCGCTGATGTTGAGCAATCTATTCGCGAGGCACTGCGTGAATATGAAGCCGCCGGGGCCATACTTAAAGAAATCGATTTACCTAACAGCCATCTCTCGGTGCCGGCCTATTATGTTGTTGCCCCAGCTGAGGCTTCCGCGAACCTTAGTCGGTTTGATGGTGTGCGCTACGGTCACCGCTGCGACAACCCGCTAGATTTAGAAGATATGTACAAGCGCTCAAGAAGTGAAGGCTTTGGCGACGAAGTAAAACGCCGCATCCTTGTTGGCACCTATGCTCTGTCCGCAGGGTTCTATGATGCTTACTATCGAAAAGCTCAAAAGATTAGGCGCCTTATAAAAAATGATTTCGATGAAGCCTTTAAAGAAGTTGATGTCATAGCGGGACCAACCTCTCCCCACACAGCCTTTAATCTTGGCGCCAAGACAGACCCGGTTACTATGTATCTTGAAGACATATACACCATTGCTGTTAACTTAGCTGGCCTGCCAGGGATTTCAATCCCTGCCGGGGCCGCCAACAATCTCCCCGTTGGACTACATATAGTTGGGCCTGACTTTGGCGAGTCTAAGGTTCTAAACGCCGCTCATCAGTTTCAACTGCTAACCGACTGGCACAAAGCAAAACCAGCAGCTAAAGGAGGTGCTTAAACTATGGAATGGGATACTGTTATAGGCTTGGAAGTCCACGTCACTCTGGCAACAAAATCTAAACTTTTCTCTGGCTCAGCTGTTGAGTTTGGCGCTGAACCAAATACCCAGGCAAACATTTTTGATGTCGCACTGCCCGGCACACTGCCAGTTCTCAATGAAGAAGCCCTGCGTATGGCTGTCAAATTTGGCCTAGCTATTGGTGCTGAAATTGGTAAACGTTCGGTATTCGATCGTAAAAACTATTTCTATCCCGATTTACCGAAAGGTTATCAGGTAACTCAACTAGATTTTCCTACCGTCGGCAAAGGCACCCTCACCGTCACACTTGATGATGGCTCTGAAAAAGAAATTGGTGTGACGCGTGCTCATATTGAGGAGAATGCAGGAAAATCATTACATGAAGACTTCTCTGGCATGTCAGGAATTGACTTGAATCGTGCTGGCGAGCCATTATTAGAAATTGTATCCGAGCCTGAAATATATACTGCCAAAGAAGCCGTGGCTTATTTAAAGAAGCTGCATACTATTATCTTGTACTTGGGCATTTCTGACGCGATTATGGCGCAAGGCTCAATGCGCTGTGACGTCAATGTGTCCCTTCGCCCAAAGGGCACCACTGAACTCGGAACTCGCACCGAGATGAAAAACATCAACTCTTTTAAGTTCGTTGAAAAAGCTATCTATTCAGAAGTTGAGCGCCAAAAAGATATTCTTGAAGACGGCGGCAGCATAACCCAAGAGACACGTCGCTATGATGCTGACCGGGATGAAAGTAGCTCAATGCGCAGCAAAGAAGTTGCCAATGACTATCGCTATTTTCCAGAGCCAGACCTTCTGCCGATAGTAATAGACGATGATTATATTGAACAAGTCCGCGCCACCCTGCCAGAACTACCTGATGCTAAACGCGCACGTTTTTGCGATGAGTTTGGGCTCAGCGAATACGATGCGGGAGTCCTAACGAGCACTCGAGAAATGGCTGAGTACTTTGAAAGTGTCGCCACAAAAACAGGTGATGCAAAAATTGCGGCCAACTGGGTAAGCGGCGATTTACAGGCGCTTTTAAACAAGCACAATTGGAATATTTCTGACTCACCTGTACAGGCTGATCGACTAACCGATCTTATTGCGCGCATTAAAGACACGACGATTTCTGGCAAGATAGCAAAAACTGTCTTTGAAGCGATGATCGAAGACGCTTCCAGCGTCGACGAAATAATTGAATCTAAAGGCCTTAAACAGGTCACCGATTCAGGAGCGATCGAGGCGTTGGTCGACGACGTTATCAGCAATAACCCAGACCAAGTGCAGCAATTTAAAGAAGGCAAGGAACAGGTCATTGGATTTTTGGTTGGGCAAGCGATGCAATTGTCCAAAGGTAAGGCAAATCCGGGACAGGTAAACCAGCTACTACGAGACAAAATGAGCTAAGTGAACTCGACCCTTGATCGAGAAACTCACAGGAGCACACACCAATTGGAATCAACATGGCAGAAGAAAAGAAAAAAGGCAGCGAGCGGACTCAAAAAGCGACTCGAGATGAAGATTGGTCTGACGAAAGACTGAAAACTTTTTTCGAGCTGCGCCCACCAGAAGACATGCCTGCAGATTACAACATATTGCTTAAGGCCTATCGCGGCATGACCGACGAACTATTCGCTCGTTTCGTGCCGCTGTTTATAACTGATGGCCATGACATAAACGCGGCTCTCGCCGATGGCACAACTGTGCTTGATCAAGTGTCTCGCCACCGCAAATCTTCCGCCTATGCTAAGGCATTAAAGGACGCTGGCGCTGGCGGCAAACTTAGCTGAGGGTCAGTAGGGCTATTTTTACGGAACTATCACAACAGGACTGTCGCAACAGAACTATTCCAGCAGGGCTACTGCAAGCCAAGTCTAGCGTCAAATAAAGGTGGCCGAACAACAAGGCTAGCCTGGTGGCGAGCAACGGCCGCCATTAGGCTAGCTAACGCCTCTGGATTGCTGCTAGCGACATTAAATCGCTCAGAAGGATCTTGGTGTAAATTATAAAGCTCCGGCTCAGCAAGCGCTGTCTTCACCGGAGGCTGCCCATAGGCCCCTTCAACAATAAAGTGAAGCTTCCAAGGCCCTTGCCGGTAGGCGTAAAGCTGCCCACCTCGATAATAAGGCATTTCTGTGCGGGGACTGGCGTCTTGTCCCAGCAATACGCCACTCAGATCAAAACCATCAACACCCGATTGATTATCAATTTCAGCTAAACCCATCGCTGTCGCAAACAGATCTAACGTAGACCCAATTTCACTAACAATTCCTGGTTTTATTTGCCCCGGCCAATAAAAAATAGTCGGCACTCTCACGCCACCCTCGAAGGTTGACCCCTTCCCCATCTTCAGCAAACCCGCGCGGCCACCCTCTTCATCCATAGTCAGCCAGGGGCCATTGTCGCTGGTGAAAACAATCAACGTGTTTTCTGCCAATCCTTGCTCTTCTAAACTGCGCCGAATTTGACCAACACTCCAATCAATTTCTTCTACAACATCTCCGTAACGCCCACCTATGCTTGTCCCTACAAATTCGCTGCTTCTAAACAAGGGGGTATGGGGCATCGTATACGGCACATAGACTAAGAAAGGGTCATCCGCATTGCGTTCGATGAAATCAATAGCCGCTTCAGTATAACGCTTGGTTAAAGTCGTTTGATCTGTTGGCTGCTCAATAGAGCTGCCTGCTATGGAGGAACTGCTCACCAAAGGAGAATTGAAATACTCGAGCTTAGGCTCGGCATACCGCGCTGGTCTTTGCCCGTAGATTCTGGCTCTTTCTTCCATTTCACCGCGAGCGGCCATGGCTCTCATTTCGTCAAAAGCCGGCTCGCCTACCCAATTCATATCATTGCTATAAGGCACCCCTAACCATTCATCAAAACCATGCTGAGTAGGGTAGGCATGTTCAGCATCACCAAGATGCCACTTACCGAAAATACCAGTGGCATAGCCGCGCTCTTTTAAGGCTTGCGCTATGGAGACCTCTGAATCTGGAAACCCGCCTGGCTCATCGGGAAAATAGACCCTGATAAGATCGCCATAAAGGCCAGATCGAACGGGCAGGCGACCAGTTAACAACGCAGCCCTGCTAGGTGAACAGACAGGCGACGCAACATAGAAATCGGTCCAGCGCTGACCCAGCCTAGCCAATTCATCAAGCTCTGGGGTGCGTATATAGGGGTGACCAAAACTACCAAGATCGCCGTACCCAAGGTCATCAGCAAATAAAATTACAATATTGGGCGGTTGATCAGGTACACCGGGGGTAACCGGCGCTGGTGAGCAAGAGCTTAGGATGTTGGCAAGAAGGGGAAGAACTGAGTATAAGATCGGACGCATGCTGGGGACCCGTTTCGCTTTTATTATTAGTTAACATCAAATTCAATGTCCGAATTAAACATCGGTATTAAGTCCCTGAGTTAAATACCAGTGCAGACATCGATCGCTGTTTGACTTATTAGGATATGACGATTGAATTCGAGAGTCCAATTCTGAAAGTTCCTATGATCAATAGAGAATTCTACATAACTGTTATTTGTTCTATTTATCGATGATGAGCTAGTGGGCCAAATGAGTTACATCACCTGACCGTCAGGGTGTCGCTGGATAATCGCGGATGGCTGATGTGTAACAATGGCCACATCCCTATAGCGTCTGATCGAGTCGTCAGAGGCCGAGGCATTATTTGCTCATGGCGCTAAGCGTCTGATCATTCGCTAACAACACCTCGGCCCCTGATTCGCATGCATGAAATTCATAGGGATCAAAAAAGCGGGCACAGACACACAAGGAGAGCCAACAAAAGGGTTTTCTGAAGGTAATTTTGAATCCAACCGCCGTGGCGAGAAGCCAGCCGATTGGACGCTATAGATCTATTACTACCGAGGTCGAGAAGGTTTGCGGGGAGCAGGTCTGCCGCCAGATGATTCCTTTGCTTTGAATTTTGCAGAGCGCGTGAAGCTGGGCGCTTTTTCTAACAGTTCGGTGGCAGGGTGAGTGCAATCGAGTTTTGTACCGAGCTTTTCTTCAATATCGGGTAAGAGAAAAGAATCTTCTTCGCAGGCAAAGCTTATTGATGTCCCTATTGCTCCTGCTCGTCCTGTTCTTCCAATTCGATGTACATAGTCATCGGCCTCTTCAGGCAAGGTATAGTTTACGACGTGAGTGATATTGTTGATATGCAAACCGCGGCCGGCCACATCGGTAGCAACTAATACTCGCAACTTATCGGTTTTGAAAGCGTCTAAAGTACTGATACGTTTGTTCTGAGCCACCTCACCCGACAGCAAGCCACAGTCAATGCCATTGCGATGAAGATTATCCGCGAGTTTACGCACCTGATCGCGGCGATTACTAAATACTATTACTTTTTCAGCGTCAGGCGATGACAAAATATTGTAGAGCAAATTGTACTTATCCGCGGTGGTCACCAAATAAACGACCTGATTCACCGCATCAGCCGCCACTTTTTCAGGTTCAATTTCAACCATGATGGGCTCCACCGCCCAACGCGAGGCCAAGTCCATAATCATTGGAGTAAATGTTGCGCTGAACAACAAGGTTTGACGGCATTCCTTCTTTGGTGTTCGCGCGACAACCGCTCGCACCTGGGGAATGAAACCCATATCCAACATTCTATCTGCTTCATCTAGAACCAGCAGCTCGATCAAGCCGAGATAGAGATTATCGTTTTGGACGAAATCTAATAGCCGGCCGGGCGTCGCTACAACAATGTCCACGGGCTTTTTATCTAAAGCCCGATTTTGCTTTTGATAATCCTCACCACCGACCAATGTCACAGTATGAAGGTCAGTACCATGCGTTAATAGCTGGGCATCACTGGCTATCTGAATAGCCAACTCTCGGGTTGGCGCAACGATTAAGGCTCTGGGCTCAGCAAGGAATTTGTCTTCAATGGGATTAGATAAAAGGTCATTGATGATGGTGATGAGAAATGCGGCTGTCTTGCCAGTACCTGTTTGTGCTCGTCCAGTTACATCGTGTCCGGCAAGAGTATGAACAAGGCTTTGTGCTTGAATTGGCGTGCAGTGCTCAAAACCCAGCCTGCGAATAGCTTCTCGCAGAGGAGGCTGAAGGGAGAAGCTGTCAAAGGAAACAGGCTCTGACGGCTGAATGTCCTCTGGTGCCGCATCTACATTACTTAAGTCTACCGGTGTTTCTGAATCCATTGAGTTACAGCCATAAAAACCAAGAGGGGGGGACTACTGCGTTTGTTCATTTTACTGCGAGTAAAGCCGCAGGCGCAGGCATAATAGCCGTATGCTGTTAACACTGCAATTATTGTCCGGACAGTTTAAACATTCGAACATGCCGGACAAGCTGGGTCTCTAGCCAATTTCATTTCTCGCCACTGCATGGATTTAGCATCGAGAAGTAAAAGCCTACCCAGCAGAGGTTGGCCTATTCCAGTTAAAACCTTTATTGCCTCCATAGCCTGAACAGTGCCGATCATCCCGACCACAGGAGACATCACGCCATTGGTGGCACAGCTTGCATCCTCGCTATCCCCTTCGTTATAAAGACAGCGGTAGCAAGGACTGCTAGGCTCGGCGCTATTAAAAACAGTCACTTGCCCTTCCATGCGGATTGCAGCACCTGACACAAGCGGTGTTAAGTATTTGATGCAGCTTAGGTTAATTGCGAACCGAGTGGCATAGTTGTCACAGGCATCGAGCACCAAATCTGCCTGCTCCACAGCGCTATCCAATTCAGCCCCTTCTAGGCGCATATTCAGAGCAACGACCTCAAGGTCGGGGTTAAGTCCCAGCAACCTTTGCCTGCCGGACTCTACTTTAGACGTGCCGATTGATTCTTGGCTGTGAGCGATTTGTCTCTGCAGGTTGCTGACCTCAACCACGTCATCGTCGGCAATAATGAGCCTTCCAACACCCGCAGCTGCCAGGTACATTGCCGCTGGAGAACCCAGACCACCTAAACCAACAATGAGCACCGATGAATCAATCAGCTTTTGCTGACCCGCAATATCCATGTCAGGAAGCATTATCTGGCGAGCGTATCGAAGTAACTGACTGTCTTTCATAAGCTTAGCGAACCCTATTTTTGCCACTGGGCGAACGCGATCCTCTCGATTCCCGCGAGATCGGCTTGCGAATCAATACAAGAGTAACCCGCTTTAGCCAGTCGCTGCGCAACTTGCACGCGCTGATCAAAACCATGCTCTATAAGCAACCACCCACCATCACGCAGACAGGCCCTACTGTGCTCAATAATTTGCTGAATATCAGCTAGGCCTTGATCATCCGCGACAAGAGCCATGAGCGGCTCAAATGGTAAACTCCCCTCAGTCAAATGAGAGTCACCTGCTTCAACATAAGGTGGGTTAGCAGCAATTAAGTCATAGCTTTTAACGACCAAAGGTTGACACCAACTACCTTGCAAAAAATTGATATTAGTCACACTTAATGCTGCCGCGTTTTGTTTTGCAACAGCTAACGCTTCGCTACTTTTATCTACAGCAGTAACCTGCCAAGCGGAATTTTGTTTGGCCAAAGCTATTGCGATAGCCCCGCTGCCGGTGCCTAGGTCTGCTAGGTTGATCTGGGTAGCTGGGCCCTCAATTCGCACACCCCCTGCACTTGCTTCCATTAGCTCTATTGCCTTTTCTACTAGAAGCTCTGTTTCTGGTCTTGGAATCAACACATCAGAGTTAACCTTGAGTTCAAAGTCCCAAAAAGGCTTTTTACCAATTAAATAAGCAACAGGCTCGCCTTTTGAGCGCCTATTTAGCAGCTCCTCAAACTTTTTCTGATCTGATTCTGCAACTTCAACCTCAGGCCAAGTGAGCAAATACTCTCGGTTCTTTTTTAAAACATCAGCAAGCAACAATTCTGCATCCAAACGCCAGCTGTCACTTGAGCTTTCCAATCGCCGACCAGACAAAATTAGTTGTTTAACAGTGACTACCAAGATTAGCTTTCGCCGGAGAGGCTGGCTAATTGGTCGGCTTGATATTCGTTGATCAGTGGCTGAACCACTGCCCCTAACTCTCCCGACATGATCTCAGCCAAATTATACAGTGTCAGTTTGATGCGATGATCAGTGACTCTACCCTGAGGATAATTGTAGGTTCGAATTTTTTCAGAGCGATCGCCACTACCGACCAGTTTACGCCTGGCATCTGATGTTTCTTGATGCTGAGCTTGCTGCGCGGCATCTAGCAACCGAGCCTGCAGCAGAGACATAGCGCGGGCTTTGTTCTTATGCTGGGAGCGTTCGTCCTGACATTCGACCACCAGACCGCTGGGAAGATGGGTAAGACGAATAGCGGAGTCAGTTTTGTTTACGTGTTGCCCACCTGCGCCACTGGCTCTGAAGGTATCAACTCTCAAGTCGCCCTTGTTGATCTCGATTTCATCGACATCATCCAGTTCTGGCATGACCGCCACGGTGCAGGCGGAGGTGTGTATTCGGCCCTGTGTTTCAGTTTCAGGGACTCGCTGAACCCGGTGGGCACCGGATTCAAACTTTAATTTTTCGTAAACATTTTTACCTTCCACTCTTGCTATTATTTCTTTATAACCGCCGTGTTCACCTTGACGCTCGTTGATTAGCTCAATTTTCCAGCCTTGATTTTCACAAAATCGTGAATACATCCGAAAAAGATCACCCGAAAAGATCGCCGCCTCGTCTCCACCGGTCCCAGCTCTGATTTCAAGAAATACGTTACAGCTATCTTTGCTATCTTTAGGTAGCAACAGCTTTTGCAGAACCAGCTCTAATACTTGCAGCTCATCTTTCGAGCTCAAAATTTCTTCATCAGCCATCGCACGAATATCTGGATCCGCGTCTTTGTGCATCTCCATAGCTTCATTAAGATTGTCAGTCACTTGAACATAATGATTATAAGATTCTACAACGTCTTCTAACTCAGAATACTCTTTCGACAAATCGCGAAACCGATTCTGATCGGCGATTATTTCAGCATCACTGAGCAATGCTTCCAATTCATCAAATCGATCGTTCAGCATTTCTAACTTATTCTTAATTGTGTCTTTCATAGGTTTTCTTATCGAGTTGAATTCTTATCGAGTTGAATTATCATTAGTGGAGGGCTGGTTACGACACTCTAAATTTCATCGCTTTTGTCACTTTTATTAGCCCCTAATTCATAAAGTTCTTGAGTTATCTTTAATACATCCAAACGACCTTCTGCGCTGGCTTTCTTCATGACAACACTTGGTGAATGAATAAGTTTATTGGTGATCCCGCGAGCAAGGCTGTTTAAAACAGATTCTGGCGAATCACCTTTTTCCAAAGATTTTAAGGCTTTTTGCAGTTCTTGCTCTCTTATAGAAGCGGCCTTGTCTCGAAAAGCTCTAAGCGTCGACACTGCATCCAGCGACTTAACCTGTTTTCGATATTCTTCAACTCCGCGTTCAATAATTGACTTCGCTTGATCTGCTGCTTCTTCACGGCTTTTTACGCCGTCTTCTATCACTTCGCTGATATCATCAATACTGTATAAGTAAGCGTCAGCAAGTTCGCCGACTTCCTGTTCAATGTCTCTAGGTACCGCCAGATCAACTAGCAGCATCGGCTTATGCCGACGCTGCTTAAGGGCTCTCTCAACAGCTCCTTTACCCAGCAAGGGCAACTGGCTGTTAGTGGAGGAGACAACCACATCCGCCCTCACCAGCTGCTCTGGTATATCTGAAAGCAAGACACCTTTGGCGGCGAACTTAGCAGCTAATTCCAAAGCATTGTCCAGTGTGCGATTTGCGACGGTCATATTCGTGACCCCCTTATCTGCAAGGTGTTTAGCGACCAGTTCGATGGTGCGGCCGGCTCCTATAAGCAATACGTTGAGACTCGCTAGATCAGAAAAAATTCGCTCCGCCAGAGTAACCGCGGCATAAGCAACTGAAACTGGGTTTTCACCGATAGCAGTATCAGTACGAACTAGTTTTGCAATGGAAAATGCTTCCTGAAAGGCTCGGCCCAACTCAGGTCCTATTAGCTCTAAATCTTTGGATACAGCATAAGCCGACTTAATCTGACCTAAGATCTGAGGCTCGCCCAGCACCATAGAATCCAATCCACAGGATACCTTCATCAAATGCCTAACCACATCATCTACAGCAAAGGCGTAGCAACTTTCATCGAGCTCTGACTTCTCTAACTGATGAAAGTCAGATAACCATTGGGTCACCAACTGCTGGTGGTCGAGTAAGCTACGGTTTTGCGACTTTTCATCGCCGGTTAAAGACAGGTTCTTGTCAGAAAAGTCTAGGTAAATTTCAGTTCGGTTGCAGGTGGACACAATAACCGCCTCATTGACGGGCCCAAGTTCACAAATCTGCCGCAACGCCACAGCAAGATTTTCTGGTGAGAACGCCACTTTCTCGCGGAGCGCGATACTAGCGGTAGTGTGATTGATGCCTACTAAAACCAGAGCCATTGCAATATGTCGACGATGAACGATGAAAAAGCCCGCTATAGTACTAAATATAGCCCTCAGTTCCCATCAACTGCGAGATTATCGATAGCAACTACGACCTGAGCCAAATTAGAGCCAGCCCGTTGAAGATAATGGGCTCAAACCGAGGTCTATTACTAATTGCAGTAAAATTACTCCAAAGCCGCGTCAACAGCCTGTTTCAAGTCAGACAAACTGCTACAATACGGCCACCTTCAAGTATTGTGAAACCACTACAAATGCGCCTAATTAACATTCTCACACTTGCATTATCAGCCGCTGCGCTTAGCTCTTGCGCGGTTAATCTAGACAATACCTACACCGATACTACTACCGACACCGATACCCAAGCCAATTCAGCACCTCGATCGGCAGCTGATGCGCCACCTAAAAAATCCGCTGAGGTGAAGTACGGAGCATTTACAGAACAACAGCTTTATCAAACCATTATTAGCGAGTTAGGCGCCCAGCGCGGAGAAGTCATCGAGTCCGGCGACACTTACTTTGATCTCGCCATGGAAACACGTGATTTACAATTTATCGAGAGGGCTGTGCAGTTTGCCTCTGTTAATGGCGATACTAACGCTCTGCTGCAGCTTGGCTTATTGTGGGCTGAAGTCGACCCTCAAAATCCGCAGCCTCATCTTATGCTCAGCTTCCAGTTTTTAGAAACTGGCAATTTCCGTCAAGCCCTCGCACAGATGTCACGCGTCATAGAGAAAGGTGGCGAATTTGATTTCACTGCCCTGGCATCGCGCACAAGTGGACTAGGCCTCTCAGCCAGAGCGGCACTAATCGGCAACCTGCAACAGCTAGTCAAGACCTACCCCGAGCAGCTTTCAATTAGGACTTCTTTAGTGCAACTGCTTGCGCAAAACACCCAGTATTTAGAGGCGCTTTCAGAACTCGACGCTCTCGCCAAATTAGAAGACCTTACTGCTAACCACATCTTGCTTCGCGCGCAAATTCAACAAAGCATGCAGCTGCCTAGTGATGCCTTAAGAACTCTTCGCAACGGCGTACGCCGATTCGACGACGACCAAGATCTGCGTCTCAGCTACGCACGGTTGCTAATTCAGAACCAAGATTTTGAAACGGCTCAGGGCCAGTTCAAAATACTAATGGATCAGAGACCTCAGGATTGGGAGACTCTATTTTCCATCGCTTTGCTGGATTTGGAGATGAAAGACTATGCCGAGGCGATCCAGCAATTAAACCGATTGGTCGTCGAGGATCAACGCCTTGACGAAAGCGAGTATTATCTAGGGTTTAGCTACGAAAAACTGGGGGAATTCACCGAGGCTATCAGGCACTATAAAAATGTGCGAATAGGCACTAATAATTTCCTAGCAGCACAGCAGCAGGCGACACGCTTAGCCATTCAGTTAGGACAGCTGGAGGAAGCCCACCGCTGGATTTTAGAAAAATCCCGTGGAAATCCTCGCCTGGAAATCATTCTCACCACCATTGAGTCTGGCGCGCTTGTTCAAAACGGTCATATCGACAAAGCCAAAAACCTTTTAGACAACGCCCTGAATAAGTATCTAAACGACACCGACCTGCTATTTTCGCGAGTCTTGGTATACGACACGATAGAAGATAGAGTTGGCTCAGAAACAGACTTGCGCCAAATAATACTCATGAAACCAGATGACTCGCGGGCCTTGAACCATCTCGGCTACATGCTGGCAGACCAGACTGATCGCTATCAAGAAGCCCTTGAATTGCTCGAAAGGGCCATTGCTATTTCACCGGATGATCCAGCGATTTTGGACAGTCTCGCTTGGGCTCAGTTCAAGCTGGGACAGTACGAGGAGTCGTTGAGCAATCTTCGCAAAGCATTCGTCACTTTCCCAGATCACGAAGTCGCCTCTCATATTGGCGAAGTGCTCTGGGCCATGGGCCGCCGAGACGAAGCGAGGCAGGTTTGGGCAGACGCCCTAGTCGACCGCCCCGACAGCGAGCTTATTACCGAAGCGATGGAGCGACTTGGCGCTTCTGAATGATTTTATCGCTTAAGCTTTTACTATTAATAAAAGAAGAGCCCGCTCGATCGTTCCTATGAAGTCGACTTTAGCCCTTTACTTCACCTTGTTACTTAGCTTGCTTAGCGCTTGTAGCAGCCTTGCGCCACCAGCAGAGCGCAGCAGCGATTGGGTAAGGCAGCGCAGCGCTCTTCAAGAGCTCGACTCTTGGCAACTGCGAGGACGAGTCAATGTCCGCTACAATGACGAGTCAGACACCCCTAGCATCCAGTGGATGCAGCAGAACGCTGAATACCATATAAGACTGTGGGGAACGTTTAACGTAGGCACTACCGTTATAGTAGGCCGCCCAAGCTATGTCACTTTGGAGCAAGGCGGTGATGTGATCACCGCGAGCAGCCCGGAAGACCTTATCCTGCAACAGCTTGGTTATGAACTACCTGTGTCCTATCTCGAGTATTGGATTAAAGGCATACCTGCGCCGGGATCTAGATCTAATCTGCGCTTCAACGCACTCAATCAGCTAATTGCTCTAACTCAAGATGGCTGGACAGTGAGCTACTTTGACCCTCGTCAATATGGCAATTTATCCTTACCGCGCCGAGTAGACGTTACCCGTAATCAGGATGACATACGGTTAAGATTTTTCAGGCTAAATTGGCAATTAGACGGCTCTGAGCCCGATGCTTAAAACCCAAATAAAGCTCTTTTGTCCCGCCAAACTGAATTTGTTCCTACACGTTCTTGGGCGCAGAGATGATGGCTACCATGATTTGCAGACCCTATTTCGCCTGCTAGACTTTGGCGATGAGATGACATTTTCAGCAGCCGGCAATGGCATTTTGACTTTGCATATCGAAAGTTCTTTAGAATCGCCACTGCCGATGGACAACAATTTGGTCATCAAAGCGGCTAAAGCCTTGCGCCGCCTTGCCAATAAGCCATCACTTGGCGCTGACATTTCACTAGTCAAAAAAATACCACAAGGTGCAGGCCTTGGCGGGGGCAGCTCCAACGCCGCGTCAACACTTTTGGCACTAAACGATCTTTGGAATCTAAAGCTCTCCACTGACGAGCTTTGCGAAATAGGAATCAAGCTTGGTGCGGACGTGCCTGTTTTTCTTCATCGCAACAGCGCCTGGGGTGAAGGAATAGGTGAGAAATTAGAAGCAGTAGAGCTCGATGAGAGATGGTATTTAGTAATAACACCGCCCTGTCTTGTTTCAACCCAAGAGATTTTTTGTCATCAGCAATTGACACGGAACTCCCCAGCCATCAAAATAGCCGACTTTCTGGCTGGCAGGTCCAGAAATGACTGTGAAGCTATCACCACAAAGCTTTACCCAGAGGTTGCTAACACTCTGAATTTACTTAATAAATTTGCCAAATCACGGATGACTGGAACAGGTTCCAGCATCTTTGCAGAATTTAAGTCAGAAGTTGACGCAATGGCCACACTTGCTAAACTTCCGAAGTCTCTACAAGTATTTGTAGCAAAAGGCATAAATTCACTGGATGAGAAGCTCGTCGGCGATTAGACTACGTCGCGTCCCAAAGAGTGAATGAAAAAGCTAAACAGACAATAAGTTTTCTTGGGGTGTCGCCAAGTGGTAAGGCACTAGGTTTTGATCCTAGCATGCGTTGGTTCGAATCCAGCCACCCCAGCCATTTTTCAGCTTGTCCAGCCACCGTTTCTGGCTAGGTTTGGACTGCTAATCATAATAGCAAGTAACACCCACCTCTAGTAAGCAAGCAGCAGGAATCATTCGTGGCAAATAATTTAATGGTGTTTACTGGCAATGCTAATCCAGACTTAGCGGAGAATATTGCCAAAAATATTGGTCTCCCTCTCGGGTACGCAAGCATTAGCAAGTTCAGCGATGGTGAAGTGTCCGTTGAGCTTAATGAGAATGTTCGCGGTAAAGATGTTTTTGTGATTCAGCCAACTTGCGCTCCAACCAACGACAGCATCATGGAACTATTGTTAATGGCCGATGCACTGCATCGCGCTTCAGCAAATCGAATTACTGCGGTAATACCCTATTTTGGCTATGCCAGACAGGATCGCCGAGTGCGCTCAGCGCGCGTGGCAATCAGTGCCAAAGTGGTAGCAGACATGATCAGCGCAGTCGGGGTGAACCGAGTTTTGACGGTTGACCTTCACGCAGAGCAGATTCAAGGATTTTTTAGTATTCCGGTTGATAATGTTTACGGATCGCCGGTTCTAATTGACGACATAGAGCGTCAAAAATATAAAGATTTAATCGTAGTGTCGCCAGATGTTGGCGGCGTTGTAAGAGCCAGAGCTGTAGCTAAGCAGCTTAATGTAGATTTGGCCATCATTGATAAACGGCGTCCGGCAGCCAACGTGGCTCAGGTTATGCACATTATTGGCGATGTTAAAGATCGCTGCTGCTTGATCGTAGATGACATGGTTGATACTGCCGGCACTCTTTGTCAGGCAGCCGACGCGCTGAAAGAACATGGCGCAAAAAAGGTTGTTGCTTACTGCACCCACCCTATTTTGTCAGGGCCTGCTATTGGGAATTTAGAAAATTCAACTTTGGACTCTCTTGTAGTCACCGATACGATCCCATTAAGTGATGCAGCGAAGAATTGTAAAAAGGTTCGACAGCTTACGATGGCTAAACTACTAGCTGAATCGATTCGCCGCGTTAGTAACGAAGAATCCATAAGCGCGATGTTTGATAACACTTAAAACTTTAAGTCTTTTAATCATCCGCTGGATAATACCTGGTCATCAGACATGTCGTTTGAGGACCTTTTTTTAACCCTCTTTTTAGCCGGTCGCAAGCTAGGAAGGAAATACTCTCAAAACCATTTATCGAGAGTAAAAGGAGACAATTATGTCTAAATTAGAATTTGAGCTTGATTGCTCAGTCCGGACTGACCTAGGGAAAGGTGCGAGCCGCCGCCTACGTCGTTTGGAAGGCAATATTCCAGCTGTTATTTATGGCGGAGACAAAGATCCGATATCTTTAACTATTCCCCATAAGGATATTTACAAGGCTATTCAGAACGAAGCTTTCTTTGCCCACATCATTACTTTGAAAATTGGCAAGAAAAAAGAAAAAGCGGTTATTAAAGCGCTTCAGCGTCACCCGGCTAAGGATTTGGTTCTTCATGCTGACTTTTTACGGGTTAACGAAAAAGAAGCAATTCAAGTGCGTGTTCCTCTTCACTTTATCAATGAAGAGAAGTGTGTCGGCGTTAAGATCGGCGGCGGCAACATCATGAAGACTCTTAATGAGATAGAGGTATCTTGTTTGCCAAAAGATCTTCCTGAATATATCGAAGTTGACATGCTTAAAGTTGAGCTGGGCGCAAACGTCCATCTCTCTGACATCGTCCTACCAAAAGGCGTGACAAGCGTATCTCTTGCTTCGCACAATGAAGACAACGACCTTAATGTGGCAGCAGTTCATGCTCCTAAAGGCGTATCTGACGATGAAGCCAAAGAGTCTGCTGAAGGCGCTGATGGCGCATCCGGCTCTAGCCAAGACTAGCTGTCGTAGAGGCCAGGTAAAATTTAATGCCAGGCATCTCTAGTAGTCCCATAAAGCTTATTGTGGGTCTGGGTAATCCAGGCCCACAATATGATTCTAATCGGCACAATGCCGGCGTCATCTTTTTACATCACCTTTGTAAAAGCTATAGCGGTTCCCTGCGTGGCGAGTCGAAATTCTTCGGTGAATTTGGCAGCATTACTATTGGCAGCCAAGACATCAAATGTTTATTTCCAACTACCTTTATGAACGGCAGTGGCAAGTCTGTTGCCGCCGCATGCAAATTCTACAAAATTCCGCCTGAAAATATATTGGTTGCCTACGATGAAATTGACTTTCCTGCAGGCGTTACCAAATTAAAGGAAGGTGGCGGGCACGGCGGACACAACGGCGTTCGTGACATTATAAATGCCTTAGGTGGTGACCGCGATTTCCACCGACTACGCATAGGTGTTGGCCACCCAGGCCACAAATCGTTGGTAGCTAATTACGTACTAGGCGACCCTTCCCGGTCAGAAGCTGACTTAATCATGCGTGACATCGAAGATTCGATTCGAGTCATGCCTAAAGCCGTCGCAGGTGAATGGGAAGAAGCCATGCGATTGCTCCACACAGATCAATAGGAACTCATCATGGCAGTAAGATGCGGAATAGTTGGATTACCCAACGTCGGCAAGTCGACACTCTTTAACGCGCTAACCAAGGCGGGCATCGCGGCTGAGAATTTTCCATTTTGCACCATCGAGCCAAACTCAGGCATCGTCTCCATACCCGATACTCGCCTCAATAAATTAGCCGAGATCGCTAAACCTGAAAAGACCATACCAACCACAATGGAATTTACTGATATCGCAGGTCTCGTTGCCGGCGCCTCCAAAGGTGAGGGCTTGGGTAATCAGTTCTTGGCTAATATCCGCGAGAACGACGCCATAGCCCACGTGGTGCGCTGTTTTGAGGACAGTAATGTAATCCATGTTGCTGATAAGATTGATCCCGCAGCGGACATCGAGATTATCAACACTGAGTTAGCCTTGGCAGATTTAGAGTCTGTCGAAAAAGGCATAGCAAAAGTCGCACGCACCGCCAAAAGCGGTGATAAAGAAGCTCAGCGCTTAGGGGTTCTGTTTGAAAAGGTCAAAGACCATTTAGACGAAGTAAAGCCGGTACGAAGCATGGAATTAACTGCTGACGAATGGACTGATCTTTACGGGCTGCATCTACTCACCGCAAAACCGGTTATGTATATAGCCAACGTCGATGAAGAAGGTTTCGAAAACAACCCACACTTAGACAAAGTCATTGAAATCGCTGAATCCGAAGGCGCTCAAGTTGTCGCTATTTGCAACAAATTGGAAGCTGAAATTGCTGAACTCGAAGACGATGAAAAGGCAGAGTTTCTGCAAGACCTTGGCATGATTGAGGCAGGTCTAGACAGAGTTATTCGTGCCGGATATGAGCTTCTAGGCTTGCAAACTTACTTTACCGCCGGGCCCAAAGAAGTGCGCGCATGGACCGTGAAAATTGGCGCTACCGCACCCAAAGCAGCTGCGGTGATACACACCGATTTTGAAAAGGGTTTCATCCGCGCCGAAGTAGTAGCCTATGACGATTTCGTCGGCAACAATGGCGAAAATGGCGCCAAAGACGCAGGAAAGTGGCGCCTTGAAGGTAAAGAATACATCGTCCAAGACGGTGACATCATGCATTTTAGATTCAATGTATAGTGCTACGCCCTAGACATTGAATCTGCTGTACTCGCGTCAACTATTGCTGAACCTGCTGTTCAAGATTCGTTAAATAGAAATCTCTAAACAGCGTGTAGCTATCTACGTCAGGCGGCAACTGGGGCCGATCAAGCAGCCTTGCTCGCATCGAGACCAAAAAGGTGAAAAACATCGAATTTCGAACAGGGACGTTGTTTACGAAGCGCACTGGCTGGGCAATTCTTCCACCACCAAAGTTGCCAACGTACTGACTAACCAATCCTCGGCCACTAGACGGCCCTAGCATTGGCAGAACGATATAAGGCCCCTGCGGTAGCCCCCACACCCCCAAAGTCTGACCGAAGTCTTCCTGATGTCTTGGCAACCCCATTGAGGCCGCAACATCAAAGAGTCCTGCCACCCCTAAGGTAGAATTCACTAAAAAGCGACCAGTGTCGCTGCCGGCCATTTTAACCCGGCCCTGAAGCAGCTGATTAATGGCGGTCCAAGGTTCCCCAAGATTAGCAAAGAAATTAGAAACTGAAGTCTGAACGGGTTTCGGTGCAGCTGCTTTATAGACTTGAGCTGCCGGCTTTATCACAACTATATCTACCCCATTATTAAAAGACGCCATTTTGCGATTGAAGCCCTCATAGGGGTCCACCTCAGATGAGGCACATGCAACTAGCGAAAGACTAGCCAAGGCAAATAAGCATGTTCTAACCCAGGATAAGGAATTCAAAATCTCACTCTTTTCCATTTGTTGCATCTCCTCCATCTTTATTATTCCCTCCGTTTTCGAGGGGAATTTTATCCTTTAGAACTAACTTAATTCTAAAAACACGGGAGCATATACAGATTCCAGTGAATATTGGATTCATTTAATCCGTAGTTTAAGTTCGGTTGTATGATTTATGGGTTCTAAGCAGCTTAGACAATTTACAGGTTTAGTAGCCGCTCGCGATAAGGAAGCGCATCTTTACGCCGCCTAAGTGAATTTAAATGAGGTAACACAATCCCGAGCAGTTGTGATTATTTCTTACTTGTATTGTTAATCGAGAGTTAAATGAACAACTTAAAGATTAACAACGTGGGTGGCTCTAAGCCCAACATCTGCCCCTTCAAGTCATTTAGTCTTGCGGGCGCTTGACAATTTCGCAGTAAATAGCCAAAATTCGCGCCCTTTCGAGCTTTCGAAAGACGTATACCTGCATCATTGAGAGTTTTTAACTGCGATTTGATTACGTATAATAAGTAAGTCTGAAGATTTGTGGCAATGTAGCTCAGCTGGTTAGAGCACAGCATTCATAATGCTGGGGTCGGTGGTTCAAGTCCACCCATTGCTACCATATATATCAAACGCTTACAGAGATGTAGGCCTTTTTTGTTAATGCTGGTGCTACCATAGTGCTACCCCAGGCATTAAACTTGAGCAACGCTTCACTTACCCACATAGGCACATAACGCCCTGAATAATAGGGGTGATCTTGCACCACTCTCGTGGACATTGGGCTCTAAATAAAAATCACCCCGTGTCTGCTTTCGGGTACAAAGCGGACCCTCAGTTATTGCTGATATTCAAACTTGCGACAGGCAGCTTTCGGCCAGAAGCCGACATCAATTTTTTATTTCCAAACTGAAATGCAGCATTTTGACTTCACAGTTGCTATTTCTGAGTCGTTTCGGACTGTTTCCCTACTCCTGATCTCAAATAGGGAGCATCTGTCACGGAGCTAGATTCAATTATATCGCGCAGAACTATTCGGAAGTCCTCATGAATTGAATCGCTATATTTCTCAAACCACGCGTGCGCACCTGGAGCTGCAAAAGACTTTTCCAAGTCGTACCTCCACGAATGGTATAACCATTCATCTACTTCTCCATCTTGTTTTAGATAATAAATTCTCTGTTGATCGAGCATAGATTGATGGAATAAAAGATGAAACTTCATCTCTTCAACTTCGCTTAAACTGTCGAAGTCCTTCATTCCTTTGATTATCAATTCCGCTTCATCCAAATTCATCTGGAACACTATTTTCACAGTGTCTTGTAGTTCTTGAATCAGTGAGTTACGTGAAGCCTTATTACTTACCCGTATTTGTCCTGCAAGATACAGAAGTGAAACTACAACTGCTAATGCTCCAACTATCTCACCAACTGCTCCTATAGCATCCCAATTCATTCAATTCTTCTCATTGTTGTTTTCACCGGCAGCTTCCGGCCAGTAGCGGACATCAACGCGCTGAATAATGGGATCAGTCGCGAAGTCCCGCTTCCTTTTTGGCTTGATTTTTATGTGTCGGCCGATGCCGAAATATGACATATTTATTCTTCACACTGAAAAAAATTTTTAGGTTGGTGACCCATGAATGTCACGATTCTCCAATTCTCCGAAAATTTTGCAAATAGATAGCTGCCAGCCCAATCTTCAATCAGGGTGCTACCGTCCGATCTTACGTAGTCTGCGACGACGCTCAAAATAGCCGATTTCTGATTCATTACGCATATGCTCACATTCTTTGGTTCGATTCGATCAAAACCAGAGGGCTCAAAGGATTCACCCATAGCTTCAAATGCGCTCACAATATCTCCATTTGTAGCCCATAACCGAATTCCCTGATTATTTATCTCATAGCTCGGTGTAGAATAAATATTATCTGCAACTGTGTATCCCAACGGCGTTTTGCTATTGCAGATAAATAGAGGTCAAAAACAAGAGTCACTTCTTCTTTGATTGTTTCTTCATTCGATGATTGCGCAAAACTCGTAGCACTGCTTAAAGTGAGAAATAGTATGCCTGCTATCGTACAAAATGAATGAAGTGATCGAGTCATTGTTTTCTCCCATTGTGCAAAACTTCGACATTGGTACTATGCTCGACGGATCGAGACACATGATATCTGTATATGGCGCATGCTCGCTTTGTCAGATATTTGAGCATACTCGTTTTCTCGCTAATTCTTATTTCTTTCATGGCAGCTTCCGGCCAAGCGCGGACATCGTAAAGCCTGCGAACCCCCTGATTTCACTAGTGAACAACGGTGACAGAAATTTGATACTCGCCTGTACTCCCGGTACTTGAGCTGTTGGCAGCAATCCAGTAAATACCTGGAGATAGTGTCTGAGTAATCCGTGAATTTGGTGATGTGTCAAAATCATTATTCTCAAATATTGCGGTGTTATCCACAGACTGATCAACAAGAATTCTTACCACAATAAGCGAAGTATCAAAACTCTCTGAGCTCATATCGATCTGGAGAGTGACTTCACGAGCCACCGTAAATTGATAAAGATCGACAAATGAGCCATCGCCGATATCGGCATCGTTTTGGCTTAAGTCTCCCACTATAAATGGATTGGGATTTACCTCAACGGGTATGCCATAGACCGAATTTAAGATTTCAAAAGAACGCGTGGTGCTTGTTGTTTCACTTGCTATATTGACTTGATAGGCTCCTGCTTCCAACACATCAGCGCTGGACACAGCTATCCAGTAAGTTCCGGTCTGCAGAGTAGTCTGCATGGCTGAATTAAGGCCATTGCCGTTAGCAGACTCAACTGAAATAGGTTCCTGGCTGGAATCTATTCTCACCAGGTAAAGAACCGTGTCGATATCCAGAGACGACAAATTTATATTAACCAAACTGTCATTTTCTATAGCAAACTGATAAATGTCGATGTAACGATTCTGGAATTTCGCATCACCGCTGCCCAGGACGCCTATCACGCTCGCATCATCAAAAGCGCCACTTAATAATGTGTCAGCGCTTTGATTGATCTCGATACCGTAAATAGATGTGTAAGTGTCATAACCCTGTTCTGCATCAGGAGTGAACGTCGATAGGAAAGAGTATTCTCTTACTAGATCATTGGTATTGGCTCCGTAACTAGGACGCACCGCCACATAGTAGGTGCCTGCAGTGACTGCTTGAGTAATCACGAAATTCACGCCATCAGTTGGAATAGGAGAAGCCGAAATGGATGACGAGGGATTGGAATAAGCGATTTCGTTACCCAAACTATCCTGCAAAGTTCCGTTGGTTTCCGTCGATCCCGTGCTTTGAACGACCAGAGTGCCACTTACAGGAAGCGATAGCTTAAAGTAATCGACGTAATCAGCTCTGCCTCGGAATTCGCGGGCAGTCGTACTTGTTGCTTGAACAGTAGTGGCTGACAGAATGTCGTGGCCGTCATTATCAATTGTAAATGTAGTTACCAAAGAATAAGAACCAGTGCTGCCAATACCCAGAAATGATTGATCAACACCTACAATCCTTACGTAGTATGTGCCAGCAGCTACGCTCGGTGACATCTTGAAGCCACTTCCACAGCAATTGGTATCTGATGCCAATGTATTTCCAGCGTTATCCAGGAGCACTCCAGATACAAACAAGCCGGTACTTTCAAGCTCCAATATGCCAGCAGAAGAAAGCGAAAAGCTAAAATAATCCTTATCGCCTTCAATCTCAATTATTCCATTTGTGGTGCTGTTTGGCGCAATGGCGGTGGCGGACAAAATATCACCGCCATGATCGTCCCTGGCGCCCTCTGGAAATGTTACAACCAGAGAGTAAGAGCCTGTGGTAGTGCTCGAGTCCGCTCGCACTCGAATGTAGTAAGTTCCGGAGGAGACTGATTGCGAAATTCGAAAATTATTACCTGAACCACTATCGTCATCCTCTGATAGAGTATTTCCAGAACTGTCTAGCAAATAACCGTAGGTATTGAATGACCCCGCACTCTCTATAACTAACACCCCATCTGTGGGAATTAGAAATTTAAAATAATCCTCATCAATACCAATCTCTATTTCACCTGCGGTATTACTGACCAGTCCAACAGCAGCGGCAGATGTGATGTCATTTCCATGATCATCAGGGGCCGGCGCAAACGAGGAAGAAACCGAATACGGTGCTCCGGTGCCGCGGGCATCTCCGCTCACCACCAAATAGTATGTACCTGTGGTGACGATTTTCTCTTGAGACCGGTGGCCAGATTCTATTAGGCTCCCAGAGGAGTCTAGAAGGTCGCTGTCGATGCCAGCCCCACCTGTGATCTCAGTTACCAATGTGCCATTCGTGGAAACTATTAATTGGAAGTAATCCTTATCTCCAGATTCTTCGATATTACCGACAGTGATACTGTCAGGCTCAATCGATGTGGCTGAGGTAATCTCGTTACCGTGGTCATCGATAAATCGCGAACTCCCTTGCGCGTTCTCACTAAAATCAGAGCACCCTGCCAAATTGCAGGCTTTAACTTTGTATACGTAAGTAGTGCCTGGGACACCCGAGGTATCATCAAAACTGCTTGCGGTAATGTCTTCCCCGACAGTCAGGCAAGTTGGTGTCGTCGATTCAGTACATCGGTACACGGTGTAACTGCTTGCATCAGTTTCCGGCTCCCAGTCAACTCTGCTGAACCCGGAGTGGATGCGCCAGCTTGCAGTAATGTCTCGCGGCGCGTTGGGTACAATCGGTGTAGAGCTAGTAAGATTGAATCGAATAATTACGTTGGTAAATTCGAAATCATCATAATCGCCAAATTGGCTGGCCGCAGAAATTCGAAGAGTGGTGTTACCGAAACTACTGAAGTAACTTATTGGAATATCAGAAAAGGTGATCGTGCCGAATGATCCATCGGAGGGCGAAGTATCCAAATTCCCCACCAGGTTAATGCCCAAACTCAGGCTATTAGACGCTTGCAGCCCTTTTGCAAGTAGAGTGATCGTCGCGTTGGAGGCTGTCATTTGCGTCGACGTGGGCCTGAAACTGCGACTAAAGCTAGTTCCTTCTGTGCTTTTTTGAAATTGAGAGTTGAACGCCCCTCCGAAACTATCGTCGCCGAGGTGGTGCAGGTCTGGAACTAACTCCAGCACAAGTACATCGACACCCTGCAATTCCAGAGCGATATTGCCAAGACTTACGCTATTTCCACTGCCTTTGTTGAATGAGCGAGCTGAGGGTATGTAACCCTCTTTCGCAACGGTGAGCGCTACAGTATCCGGTACGTCGGCATTGTCAAAATCGAGGGTGAAATCGCCATTTGAATCGCTGGCAGTGGTGAATGTTTGGGCCAATCCGTTCTGATCCAGCCCGGGCATGCTAATTGTTGAATTGCTTATTCCGGCACCATTGCTGTCCACAATCCTGCCGGTAACCGTCACGGTGGCCGCTTGAGCCATAGGCGAAATTGCCGTGATGATTGCAAAAAAGAGTACCTGCAAATAAAAATTCTGCGATCTAAGGTTCATTCTCATCAACCACCGCCAATATCATATTTTATTATTAGAACAAGCCGACCCAAGAGTCGTCACTCCTAAGATGACATTTACTATTGAATCTTGAGTCAGAGTAGATTATTCGAAATTGTTATGCAATTGGCGTGAATTGCCAGAGCTAGGATTTAAAATTCATCTAATCTAGGCCTTGAATTAATATCTAATAATAACTGGATGGTCTAAATTCTCCTTTTAGGAGAATAATTGAATGATATCCTAGATGATAGCCACTATCCGCTATGGGCCGAAAGCGTCCCTATCGGCTTTCCCACGTATTTTATTCATCAATGAAAAATTGTAACGTACGGTTTGGTCTAATAGTCGTCCCTTTTTCATAACCGCCAAGAATCTGGCCTAATGACCGCTATCGATAGCTGACATACAGCTCGTTGTTGGTTGTTCCAGACTGAAAGGTCCGCTTTCGGCCAAGAGCGGACCCTTGGCGTTCACATTAAGCCTCCAAATAGAAGGGCGCTTTTACTAAGGATGCCGAGTCGAAACAGTAGTGGCCTGGCCCTATCTCCTACAAATTTTATTCTGCATTAATTGAATGCTGGCAGTTGTCTACTGGTCTATTCTCCGAATAATTCAAAACACATCCAAACAGGCGGGTTTTTACTAAGTTAAGTTTTCAAAGCTAATTGATTTCTCCGTGGTCCCTGCTATTGTCGAACAATCTATTGTTTTCCGCGGAGTAAAAGAATTATGTGTAAATTTTCCTCTACGGCTCAATATATCCCCTCAGCTCTCTTTTCCAACACCAAACTATCCAATAAATTTGTTATTTCATTTTGTGCGCTTCTAGTTCTTTCAGTGCAGGCCGAGTCATCAAACGCAGACAGCAGATTCATCTACACTGCTAAACCGATAGAATTCAGACAGACATTTGCGGCCTCTATTGACCTACAAGGCCAGTCCTATACAACAGACCTCAATGGCGATGGCGCTACCGATGTCATACTCACCGGCGCAACCTATACCTTCGCTAACAGCGGCCCCCGAGGCCCTCAGCCAGGCCTGATACTGTTTAATAATGGTGATAACACTTTTACCATTGCAGATGGTGACGTACCAGGTTCGGAAGAAGCCAGAGACGTTCTAACGGGGGATTTCAACGGCGATGGCATTATCGATATCTATATTGCGGACCACGGCTGGGATACCGCCCCATTTCCTGGTTTTAAAAATCAACTCTTACTAGGCACAGGCACGGGTTTTACCGAAGCCGGTGACAGACTGCCTGATATAGAGGCTTTCTCGCACAATGGCGCTGTGGGGGACATCGACGGTGATGGTGATATCGATCTCTTCAGTATGAATTCCGACCAGATCGATGAGGAACTCTCCTACTTATTGATCAATGATGGAGATGCAAATTTCACCTTTAACCGCCAGCGCCTGCCAGATAGCCTTAACAGTGTTGCAAATATACAGCCAAGTTATGCTGCAGAAATTGCCGATCTGGATGGAGACGGATTTCCGGAATTAATAATTGGCCATGACAATATGCCAGATGCAGTCCCCACTAGAATTCACTGGAACGACGGCAGCGGTTTCTATTCTGATACTGACGTAAGCTATCTCGCAGATGCCGATATTTTCAATGGCTTAGCTAATATTCAAATCGTTGAGATTAAAGGCGTAGATGTCAACGGAGATGGTCGAAAGGATGTGCTGGTGCATGGCTACAATGCAACGACTTTTGATGGCATAAATCTACAACTGTTCATCAACCAGGGAGACCGAGAATTCACAGATGAAACGCTTCCTCGCCTAACGAGCGCAGCTCAGGACCCGAATCCTTCTCGAGGCGTGCCATTCCGAACTAAGTTTGTTGATATTAATGGTGATGGCATTGCCGACATTTTGCCCGAGTGGGGAGGTGATATCTCCGACAATGGCATCGTCTTATTCGAAGGCACCGGACATGGATGTTTTTCCCCGATCACTATGCAGAGTGTCACGGAGGACCCTGACGTCAGGTCCAGACTTTGGACGGTGCGAGTGTTTTCAGCTGCCGGGCTTGGCTTTGCGCAATTTTTCCCTTTTACGGAAAACAATAAGGATGTGATCGGCTTTAACTATGTTCCAATAAACATACAAGCCGCTGCACCAGTAGCGAATCTATTCAGTACCTGTCGTGGAAAAATCGAAGTCAGTCTCGATTACGAGCGTGACTTGTATGCCTTGGATTTTTCGATAATTTCTACCGAGCCCAGTGTGGTGATACAGGCTGACGTCAGCAGTGTACGCAAACTCACCGAGAGCATGGAAAATCCGGCAATCTTTAGCTCAGCAGATGGAATATTGACTTTGCCAAACCTAGTGCTAGCCGGACAAGTGGCGTTTCGGAATTTGAAGTTTCAACTGACAGATGGGAAGCCGCTTTTATTTACATTGCTTTCTTTTGAATGATTAATCCGGCGTCAGAATGAGCCATTATCAGGCCAGAGATATTTGCTTACTAACCGTCCCCTTTGGGTCGAGAACCACCGTTCAGTTATTGCAGGTTTCAGCCCTGTGACAGGCAGCTTCCGGCGAGAAGCGGACATCTTCAATTGTTATGG
>JBLGBJ010000010.1:0-109970 GCA_047617605.1 Pseudohongiellaceae bacterium | reverse complement strand
AAAAAATGCATCTGCATGAGGCCCTTCAAATTGCAGCAACATGCGTTTGGCTTTCACGAACAAAAGGGAAATTACTTGCAAAGCAAGGCAGCGGGCAAGTCACTAAAGACCCGAACGAATCTAAAAGCCTGCTGCTTCAGCATATAAATCGGCTGTAAAGAAAAGGCAGGGAGAAAAAAAACAGAAACCCAGAAAAACATGCTGCCGACAAGCTCAATCCGGCAGTGTTTCCCTTACTCAACGTCGATAGGCCAATCCGCGGCATCCCGAGTATCCAAGGATAAATCACCGGCAACCTTTACCCAACGCGCTCGATAGCTGCCTTGCGCGTCAAACATCTCGGTTTGTTTAACCAAATTAAAATGTCGACCGCCGCGCGGGTCTGCGCCAACTCCTGCAATATATTGCCAATTACCCCAGTTCACAGCAACATCGTAGTCCACCAGCTGATGTTCAAACCAAGCGGCGCCATGACGCCAATCAACCTCCAACTCATTAACGAGGCAACTAGCTGCTATTTGCCTGCCACGATTAGAAAGGTAACCGGTGTGGGCCAGCTGATTCATACAGGCATTTACCAGCGGATAAGGGGTGCTGCCAAAGCACCATTTTTGAAATCGCTCGGGATAGTAACTGGTAAGCGGCGACGCTTTTGCTGTGCCTTTAAACGAAAAAAGTCGCCTTCCAAGATTGAGAGCTGACCATTGAAAATATTCTCGCCATAGCAGTTCAACTACAAGCCACTGGGTCGAGCCGTTGGCCTGATGCTGAACTTCATATTCGCTAATCGTCTGTTTTAAACGTCGAGTAGACAAACACCCACTGTTTAGCCATGGAGACATTTTCGAAGAATTATCCCAACCGTCTAAGCTGTTTCTTACTTCTTTATAGCTAAGCGGCAACGTTGTCCCAAAATAACCATCAAGATGCTGTTTAGCAGCCGACTCACCGCCCCTGAATTCACAAGCAGACGCAGAAGGAGCCGGCACCCAATGAGGCCGTTGCAAGTCGCCTGCAGATCGCATCACATTTTTGGGAGGAGGAGGAAGCGAAGTTGGGCTAGTTATTGGTTCCAGTGAAGTCAGCTGCTGCGCCTTCCGGCGAAAACCTGAAAATGTATCTGGCCATTGTGCGATAGGAACAGGCAACTCGTCTTGATCAAACAGAGTATGACTGTCTACTTCTTCAATGCTTAGCTTTGGCGCCTTCTGGGTGAGATAGCGCAGGGTCTCCACTTCGTCATAACCGACCTGACGACTAACGCAAACTCTATCGATGCTATGTTGGTTTATCAATTCTAGGAGTGCTATCTCAGGGCGTTGATAGAGCACAAGTAGCTGTTGCCCCAACTTGAGCAACGAACTGTTCATGTCGCTGATGCTCTCCTGCAAAAAATTCCATCGATGGGAGCCAAGAGAAGCTAAATGATAGCGAAAAGGTGAGAACCAGCGCGGGTTCACACAATAAACAATAGTTAAGCTTTCGCTTTTCGACGCTCGCGCTAAGACAGGGTTGTCTTCAAGGCGCAGGTCGTTGGTTACCCAATAGAGAGTTTTCATTAGCTTTGTCCGGTGTCTTTATAAATACGCACAGAACACTTAAGTAGATTGCAGACGATTTAGCCTGGGAAAATACTAGAAAAACACACCGGGTTTGCCCTTTAAGTATGAATGCGAAACCTCAGGAAGCGATCAGTCTTCCCTCAGATCGTCACGGAGTTTGATCAATTGTGAGCTGTAGTTGGCAGCGTCCCCGTAAGCAGAAAAATTACGGTACCTTCTGTGGGACCCTACAACTTTTCGGGCATGCTTAATTGGACACCAATATTGCTCTGTGCGGGCAATTACTTCTCGGGCGTAGCTCATAACACCATTACCATATCCGCAGTAAAGACAATTGAACTTTTCTATGCCGTTGAGGTAGGAAAGCTGATGTCTGTCCATGACTATATATTTCGACCTGGTCACCCGCGCGATGTTGTAAAGCCTAAAACAGATGTGTTGATAGGCAGTGATGGTGATATCTATGAAGGCGATAGGAATTATCATACCGTAGATAAAAGGGATCGATAGAATATGCCGAAGTTTGGAAGAAAAAAGCCAAGGCAAAATCGCGACTTTTAAAACCCGATGAGCTTCGAGCGACGCCTCATCAAACTTAACCTTAGCGCCTACTAGTTTATATTTAAATTCTTCCTGCTGTTCCTCAAGTTCATTTACTAATTGATGTTCGAGTTTAGCGATTTTATCAACTAATTCATTAATTCTATTGGACATAAGGTATTTCCTTGGCAGCGACCACCGACAGCTGAGACAACAGTCAGTGACCGCTTAGTAATGCATAAATAACGTCGAGCTAATAAGTTGAGATATGATGTGCGAACTTAGTTCATGCCGTGACGTATTGACGCAGTATCCGATTTCAATGCTGGCTTGCTAAGCTGCGCATCCTAAAATCAGAATGAGCCCCCAGGAATACGAACCCAGCCTTGCATTAAGACTCGTGCGCTGCGGCTCATAATTACTTTTTTGGCGTGCCACTGTCCATTGACCTGAACTGTCTCAGCTCCCACACGTAGACTGCCGGAAGGGTGACCAAAAGTCACTGCGCTGCGCTCACCAGCGCCTGCCGCAAGATTAACTAATGTCCCCGGAATGGCAGCCGCCGTGCCGATTGCAACAGCCGCAGTTCCCATCATAGCGTGATGTAATTTGCCCATGGACAATGCGCGTACTGAAAGATCAATATCACTTGCTGAAATTTCTTTTCCACTTGAGGAGATAAACGATTTAGGCCTAGCGACAAATGCGACCTTAGGCGTATGCTGACGCTGCTGCGCATCGGAAACATCATTAATCAATCCCATTTGAACCGCACCATAAGCGCGAATGGACTCAAACATAGCCAACGCTTTTTCATCATTGTTGATGGCATCCTGAAGCTCTGTGCCCTGATAGGAAACATCTTCGGCGTTAACAAAAATAGTAGGGATACCCGCATTTATTAGCGTTGCTTTTAGGGTGCCAACGCCAGGCACTTCTAAGTCATCAATCAAATTACCCGTTGGGAACATCGAACCTTCGCCGTCCGCGGGGTCGATGAATTCAATTTGCACCTCTGCCGCAGGAAAAGTTACGCCGTCTAATTCAAAATCGCCGGTTTCTTGAACTTCACCGTTGCTCATTGGCACATTTGCAATAATGGTTTTGTTAATATTCGCCTGCCAAATTCGAACAACAGCCAAGCCGTTTTCAGGAATACGCTCAGCTGCAACCAAGCCATTACTAATCGCAAAAGAACCTACAGCTGCACTTAAGTTTCCGCAGTTGCCACTCCAATCCACAAACGGTTTATCGATTGCTACCTGACCAAACAAGTAGTCCACGTCGTGATCGGGCTGCGTGCTTTTAGAGAGAATAACGGCTTTACTGGTGCTTGAAGTTGCACCGCCCATGCCATCGGTTTGCTTGCCGTAGGGGTCTGGGCTACCGATGACACGCAGTAAAAGATTGTCGCGGGCGCTGCCAGCAACTTGTGCAACCTCTGGCAAATCAGTCAGCTTAAAGAAAACGCCTTTACTGGTTCCACCGCGCATATAGGTGGCAGAGATTTTTACTTGTGCTGCAAAAGACATATTCTTAACCTATGTTGATTTCCCTAAGACCTGAGCCGCTAATCTAGGCAGCATTGCTCTCTAAAAATTCTTGAGCAAAGCGTTGCAAGACACCGCCTGCAGCGTACACGGTCATGTCTTCAGCGGTGTCGAGTCGGCAGGTCATTGGCACATCAATAGACTCACCATTGGCCCGTAATATCGTCAAAGTTAAGGTGGCTCCTGAAGAAATATCACCGACCACATCATAAGTTTCGGTGCCATCAATACCTAAAGTGTTTCGCGTTGTACCGGCCTTGAACATAAGTGGCAATACCCCCATACCAATTAGGTTCTGACGGTGGATGCGTTCAAACCCCTCTGCAGCAATAACCTCAACCCCTGCAAGTCGCACGCCTTTGGCGGCCCAGTCACGTGAAGAGCCTTGACCATAATCGGCGCCTGCCACGATGATTAGCGGTTGGGACCGCTTCATATAGATCTCTATTGCTTCCCACATACGCATTACTTCTCCTTCAGGCTCAACTCGCGCTAACGAACCCTGAACAACCTCTCCTTTTTCCTTAACCATTTCATTCAGTAGTTTCGGGTTGGCAAAGGTTGCACGCTGCGCCGTTAAGTGGTCGCCGCGATGAGTTGCATAGGAATTGAAATCCGCCTCTGGCACACCCATTTTGGCGAGATATGCCCCGGCTGCACTGCTGAGCTGGATCGCGTTTGAGGGTGATAAGTGATCGGTGGTAATGTTGTCACCGAGTACAGCTAGGGGACGCATGCCCTTCATGGTGCGCTCTCCAGCCAAGGCCCCTTCCCAGTAAGGCGGACGACGGATGTAAGTACTGGCTGGATCCCACTCATACAAGGGGCTTTTTGAAGGCTCAATTTTGCCTAAATCAAACATGGGAATGTAGATTGTTTTGAACTGCTCAGGCTTAACAGAAGCCGCAACGATTGCATCAATCTCTTCATCACTTGGCCAAATATCTTTTAGAGTGATTTCATTGCCATCTTTATCTAACCCAAGGATATCTTTTTCAATATCAAAACGCATCGTGCCCGCGATAGCATAAGCGACAACTAACGGAGGCGATGCTAAAAAGGCTTGCTTGGCAAAAGGGTGAATGCGCCCATCAAAGTTTCGGTTACCCGAAAGCACTGCAGTGGTATATAAATCTCTGTCCACTATTTCTTTTTGAATAGTGGGGTCCAGCGTACCACTCATACCATTACACGTAGTGCAGGCGTAGCCCACAATGCCAAAACCCAATGTCTCCAATTCGGATAGAAGCCCCGCATCTTCCAAGTAAAGCTTCGCAACTTTTGAACCTGGGGCGAAAGATGTCTTTACCCAAGGCTTGCGCACAAGCCCTAACTCGTTGGCTTTCTTTGCGATCAATCCAGCGGCAACTACGTTGCGTGGATTGCTGGTATTGGTGCACGATGTAATCGCTGCAATAATCACCGCGCCATCAGGCATCAACCCCGCAGCTTCATCAGCCTTCGCTTTATCTAAATCAACTGCGATACCACTGAGTGCTAAATCAGCTGTTGCAAGCCGGCGGTGAGGGTTTGACGGCCCGGCTAAGTTTCTGCCAACGCTGGATAAATCAAATGTGAGAACCCGCTCATACTCAGCGTCATTTAGTGAATCAGCCCACAGACCGGTTTGTTTAGCATACCGCTCAACTAACGCCACCTGCTCGGGCTCACGGCCGGTTATTTTTAGGTAGTCAATAGTTTGCTCATCAATGTAAAAAAGCGCAGCTGTTGCGCCAAACTCTGGAGTCATATTGGAAATAGTTGCACGATCACCAATGGTTAACTTTGATGCGCCTTCACCGAAAAACTCTAGATAGGCAGAAACGACTTTTTGATTGCGTAAGAATTCTGTAATGGCCAAAACGATATCGGTTGCAGTAATACCCGGTTGACGTTTACCTGTTAGCTCAACACCTATAATATCTGGCAGGCGCATCATTGATGGCCTCCCCAGCATCACGGTTTCAGCCTCCAGTCCGCCAACACCAATCGCGAGAACGCCCAGTGAATCGATATGCGGCGTGTGGCTGTCGGTGCCAACACAGGTGTCGGGGAAGGCAATTCCATTCCGGGCTTGAATAACAGGTGACATTTTTTCCAAATTAATTTGATGCATGATGCCGTTGCCAGCCGGAATCACATCAACATTTTCAAAGGCTGTTTTTGTCCACTCAATAAAGTGAAATCGCTGCGCGTTGCGGCGATCTTCAATGACGCGATTTTTATCGAACGCGTCCGCTTCAAAACCTCCATGCTCCACAGCAAGAGAATGATCCACAATTAGCTGTGTTGGCACCACAGGATTAACCTTAGATGGATCGCCTCCTTGGTCTGCGATTGCGTCACGCAAACCCGCCAAATCAACTAATGCCGTTTGGCCCAATATGTCATGACACACCACCCGCGCCGGATACCATGGAAAATCCAAGTCCTGTCGACGCTCGATCAGCTGCTTCAAAGAATCGGTAAGTGCTCCAGGCTCACAGCGCCTAACGAGCTGCTCTGCAAGAACACGCGAGGTATACGGTAACTTTCTGTAGGCCCCAGGAGAGATCTCTTCAACCGCTTCCTCGGTGTCAAAAAAGTCCAAAAGAGTGCCTGGTAACAATTTGCGATATGCGGTATTCATAAATAAACTCTCCTGCGCGCGTTACGACTTTGAAAAGAAATGGCTTGAACCCTAGTGTAAACATCAGACTCTAAAGCACCATGTCGGCAATGCAATTGCCCATCGCTTAGTTGGGCAATTGCTTATGCAGGCATCTAAGCAACCGGATTTAACGTTCTGTGATGTCCACCCATGAGCGCGAATCGGGTCCAACATAATCAGCACTAGGACGAATGATACGGTTGTTAGAACGCTGCTCAATTACATGCGCGGTCCACCCGGTTACTCTTGAGCAAACAAAAATTGGCGTAAACAGCTTGGTGGGAATCCCCATAAAGTTATAAGCCGAGGCATGAAAAAAGTCCGCGTTGCAAAATAGCTTTTTCTCTTCCCACATGACTTTCTCAACTTCCACAGACACTGGATACAAAGTTGTATCGCCCACTTCATGAGAAAGCTTTTCGGCCCATTGCTTGATAATCACATTACGCGGGTCGCTTTCACTGTAAATTGCATGACCGAAACCCATAATCTTGTCTTTGCGCTCGAGCATGCCCAAAATATTCTCGCGGGCCTGCGCCGGAGACTTCCAATTTTCGATCATATCCATTGCCGCTTCGTTAGCACCACCATGCAATGGTCCTCGCAATGTTCCGATTGCGCCAGTTACACAGGAATGTAGATCAGACAAAGTTGATGCACAAACTCGAGCGGTAAAAGTCGATGCGTTAAATTCATGCTCGGCATAAAGAATGAGAGACACATCCATTACCCGCTGGTGCATTTCATTAGGCTTTTCGCCGCGTAACATGTGCAAAAAGTGACCAGCGACAGATTCGTCATCGGTGACAGTTTCAATACGAACGCCATCATGGCTAAACTTGTACCAGTAGCACATTATTGAAGGCATGATGGCGATCATGCGGTCCGCAGCATCGTGCTGCTCATCAAAGCTCATTTCCGTTTCAAGATTACCCAGCATAGAAATGCCCGTTCGCATCACATCCATAGGATGAGCTGAGGCAGGAATATTTTCTAATACAGTTTTAAGAGCATCTGGTAGCGCACGTAAACCTTTCAACTTGGTCAGGTACTGGTCTAACTGGATCTTTGTTGGCAGCTCACTGTTATAAAGCAGATAAGCAACTTCTTCGAACGTAGCATTTTTGGCCAGCTCGGCAATGTCATAGCCACAATAGGTTAGTCCACTGCCGCTTTTACCAACCGTACATAACCTAGTAAAACCGGCAGATTGTCCACGAAGTCCTGCCCCACTTAATTTTTTCTCAGCCATTCTTTCTCTCCAATTCCAAATTTCTGTTGTTCTAAAATCCCGCTATTCTGATCTTTAGGCTCTCTTTCGCGCGCTGAAAAACCATAAAGTAAGTAAGCACTAACTGACATTTATCTGTATAAATATCAGTTACTTATATTTTACTAATTCTTTTTTACGTTTTAGCTTATGTGCTCCCTGCTACTTCTCTATTAACTCCTAGGCAGCGACTACTTGTTTATTTACTCCTGTGCCAGCGACTACTTGTTTTTGCCTTCAGCAAAGAGAGAGTCCAGTTTTTCTTCATAGTCGTGGTAGCCCAAATAGTCGTAGAGTTCCATACGGGGCTGCATAATATCTATCACTTTCTTTTGATCACCTTCTTCCAAGATTGAGCTGTAAACTAATTCGGCCGCTTTACTCATCGCCCGGAAAGCAGATAAGGGATAAAGCACCATGGCTGCTCCCCATTGGCCTAGCTCTTTTTTATTCCACAGCTCAGTTTGACCAAATTCTGTGATATTAGCCAAGATAGGGACATCTAAAGCTTCTGAAAAAGCTCGGTAATGCTCCTCGTTTTTAATCGCTTCGGCAAATATTCCATCAGCGCCTGCTGCAACATAAGCTTTAGCTCGTTTAATAGCGGAATCCAACCCTTCTTGGGCGAATGAATCGGTGCGGGCCATGATGAAGAAATCTGGGTCCCTGCGCGCATCGACAGCAGAGCGAATTCGATCGACCATTTCCTCGGTGGATACGATCTCCTTATTAGGGCGATGACCACAGCGTTTCTGAGCCACCTGATCTTCCATGTGCACGGCAGCAGCGCCGGCTTTTTCCATATCACGAATAGTTTTGGCAATATTAAATGCGCCACCCCAGCCGGTATCGATGTCTACTAACAAAGGCACCGAGGTGGCAGAGGTGATTCGCTGCACATCGGCGACAACATCGTTGAGTGACGTCATACCCAAATCGGGCAAACCGTAGGAAGCATTGGCAACACCACCGCCGGATAAATAGATTGCTTGATGACCGATTTGCTCCGCCATTATTGCCGCGTAGGCATTGATTGTACCTACCACTTGCAGCGGGTCTCCCGCTTTGATGGCTTCTCTAAATCGTGCGCCGGGAGATAACTTTGTATCAGTCATAGTTCACCTTTGGATAATAGAATCGATTGAATTAGTTCTTACCTCTATCTAACTCTTATTTCTTTTTAACTCTTATTTCTTTGCGGTTTTTTTGACACCTCATTAATTAGATCAAAATCTTGTTGCTTGTATTGTTGCGCTATATTTAGCCTTGCTTGCCTAATATGCTTGCGCATTAACATTTCAGCTAAGTCACCGTCTCTGTCAGAGATGGCGTCGAGAATCGCCAAATGTTCTTTTAGAGCACGCTGTGGGCGTCCTTCAGACAAGCTGCATTGATAGCGATAAAGTCGTAGTAAGTGGTACAGCTCGCTGAGAATTTGTTTTGCTAGATGCTCGTTTTTTGCACCTTTGACGATTTGGTAATGAAAATCTAAATCTCCTTCTTTTTGAAAATAAGCTTGCCCTGATTGAACTTCAGTATCTGCCGCATGCTTTTCAAGGAGAAGGGCCAAGGATGCGATTTCCGCATCGGTCATGTTTTCAGCCGCTAACCGACAGGCAAGACCTTCGAGTGCCTCTCGCACCTGATAAATTTCTAACAATTCATTTAGGTTAAGGGACACAACACGAGTGCCAACGTGGGGAATTCGCTCGAGTAGACCGCGACTTTCTAGTCGCTGCAGGGCTTCGCGCAGCGGTCCTCGGCTAATGCCATATCGATTAGCCAGCTCAGTTTCGTTGATCTTAGTGCCAGGCTTAATATCACCTTTTGTGATATCGCTTTGGAGCGCTTGAAAGGCCCTATCTGCGTGAGTTAGGGCATCAAGCTTAGCTACTGGCTCTGAGGGAGAATCCAACTGAACAGCCATTATTGTCAACAATGTTTTCGAAAAGAGGCTCGAATCTAGACTATTTTGTCTTTTTAGTCAAGTTTAGACGATTATTGTTAACAATATATCAGCTGGAAGAAAATCGACACCCTCTAAGTGGAACTAATTGATAGCATATAGGACGCGGCAGGAATTTCGAGATAGTGACGCTTTAAAATTAAACAACAAAGGGGCTAGCTAACCACCAGCCCCTAATCCTGCTGGCGTTAACTAATCTTCAATTTTAAAAGTTAGACCTGCATTGCTTTGCAAACGATCAATCAGCAAGCCGGCTATGGCGCCACCCGGAGTCCAAATACCACCGCTGGCAGCATCAGGGTTTTTCAGCAGACAAACGGCACTTTCCACAATCATCTTACTGGTAGAACCGTAACCTGGATCTTTGTCGCCTTTTACACCAACCTTGATGACATCGCCCTTGTCATTGGAGCCGACAAACAAAACATCATAAAACCCAGCTTCACGCTCTTCTTTGGATGGGCCTTCTCCCGGCTTCAATGGACTTTGCGCCATAGATTTATCCGCAGCCACAGCCTTTGCTGTTGCCTCACCTTCCTCTCCCGGACCAGTGAACATCATCTCGTCATAGACAAAGTCTTCGCCGTACTCGTGGGCTAGCAAAAAGTTAGAGCGGTGGACGTTTTTAGTGTTGATACTTGCCATAACGAATGGCGCTGACCAGCTGCCCAACTCTTCTTCATAAACAGGTGCCGCACCAGAGGGCTGCTCAGGACCGGCAACACCTTCGGTTAGCGCAAAAGGATTGGTTAGTATTTCTACCATGCCCGGCGTCTTGGCTGCCGCTTTCATAGTTTCTTTAAAGCTGGCTAGAGTCCCGCCAGAAAAAGTGCCTTTCATCGCGCGCACGCGACCCTTAACTCTTGGCAAAGCCGCGCCCAGTTTTTCTTTTGCTGCCTGCTGCAAAAAGTAAACGCCTAAGTCAAAAGGTATGGAGTCAAATCCGCAAGAGAAAAGAATTCGAGCACCGCTGGCTTTTGCGCTGTCGCCATGGGCAGCGATCATTTCATGCATCCACGCCGGCTCGCCGCATAAATCAACGTAATCGGTGCCAGCCGCTGCACAAGCTTTAACCAGGTCCGAGCCGTATAATTGATAAGGGCCTACTGTGGTTAATACGACGTTGGTACTTGCAACCATGACATCTACTGTTTGCTGATCACCAGCATCGGCGACCATGAGTGGCACTTCTTTGGGAATACCCATTTCGTCCCGCACGCTTTGCAGTTTTTCCATGCTGCGGCCAGCCATGGCCCAAACTACATCGCCGTTAACTCCATATTGCTTATTCAAGTATTCACAAACAAGGCGCCCGGTGTAACCCGTTGCACCGTACACTACAATTCCGTACTCGCGTTGATCAGACATCTTTTTACTCTCTCTTTGCTTTGTTAAGTTCGTGTTCTATTAGTTTAAAATTCTAAGAAAAACCAACAATTTCTTCGTCTAACATATGCGCCAGCAATGGACTCTTTTCAGCCCTAGCAAAGGCATCGTCAATTGCTTTAGATCGTTTTTGCAGCACCGAACGATAATTAGGGTGCGTAAATATATAGAGCTCTTTCGCTAAAATTGCCTCGACGACTCTTTCACCCACCACTTCCGGCGCCAAGCCATTATCGATCACGTTTTGCATGTGTTCAGCCATAGCTAAAGCCTTCGGTGAAGGGGCCGAGTTTGACGAAGAGCCAGAAGAAGGGGTTTGGTATTCATCTTGTTTATTGCGATGCGAAAGATTGATTCGAGTTTTAACGAACGCCGGACACAGCACCGACACTTGAATATTGTGAGGCTTTAATTCTGGGTACCAGCTTTCCGACATTCCAACCACCGCAACTTTAGTTGCTGTATAGGCTCCAGCGAAAGGCACCCCTCCCATTCCTGCCATCGACGCGACATTAATCAGCCAGCCACCTTCGCCATGTTGTTTCATTAGGGGAACTAGTACCTGCGTCCCGTAGATCACACCCATCAGATTCACATCTAGAACCCATTGCCAGTCTTTGTGATTGGTTTTCTCGATTGACCCCGCGGCAGCCCCCACTCCGGCGTTGTTAACCAGCATGTGAATCTTGCCAAACTTAGTGAGTATTTGCTCTGCAAGACTTAACCAATCCTCTATTTTGACCACGTCCATTTCAACTGCAAGCACGTCAGCTCCTTGGTCTTCAAGAGCCTGACGAGCAATATCCAGCTGCTTAACATCGATATCACTTATTACAACTTTCATTCCTTGCTTAGCCATGGACTGGGCAATGTAGAACCCTATCCCTTCAGCGCCACCGCTGATGACTGCTACCTTACCTTGTAACTCTGACATTTTTTTACCTCTGGAATTTATACTTACTATCCTAAAAACTTAACTACTCATGGTTTCATCTATCCGCTATCAGTATTTACTACCACTGTTGGCTACGTCTATTGCCTGCTTCTCCTAGCCGCTTCTCCTAGCTACTACATCTAGGCGACTGGCATTCACTGCTAAATGTCTTGCCTCATGAAAAGGTGATTAGTCACTTTACAACAGACTCACCTATGAATCTGCTATATCTGTGATGGTCAGTCCTGGCCCAGCAGACATTGCGTGGGCCCGAGTTTTAGATTAAACCTGTCCCCTGTTCAAAAGAAACAGAAAATCAGATGTTGCGCCCGCTTAGCAGCCCCAATAGGGCTTGCTGCTTGCTGCTTTTTCCTGCAGTCAAGCCACACGCTATCGAGTATCAGCGCCGAGTCACATTTCCTTACAATGGCAAAGTGGACTTCGATACTGATAGCTTTTATCCTCAACGATTACCCATGTTATTCTCTAGGTAACATTGCATCTACAGAGGCTACAATAATGAAAACACGTTCTTCAATGATGTCCGGCTTGAGCTACAAGAAGCTAACCGGTTTGAGCTGTCTGGCAGCCATGCTGGGGTTCTTACCTCAACTGGGCTCGAGTCAGAATCTAGTTACCGATGATACCGTCGAGTGGTACACCTTAGGCGGCGATTACGCCCATACACGCTATACCCCTGCTGATGAAATCACAGCTGAGAATTTCGACGAACTTGAGGTGGCCTGGGAGTGGGACGGCTCTAGCTTCAACGGCTACAGCGGCCGATCAACACCTACTTATGTAGATGGCAAACTTTTTACAGTGTCAGGACCGCGTCGAAACGTGGTTGCAATTGACCCAAAGACAGGCGAAACCCTTTGGGCGTACCGCCTACCCAATACGCGCCGATGGGAATACTCAATGCGCGCCTCTTACGGCAAAGGCATTGCTTATTCCCGTGTTGATGGCCGCGGGGTAGTTTACATCTCATCGCCAGGATTCTTCTTAGTCGCGCTGGACGCTGAAACAGGCGCTCCTTTGGAAGGCTTTGGCGGACAAGTTCCAGTCGAAGGTTTTCCAAAAACTGGAGTTGTCGACATGCTGGCTGATCTAGGCCATCCGTATGATCCATACGAAGGTATTCCACTAGAAACAGGCTATATCACTGCATCTTCGCCCCCAATCGTAGTTAATGACACGATTGTTGTGGGCAACTCCGCTGAGCAAGGCTATTTGCAGGCACGAGTAGAAAATATCCCTGGCGATATCTTGGCGTATGACAAGGTTACTGGCGCATTAAAGTGGAAGTTCAATGTGATTCCACGGCCGGGCGAATATGGCCATGAAACTTGGGAAAATGACGCTTGGAGCTACACCGGAGACGTCTCTTCTTGGGCTCCAATTACTGCCGACCCAGAAAACAACATCGTCTACATTCCAACCAATCCGCCAACGATTGATTACTACGGTGGCTTTCGTCCAGGTGACAACTTATTTGGTACCAGCGTAATTGCGCTGGATACAGAGACTGGTGAGCGCCGCTGGCACTATCAGACGGTTAAACATGACGTGTGGAACTATGACAATCCAGCAGCGCCTATTCAGTTGGATCTCAACATTCCCGGCAGAGGACTGGTCTCAGCTGTCGCACAGGTCACTAAGCAAGGTTATGTCTATACCTTCGACAGATTTACTGGCGAGCCAGTATGGCCAATGGACTATCGTGACGTTCCCTCCTCAGAGGTTCCTGGCGAGAAGCTAGCAACAACACAGCCGTTCCCAACTAAGCCGCCGCCGTTTGAGATGCAAGGCATTACCGAAGACGATCTTATTGACTTCACTCCCGAACTAAGGAGAGAAGCTCTAGAAGTTATGGCCAATTACAAAATGGGCCCACTCTTTAATCCGCCGATCCATGCTAAAAACGCTGCCGGCAAGATAAGTTCTGCCATGTGCCCAGGTGATGGCGGCGGTGCAAATATTTACGCGCCTCCGGTAGCTGATCCAACAACAGGTTTTCTCTATGTGCCATCTGCAAACAACTGCAGCTGGCAGCGGGTTATTCCTGGTGAAGAGGCCGATGCCCGAATCGCTGAGCCAACTGGAACTACATTTGCAGCCTACGCAAATGGCCCGGGTGGACGTCCGCCAAGACTTTCTTCTGGTTTGCCATATGTGAAGCCGCTTTACAGCAGCATCACGGCGTATGACATGAATACAGGTGAGATCGCGTTTAGAATCCCATCAGGTGAAACCCCTGACCGTATTCGAAACAACCCAGCGGTAGCTGGTGTGGACATTGGCAAAACAGGCAGCGGCAACCCTGTCTCTATGGTTGCTACTCCAAACTTACTAATCTATTCAGACACAGATCATGACGGTCAAACAGCACTTCTCTACGCTCTTGATAAAGCAACTGGCGAAGAACTAGGCCGAATTGAAGTGCCCGCGAAAACCCGTTACGGCATGAGCTCTTGGAAACATGATGGCCATCAGTACATCATCTTGCAGACAGGCGCCAAGTTAACCGCGATGGCACTACCAGCAGCTTCCGAAGATTCTGCAGGACACTAAGCTGTAACTTGATCTAACCAGATCAAAGATTGCTGTTTCAAAAAAAGGGCGGGAGGATTAATTATCTTTCTGCCCTTTTTTTTACTGCACTTAAAAAAGAACACTTAAGTGACGAAAAATACTGAAAATCTCAACTAAATGCAGAATGCCAGCGTATATGCATTTAAATTAATATCACTGATTGAAGTATTTACTCTGCTCCACGACTATCACAATAAGCAAAGTTCTTGGCATGCAGTGAAGAGTAAATAGGGGATTTTTTAATCCGGCCTAACTTTCTATCAGACCTGCTAACTGAACCGCGCCAATGAAAAATCAAGCCAAAAAAGACAACTCCTTCTTTTTCGCCTACACCGCCGCATTGCTCGCTATCGTATTAACCGGTTTCGCCCCCTCACTTTTTTTCCGCGCTGCTTTTGATTCCCCCCGTATCCCGCTGTACCTTTATTTGCACGGTTTAATACTAACCGCTTGGTTTTTGTTACTCCTATTTCAGGCTTGGCTTATCCGAAAAAATCACACTACGCTGCACAAGAAATTGGGCTACTTTATAGCCGCTTACGGCATTTTTGTTATCGCAGGCGGGCTAATGGCGACTTTCAATACAGTCGCTCGTGGCTTTGGTGGAGCGGTGTCCTTTGACGCCGATATGGCAGACATCAACCCTGGCATGGGTGCAGGAATTTCTTATCTTGAATTCATCAGCGCGGTTGTCTGGGCTAATCTAGCGGCGATGATATCTTTTGCAGTAATGTTCAGTTTAGCCATCTTTTTTCGCCATCAATCTGACATTCACAAACGGTTGATCCTGATAGCAACGGTGGCTATCGTTGGACCTGCCCTTGCGCGCATTGCGCGATTAGAGTTTTTAGGAGGGGAACAAGGTCTGTTTCTCCCATCAGCTATCTTCCTTTTACTTGCCGCCATAATAATTCATGATTTTCTCACGCTAGGAAAAGCACATCGGGCAAGTTTAGCCGGCGCCGGCTTTCTTATAATTGTGTTTCTCACAAGTATAGCGATTGCGCGCACTGAGTTCGGGCTCGGGTTTGTCCGCAGCCTCGCATAAGCTCCTGATAGACGATAAAGCACAATGACTCTCTCGGCTTAAAACCGGAGTTGCTGCAAATAAAGCGGGTTGCCGCGCCTCTTCAGCCCAAGTACTTCGTTAGCCAATCGAAGCCGAAATCACTTGACCTAGAGTGAACTCTAACTTGTATAGTGGCTTTTTATTTCTGTACAGGGATTCAATATGAACTCATATGAAGGCAAAACCGCACTGATCACAGGCGCCTCTTCTGGCATCGGTTTGGCGATGGCTCATGAGCTGTCCAAACGCGGCGCCATTGTAATAATGGCCGCTAGATCACGAGATAAACTAGACATGGAGGCGGACGTCATCCGCAAGAATGGTAGCGACGCTCATATTTTTACAGCAGATTTGAGCCTGCCTAATTCTGCCGAGAAACTGTACTGCGAGGTCGTCAGTGCTGGACTAAATATTGACTTATTAGTTAATAACGCCGGTTACGGTAGATGGGGAGATTTCACTGAGTTTGATCGTGAAGACTATGGCCTTATGGTTCAGCTCAACATCACGTCACTAACCGACCTTTGCCATCTCGCTATTCCAGACATGATATCAAAAGGTGGCGGCGGAATAATTAATGTCGGCTCAACCGCCTCTTTCGTGCCTGTTCCTTATTCGGCGGTTTATGGAGCCAGCAAAGCCTACGTATTGATGTTTTCCGAATCTATTCGCTATGAATATGCTGACCAACATATCAATGTCCTGGCGCTGTGTCCCGGCGCAACCAAGTCTAATTTCAGCACGGTAGCCGCGGCCAAGTCCTCTGCGGCATTGCAAAAACTAAATGCAAAAATAACCGACGATGCTCAGTCAGGTGAGACTAGTGAGGAAGTTGCCGTTGAAGGGTTAGATGCATTCTTACAGAACAAGACTTACGTTCTCACTGGCAAAAGCAACAAAAGAATGGCGATTGTTCCGCGCTTCCTGACACGAAAGAAAATGCTTAAAATGGCGGGTGATGGCTTCCGTAAACGCGTCTTAAAATAAAAAAAGGTAACAATAAAGGGGGCGGAGGCTTTTGAAATTTAAATGCCTCCGACCCCTTTATTGGACCCCTTTATTGCTTTCAGTCCTTGTCTATTTTGCCGAATCTAGATGGGATCGCCTGGCGGCAGAAGTAATGCAGGCCTAGGAACGGCATCGCCAGACCGTTGCTGCCAGCGGCGGATATCAGCCACTACAGATGACTGATGTGCGCTAGCATTTCTTTGTCTTTCAAGGCGAGCCGCCAATTTTTCGAGACGGTCGGAAAGCACCGCCTTGACCTCTCCAGACGCACTTTCGCTGGCCGCCTGCACCATCATTTCATCGGCGGTCACACGCTGTACCAAATGCAATATTTTTTGCTGATAATCATTGCCTGCAGCGTCTGCGGTCCATGTCACCTCCAACAAGCGGTCGACCACTTCTTCAAGGTCTGGATAGTCACCCATACTGCCATACGCGACCAACCTTGCCATACGCGCTGGCTGCAATATCTGTTGCACTGACAAACTTATCGAGCCTTCGGCGGCACCAAGAGGGTCAAAAAGTAAACCTGTGCGCCCAGGAAACTCTTCACCTTGATTGTGGCGAAAAGCTGGTGGCGGCAGTAACTCCAAAATATTTGTTGGCAGAGTTAAGAAGTCGGCGCTTAAAGTTGAAAGAACTGTCTCCAATGCGTCTCTCTGTTCTTCTCCGTCAATAATAGTGAATGGAATTTGCCCGTCACCTCTTACGGTGTACTTGTAATCGGCACCGCCAATGCTCTGGGCTGCCGAATTTAACTGAAAGCGATGATGCATGTACAAAGGCAATAAAACATATTCTAGGCTTGAGAGCGGCTCGCCATTGCGAATCAGCTCAGGACCAAAACTCTCCAAGCCTATGCGGCGCACTTCGATCTCATGTTTTAGATGATCAACAAGATTGTCACCATTATCCCAAACACCAGCGAATTGATGGCCCGCACCAATGAAATTGTTGTTGTCGTGAGCCATGAATAGTAATCCGCTATCCAAACTTTCTTGAACTATTTTTGCCAGCTCTTCTTCCTCATCCGTGCCGGGTAAAAACTGCTCGTAAGAATATCTGATGGCCAACTTGTCATACTCACCAATTCTTTGAATGTAAGCGTTGGATAAATCAATCTTGCCAGCTGCGGTGATTTCGACCAAAGGAGCGGGGTAGTCCATCACACTTTCTCGGCCATAAGAACTGCTTAGATAATTATGTGGGTACCCCAAGGTATGTCCCACTTCGTGAGCAGATAGCTGCCTTACTCTATCGAGTGACATAGTCACAGAATCAGAATTATTGTCAGCTACAGCTTCTAAGTAGTCAAAACCCGGAACAAGACCCTGGCCGTGAAGGTAATCTTGCCTAAGTCGCAGGCTACCAAGATTAACATTACCTTTAATTATTTCTCCGGTACGCGGGTCCATCACTGAACCGCCGTATGAATACCCTCGTGTTCGCCTATGAGTCCAGTGAATCATGTTGTAGCGAACGTCTTGACCATCAACTCCTAGTGGCAACTCCATCACTTGGAAAGCATCAATAAAACCGGCAGCCTCATAGGCCTGATTCCACCAGAGGGCGCCTTCTATAAGCGCAGTCTTAATTGGTTCTGGCGTACCAGAATCAACATAGTAGATGATAGGCTCTATCGCTTCGGAGCGAGCAGCATTAGGCTCTTTTTTCTCAAGCCGATGCTTGGCAACCAAACGAACCTGCAAGTCTTCGCCAATAGTCGCGCTGTAATCTTGAATAGTCGGTCCACTGGTACCAATTCTTGGATCTGCCAGTCGCGGTGAAAAATTGTCATCCGGTAATTTTACTATTGAATGATGCTGACGCAACGTTATTGCGCTACCGGTGGCAGCAACGCTATTAACTAACCGACCTGGATTTTTACTGGTAAAGGTAAGCATCGTTTCAATTTCGACGTTTTCTGGAAACGTCTTGGTATTGTCTAAGTAAAAAGCGCTGCGACTCTTATCCAATGAATAAGTGCCTTGACCTCTATTAGCGATGGCACCTGTAACGTTGCGGGCGTCGCGCAAAAAGAAATCTGATGCATCAACAAGGATACTGCTTCCGCTCGCTGCAACTATGTCAAAGCCCCAATGCACCGACGGCGCAAAGGCGTCTTCAACTGCCTGTCGCTCTAAGATATTATCGCTCGAAGCGCGGTATTTATAATTAGGCTGAACTAATAACACTTTCGGCCCTACTCGCTTAGCTGACAAAACAAAGGTGCCACGCAGTTGACCGCGGTCAATACCAACTGGGTTAGAGCCAAGGCCAGAGCCCATGGAAACTTGATACAGAAATTCGGTGTCAAGTTTATCTATCTCCCAATACATTTTGCCGCTTGAATCTTCCCAGTAAAGATTGAAATAACCCTCCATCTTGCTGGAGTTCGCAACAGTATCTTCTATCGAAGGCAAACTCTGTGCTTGTATGAATGTAGAACATAGGGAAATAGTGAACGCAAAAACAGAACGCAGAGCTATTGTGCTAAATGAAGTTAACGCCATTACTTGAGAAGTGGGGGATGCCATTTCAATTACCTCAGCCTTATTGCAGACTATATTTGAAAAGATTGAACATTTTTTGCTTTTTACAAAGGCGTGAAGACTACCATTGTCACTCGCTTTTTTGTACACGCAAAAAGCCCCTATCGGTACAATTTGCCGAATAACCGCGGCCAGAGATTCTCTGCCCCTTTTTGGCACGGACGCACCATTTTATGCCGCCATCATTCTAGCCCTGAGCACCCACCTTAGAGGACAACCCGAAGAATTATGCGGACGCTATTGCGACAGTTATTGGCAGTGCTGATGTTTACGATTATCCCTCGAGAGGATATTAAGAACTATTCCACACATTGAAAGACCTGCGTCCTGTGCACAAAATAAGGAGCACTATGGCAAACGGAACACTACTTCCAAAAAAGCAGAGAGATTCTGGAACTTATGAGATACACTTTGGAAATAAGCTGAAAAAATAAAGCTAGTCATAGCCTATCAGCACGCCTACCCTCTGAGGAGATTAAGAATGGGCAACTTCACCACTGTAATTATCAACTGCATTAACAAGGGCTTTAAAACGGCCCGTTCTAGCAACGACTTTAAAGTGTTCAATTTCTTCTTACTAGGTTTAACAGCCTGCCTGGCAACCCCTTTGTCTTTTGCACAAATCACCCCTGAGGAGATTACAGTTGAGACTCTGCCCGAAATTGGTGAGAACTGGTTTATTTCAAAAACAGGCAACGGCGGATACATCTTCGATGCCACGACCGGTGAAATGCAGGGATTACTGTCTCTGTCTCGCGATACGCCGGCGGTAACAAAATGGGGCCCACGCAGGGAGTTTTATGCGGCCGAATCCTATGTGGCTAGAGGAGTGCACGGTGAGCGTACAGACCTTGTGTCGGTATATGACTATGATAACTTAAGCCCGGTTGCTGAAATCATTATTCCAAATCACATGGCGCGATTGTCCGTTAGAAACCATCTAGGCCTGATGAACAACGGGCGACTCCTAGCACTTTTAAACATGAACCCAGGGCATTCAGTCTCCATAGTTGATGTGCAAGATAGGCTATTTATATACGAGGTCTCAACTCCTGGTTGTGCTGTGATTATGCCGGTGGCTGACATGGATTTCTTGCAGATCTGTGGCGATGGCACCTTACAACTAATTCAACTAGACGTAAGTGGATTTGAACAGAACCGAGTGCGTAGCGACATTTTCTTTGATGTTATTGATGACGCCGTGTTCGACCGAACAGCACGGTCTGCGCAAGGGTGGTTTCTAATCACTCATGCAGGACGTATTTTTTCTATTGGCACCGATGACGATGAGATTCAAATCAGCGAGCCTTGGAGCGCTGTCCCCGAAGGCGAAGAAGACTGGCGCCCGGGCGGCACAGAGTTTTTCAGTGCTCACCAAGATACCGGTTTACTTTATATTGCCATGCACAAAGGCGAAATCGATACGCACCACGAGCCAGGCACAGAAATATGGGTAGTCGACAGCAAAACCCAGCGTCGACTGCACCGCATTGAAGTAGAAGTCCCCGTAGACAGTTTAATGGTCACTCAAGAAGCAAATCCTAAACTCATCGTTGGCGATGATAAAGGAGGTACTCACGTATACAATGCGCTTACCTTTGCTTTTGAGCGCACTATCGACACCCCTAGCGCGCGCATGTTTGAGGATTTCTAGACGTGATAGATCCACTATTTATCCGAGTGATTGCAATGGGCTTTGCGCTCATGTTTGCACTAGCGGCATTGCATAAGATGGATGACAGAAACACGTTTCTATCTATTTTGAAGGCTTATAAGATCATACCTCGCTTTATGCTCAGAGCCTCTGCCCTGAGTATACCGATGCTCGAATTGATGCTTGCGCTAGGCTGGCTTCAAGCAGGCCTATTAGGCTCGAGCTATCCAATGATCACTGCCCTGAGCGCCTGTCTCCTTGTGGTTTATGGCTTGGCTATTGCCATTAATCTCCTACGCGGCAGAACCAATATCGACTGTGGATGCAGCCTTGCATCTGCTAAAAAATCTACTGCCGATGATAACGGCCATGAGTCCCAGCAATCCATTTCCATTAATTTAGTTTGGCGTAACGTTTGCCTAGCTTTATTGACATTGACGGCACTCACTCCAATTACCGCCCGCCAGCTAGGCGCTATCGACTACATAGGTTTGGCAGGAGCACTACTCGTGCTTGTTTTACTCTATGCGTCCCTAACTCAACTAATAGCCACTAACCAAATCATTAGATCTTGGCGTGGCCATCTAGGCAGGTTTGCCAATGATTGAAGCACTAGTTATCTCCAACATCATTTTGTGGATCGCCTTAATCGCATTGGCATTGATGGTATTTGCATTGACGCGGCAGGTTGGGATTTTACACGAGCGGATTGCGCCGGCTGGCGCTCTTATGCCGACCTCAGGCCCCAAGGTCGGGGAGCTAACTCAAGCTCTAGTACTTACAGCTCTTAACGGTGAAACAGTAACCATAGGTGGCGTCGACAAAAACGACTTGGCCACTTTTATATTATACGTGTCTCCAACTTGCCCAATTTGCAAAGCCCTGGTACCTACGGCCCAAATGCTAGTGCGCTCGGAAGCGAATAGAATGCGACTGGTATTGGCAAGCGACGGCGATGAAATCAGTAGCCATCAAAGCTATAGCCGAGACATGAATCTGGACGATACTCCTTATCTACTGTCTGAGGAGCTAGGCAGGACTTTCGAAGTAAGCAAGCTGCCTTTTGCAGTATTAATTGCGGCCGACGGCACGTTGCGAGGCAAAGGTTTAGTTAATACTCGAGAACACATGGAAAGCCTCATTGAGTCGATGGATTCCGGCATTACTTCAGTGCAGGAATACATAGGTAACTTAGAAAGTGTAGCCGCTAACGTAGACGAAACACCTAAGGCGATGGAAACCACATCATGAATATTGATAAAATTCTGGATCGCAGTTATTACTGGATTGACGAAAATGCAAAACGCACTAGTTTAGCGTTCGCGCGTAAACTATCGCGGCGCCATTTTCTCTCCCGCCTTGGAATGATGCTAGCGGGTGCGGCAGCGTTTCCATTGCTGCCGGTAGCACGTTCGTTTGCCCAAAGCTCTGTCCAAGAAGTCGGCGACCCGCAAAGCTGCGAATACTGGCGCTACTGCGCCATGAGCGGCACTTTATGTACCTGCTGCGGAGGTACGTATACCTCTTGCCCTCCTGGCAGCGAGCCATCTCCAATCACGTGGGTAGGCACTTGCAGAAACCCTGTGGACGGCAGGGATTACCTCATGTCTTATAATGATTGCTGCGGTAAAGCCGTATGTGCTCGGTGTAGCTGCCACAATACTGAAGGCGATAAGCCGGTTTACTTTAATAGCAACAGCAATACCGTCTTGTGGTGTTTCGGGACTGAAAATACTAGCTATCATTGCACTGTCTCCTTAGTGCTTGGGACAACAGACGAATCGAACTAGTGAATCGAACAAACTTCATGCTGACCTGCCTCGCCGCTGCATTTCTAGCTTTTTCGCCGGTATCGCTGCAGGCTGCCAGTGCACGCATTAACTATCTTCTTTATTGCACAGGCTGTCATGGAGTCACCGGTGAAGGCAGGCCTCCTAACGTGCCCACATTAATCGGTGAACTTGGCGAAATGATAAAGGTACCAGAAATGCGCAATTATCTTGTGCAAATTCCAGGCGCTGCTTCTGCCCCGATAGATGACATGGAGCTTACCGCAGTAATCAATTGGATTTTGCATAAGTTCAATGCCGACACTCTGCCTAATGACTTCGAAGACATGACCAAGAGTGAGGTTAGTAAAGCCCGCAAAAATGTTCTCGCTGATCCTTTAAAGTATCGAATAACTCATTGGAAAAACTACCCCGAGTAATTGCCAGCCACCGAATCGGCCGGCTTCAAAGCGGTGCTTAATTGAAATACAATATTTCCGCATCCACCGACTCCAATATAGTTGTATGATTTATTTACAGCCATTGGATTCGCACTCGATTACGCCCTCGATTAATCGATCCCCCTGTTTCGCCAAGTTACCTTTTTCAAGCAAACCTTTCCTCTTACGCCTCCTCTTACGCCTCCTCTACTTAAGCCTTCTCTCTAAGGTTTTCCCATGCAAAACCCTGGGCAAAACCTATCATGAAAACTGCACATTCTAAAAATATCAAGAGCGCGCTAAACCAGTGCTGCGGGTCCAACGCAAGACATCAGCAACCTATCTTTTTCTGGCAGCGCTTATGCTCATAGCGCCCTTTAACTGCCAGCCTCGAACAACCTTTGGATTCCCTTTTATATAGACCTGCGCTTAGACCTGCATAAAGGCATTGGACAGCTCTGAGTTAGTTTCTTTCATTACCGACTAAAATGGTGGCTGAGCGCCGATCGGCGTAGCAGGGTATCTTTGGCATAGGTAAATACACAGCCGCTCTGAGCTAGCTTAGTAAAAGGTTAGCCTTCCACCTTTTATGTCCCTCAACATGCGGTGACATTTTTGACTCGTAACAAGAATTGCTTATTAAAATTAGACTGCCTAATCGGACCAAAGCACGGCAAACCTTCTCAGGAAAGTTGTTGATATCGTGAGTCGATTAAAAAGGAAAAAGACTAAATTTTACTGGAATCAGCAAACTTCTATAGAGCCCGAAAAAAGGGGCATGTTTATTTAGAAAATAAACACACCCCTTTTTCCTTTAGTTAATTCAGCGAGGGCTGATAACTGCTAAGGCCTGTACGTACTTACCGGAGGTAATTGCGAGCCAGACAAATCATCAGGAATGCTTTTCTCAATCCTGACAGTATGAGTCAAAGTACCAATACCTTCTATGTTGGCACTAATAGTCTCACCATCAATCAGGTAGCCTGAGCCCGACGCGCGCTCTACCCGACCAGCACCAGTTCCACCTGACGTTCCGCTCTGCATAACATCACCAGGGAAAATAGTGATAAGAGATGAGGCATATTCGATGAGCTCAGGAATATTATGAATCATGTCTCCTGCCCTAGCTTCCTGAACTGTTACGCCATCAATGACTAGAGTCTGGTGCAGACGCTCCATGGGATCACCATAGAATTCTTTCGGCACGATCCAAGGACCATGAGGTGCGAAGGTGTCATGACCCTTGCCCACAAACCAATCCGAACCGGAACCATAGCCACCTGGTGGACGACCGCCGCGGTCAGATATATCCATTGCGACCATATAGCCGAACACGTGATCGTAAGCACGATTTGCCGAGATGTACTTGCCGGTACGGCCAAAAACGATTGCCATTTCTACTTCCCATTCGATACGATCACGCCCATAAGGCATAATAATGTCATCACCGTCACCGATGATTGCACCACGAGTTGGCTTGAGGAATAAATACGGAACCCCTCTACTCTCTCGACGCTCTCTGTTTCTAGCAGCCTGCTCATCGGCATTACAGCCTTCACAGGCATGGGTATAAAAATTCACCGCGGCGTTCATGAGCTTGCTCGGGTATTGGATCGGAGCCATGATGTCTACTGAGTCCACAGGATGCACATAGCTCGGGCGATCACTGCCGCTTAGCAAGTTCTCTTCAGTAAGCCAGTTAACCACCTCATAGATCCGAAACTTTAAACCGTAGCCGTATTGTTCTATGAGACCAAGCATGTCTTTGGGCATAGTAATGGCACTATATTGCGGTCTTAATTCCATCGCGCGGTTTGCCGCTGCCAAATCAATGATCAGCTGATCATCTTGTAGGACTAAGCCAACAGTGGGCAAATCGTTAATCGCAAAAGTGCCGACTTTGAATGGCACAACCGATTCCGTAGCCTGAGCAGAGACCTGAGCTGGACTTGCGAAAACCGCAAGCGCCGCCACAAGTGTTAGGGAATACAGGGACTTTCTTATCATATTTATCTCCCGTGCAGAGTGTTAACAAAATGACTAGGGTTGAATCGAGAGCTCGCGCCCAGTCTTCGTGCCTAATCATAGGACAAGCAAAATGTATCTTCCGAGTACGCCATTGTCCAGTATTTTGAACGCCGCAAGACAAGGCTTCAACTCTTTTGCCTAAATCGCTACCGCTTTAAAGGTTAGGCCACGGGAACAGATCAATAGGAGGCACGTCTAAGTTTATTTCATTACCTCGTGCCATAACGAAGGTCGGCTTAAGAAGTGTGGCAATGCTCTCTAACGGACTGTCCTGAGAAGCAATAATATCGGCATCTTTTCCTGCCTCAATGGTGCCGGTAATGTCTGTTAAATCCATAAGGTCTGCAGCATTCACCGTTGCTGAAATCAAAATGTCTCGCTCTGGCATGCCCGCTTCACTCATCAACACCATTTCATAGGCATTGGTGCCATGATCGTTAACGCCGGCATCGGTACCAAACGCTATCTTCACATTATTTTCATAAGCGATCCGCAGTGCATTTTTCATAATTGGCCCCACCTCTAAGGCTTTTTGACGTACCGCTGGCACAAAAAATTCGGGTCGCTCTGTGGCAATTCGCGCCACCGTATAACCCGCGATTAAAGTCGGAACATAATATGCGCCAGTGGCCACAAATAACTTCGCTGTCCCTTCATCCAGATAAGAGCCATGCTCGATAGAGTCAACTCCGGCGCGAAGTGCCGCTTCCAAACCTATTTTACCATGAGCATGAGCGGCTACCTTCCGGCCCATAGCATGAGCCGCTTGTACTAGCGCGACCTGTTCTTCATCGGTAAATTGTTGACCTGTGCCTGTTGCCGTCTGGCTGAGCACGCCGCCGGTGGCTACATACTTAATGTGGTCTGCGCCGTACTTGATTTGTGTACGAACCGCCTTACGGCACTCAGCCATGCCGTCACAAATACCAGAATGCGGATGCCCAAAGATGTCATCGCGAAAACCACCTGCATCACCGTGACCTCCCGTTGGACTTAAGCCCTGACCTGCGGCTTTGATTCGCGGCCCCATCACTATCCCCTGATTGATTGCATCACGCAGAGCAAAGATAGCGTTTCGATCTGCCCCAACATTTCTAATCGTGGTAAAACCTGCCCGCAGCGTCCGCATGCCAAACTCAACACCCATCAAGGTGCTAAACTCCGATGAACGGGTTACTCGAATTTCCCGGCCATTAGCTTCTTGCTGAGAAAGAATATGAGTATGAGAATCAATAAGGCCGGCCATCACAAACTGGGTTTTTAAGTCGATAACTTTTGCATTGCCAGCGCCACTAACTTGACTAGGCGATACATAACCGTCACGAATTTCAACAATGACATTGTTTCTGATAACTATGCTTTGCTCAGTTTTCGTTTCCTCTCGCGCATCTGCTAATAATGTCCCTGCGTGAATTATCTTCCATTCATTAAATGACTGGGCAACCACCGCCGTGCTTATAAGCATTGCTGCAGCGAACAGAAATATTCTTTTCATAGTTTTCTCGCTTTTTTCGATTAGCTGTTGTGAATCAAGATAAGAATACAGAATTAAGGAGGTGAGAGTAAGGGGGTCAGGTTGAGCCACTCATGCCAATAAAGCCCCCCCACTCTTTTTCTTCTCATGTAGTCGTCAACGGACGCAGAGAAATATCCCAATCACTATTTTAGTGCCTAGTGCTTCCTATAATTTTGATCATGATTAGAGTCCACCTAAGTTTCAGGATTAAAAATTGCCTCTATTGGTTTTTCGAAAACTGTTGCGATTGCAAACGCATGCGTCACTAAAAACAGAGCCATAGAAAACATAAAATGTTTTGTGAACTGTGTTTGTGCTTTGTTTCTCTGTTTAGATTAGTCACCCAAATATTTATTGATACTGGCAATCGAGAAGGCTTCGCACCCTCAATACGATACCGCTCTAGCAAAATTGTAGGAGCCATCTTAGCGACTGATTGTAAGGCATACCTTACATAACAATATTTAAAGCAAACCTTACATTTAGAGCTTGGCCGCGCCTAGTTTTTCTTTCACATGTCTGTGCTACTATGAGTAAAAGAAGTCAAAAAAAGATGAATAAGATGAGATTAAGCGCAACCGACGCTGCTTTTTTATATGCAGAAACTGCTAGTGGACCTATGCATATTTCTTCAATTTTTGTAATTGAGGGAGAGCCGTCTTTCGAAAATGTTTACACCCATTTTAAGGACCGCATACATCTTTTGCCCGCTTATCAGCGCAAGGTAGTTATGGTGCCCTATAGTATGGGCCACCCGAAATGGGCGGATGACCTTGATTTTGATCTCAACAGGCACCTGTTTCACCACCAGCTTCCAGAAGGCTCCAGTCATCAGGACGGCTTGGATTTCGCGGTAACAATCAACGAAACCATGTTGGACCGCTCAAAGCCCCTGTGGGAGAACCACTTCATAAGCGGGCTAGATGGCAAAACCCTGATGCTCAATATCACCCATCATGCGCTTATCGATGGCGCGTCTGGGGTGGAGCTGATGCAAATCATTTATGATTTTTCGCCTAATCCAACACCACCAGAACCTCCGGCTGAACCTGCACCGGCGGCTGCTCGCCAAGGTCCTTTGGAGCTGTATCAAGAAGCTTTGTTTGAAAATATGCGCTCACTAACCAAGATTAATCCCGCTGACTGGTTCCCAAACAACAAAGAACAGCGCGACCTGATCCGAAGAGCAACAACAGTCTTTAGCAATTTCATTACTAAACCCGCTATCACAGCGCCATTTAATTCGTCTTTGGTCGGTCCAAAGCGAAAAGTAAACTATTTAAATCGCTCCTTTGACGAAATTAGAGAGGTTCGCCGAGCGTTCGGTGGCACTATCAACGATGTCGTATTGTCAGTCGTCAGCGAAGGGATGGCGAGATACCTTAAAAACCGTAAACAATCTGTCGAAAACAAGCACATGCGCATTATGTGCCCGGTGAATGTTCGTACCGAAGATTTGAAAGGTGCTTTGGGAAATCAGGTGTCCGCTATTTTCCCTCTGTTACCAGCATGGCCAATGGCTGCGCGAAGCCGATTAGCAGCTGTGTGCGCGGAGATGGGAGGCATTAAAGAAAACCAAGATGCGCAGGCAATGACCCTCACCACTGAGGCGGCAAACGGCGTCTGGCCTATAGCTATGGCGCCGACTCAGCTGGTCGGCACCGACTTAGACCCAACAGTTTGGGCCGCTCAATTTCCACTACCGATTATGCCTGACCTTGGCTGGAGACCGCCGAACCCAGGAATTAACTTTATCTGCACCAATGTACCTGGCGTGCAAGTTCCTCTCTATTTAGCTGGACACAAAGTTCTTGAAACCGTTGGCTTACTTATACTCAGCGGGAACGTTGGGTTCAGCACCACTGTCTTAAGTTATAATAAAAAGCTCTTTATCAACTATATTTGCGAACCTCGACTAATGCCCGATATAGAAGTACTTACCCAAGCCACCAGTGATGCATTCGATGAATTGTTGGCCGAGGCACGAGACCATGCAGAACAACTTAGCGGAAACTAAAGAAAACTGATGACGAAAAAAACAGCAAGTGATCCACTCAGTGACTACCCTCAAACCGCAGAGCTTAAAAGCGGCAAGTCTATAACGCTTAAAGCTATGCATGCGGATGATCGTTCCGCCATCATGGCCTTTGCGAAACAGCTACCCGAAGAAGATTTACTCTTTTTGACTATTGATTTAACTCAAAAAGAATCAATCGATGGGTGGCTGAACAACATAAAAACTGGCAGCTCAATTTCTCTAGTAGCCTACGCCGGTGATGAACTCGTTGGCTATGCCACCGTTCATAAAGAAACCGCCCCCTGGACCCGTAAAGTGGGCGAAATACGCGTAAACATAGCCCCACAAATGCGTAGCCAAGGGCTAGGGCGGCTGTTGATCTCACATATCTTCGATATTGCACGTGATAATGAACTAACTAAGATTTTAGCGCGTATGACATCAGAACAGAAAGACGCTCAAACTGCTTTCGGGAAACTGGGTTTTGTAGCGGAGGCACTGCTAGCCGACTTCATTGTTGACCGTAAGGGCGTTTCTCATGACTTAGTTATGATGACTTTCGATGTTGATGGTTTAAGTGATCAAGCAGGCGGCAAAGTTAAAATTTAAAGGGAGATATCTATTGAACATCGCATATAAAGAAGTCGATGGCCCGAGTGCACCACCTTCTGGACTGATCGCATTAAGCGAGTTAATTCGTGCGGGAATTGAAGCCAGCACGCTACCCCTGACTTTGCCTTTATTGGTTGCCCAAGCACCTAAGGCCGATGGCCATAAAGTTCTTGTGATTCCAGGTTTTATGGCAGGGGATAGATCTACCTCTATTCTAAGGCGCTTCATCAGCACCTTGGGTTACGAGGCTTTGCCTTGGGATCTTGGCCGCAACAACGGCGGTCAATCTCAACACGAAGATTTGATTCGTAATTTTGAAACCCTAGCCGCTCAAAGTACCAAACCTATAACCATTATTGGCCAGAGCTTGGGTGGAGTTTATGCGAGAGAACTTGCTCGCTTGAACCCTGAATCAGTGAGAATGGTCATCACCCTAGGCAGTCCATTTGGCTCTCTCTCTAATGGTACATCACACCCATTTCTTACAAGGCTTTTTAAGATGATGGCCGGGGTAACACCAGAGAATGCGCAAAAGCAGCGACTAACTACAGACCCTAAAATAGCACCCCCTGTTCCTTGTACTGCCGTTTACAGCAAGACCGATGGTGTCGTGCCTTGGCAGTCTTGCATTGAGCACGTTGAAAAGACAAATGAAAACGTAGAAGTTTTTGGCAGTCACATCGGCATGGGTTTTCACCCTCATGTTTTACACGTAATAGCTGACCGACTCGGCCAGACTAAAAAAAGATGGCAGCCTTTCGATCGCGGAACACTCTCACGTCGATGTGTTTTCCCGGCTCCATCAGCTCGAGCCGCCATTTAGAAAATAAGACCACGGAGTTGGAGTCAGTTCCTGACACTTAGCGTCAAAGCCTTGGGCATACTCCCTCCCCAGACACCGATTGAATCAACAAATAAAAAAGGGCCAGACGGCCCTTTTTTATTTCACAGAATTAATTTTTTGAATGCTTACTAATCATCTGCCGCATCAACTTCCTCACGACGCGCACCAGCTAGAATAGAGGGGAGAGAATAGTTACCCTCGTGACAAGCGTACTCATATAACTGCTCATCTAGCGTTGTCATAGGCATTTCAGCTGTCCATGCTTGAGTATAAAGCTCCGGATCCTCGATAGTAAAAGAGTAATGCATTTCGTCCTCGGCAACTCGTCTAAAGCGCTCTGTTAACGTTACATTCTCAGAAATTAAATGTTCCTTTATCTGCCAAGGGCTGAAGTTTTTGGTGATTACAACCAAGGTGTCTTCCTCGTAATAACCGATTGAATCCCCCAGCCATTGCCGGAATGGAAGATTGCGAAAATCTGCATCGATGCGCACAACACGAACATTGTGTACCATTTCAGCTAGCAACATAACATGACCAGGTGTCTGCACTATTTGCATATTGTTATTATAGAAACTACTTACAAAGGGCATAGTGGATGCATAGCTAACAAGGCAGCGGTCTGCTAGAGCTCGGCCTTCCGGCCCATCACTTCGCTCATTGCCCATTAACAAATTTTTACGCTGAGACTGACGAGTTTTCTGACCCTCTTCTTGCCAAGGAATCTGTCCGTCAGCTGGATCTACAATTAGCGAAGTGCGGTACTTCCCATTCATAAACGCTAAGGCTTCTCCCGGCGCAAACCAGAAATCATTATAAGCACCAACCGCACCGCCGCTGGGGCCCTCAGCCCCGGTTTCGGCAAGAATCTTATTGTACTCATCCGTGGAAATCATTTTAGCCAGCATCGTTTCTTTGTCTATTTCCAATGTCTCGTAAAGCCCTGGCCGCTGCAAAGAAGTCCTGGTTTGATAGGTCCAGACACCTTGAACATCGGGCACCCCAAAGAGTGTTTTTGGTGGCTGGTAATCTTGCGCTGCCACAGCAAATATCGCCCCCGTAAACACAGCCAATGCTGCGACATAACTAAATGATTTTTTCATTCTTTCGCTCCCAGACTCAGAGTATTAAACCAATTGTTTTGAGCTATCACAAACCGTTGATCTAGCATCTAATTAAGCGCAATCACACACCTAATTTTCCCGCTCAGTGCAGCTGCCAGCAGCTTGAGATGCTGTGAAAGATGCTCAACAAAAAAAAGGCTTAATTTATTATTGTGATCTCGCTGTATTTTTTACCTTAACTCGAATTAGTCCTCTGCGCATCTAATCAATCTGTCTATATGGCGAGCTTAATTGACATACGTAGTTGGATAATAGGCAAAGCCATGATCAATGAACATAATTACGGGCCCCTTTGACTGGACATCTTGCGCCCATAAAGATAGCTTTATGGGCTAAATAATAATCACAATCAGAATCAACATTCAGTTTTTCGGAGAGCAGTATGGCCCAACGTCGAGATTTCCTTAAGTTTTTAGCAGCTAGCCCGTTGCTCACCAATTATTCCGCTTTTGCTCAGGAAGTAGAAGAGACGATTGGCGAACGCATCAAGGACCCATCGGAGGTCATTAATGTTTTCGAAATGGAAGCCATTGCTCGAGAAAAAATTCCTCCGGCGCATCTAGGCTATCTCGCAACCGGTGTCGACAGTGACCTGACCTTAAGAGCAAACCGAGCCGGATTTTCTCGCTTTCAAATAAGACCCAGACGACTTGTAGATGTCAGCCAAACCGATATATCGGTTAACGTTTTAGGCTCTGAGGCGAGTTCACCTATTTTTCTTTGCCCAGTAGGCAGTCAAGGTGCATACCATGGGGATGCGGAACTGGGCACAGCTAGGGCCGCAGCGGCAAAAGGCCACCACATGGTTCTGTCTACGCAGTCCTCAACCTCTGTGGAGAAGGTAAGCGAAGCGCGGGGCGCGCCTATATGGCATCAGCTTTATCCAACCACTCGCTGGGAATACACCGTTGCAATGCTACAAAGAGCCGAGGCGGCGGGATGCACTACTGTCTGCCTAACCATCGACTTACCAGGTGGGCGCAACACTGAAACCAGCCAATTTCTAACCCGTGAAGACACTCGCAACTGCTCGTCCTGCCATCAAGGCCAGGCCAAACCTATGCTGGAAGGTTTTAACATGCAGGGCGTTGGCCTCAACAGCTCGCAATTGACCTGGGATGTCATCGGCCGCATGAAAGAAGTGACCAACATGAATGTAGTTATTAAAGGGATCGAAGTCGGCGCGGACGCAGCTCTCGCGGTGCAAAATGGTGCCGACGGAATATGGGTCTCCAACCACGGTGGGCGCGCCACCGAAACTGGGCTAGGAACCATTGAATGCTTGCCTGAAATTATTAATGCCGTAAATGGCCGAGTGCCAATAGTTGTCGATGGCGGATTTCGCCGCGGCACCGATATCTACAAAGCGCTAGCGATGGGCGCCTCAGCCGTCGGAATCGGCAGGCCCTATTGCTTTGGCTTGGGTGCATTTGGTCAGGCGGGAGTAGAAAGGGTATTGGACTTACTCAATAGAGAACTGCTTATAACTATGCGAGGCAGCGGCACTCCTACTATAGCTTCGATCGGGCCCGATTATGTGCAAGATGCAGGATACCGGGTTCCTCGCGGCAAACTCGGCCTAGATCTGTACTAGATATTTCTATTCAAGCAGATCCCAATGAGGCAACTTACTGGGATCTGCTAAGCTGCGGCTCACCAAGATTAGTGATTTTCGCGGGGTCATTGAGATATGTAACCTTCAGGCGTGTAAATGATAGTGGTAGGGAATTCCATCTTCCTAACATCGGAATGTCCCACAAAGATGCCATCCTCAGCTTCTCTACTGGCGCCATAGCTGCGCATAAAGTCACTTTCAAATGCGCGTTCAGGCACCTCTCCAGCCAATGCCATTCTCACTATTTTGGCCACCTGCTCGGGTTTTTCCCGCTGCGGATAATGCCCTGCCGTTGGCAGAATCCAGAACGAACTTTCTACTTCGCGGTCATTTAAATAATTCAGCCAAACATAATTGGGAATCCGAATTGGGTTAACATCGTCTAGCAAGCCCCACATGTAGGCAACGGGAACTGGACTGCGAGTTAGATTGTCTAGCCACCTGAATTCATTTTCAGCACGCTCCAATAAATACCGCCCCACATGTAAAAGCGCGCTAATTCCGTCATTAAACTGAAAGATATCAGAATAAGCCAGCTGCTCCGGACTTCCACTATTCCTTCTCGGCGCCGCTTTGCGTGCCGCAATCATAGCCGGCCCCTTTTGTGCATCTAACAAGGTATATTGGAATGGCACCAGGTTTGCCAGCGGCAAAAACATCCCACTATTGGAAAGAAAGTGGTAGTTGATGTGATATTCAGGATTCGAGTCATCTAAATAGCGCCCTAGAAAGGCAAGGCCAATACTGACGCCCCTGTCATGAGTAAATAAAGCAAAATCATCAAACTCCACAACCTCCCTGACAAAATGATCCAGTAACCGAGCATTATCTTCTAACATGTAGGAGAAGCCATCGAGCGGCTTATCCGAAAATCCTGAACCAGGAAAATCAAGCGCTGCAATGTAGTAGTCATCTTGTAATAGTGGAATAAGCTTGTAGAAATCAAAACTTGAATTTGGAAACCCATGCACTATTAACAGCTGCGGCTTTGAGCTATCGCCAAAGGTCTGATAGAAGACATTCAGTTTTGCATTGTCGTTGTTTGCAGTTGTTGATGTCCACTCAAAGTAACTACCGCCCTCATACCAATGCTGGGCGAGGTCGGAATAAAACTCAAAATCTTGCGCGTGCACGAGACCTGATAGAAATAACAAACCATAGCTAAGTGTTCTGACCAAAAACCTTTTCAACATTTATTCATCCCCCAAAAGCCAAGAGCAACTTTCCATTCAAATTTAGATCAGCTAACGACCTACAATGCATGCCGCCTAAACGAGAAAGCAGCTAAGCAAGCGCCCTATCAGTTTAACCCCCCCACCAGTTTTCAAACCAACAGCTCTTGCTCTTCCATTATCCAAATCGATTATCTAGAAATTCAGTTTAACCCCACCGTTGACTACAAAGCCATCAAGAGGCGCATAGATGTCGTTAAAAACTGGGTTCGCAAGAGAGCCTGTAAACAATGGGTCAAAGCGAGTTTGACGCGTGTCAGTAAAATTTTCGAAGTTCAGAAAAAAGGAGAAGTCATCGCTAAATATTTTTTCCATCATCAACCCAAATATCCAATAATCCCGACTTCTAGTGCCGTCGGTAAGTTGCTGGGAACTAAAGTAGTAGGCTTCCAACCCTATCCGCAAGTCATCTTCGCGCTCATAAACTAAGACTGAATTGACTCGCTCTTGGGGGATCAACGAAGAATCAAAATTGCTGCCCTGCCGATGTTCTACAACATCGGCATGAGTGTATCCGAGGAACAATTTTAGATCCTGCCAGCGCCACACCGCATTAATTTCAGTTCCGCTTGTGTCAAGATAATCATTTATTTGACGGTAGACAAATTGACTTTCCCCCTCTGGCGCCAAGCTTAGAGGATCATCTACTCGGGTATAAAACAAAAGCCAGTTAATATTAAAAGACAAATCATTGGTCAACTGGAATGCCCTATTTATATCGATATTGACTCCGGCCGATCGCTCAGCTTCGAGATTATCCGAATCCAAAGGAAGCACTCCCCTAAATTGAAGCATCTCTGCCGCCTCGGTAAAAGGTGTGGGCTCCTTATATCCTAAACCACCGCCGACTCTTACGGTTGTATTTGAAGACGGTGTAAAAAGCAGCGAAATTCTAGGCAATACAAAACTACCATAGCTGGAGGTGTGATCCACTCTCAAACCACTTTCCAGAATCATCTTCTCACCCAGTGAAATAGTCCGCTGAATAAAAGCCCCCAAAGTACGACTACTGAAGTCGTGAGCAAGTGCCTGCACTTCCCCTGCCTGATCGAAATCATCAGTCCAAAGATTGAAACCTGCAATCAATTCACCCGTGCCAGCCTCTCTGAGTATGTGAGCCTCACTGAAGCTTGAGACTTGTGCTCCGGAGAAATTGAAATCAGGAATTTGCAGGTCTCGGTCAAAATAATTAACACTATTACGAAGAACCAATTCATCGCCAGAGGCTAGGTGATAGTTGAATTGAAATTGGGTAGCTAGGCGTGTTGTTTCACTGTCCTCAAAATAAGCCGGCTGATTCCTGTTGCCTTCGATGTAATCCATGCTGCCACCAAGACGATCTTCGACAACAGCACTCACACCAAAGCTGAGCTCGCTGTTTTCTCTTTCAACAAACAAACGTGGACTGAACGTAACGCGCTCGAATTCCGGAATCGCGCTGATGCCATTGTCAGCTGGGTCATAGGCCTCACTTCGGTTAATCGAGGTAAATAATGTCGCACCGAGCCCATCATTCATTCCGGAGAAAAAACCGCTGACATCCAAACCCCCTGCGGAAGTCCCGTTCAACAATAAGGAGCGCTCTGATTCTGATCCAGGAGTTTTGCTGATAAGATTAACCAGCCCTGCGATAGCACCACCTCCGAAAAGCGTTGAAGAAGCACCTTTTACCAGCTCTACCTGCTGCAAGTCCAAAGGGGCAATTTGCAATAAGCTTAAGCCACCAGAAAAACCACCGTAAAGCGGCATACCATCGCGCAAGAGTTGGGTGTATTTGCCATCCAGCCCTTGAATACGAATACTGGAATTAAAGCTGGTTGCCGAGGTTTGCTGCACATAGATACCTGTACTTTCATTAAGCAGCATACGGATGCTGCCCGGCTTCATATTGACCTTTTCGTTGATCTCCTCAGCGCCAAGCACTTCAACTCGGGTAGGCTGCTGGGCAAAACTGCGCCGGCTTCGGGTTGAGATAATGACGATTTCTTCTACCTTTTCTGCGACTTTTTCTACAACAACTTTATCGCTGGCCTTTTCTTGTGCCAGCACATTGCCGAAACTGGAAAAACTTACTGTAAATACGCACATATAGAGTGCTGGCCTGATCAGAAATTCCGTAAGTGGGGTTATTTTGATTTTCTGACTAATTCTTGAGGGGGCTACCAAAGCTTAGATCCAAAGTGACATTTTAATCGATTCGCCGGGTGACCTAGCAATGGTAGCTCAAGTAAGAGCTACGACACTACGAAAAGACACACTTAAACGCTTTCGAATCAGATCAACGGCTCTCGGAGTCAGACCAGCTGTTTTCATGGCCAAAGTTTCGAGCGACCGCTCTATAAATGACCCGGCGACAGGCCTCAACAAGACAATTCTCTTTTAAGACTTCGAGTTGACAACCCCCGATACCCATAATAGTCTCGAGTAACACCAAATAATCAAGGACGTTCTAATGAAAAGAATAAAGATTGCTGCACTTTCAACAGCAGCGCTATTGCTAAGTTCAACTACTCTTGCTGGCGAAGGTTTCTCTCCAGACGAAGCATTTCAGACCATGCTCAAGCTAGAAGGTACTTGGACGGGAGAAGCGCAAGTTGTTCAATTGGGTCAAGACAGAGAAGCTGCATCTGTATCAAGCACTACTGTTTCATTCAAAAACATCGGTAATTCTTCAGTGATGCAAACATTTGGCGCTGGCACGCCATCAGAAATGATTAGCATGTATCACCAAGATGGCAAAAACGAGCTAATTCATACTCACTACTGTGCTATCGGAAATCAACCTTCAATGACTTTTGCAAGTACTGGCCAGGAAGGTGTTATTGATTTTAAATTCACCAAAGGCACTAACATGGATGTGGATGCGGATTATCACGCTCATGCCAGCAACATCAAAATCATTGATGAAGACACTTACGTAACTCGCACTGAAAACTGGGGTAACGGAAAGCTAATGTCTCATCGCTACACCACAATGAAGCGAGTTAAGTAATAAGAAATACCAAGCTTCAAAAGTAAACAGGGCGCGACTCGAGTTGTGTCCTTTTTTTTGAGTAAAATCCTGCGTAACCCGTACAACCTAGAATATTTACTCCGACACTTCACGCCTTAAATTCAAAGCACTCTAAATCAAAAAAGATTAGAATAGCTAATGTCACACCAAAACCCTGAGAATTAACTGATGGCCAAACCTGTAGCCCGCTATAAGCAATTTCTCTGGCTTATTTTGCTTAGCTTATTGCCGGCAGCTTTAATGGCACATGGAGTTGATGAAAGCACACAGCAATTTCTCATCACCAATCAAGGCAGGGCGATTGTACCTTTCCTCTATATTGGTGCTAAACACATGCTTACAGGATACGATCACCTTCTGTTTTTAGTGGGTGTGATCTTTTTCTTATACAGAACCAAAGACGTTTTGATCTACGTGAGCTTCTTTACTGTCGGTCACAGCCTCACACTCCTTTACGGCGTATACAACGACATCCAAGTGAATGCCTTCTTAATTGATGCGGTCATTGGTCTTTCCATTGTTTATAAAGGCTTTGATAATCTCGGCGGTTTCAAACGCCTAACTGGCTTTCAACCGGATACTCGAGCTGCTGTATTAATCTTTGGCCTGTTCCATGGCTTTGGGCTCGCTACAAAACTGCAAGAGTTTAGCTTTGGCGGAGATGGCCTGCTACAAAATTTGCTCGCGTTTAATGTTGGGGTTGAGATTGGGCAATTTATCGCGCTTAGTTTCGTTCTTATTGTGCTCAGCTACTGGCGCCGTTTTGATAGTTATCTAAAATTCTCAACCATCAGCAATACACTATTAATGAGTGGCGGGTTCATCCTTGCGCTTTATCAACTTACCGGATTTGTTATCGCGCCTGGAGCCTAGCATGAGTGAAGATACCCTCCCCATTCAGTCTACAAAGACTTTAGCGAAGGCGCTAATAGCGGCTTTCAGCATTGCCTTGGTTATTTTTGTTACGGTAGTGCTTCCCGCTGAATACAACATTGACCCTTCGGGTGTTGGCGGCGCCTTGGGTTTAACGGTTCTTGCAGTACCTGCGTCTAATCCCGCCTCAAGTATGGACACCAACACGGCCGATAAAAGCAATAGAGAAGATGCGACAGCAATTGTCATCGCGGCTAATAGCGGCCTGGAATACAAATTTTTCGTCGAGCAATATGAAGAATTAAATTACGAATGGAGCAGCGGCAGCGATCTCTATTTTGATCTCCATGGCGAGCCACAGGGAGACACGACAGGGTTTTTCAAAAGCTTTGCTGAAGCCACAAGCAGCGAAATGAAAGGCTCTATTATTGCGCCCTTCACTGGCTCTCATGGCTGGTACTGGCGAAACAGCAGCAATCAAGAGGTAGTCGTAAGTCTTAAAACCAACGGGATATACGAAATTTTAGGCTTAAAGTAACGCAATCTTCATCTGCCCAAGCCAACACCGCAACTCGCTGGCATAAAACCGCTTTTGCTGGTTACGCCAATTTTGAAATAAGCGAATTGTCCTGCCGCCTGCTATGCTGATTCAATTCTGAAGTTGCTGCATACACGCCCACTAGTGTTATTTTGGGGCAAGATATTTGCTCAATATTTAGTGTAAACGATTCCTAATTCAGATCTCATTAAACCAGAAAAACAGCAACGCGGACTTATGGACTGCGATATTCTCATTATAGGGGGAGATCGAGATCTCGCCAAACTGAGAGTCGATTTTGCAGTAAGTCCCGGACTCACAGACGAACTTGGAAAATGCGCCGAGGCCGTGGCCGGCACGACTCTTTTAAAATCATTGACCGCGCCATTCCCCGAAGCCAGCTTTTGCCCTACAGGCGGTGTGTGTTCGGACAACTACAAGTCTTATCTAGCTTTACCCAACGTAATTTGTGTTGGGGGTTCTTGGATGGTCAGCCGTAAGCTTATTGAAGGCAAGCAATGGCATGAAATTTCTAGACTTAGTGAGCAGGCCATGTCGATGGCATAATCCAGTATTACGGCAAAAACATAGATTAAAGAGCTAAGGTTTAGCCATCTATATTTATGCTACAGTTCACTTATAAAGAAACGTCTGGTTCCTGAAATTTCGTATCAATAACGCATGAGGCGCAGGCATCGGAACAAAATTCTCTTCGAGTAGGACTGTTAAAAATTAGGCGCTTACAAATAACCAGGCGCGCACCTTCAGACCTGCGTTCCAATCTAAGCAGCATAGACCTGTTTAAGTTTCCTGTTTTAGTCTTTTGAATCACTATTCTTGCTACCATCGCGTTAGCTCACTAAATGGCCGAAACAGGCTTAAAATAGAGCGCGCACTCAGGGCGTAATTGTGAACTCAGACAAACTTAGCAAAATAGCCTTCGCCGCGGCCGGATGCGGAATCGCAACTTATGCCGGCATGGATGTTGTTATGAAAGGCCTTTCTTTAGAGATTGGCTCTTACAATGCCATGCTGTGGCGCAGCTGCCTTGGGGTTGTCATGGCCGGAATACTTTACTGCTGGCGTCGGCCCAGATGGCCTTCCCCTAGCACACTAAGGCTGCATGTCTGGCGGGGATTCGTTACCTCGATAATGGCCTTTTTATTTTTCTGGGGGCTAAAATATCTTCCCGTTGCGCAGGCCATAGGACTAACTTTTATAGCCCCTTTAATAGCACTTTATTTGGCAGCGATAGTCTTAAAAGAAGAGATCGGGAAACAGGCAATAGCGGCATCGGTCATCGGTTTGTTTGGTGCCTCTATCGTGATTGTTGGCCGACTCAGCGGCGACTACAGCGAGGAAACAGGCAAAGGCATAGCCGCGGTCATGACATCGGCTGTGCTCTACGCCTATAATATTATCTTACAGCGGCAGCAGTCATTAGTCGCAAAACCTTTTGAAATAGCCTTTTTCCAAAACTGCACCGTCATTGTTTTATTCGGTGCTCTGGCACCTTTCTTAGCTGTCCTACCAAGCGTCGACCTAATCCCCAATATCGCGGCGGCGGCCGGATTAGGGGTCGTGTCTCTTCTAATGATGTCATGGGCCTATGCCAGAGCGCCCGCCAAGGCATTAATACCAGTAGAATACAGCGCATTTGTTTGGGCATCGATTTTGGGGTGGATGGTATTCGATGAGACTGTGACCGCTTCAACAGTTTTAGGGACAGCGCTAATAGTTTCCGGCTGCGTGGTTGCTGCGTGGCAAAAGCCTAGCCGGCTGAACCATATTGAATCTACTGCCGCATGATAAAAATAATAAGGCGTTTGAGGCAGGGCTATTAATCCATACCAAATATTCTCAAACCCAGATTAGCTAGCCAGCCTTAGTTAAGGCAAAGAGAAAGTCACAGAACTTGTAGCTAGACCTCGTAGATTGAATTTATAGCTGGAATTTATAGCTGAGCGTTGAAAGTAGCCCACCTGATTACCAATCCAAATCATCAGGAATTTTATAGTCAGCATAGGGGTCGTCTGCCGCTAGAGTCACATTTTTTTCTGCTTTGAAAAGTATTGCGCTAGGATCTCGCTGGGCAATCTTTTCTGCCACAATCAACGGCACCAAAACCGCCTTATCTAGACTTCGAACTATAGCAATCTGACCCTGACTAAGTTGGCTAACCTGTAACTGGCTAATCCAAAGGTGCTTAATTTTGCCCCCGTCTGCAAAGCTGTATTTTTTGTCTCCGCCTTTTCCTTCAGCACCAAGAACAATCGAGTTTTTCTGAATCAGTTGTTTTATCTGAGCATTAACCGCTTTGTGCTGCTGCTTAGCATTTTTTTCTTGATTTAACTTCCGGTCCTTTTCTACCTGCTCAGCTTTCTTTCGATCTAGCTCCAGCTTTCTCTCATCAACTGCGAGGCCTTTCCCGCTGGCTTTGCGAGCCACCTTCTCCTCTTTCGACTTTGCGCGCTTAAGCTGTTTGGCTTTTTTATCGTCGATCAAGCCGGAGTTTTTCAATTGATCCTGTAGAGAGTTACCCATGTCTATTTCCGCTTTTAGTGATTTCTTAAGGTTAAACCATCGATTGTTTTGCTAGTACCCGAATTGAAAAATCGGCGTTAAGCGATGTAATCTTCTCTATCACGGCATCTACATTCACTTGCGCCATACTCCAATAGTACGGCGTCATCATCAGTAAATCCTTTCTACTTTGCAGGTCGGACAATTCGAAATTAAAACTTAGCCTATTTGAGGCCATGAGTTTAAAGCCTTCGGGTATCACATCGTCTACCACATGGTCATGTGCGGTTTCATAGACAGCTTGCCTTAGCTGTGTGAGGTGTTCTTGAGCCGGACTCACTTGCAACCAAATTCCGTCATCGACCAATACCCTGCGCATCTCACTTGCCGCCACTGGTGCAAAAATTTGCAAAACAACATTCTGACTGGCACTCGCCACTGGAATTTTGAAATTACTGGCGATTACAAAACCTAGTTCTTTGTATTTCTTTGCCGCTTTTTCGATGGCTGGTTTAGAAATGTCATTTCCAGCTGCCGTAATTTTTATCCCTGACTGAATCAGTGCTGCTGTTATAGCTGCTAGATAATAACCTTCGCCACAGCCTGCATCATAAAGGGCTAGCGTTTTTTCAGGTTTGTGCGAGGCAATCAATAGGCTAAGTGACTCAGCTAGCGGGAGGTAGTGCCCAGCCTCCAAGAAAGAACGCCGAGCCGTCATCATAGCTTTGCTGTCACCGGGATCGGACCCGCTTTTATGGTTCGCCAGCAGTAAATTTACATAGCCAGCTTTGGCGCGATCATAACTGTGACCATTTTCACATTGCCATTGCTTCCCCGTCAGCAACAGCGGCCAACGACAGACTGGACAAATCCACATTTTATTAAGATTCTCGACACCTAATTAAGACAATATTGGACCATGGTTGTCATACAAAAGAACAGTGGTTAAGTGTCATTATGGTGCTTTCTTTTTCACCAATCTGCGCGAGGTGACTGCCAAAGAATGGATGGACATGACTCGGCAGAGCTTTTATCCTGCTGCCAATACAACAGTAACAAGCACAACAGGAAGACAAAGATGAAATTTATCACAGCCATGCTTTCAGGCCTCACCCTCTTACTAACGGGCGTTACTGCCGCAGCCGAAACAAGCCTGTTATTTATTGGCAACAGCTTTACTTTTGGCTATGGCTCGGCTGCGATGTACTATCGCTCAGAGTCGGTGACCGACCTCAACAACCTAGGCATCGGGGGGGTTCCGGCACTGTTTAAGTCTTTCACAGATCAGGCTGGCTTAGATTACGACGTCTATCTGGAAACACAGCCGGGAGCCGGGCTGGATTATCATTTGGAAAACAAACTCGGCGTGATTGGCCGCAGATCTTGGGACGCAGCCGTAATGCACGGTTTCAGCACGTTAGACAGCGCTAACCCAGGGGACCCAAAAACCTTGGTGGACACTGCCAGTGACATGGCCCAATTCTTAGCAGGTCTTAATTCTGACGTGGAGGTGTTTCTCACGGCCACATGGTCTCGCGCAGATCTCATCTATCAGGCCGACCGCCCTTGGACAGGCACAGCAATTAATCAGATGGCGCTTGATGTTCGCGCGGGCTATGACAAAGCCGCGGCTAATTCAAACCCTATAAAATCAGTGAATGCGGTTGGTGAAGCATGGACTGAGGCCATGACATTAGGTGTGGCTGACCCCAACCCCTATGACGGAATAGAGACAGGAAAGATCGATCTCTGGACCTGGGATCACTATCACGCCAGCAGCTTTGGTTATTATCTAGAAGCACTTGTAGTTTTCGGCAATGTGACCGGCCTTGATCCACGCTCACTTGGTGATAATGAATGTTCAGGCTACGAGCTAGGGATGTCTAGATCTGAGGTTCATGGCCTCCAAAAAGCCGCTTTCAATCAGCTAGCCAAAGAAGACAGGGTAAAAGCAGCACCTTTGATTTTACCAAAGCCAGTTTCGCCTCAGCGCTGTGGCGCGGCTAGATAACCCCGCGGGCCTGCTCAATAAATTGCTCAATGACGAGCTGAGAGGGGAACATGAGGGTAGGTTTTCTGTGAATCTCAGGCAGCTGATAGATCGATAGGTGTCGCTGTACTTATGCCGACACCGTAACACCCTCAAGACAGCCCGGACTTTCCAGCTGCGCGGTCAGGGTAAGGGATAAAGCGTTATATACTGACTCTTCCTACCGGCCAACTCCTGTGTAACAAGTCCTGTTGGCTCAGCGGCAGTCTGTGGGTGATGGCCGCTGGCAACAGCAAAACCTGGCCCTTTAAGAATTGCCAGACAGCAGTGTTTGTGACGTCTCTTTTCCCATGCTCGCTAATTAGGGTATTCTTACCGTATATCCCAAATCTAAAAACCCTAAATCAATTTCAAAGAATCTATAGCCCATGATCAAAAGTGCCCTCGCTAGACTCAAGTTCGCCACCTTGGTGGCGGCAATTTATTTGTGTAGCTCTGCAAGCTACGGCGCGGATTTGACAGCCTCCGCTGCCGATTCCTTGGAAGGCAGCAACTGGCAGTTAGTTCGAATGACCGTGCTTGGCGGCTACGTTTTTACCCCTGACGAGCCAGCTAAGTATGTTTTAAATTTTAGAAGCGATAGCAGACTAACCGGAACCTCCGACTGCAATGAGGTGGGCGGTTTGTGGATTCAAGAAGATTATGCGCTGCGCTTTGAGCCGTTTAACACCAGCCGTAAACTGTGTGCTCCCGGTTCGCTCCATAACAACCTCGCCTTGTATTTACGCAATACAAAAGCCTTCCAAATAGTTAACTCAAACATGCTTCTCAGCACTGCAACCGAAGGGGTAATATTGGAATTTGAGAGCCGCTGATAATGGAATTTGGGTTCGCCCAAACACGAGAGACACTTGCAGGAACACAGAAAAGGCTTGGATCATCAGTGAGCGGATCGTATTCTTGCTGTGTCCGCAGCCCCTCCTCCGTCAATAGAATCTCACTTTCAGACCCTGGACCGCTAAGCCTCCATACTCCGGCGAAGTTAGGCGCCGCTATAACCGACGAAGAAAAGCTAACAATGGCAATTAGAGCAGCCCAGCTTAAAACAGCCTGTGTCTCCTAGAGAATCTAGTGCGATTCTTCTAGTTTTTATTTTCCAACTTGGCCGGGAAGGCCACGCTAGAGCATACAGATTTCAAGTACTTTTAATCCTAATAATAGAGAACACCTTTTACTTGGTAAAGACGACCGTTTTGTTGCCATCAACAATTACTCTGTTCTCAGCGTGCCAACGCACAGCCCTGGCAAGAACCTTACGTTCCACATCATTGCCCAGATGCTTTAACTCAGCAACCGACAATCTATGACTAACTCGCACCACGTCCTGCTCGATAATAGGACCTTGGTCGAGTTGCGCGGTCACATAGTGAGACGTTGCGCCTATTAGCTTTACTCCCTTTTCATAGGCCTGACGATAGGGGTCCGCGCCTGCAAACGAGGGCAAAAATGAATGATGAATATTGATAATTCTGCTGGTGTAGTGACTAACAAACTCTGCTGACAAAATTTGCATATATCTAGCCAATACAATTAGATCAACTTTATCTTCAAGTAACTCAATAATCGTTTTTTCAGACGCTGCTTTACTCTCTGCTGTAACGGGAACGTGCTCGAAATTAAAACCTAACCCCTCAACTTGCCTTCTCAAGTCATCGTGATTGCTTACAACCATGGATATGTCTATTGGCAATACTCCACGGGACGCCAGCCATAATAATTCCATCAACGCATGGTCAAATTTTGAAACAAAGATAGCAACTCGTAATTTCTCCGTGGCTCGAGTCAACGCCCACTGCATCTCATAACCCGCTGCCACCCTCTCGGTGAATATTTCAACAAAGGCGTCTTTCCTGGTCCCTAGATTCTTGAGCTCAAACTCTAACCTAAGGAAAAACTTACCTTCCGGCGCGCCACTGGAATGCTGATCAAGGTCGACTATATTAGCCCCTTGGTTATGCAGAAATGTAGACACTGCCGAGATCATTCCTGGCTTATCTGCACAGCAAACAACAAGGCGTCCAATGTCCGATAGATTAGGACTTTGCGCCGTCAAAGATTTACTCATATTCTTTATCTCATTGCGTTTGATTGATTTGGTACTGATGTTATTGGTCGGGCAGTGTAGGGCATCACCTCCCTCCCTGTGCTAACTTATAGGAGATTGGTCCTACTAAAGAATAGGTCAGTCACAGCGACGCGCCAGTTTTCTACCTGCACTCGTTTTAGGTGTAAAATCCTAATATTTCAGAGCAATCTAGGATAAAATTCGAACTAAAGGGATGTTTCGATATGTACACCAGACCTCTCCCGCTAGTGAAACCTATACTTATTACCTTATTTTGAGGAAAGATTATGTCAGAAGCTGCCATCTCCAATACTGATAATTCCGATACTGATGCCTCAGATACCGATACTGCGAGCCCCATCAAGCTTTCCGATCAATACCCACCTAAATATAGCAGCGTGGAAGAAGAGCGTATCGATCGCAAAAATCGCCTGACCGCAACCTTTCGCTTGTTTGGAAAATTCGGCTTCGATGAAGGTGTTGCTGGGCACGTTACCGTACGAGACCCAGAACTTAGTGATCATTTCTGGGTAAATCCCTTTGGTGTGTCGTTTAAGCAAATGAAGGTGTCCGATCTCATTCTCGTCAATCATGATGGGGATATAGTTGAAGGCAAGCATACCTTATTAAACCAAGCGGCCTTTGCGATTCACTCGCGCATACACAAGAACCTACCCCACGTTACGGCAGCTGCTCATACCCATTCGGTTTACGGTAAAACGTGGTCAAGTCTTGGTCGACTGCTAGATCCAATCACCCAAGACTCATGCGCCTTTTATGATGATCATGTGTTGTTTGATGATTTTTCTGGTGTCGTTTTAGATGTATCCGAGGGCGATAGAATTTCTAAAGCTCTGGACAAAAACAAAGCTGCTATTTTACAAAATCATGGATTGCTAACTGTCGGTAATACAGTAGATGAAGCAGCATGGTGGTACATCACCATGGAACGTACTTGCCAAGCACAGCTGCTAGCAGAAGCTGCCGGCAAGCCAAAGATGATTCGCCCCGAAATTGCCGCCCTAACGAACAAACAGGTAGGCAGCCCTCTCGCGGGCTGGTTTAGCTTTAAGCCGCTGTTCGATGTAATGAGCGAAGAACAGCCTTCTTTATTTGACTAGGGCCTAACTCAATAACTCAAACCGATTCACTGTTGATGGCTAAATCGAACATTACTCAAAGAATTGCAGAAGCACAATGACAACTCCAAAGACAGATGATTCAGACTTGACCGAACCTGAATCACTCAAACAAAAACTCAACCAAGACACGGCAAAAATTCGATGGAGTTCGCTGAATCAATATGACCAGATCGACGCCATCGTTCAAGTAGATGCCAAGCTTGATTTGATTGAAGTGGCCTGCGAATTTGCCAGCGACAACAGCAGCCAAGTCAAAACATGGTTAGCAAAGTCTCTAGTTACCAAGGTCAGTCAGGAAAAAGCTAAACGCTGGGAAACACAAGACCCAGAGCTTTGGGCCGTTGTGGTATCGCCTTGGATTTTAGTGCAAGATAAAAGTTCAGGACAAAGCTGACTTACGTGATAAGCGCGGGTTAACAGCCACGAGACTAATCTCGTTAAGCTGTCTGACATAGATCTAAGAAAATTTCGCTAGGGGCAACGTTATTCTACCAACGGCAATGTAAGCATCCTACTAGAACTAGGCTAACCCCTAACTACAGCCAAACCTCACGGTTATCATGGCGACCCACGTCCCGCGATAACCGGCAGTCAAGAACATCCTTCATGCCACAGGCTAGCAGCAATGCGTCTACATCAGATTTTTCTGCCCCTCCTAATGCGTCATATTCACTCTGCATTCTTGCCAGCAAATAAAATCGATAGGGCTGCGCTAAAGCGGCGATCTTTAGACCCTCTGTTTCGAATTCTGTCGTCCCCACGCCACGCTCTACAACCGCGCCAGGCTTCTTGTTTTGGTTGTCGCTAAGCCATTGGTTGATAAAAAGACAGGCTGCCTTGGTTTCTGGCACAAAATCCAACGCCATGTGTTTAAGCACTTCAATTAAAGTCTGCGGGACTTCATCATTCGGTAAAAACTCTTCACTTTGATTTTCGAACTCACCAACATCCGGCTCTGCTCGATTCATTCTCTCAACCCAACGACATAAGCGAATCGCTTTGCTTTGCATCAGAGATAGAGGAGCGGGATCCCTGCCAAGGTGGCCGTAGAGCGGCGCTATCATGCCAAAATCACCAATACTTGGCCTGCCACCAAATAAGTAAGGCTGCTCTGCAAAGTGTTCATCGAGCTTTACTACAAGTCTCGTATATTGAGACTCGATTAACTCATGCGACTCTGGAGTCACACCAAAAGCTCGGCCCGCTCCGCGCATTTGATCCATACGCTTTGTCGCTGTTTCTTTTTTATCGAGCCCTTTGGGGACAAAAGTTTCAAAATGAAATTGTATAAAAGCCAAATTCTGCTTTGGGAAATTCCAGCGGTAATGCATAGCCGGACGCAGTAATCCCTCGCAGCCGATAACATCAAACAACAGAGCTAAAATTCTTTGCTTAGGTGTTAAGGGCGAGAAAAAAAAGCCAGACTTTGCTTCAAAATAATCAATTATTGCAGCCCCATCTCTTACTACCGCACCCTCACTTGTTTCAATAGCTGGAATACTTTGCCGCCCTCCCATTTTTGGCAGAACTTCATTTTTAAAATGGGCGCTGTTAGGCAAAGTTTCTCTGTAGGGAATTCCTGCTTTAATCAAATAGCTTCTTGCTTTCCCAGTAAACAAAGAAAGCGGGGATCCGTATAAAGTATGTTGAATCATAGTTAGAATTATTATTTTCGGTAATTGATTAAGAGTTTCAACATCGCTAACAGTAACAGTGTTGTAAAAATTGGCAAGCGAGCAGAAACTTAGGGATCTACTCTCATGCCATCTCGCCCGACGAGTATTGGCCCTTTATAAAGCTCGCTCATGCCTTGAACGAAACGCGCCTCTGCCGCATCGGTCGGTGGGATTGAAGGAAACAAATGAGTTAGCGCTAATTTCTTCACGCCATTGTCTTGGGCCATTTGTGCAAGGGCCAAAGTTTCGGAATGATATTCCATTCCTTCTTCAATCATTTCTAGTCGGCGACTATCTCCATTTTGCTTTGCCATGCCTAAAGCTGGCGCTAACATCTGGGCATTTTCAGCTTCAGCTACAAGTATATCGGCACCGCTCACTCCAGCGGCTAATTCTGGACAAACCAAGGAATCACCGGAGATAGCAATTACTTCGCCCTTATACTCGAATCGGTAACCCACGGCTGGTACGATCGGCGGATGACATACGGAAAACATACTGACTTTTAATCCATCTTTCTCAAGCACAACACCAGGCTCATACTCGGTCACCAAAGGCTTCATCACTTGGCTACTAAACTTATCTCCGTGATGACTTAATCGATAGGAAAGATCTAAGCGATAAGTAGCGACAATACCACCCACGATTTCTTGAGCCCCAACCGGACCTCTCACCGCAATCGTTTTGTCGATGCCATCAATACTCAAATCCAGAAGGATTTCGCCAAGACCAATGAAATGATCAGAATGATAGTGAGTATAGAAAATACCCTCTACGTCTTGAATGCCAGCCTGATTTAGCGGCACCACACAGTTACGCCCTGTATCTACCAAAAAAACCTTATGGTCTACTAAAACAGCCGTGCAAGCAGTTGCGCGAGCCGGGTTGGGGATAGGAATCCCCGTGCCCAGCAAAATTACTGACAAGCCTTCGCTGGTGTCCAGGCGAGCCTGGCTGAAACTCGGCGCAGCAAATATGCTTAACAGCAGGGCCATGCTTAACGATACTTTGTTACACTTTACTATCAACATACCTTTCACTCCGTACGCCTTATTTTTCAGCCAGCTCTTTCATGCTCGCAAGCGCACCTTCAAAAGCACCGCGGCGGCGAGCAATATTGGCATCCTTTGCGGCCTGATCCTCTAGGTTGGACACATCTAAAGTAAGTGTGTAGAGAAGCCTGGAGCTAGAAGCACTTACCTCGCGAGCCTCTAAGAATCCATGATAGAGATCGTAAAATGAACCTTCCACTGCGGGCTGCGTATAACCATATGAGAGCTCGGTCTGAGCGACTAAAATCTCAATAATCCTGCCGCCAGCAAGCACCCTCACTGTACCCATCCCACCATCACCCGAGATAATTTCACAGTCCAAAGGAAACCAGTCTGAAATGGCACAATAACCACCAACTGTAGCCCAAACCTCAGCGGCGGGTTTAGCAACATCGATTTCCATTTCTATGGTCACATATTCAGGCTCAGAAAAACTCAGTCCAGAAATAAACAATGTGCTGCTGGCAATTATAATTGGTAGTAGGTTTTTCATGATTCTGCTCCAGACAATGATTAATACCACCCAAGAGTAGACTCTAAGGGGCGGATCAAATAAGCAAAAGACAGTAGCATAGGAAAACGATTAAGCACTAGCGACCGTTAGACTTAATTTTTTTGATCAATTAGTATAGTGAGGTCATCAAATTCAAAAAAGTCTACAATAACCCAGCGTGCATTGGCGAGAGTCATCATTGGAAAAATAAAGGGGATAGGCAATGAAAAAAATACTCGCGATATTATCCATGCTTCTTATAGCGACTTCGTGTTCTGACGACAGCAACACCCCCGCAAGCAACAACTCAGATGGAACACAATCCGACTCAACAAGTGCAGCCGCAGCGGCAGCTGCACAGGTAGTTACTAACGCTGGGCCAAGCACTACGTCTGAATTTAATGCCGATCGCAATGCCTATTTCGGGGATCTGCATGTTCATACTATGTACTCTTTCGATGCCTTTATTTTTGGCACCACCTCATCTCCAAGCGATGCCTATACATTCGCGAAAGGTGGCACAATTCAGCACCCCGCTGGATTTGATATGAAACTTGACGTGCCTTTGGATTTTTACGGCGTAAGTGATCACGCCTTCTATCTAGGTGTGCTCCGAGAAATGGCGAATCCTGACAGCGAAATATCCAAACATGAAATCGCTGAAGGGATGTCAACTCTCGGTGATTCTGACGATCGCGGCAGTAAGTTTTCTCGCATCCTCTCTTTTATCCGTTCAGAGCGAGCAAGCGAAATAAACGACCCAAACATCGTAAAATCTGCATGGGATGACATCATCGAAAGCGCAAACCGTCACAATGATCCAGGCAACTTTACGACTTTTGTGGCTTACGAATACACCACTACTGCGAATGATGGCGGCAACCTTCATCGCAATGTCATTTTCCGAGATGATAATGTCCCAGACCTACCTTTTTCTCGATTAGATTCTAAAAACCCAGAGGATCTATGGCAGTGGATGGACCGCAATCGAGCAGCAGGAATTGAGAGCCTTGCCATTCCTCATAACTCTAACGGCTCCAACGGCAATATGTTTATGTTAACCGATTGGTCAGGAAACCCTTTGGATAGCGCCTATGCAAATCAGCGCATGAGAAATGAGCCGCTAATTGAAATCACACAGGTAAAGGGAACCTCTGACACACACCCAGCGCTATCACCTAATGACGAGTGGGCAGCCTTTGAGATTATGCCCTTCATGGTTGCCTCACAGCTGGCAAGCCAGCCTGAAGGCAGCTATGTTAGAGAGGCCTATCGCAACGGGATAACTTTACAAGAACAGCAAGGTTTTAATCCTTTTAAATTTGGAGTGATAGGCTCAAGTGATACCCACAACGCGACTTATGCAGGCGATGAGGACGATTATTGGAGCAAAGTTGGCCTTCGTGATTCCGATGGCGTCAAACGCGGCTCTGTGCCTTTGGACGAACCCCGCGATAATGGCGAACTGTATGCCGACACCTACTACAATACATGGAGTGCATCGGGATTAGCCGGAGTATGGGCAGAGGAAAACACCCGCGAAGCCATCTACAACGCATTTCGCCGCAAAGAAACCTTTGGCACCTCAGGTCCACGCATAAAGGCCAGATTCTTTTCAGGCTACGACTTACCTGAGATCGACGATGCTGACCTCGCCAGCAAAGCGTATTCCGGCGGCGTCACAATGGGCAGTGACCTGCTAGCGGATGCCGATAGGGCTCCTTCTTTCATCGCTTGGGTCGCCCGAGACCCCAACAGTGCGCCGCTGCAGCGGGTGCAGATCATTAAAGGCTGGGTAGAAAACGGCGAATCTCAAGAGGCTGTTTATGACGTTGCCTGCTCCGATGGCGGCATAGTGGACCCTGTTAGTCATCGCTGCCCTGACAATGGCGCTCAAGTAAATCTAGCCGACTGCCGTATAAGCAGTGGCCTAGGTGCAGCAGAGCTGAAAGCCAGCTGGCAAGACCCTGAGTATGACCCCACACAAAATGCCTTTTACTATTTGCGTGCGATGGAAAACCCTAGCTGCCGATGGTCAACGTGGGATGCTATCCGAGCCGGTGTTGAGCCAAGAAGCGATCTAGCGGCGACCATTCAAGAGCGGGTCTGGTCTTCCCCCATATGGATAACTCCAGTCCAATAGACAACTGTTAGCAGTGATGCCAAGAATACTCAAACATCCGTTGCTCTGGTTTTGTGTTATAGCCAGCATTCTGTTTGCTGCAGATTCGTGGCTTTCTGTGAGCCGCAAAGAGATTTATGTATCCGTGGCTTTAAGGGAGCGACTAGGCCTGCTTTGGGAAACGCAGACTGGCATGATCGCCTCCAAGGATGAGCTGAATTCCCTAGTGCAAAACTGGATTGAAGAAGAAGTTCTTTTTCAAGAAGCACTGCGGCTCGGCTTAGACCAAGAAGATTCAATTGTTAGAAGGCGCATGGTTCAAAAATTGAATTTTATTGCCGAGTCCGAACCGGTGGCAGTGCCAGAAACCCGCATTTTAGAAGATTTCTACAACCGCAATCTGCAAGACTACACCCTGCCTCGACGCTACTCGATGCGTCAGCTCTATTTTCAAACTAGGCCGGACGCGCAGAGTGCATTAGCCGCAATAGATCGAGGTGAAAGCGCTGCAGGCTTGGGTGAATCGAGCATGCTCAGTGGCAGCTATGCGTATCGAAGTGGCTTAGATTTAAATGCCACATTTGGCTCCGGCTTCGCAGATCAGCTGAAGAACCTATCTGCGAATAGTTGGCACGGACCACTTAAGAGTAGCTTTGGTTATCATCTTGTCTTGATCACAGGCATTCACGAGCAAGAAGTAACACCTTTGAGGGTGATCTCCGACCAGGTTTTAACAGACTACCGCCAGTCTCGCCAGGACAGTGCTCGCGAGCGATACCTTGCAAATCTACGGCTAAATTATGAGATCGTGGTCGAGCAGCAATGAGATTTTTTGCAGCACTATTGATAGTGTTTGTATCGGTATTTACCCAGGCCCACGAAGTTCGTCCCGCCTTTCTGAAACTTACCGAGCTTTCTATATCTACCGACGCCTCATCCTCTTCCTCAACTATTTTCGAGGCCTCGTTTCGACAACCCCAAATCAATGGCCGCTTTCTTGGCTTGGCAGTCATTAGTAATTGTAACTCTGACAATATCGGTGCCAGCGTAACCGATAGCGCCCTTATCGAAGTGGCAGAACTGGACTGTGGCGAACAAGGAATTGAATACATCGAAATAGCGGGTCTCGATAGAACCCTAATAGATGCCTTGGTTAACATCACATGGTTGGATGGCTCTACCTCCAACCGCCTTATCACCGCACAAGCAGGAAGGCTCGAGTTCGCCAATGAATTATCAGCACTACCGGTGTATCTATCAGTGGGCTTACGTCATTTGCTGCTCGGTTTTGACCACATCATCTTTGTTTTGATGCTTCTTTATTTGGTCAAAAGCCCCGTTAAACTTCTACTAGTCATTAGTAGTTTTACCGCCGCACACTCTTTGACCTTAGCCTTATCAGCACTCAAGATAGTTAGCTTAGCACCGTCGCCAGTGGAGGCGGTGATTGCAGCAAGTATCGTACTGCTTGCCTATGAAAACTTACAAAGCAAAAGTCAATTGAGCCAACGCTATCCAATTTTTATCGCCTTTATTTTTGGTTTATTACACGGGCTGGGATTTGCTAGCGCCTTACAAGAAATTGGATTACCTGAAAACGGTCAATTAATTGCCCTGCTTCTCTTTAATATTGGAATCGAGCTGGGCCAACTGGCTATCGTGGCAGGAGTTTTACTGGGCTTAAAGTTAATCCCAATAAGGCTCAAGCAGGAGCTTAGAGAAGTCCCTATTTACCTTGCCGGCGGCATCGCTACTTTTTGGTTTATAGAGAGAACTTGGCTGATTTTTACCCCCTTATTTAGTTAGACTCGATAATTAACCCCGTCTATAAGTAAAAGCTATTTGCATTGCTGAGCGGTAATTGGCACAGTCCAATTGTATAGATCTCTAATCTCAGAGGATTGCCACATGTCTCAGCTCAAACCATTAGGCTCGCTACTCGCACTGGGCTTGCTCATATCAACTTTTTCGAATATCGCAACTAGCGCTGAATTGGATCGAGTAGGAACATTTGATTTCCCTACATCCGGCTCATCAGCTGCACAAACCCATTTTGAACTGGGTGTAGGTTATCTGCACAGTTTTGGCATGACTCAAGCCCAGCAGGAGTTTCGTGCCGCTCAGGAGATTGATCCGAATTTCGCTATGGCGTATTGGGGTGAAGCATTTACCTATCAGCATCCTTTCTTTGGCCAAAAAAGCGACGGCCCTAGTGAAGCCCTCATGAGACTCGGTGCTTCCAGCGAAGCCCGTCTGGCCAAGGCTCCTACTGAAAGGGAAAAAGGGTTTTTAATGGCCGCCGAGGCCTATGCCCTAACTTTAGGGGGCATGCCGGAAAGACGCACGGCCTGGATGCAGGCCATGGCAGATCTGTATGAAAAATACCCGGACGACGATGAAGTCAAAGCATTCTATGCTGTGTCTATGCTAGCCGGAGCAACAGCCTCTGGAGCCGATCGAGAACGAATTAACATGAAAGCCGGCGCTTTAGCACTGGAACTTTTCAAAAAGAACGAACATCATCCCGGTGCCGCGCACTATGTGATTCATGCATTCGATGACCCGCTTCACGCTCCCATCGCCCTTGAAGCCGCAAATAAATATGCCAGTATTGCACCTGCCGTTTCTCACGCTCGACACATGCCTACCCATATCTTCATTCAGCACGGAATGTGGAACGAAGTGTCAGCTTGGAACCACTCGGCTTTTCAGGCCGGTTTAGATTTGTGGAACCCAGGTGACAGAGTGGGCGATCTCAACCATTCTTCGGACTGGGGTCAATACGGCGATCTTCAACTAGGGGATTTAGACGAGTCCAACCAATGGATAGCCAAGGCTAGAGAGGTCGTTAAAAACAATCCAGGCGATAAACGCTCTACTGGCACAGTTGAAACTATGCTGGCGCGGCATATTATTGAAAGTAAAAACTGGCAATCAGTTGATTTTGCTGAAGACTTATCCGCCACTGAGTTACTGGCCCTAGGGTTAAGTGCCGCCAATTTGGGTGATCTGAAACTGGCCAATCAAGCCGTCAATAAGCTGCGTGAATTAAAAGACGAAAACCCTAACAGCATACAAAATCAATTAGTCTATTTGGAAGTCGCCGCTTTAACCTTACACAAAGAATCTATGGCCAGCGCCATGGTCGATGTAAGCAAGCGCCAGCAAGCCCTTACACTGATGCAAGAGGCTATCGCCCTTAAAGAGACTCAGCGACCTCCCAACGGAGCCCCAACCCCACTTAAGCCAGTACACGAGCTCACTGCAGAGATGATGCTGGAAATGGGAATGTCCGAAGAGGCCGCCGCCATGTTTGAAGTTTCTCTGCGCAGGCTTAAGAATCGACCCTGGTCGCTTTTGGGCGCTGCACGCAGTTATCACAAAATGAATAATCCACAAAAAGCGACGGAGAATTATCAAGCACTATTGGCGGTATGGTCAGACGATAGCAAAGGCGCAGTACGAGAAGCAAAAGAATATCTAGGTCGCTAAACCAGCTTTAAGTGCGGTTATAAGATGGCGGCATAGTTTAATTGATCAAGAGTGAGTAGGCATGCATCAATAGGGGTATTTTAAAAAAATATTCTCTGTTGATGCAGACTCAACAGAATGCATGATCCGATCGGGCCGTCAGGATCCGGCCTATTATTTGCTCACGACGCTGGGTGTCTGATTGTTCACAAACAATACCCCTGACTCTGCCTACAATGTCAAGAATTCAGAAGTTAATTCGGCCTAGCCTCTCTTCTGGCAAAATAGAATTCTTCCAACTTAATATCATCTAGCCCAATTTGATCAAAGGGGTTCTCCATAGCATCTTGCACGTTGTAAAGAGAAATCAAAATAAAACCATGTATGACTGCCAAGCTGTAAACAATCCAGTGCGGATTTGTGCCAATATCTTGAACCAATGTTGGAATGAATATCAACGGAAAAACATAGATGAAAACCAAGCAATAAGCTCTTAAACTGACCGGGGTGCCATGCATTTTGAGACCAACGGTATTTTCGATACTCTCGTGCACGTCTTTTAAAAACTTAATTATTTTTAAGGCTGTGCCGTTTGAAATAGCACTACGATGCGCCTCTAAAAACTCAAACACCTCGTTAAGCTCCGAACGAACACCATCGGAGTCATAGTCATTGCCTCGCAAAGCATTAAAAAACAGCACGGATATGGACTCAAGTTGATCGCTGACAAAACCTTTGTCTTGCGCTGAAAGCTTGTCATTATTGGCAAAACAGTAATAAGTCGCATTCAATGAAGATTTAAATATACTGAGTAGCTTAATCACACTATCTCTGCGGCGAAAGGCTTCGCGTATGGTGAACACCAGCGGAAAAATCACTGCAATACTGAAAAGCGTGATGTTGAGGGTATAGCTAAACTCAAACAGAAAGCATAAATAAGTAACAGCTATGCAAAGGATAAGCACATAGGCTGTCTTTAAATTGATAATGGCGAGGTATTTTTGCATAGGATAAGTTCTTAATCTTCGATCAAGAGATGCTAGTCAACTAAGAGCGAAATGTAAATTGATAATAACCCCCAGCCACTAGGACACCAATAGTGCCCAAGCATCTAGTTTGCACGCTAATATCACAAGGGATACACTCTCAAGTTAATCGCTAACCTTTATAAAACACACATAACAACGGGTGTAAGATGAATCGATGTCACGCTAGCTTACTGCTGCTTGTATCTACGCTAGCCAGCAGCTTGACCTGGGCCGCATCTGCGCCGGATGAACTTTTTAAAAATTCTGAAATTTTGGAATTAACGCTAACAGGTCCTTTCTCAACCATCGACAAAGAACGTGATAAAGAAAAGCGCTACGACGGCACTATTTCTTATCGAGCTGCTGATCTAACAACGATCACCTTAGATGTGGCTTATGAGGTACGCGGTAACTGGCGACTACAGAAATCAAACTGTGGCCATGCTCAACTATGGCTAGATCTAAAGCGCGGACAAACCCCAACCACCCTTTTTGAAAACCAAAACAGACTTAAGCTTGTTGTCCAGTGTGGCGAGCGAGACAGTAACCAACAGTGGCTCGTTAAAGAGCAATTGGGCTATGATATTTTCAGTGAATTTTCAGATCTGAATTTCGATACCCGGCTGGTTCAAGCCACCTATAACGACAGCGAGAAAACAGACACGCAGCGTACTCATCTTGCCTTCTTTATTGAACACCAAAATCGAGTAGCTGAACGGTTTGGGTTTCAGAAGTTTGAGCTTAATCGAGCACCCCTTCAATCATTGGATTCTAAGCAAACAAATCTGGTGTCCTTATTTATGCTGTTGATAGGCAATACAGATTTTTCTCTTACAACAGGAGCACCTGATGATGAATGCTGCCACAACGCGAAATTACTAACCGCCAGCGATGGCATTAACTACCCTTTCCCCTATGATTTTGACTCCTCAGGCTATGTGGATGCATCCTATGCATCCCCTCCGAACGAAACTATGAGTATCCGGAGTAATAAGCAGAGGCTTTATCGAGGCTATTGCAGTCACACTGATAACCTTGGTGAGGCGTTAGATGAGGCGATGGGCACACAAGCTTCAGTTGAGGGCCTGATTAACAGGAGTGAATTTGCAAGTGAGCGAACCAAGACTAGGGCCCTCAAGTTTTTTGAAGAATATTATGCAATGCTAGGAGATGAGAGAAAGGTTCAGCGAAGCATAGTTGGAAGGTGTCGATAAGCCTATGAATGTATTTAAACCAAATTGTAGATCGCTGATAGCGATGCTGCCAAAATTAAACTGGAGACTACTTGCCCTGGTTTTAAGTCTTGCGGCTGGAATTGCCCATGGCCAGAGTAATTCGGCCGGCCCCATTGTCGCTATAGGAGACGTCCACGGTGACTATGACAATTTCAAAAAAGTGCTCACTGATGCCGGTCTCATTGATCGTCAAGGCAATTGGATCGCCGGAGATACGCGTTTTGTTCAGCTAGGCGATCTGCCTGACCGCGGGCCTGATACTGATAAAATTATTGAGCAGATGCAAAAACTTCAACGCCAAGCTGCAAAAGACGGTGGCGAAGTGTTTGCCCTCATCGGCAATCACGAAGCCATGAATATATATGGCGATTTACGCTATGTGCACCCAGGTGAATACGAGGCACTCAAAGGCCGGAATTCCCGCCGACTTCGATCACGCTACTATGATGCTGAGATAGTAAGACTCACCGCGGCTGATAAAGGCTTTGTTGCCAGCAACGCTTTCGAGAAGCAGTGGCTGCAAAGCCATCCCCTTGGTTACGCTGAGCATCGCATTGCCTGGAGTCCTGAAGGTAAATTTGGCAGCTGGGTAATAGCTAATAGAGCTATCGCCAAAGTTGACCGCACACTCTTCTTACATGGCGGGGTCTCACCTAAATTGCTGGGAATGAGCATTGATGAAATTAACGGTCAGGTTCAGCGAGAACTTAGTGGCGACCTACCAGAAGAGCTAGGGCTATCAGAGGCTGATGATGGCCCACTCTGGTATCGTGGCTTGGCGTCTAATGATGAACAGCTAGAAGCTCCCCATGTTGATGCTGTGCTAGCGGCATTTGATGTAGATAGAATAGTTATCGGACACACGCCAGGACTCGGCACTATTGTGCCACGCTTTGGCGGCAAGGTATTGATCATCGATGCAGGCATTGCACAATACTACGGCAGCCATCTCGCCAGCCTGCGCATCGAAGAGGATAATTACTTTACGGTTCAAAATGGTAAAAAAGTACTCTTGCCAAGCAACCGTAGCCAGATGCTGGCGTATTTTGAACTAATGGCACAAGAAGAACCCACTCAAGCCTTACTTAACTACCTTGAAGAACTTAAACCATAACTTTTAATATGCCTACTGCACAGCTATGATTGGCTAACACTTTCGCCCTTTCACCTTGCTTCAAACCGATAGATAGATTGCTAAAATCAGCGCCAATACAATATCTCGAGACCAAATCCAAGGGCTAGAATTCATTTGAACTCTCTTTTTATCGGTGTCACAGTTCATGGATCAGAGATTAAAGAACTATGAAAATATTTGATATGCGTCCGGCATTCCATGGATATTCATCCAGTAGTATTGTGAATTGGTACTATGAACGGGCGTGGAACACGATGACCGGGGCCAAGCGTGCGGTGGTCGCACGCACTGTCGATCTCTATTTGTCCGAAATAGATGAAGACTATCGGACCGTGCGCTTTAATATTCCCGCGAACCCAGACGACGGCAATGAGTTTCTTGATTGCAATAAGAAAAATATAAAGATCATCGATGACTTCTTTGCCGACAACACGGTAAGAAACAAGCACTTTCGCGACTGCTTGGAAATATTTGTTGCCAGAGCAATTGACGAAATTTTCGATTCCGGTTGCTGCGACATCCTGAAACAAAAACTCTTCCCAGAAGCGCACTTACCTCAAACTCAAGAAGAGTTGGACACTTTGTTGGCCGAAACGAATTCCAGCTATACCGAAGCGGTCAATGAATGTGTCCGTATTTTTAGAAATGGTCTTGCCGATGACACTGATGAAGAGCTGGAAATACTGCAAAGCAAATTACTCACAGCGAGAGAAAAAATAGATAGCAATGTTGGTGCTATTGAAGGAGAAATAGCCCGTCGCAAGAATGAAAAATAGCTCTCCATTTGAGGTAGAACTACTTAATCTCGCTTAATTTCGGTCCTACCTCCACAATATATCTATCCCTATTAGTTCAGATAAAAATCCGAATGATGACGTCACCAATGAGCGAAACTCTATTTTCTATTTATCACCCTTCTTCATGAACACCCTTATCGCTGGAACTATTCAATATTTTTCGCCGATCATCTTAACGTAATTGATCTATTGTTCCGGACTAATCGTTTGTAGTTAATTAGAGCAAATTAGCGCCAGCATCATAATAACGATAACTGTCATTGGCAGTTATCGCTTGCTTTAAGCCAACTGAACCCTCTGGAGAATTAAAAATGATCAAGAAATCCATCCTGTTGAGCCTTAAATTACTGACCCTTACTGTCCACTTTACTACGTTTGCACAGTCGCCAGCCGATGGGGTTTGGAATTTTTCGATGAGCAGCCAAATGGGATCCGTTGATGCGCTCGTCACTATTGAGACTGATGGCGCAATGCTTACTGGCGTATTTGATGTTGGTGGTGGGCGGACTTGGGAAATGGAAGAAGGCCGCGTAGATGGCAAAAATATCTCGTTCAAGATTAATAGAGATGGTGCCTTTATGACTTATGTAATGAATGGAAACGTCGATGGAAATATAATCAATGGCACTGCCTCAGCACTTGGCAGCGTGGTTGATTGGTCAATGCGTCGGGAAGATTAAAGCAGCAACCGCAGACGTTTAAAGTTCGACTCCCGCGATTTTCGGTCCGCATCCTAAATCCTCGCGGAACTGTCGCGTCGTAGTATAGTAATCAATCAGCGCACGAGAAGAAAAACCCGGCAGTGATGCTAGAACATGTCCTACGCTGCCTGATGGCATATCAACAACCTCGCTAGCGACCAGATTATTAATTGATTTGGCCTTGGACAATCTGGTAAAGGCCCTATCGTCAGCCTCCTTGACGTTTTCCCTCTTAAGCACACCCTTTCGCGCAGCCTACTGCGTCCTCTGTCATTTAATTTCGCTCAATATCATCACTCTTTCTTGTGCTCCCGCTAATACTCCCCCGGCGAAGGGCATCGATTCACCAACGTGGTACTCTAAGCCAACTCAATAAAAAGATAAGCCAGCGCACCATTTGCTGAAAAGGATCCTGTTCTTAGGCTCCACTGGCCACATTACAGAGGTATCTAATGCACAACATAAAAACACAGCTCGGCCATAACTTACGCAAACGCTTAAGCATTGAGTCAGGGAGCTACTCAGGCAACTATTCAAGCAGCTATTTAACTAAGAACACATTTAAACTTGGTCTTGTCGCTGTTGTTTTTCTCGCTGCTTGCTCTGAGCAGAGCAGCAATCCAACGAGTCTTGACGCAGACTCAATCCAGCCCAGCGCTAATAGCGCCTTGACCATTCACAGCAAAGCACTAGTGTTAGACGCCCACGCAGACATTGTTATTCCAGCAACATCTTCCAGCTTTTTAAGCCCCGACGGACTTTCCCAAGTCGACCCATCAAAGATGGAAGCAGGCGGAGTTGACGCGGTAGTTATGTCAATCGCGGTTGGACCGGGCCCTAGGACTCCTGAAGGTGACCTAGCAGCTCGCGCAGAGGCAGACGAAAAGCTAGCCGCTGTCAAAGCGCTTGCTGCAAACAGCGCGGGAAAAGTAGTTATTGCTAGCACTTCCGACGACATTCGATCAGCACATGACAACGGCCAATTGGCTCTCATCCTTGGATTTCAAAATGCTCGATCATTACAACAAAGCATTTCAGCCATCGATGAGTTTTATGATGCCGGGGTTAGAGTATTTGCGCTCAATCACTTAGGCCACAATGAGTATTCAGATTCTTCCCGTCCTTTCTTTGATGGCGAGAAAGGCGCCTATGAGATAACTGAAGAACATAAAGGTTTATCTCAGCTGGGTCGCACTGCAATAGAGAAGATCAATTCACTTGGCGCTATTGTTGATATATCGCAGATGTCCAAAGCGGCAGCCATGCAGACTTTAGCCTTGACTACCGCTCCTGTAATAGCAAGTCACTCAAACGTAAAAGCAATTTCGGATGCGGACCGCAATCTTTCAGATGAAGAAATTGACTTGGTTGGGGACAATGGGGGCGTTATTCACGTGGCGGCATTTAGAGCCTATTTGTTAAATATTTCAGAACCTGAATTTATTTCAACGCTACGTAGACTGCGCCGCGAAGCAGGTGTATCAGAGGACTACAGCTATCCTTTTGAACTCTACTGGGAAATTGAAGACCTTACCAAGCGATCAGCATTTACCACTGCGGTAAGTGATTTACTTGGGCCAGCTACGGTTGAAAATATGGTCGACCATATAGACTATATTGTGCAGCGCATCGGCGTTGATCATGTCGGTATAGGTAACGATTTCAACCATGGCAGCAGAATTGACGGCTATGAAGATGCAAGTGAAGCTGCCAACATCACAATCGCTTTACTAAACAGAGGCTACTCTGAGGAAGATATTGCGAAAATATGGAGTGGGAATTTTCTAAGAGTCCTTGATGCTGCGGCTCAAAAAAGAACTCAACCTTAGCTTGCGCCGAACTTAACTATTTTATTCCTCATAGTTAATCTCAACTAGATGAAGCCCCTTAGCTTTGACTTTGGGGCATATCTTATCCTGCGAGGGGTTTTTCAGCACTGCCTCAATAAGATTTGAATCAATCTTTCCCTTTCCCACCTCCAAAAGCGCCGCAACGATGTAGCGAATCATATGTTTTAGAAACCCAGTTCCTTCAATTTCGAAATAATATACGGTAGTTCCAAAATCGGACAGATTGGATATAAAAAGCTCAAGCTTGCTTATCTTCCGAACTGAAGAATTAACACTTTTGTCTCTGGTCGAGAAGCTATAAAAATCGTGCTCTCCAATAAATGCATTACAGGCTTTGCTAACCCTCTTCTGAAATGATAGCTCTTGCTGCGTGTCTTGCTCTAAAAAAGGCATATGAGCAACAATATCACTGAGTGCTGGCACGCTAACTTTCTCAATTGTAAAATAGTAGCGATATTTTTTGCTCAAGCAGTCCTTATTAGGATTAAAGTCTTTTGTGCAGCTCGAGCAAGAGCGCACACGAATGTCACTAGGCAGCAATGAATTCAATCCAAGTAAAAGCTTAGCCGGATCGATTAGTAATGGGATAGACAATTTGGCAACCTGTCCTTGGGCGTGAACCCCCCCGTCGGTGCGGCTCGCGCCAGCAACTATACAGTCAGCAAAATGGCATATTGTTCTAAGCGCTTTAAGAATTTCGAATTGAACGGTTGGCTTTTCCCCACCGTCGCCTTGGTCTTGCCAACCAAAATAGTTGCTCCCTTTATAAGATATTATTACTTGATAGTACTGTAAGTTCATAGCTGTAAGGTGATAGTTGTAAGGTGATAGTTGTAAGGCCATTGCTAGAAATTAATAAACGGCCAATTAATAAGTTCAAACCAAAAAGACAGCAAGATCTCTAGCTTATTCTATCTAAAACACAGCCTTGCTTTGCAATCTATACAGCGAGAGTCCGGTTACTCTATAGCACAAACCTTATTAAAGCATTGGCTCTGTCGTTCCGTCGCTGACTGATTTTTCCATATAACAATAGGCAAGAGAAATAACAGGGGATAAGGCAAAGGGACAAAACGCCCGCCCTTCGAGCCAGTTAACGCTGCAATAAGGAAATTGCAGGGCATTTATCGATACATGGAAACTAAAACCAGTTTATTCGGTTTTTCTATTCAAATTGCTTGAGTTACGCTCGAACAATAAACCACAAAAGCGAGATAATAATAATGAACCTCCTTGAAAAAAAATATAAGGTACGAGACATCTCTATAAGTCTGTTATTTTTGGCTATAGCAAGCTTGGCTCATGCCGCCGAAATTCCTAGTACGGCACCAGAAGACGTGGGCATGTCATCAGAGAGACTAAACCGAATAAACACCGTAATGCAGCGTCATTTAGATGCTGGCGATATCCAAGGCGCCGTTACTATAGTCGCCAGAAGAGGCAAGCTGGTGCATTTTGGGACCCACGGATTGCTGGATGTTGACACAAAACGTTCAATGCAAGATGACTCGTTGTTCATTATGATGAGCTCGACAAAACCCATACTTGGGGTGGCGACTATGATGATGATTGAAGAAGGACTAGTAAGGCCGGAGGATAAGGTCTCAAAATACATCCCTGAATTCACGAACATGGAAGTGGCTGTATTAGCAGACTCAGATGAAGACATCAGCCCTTACCGTGTTGACCCTCAGAACCCTCCTGCCCATCGCTTAGTACCTGCAAGTCGCGAGATTACCATCCACGATCTTTTGACACATACCTCTGGACTTGTAAGTGGCGGGCTTGGTACTGCCATTAAAGAACGCAAACGTCGGGGCCCAGATGCAACCCTTGAAACGCAAATGCCGGTCTATGCATCATACGCATTGGATTTTCAACCCGGTGCGCGCTGGGCTTACAGCCCTGGCGTAGGATTGGATGTTGTCGCGCGTATTATTGAAATTGTCTCAGGACAAACATTTGAAGAGTTCCTGATTGAGCGCATTTTCGAGCCTTTGGATATGCACGATACTTATTTTAATGTGCCCGCTGAATACCAAAGCCGTCGGGTTGTAATTTCAGACAGAGACATGTCGCCTTTTTTTGACCGTCCTATGACAAAATACTTTTCTGCCTCTGGCGGGCTGACAAGCAGTGCTGAGGACTATTTGAAGTTTGAGCAGATGCTTGTTAATGGCGGCGAGTTATTTGGCAATCGCTTGTTAAGCCCTCGCTCAGTGCGAATGATGGGCAGCAATCAAATTGGTGGCTTGTACAGGGGATTTTCACAAGCACAAGAAGGTATGGGATTTGGCTATACCGTTGGAGTTACCGTCGATCCTATCACTTCCAATGCTCGGCGCGGCGCTGGGGCATTTGGCTGGGGCGGTGCATTTGGCACACGCTCATGGACAGATCCGGAAGAAGAGTTGACCGCGGTAATCATGTTGCAACAGCCGCACCCTGCCACTCAATATGACTTTGAGAATGCGGTGCAGCAAGCCATCATTGAATAGTAGAAAGCCTATACTCCGCTGCCACTCTTGTTGTGGTAGCGGAGTATTGTCTTGCTACCTGTGTTACTAGCTTTCTTACTTCTCAGCATGTTCTTGCCTACGGTTTTCTTAACTTATCGCCAAACTGGTTATTGATGCGGAGCATTTGCTGTTAGGAGGTATATTTGAGATTATTTATCTAAACCCGCGGATTTACAATCAGTCAGTCGCAGACACTTGCCGCAATCAAACCAGCACGAGTTATGACTACAAAACAACTCGTGGCAAATAAATTCTAAGTTCAGACGCCAGCGTTAAGCAACCTATTACTATGCATACTCGTTTTTTTTCACCCTTTTTTTTATCTATCACTCTTTCTATGATGGCTTTTTCAGCAGAGGAGGAATTCACTATCCTTGTACTTGAAGCAAACCTAATTGGTGAAATTAAAGGGCTGCAAGCAGAAGATAATCCAGAGCGAATTATAAATTCTTATTACAGCCTGTTAGATAAAGATGCCATGGCCAGAATCGGTTTGCACCGAGCTCAGTTGATCTCTCTAACGCCTAGATATGAAATCGCCTACAAAGCTGCAGATAGCCCAGAGTTATCCGAGCTTATGGACAAAATTAGTTTTCACTGGAGAGCCATAAAAAGCATGCACGCCCGACACTTTGTCAGAAATGTGCAAAAGCTCCTGAGCAACGCTTACGACCAAAAGCTTTTAGACGCCTCCCTAATTTCAAAATAGCAGCCATAAGCAAGCCAACCGCGACGACTCTAGACGAAATAGAACAGGCGGCACGTAAAGTGTGAATTCTCTACCAGTATTAATCGTGCAACCATGGGCAAGCTAAATTAACATCACATCACGTTTACTAAAGCACGATAACCCGGTAAAGAAAATCACTTTCGCAGACAATTACTGTTTATCGAGCGTAGGATGGCGTTAGACTTATAGCTTAAATTCAACAAGAAATATTTTGAGTATCAATACCCATGAGCCGAATACAACGCTTGCCGTATTCCCAAGCAGAACTTCCAGCGAATGAAAAGGATCGGTTAACTGCCCTTTATAAACTGGAGATTTTGGATACCGCGCCAGAGCCTCGCTTTGATCGTCTGACAACCTTGGCGGCAGACGTACTTAATGTTCCTATCGCGTTAATCTCTCTCGTGGATGAGAATCGGCAGTGGTTCAAATCGAGCTGCGGCTTTGCGGCCACCCAAACACCTCGTGAGCAGGCTTTCTGTTCACATGCGCTGCTTTGCGATGAAATATTATTGGTAAGCGATACGCACAATGATGAGCGCTTTGCACATAACCCATTGGTTACGGGCAAACCTTTCGCTCGTTCCTACGCTGGCGCTGTTTTGCATTGTCCGCAAGGGTATCCCCTAGGTACTCTGTGCCTAATTGATACCAAACCTCGGACGTTTTCAGCTAAAGAGCGACGACAGCTTATCGCATTCGCCAAACTCGTACAGGCTGAGATGAATCAGGATATTACTGACGCTCAGTCCCGTATGCGATCTCAGTTGTCTGCTCACCTAGACCCAATGACAGGCTTTTTTAACTATGCTGAATTTTGTAATCGATGTGAAGCCATGCTCAGTCAGAGTGAAGACCTAGGGCAAGACGTATTGCTGTTTATTTCACTACCGCAGTTAGATTTCATCTATCGAGTCCATGGGCTGGAAACCTATCAAAGTGTTATTGGCCCTGTGGCGCAGGTTTTAGTAAAAACTTTTCAAAACGAAAAAACTCTCTATGGGCGCCAACTCCGTGAAGGCCTGTTGGTGTTCATCAAAGGCTGTCAGCAGTCCCTAGATGAACTTGCCGCAAAAGCACAGCTAGCATTAAAACATGAGGTTCGACTTCCCAGTTCGGTGCCCGATTTAGCAATACGGATAGGCGTGGCTAAAGTCACTAATAACATTGATCAAACAACTCATCATTGCAAGGCGGCAGCGAGATCTACACCTCAGGAGAAAGGGGTTGGATACAATGTTTTTTCTGACGAAGATTTATCTGCGGAAATCCGTGCCAGTAATATCGCTTTACGTCTTCTCAATGCTATTGAGGAAGACGAGTTGAGCCTACATTTTCAACCAAAAGTCAGCGTGAGTTCTGGACACCTGATAGGGGCGGAAGCTTTGCTAAGATGGGATGACTATCAACTTGGAAACGTACCACCCGGTGAAATAGTCACCGCAGCAGCCTCCGCTGACTTGGTTACGATATTAGATAACTGGGTGTTAGTGGCAGCCGTCAAGCAAATCGCCTATTGGAAATCAGCCGGATTAGAGCCTGTTCCTATTTCTATCAACCTTGGCACTGAAAGTTTTACTGAGCAGGCACTTCCAAGTCGAATTCAAAATTTGTTGACGACATACAAAGTACCAGCCGAACTGCTGCAGATTGAAGTATTAGAAACTGCGATTTTGCATGACTTTGATTCCATACTCCCAATCATGGAGGCAATTACCCAGATAGGGGTGCAGTTTGCATTAGACGATTTTGGGACAGAATATTCTTCACTACGCTACCTGCAAAGGCTGCCAATTTCCATAGTTAAAATCGATCGAAGCTTCGTGCAAGGTTTAGTCGCAAACCAAGATGATGCTGCCTTGGCGATGGGGATTATTTCAATTGCCCACGACCTGGGGATGAAAGTAATTGCCGAAGGAGTTGAGAACAGAGAACAATATGTTGTCTTGAGATCATTTCAGTGCGACGGCATTCAAGGCAATCTATTTTGTGCAGCTTGCAGTGGTGATGAGATAGCTGACTATCTTTTACCTAACTTTAGTTTTCCCCTGCCCGCCTTTCATCAATAGTTCTGTATTATTAATAACCCGAACTTCTATTTTTGCTCAGCCTGTGTACTAATTGATCGGCCCAAACACTAAAGCTGAAATTATATTTTGATGCCGCCCAGCGTGCGAGAAGCAGCTATCAGCTGCCAGAATTATAGCCATCACTGCGCTAACCACGCTCGCCCAGCTAGGGCCAATTATCTCATGCATCCATCCCGCCGCCAGCATCAATCCAAAGGAGGCAAATACTACAGCCAACATACCTAGCGAAACCCTTAGCTCTATATGAAAAGGTATAGCATAATCCGCCAATATTACTCGTCGGGTTTACCTGTACGGAATTTTTCCCCCTATTTTAACTTTATCAATCAATTAACCAAGAGGCTGGGTATTGATCGCGTCAATTTTTAGGCTTTCCACCATACTGTTTGGTGTCGCCATTCTTATAACCGGACACGGATTGCAGCTGGCCTTTATGCCACTGCGAGTCCAGATGCTCGGCTGGAGCAGCGCCCAAGGCGGTTTACTTAGCTCCTTGTATTTTGTCGGCTTTTTATGTGGCTGCTTCATCGTGCCTAAAATGGTTAGCCGAGTTGGGCATATTCGATGTTTTGCAGTACTTACGTCAGTGATGGCCGCATCTATTCTTAGTTTGGGATTACTGGAGAACTATTACTTCTGGATGCTTCTGCGGGTTATCACCGGCTTCTCAATAGTAGGCTTATACCTTGTTATTGAAAGTTGGCTAAACGCAGAAGTTGGCAATGAGGCGCGCGGAGGCGTCTTGGCCACCTACACTGTTATCGTATTAACTTGCCTGGCATTAAGTCAACTATTACTAAATGCATCTTCCCCAGGTGGCTACACTTTATTGATTCTTTCGGCGATGCTTATAGCCTTAGCCGCAGTCCCGGTTTGCCTTACTAGCTCGACACAACCACATGCTATACCTGGTGCTAGCTTCTCTCCTTTACTAGTCCTAAAAACTTCTCGCGCTGCAGCTTTGGGTGCTTTAATCGCTGGGCTAATCTCCGGTTCTGTTTATGGTCTAGGTGCGATTTATGGAATTCAAGTGGGGCTGGACGTAAGTAGCATTAGCATCATGATGGCATTAGCAATCGCCGGTGGTGCAATTTCTCAATTGCCTTTAGGCAAGGCATCGGACCGTATCGACCGACGTTTAGTTATCCTTGCCTGCATGATTTTTGGAGCCATCGTTGCAGCAGGAGCCTTAGTGCTGCCACAAACCATGTCTTTCGGTGTTATGTTTTTGTTTGGAGCTTCGGTAATGCCAATCTATGCGCTGAGCCTCGCCCTTGCTAGTGACAACACCCAAGACGGCAATTTTCTGGAAGTAGGAACAGGATTGATGATGACTAATGCGGCAGGTTCCGTCATTGGCCCTCTACTAACCTCTCAGCTCATGTATAGATTTGGGCCAAATTATTTTTTTATTACTAATCTCTGTATTTTGGCTTGTGGTGCCGTCGCTGTAGCGGTAATGATTAGAACTAAAACCGGAGTCACAGAACATCCTAGTGACTTTGCCTTGGCCAGTTCAGCATCTGCTCAAGCAGCTCTACAATTAGACCCTCGAGCCGAGGATGAAAGCGGCTTATCAGATGAGGACGTCATAGATGAATCTGAGTCCACAACTTTGTTGTAGTGTTTACAAATGTGCTAGTTGCTAGGTGTTTTTGACTTAGAAGTCAGCGCTATCATGGCTTAGCGAACCCGTAACACTGTTAGCCTCACTTTCTCAGTAGGTCACCCGTAATCACCGATAGAAGAATATTCCGTTTCTAGGTGCTCTTTATCAGATTGGCCAGGATAGCTAGGCCTCGCTGCGCATCCTCCTCATTGGCATAACTGAGATTTAGACCAAAATAGCTATCTAAGGCAGCATCGCGGACATCATTGCTAAAAAATTAACCTCTAAGCATGAACGCCACATTTAGCCTTAGCGCTTTTCTAGCATTTCATTAAAGTTCATTCCCGGATAAAAAGAAGCCGAAAAATGCTCGCCTGACGGTATCTGTTATATTGCCAAATCTGCAAAATGCTCATCCAAACTTTTTACAAAAGAGTCACGCCGCTTACTATAGAATTCACGCAACTGCGCCAACTCCGGTCCTCGACTCTTATCTGTCAGTAACGCAATTGTAAGCCACTGACTTATTCGGCTACTGTGTAAATCTGCAGATTGCTTTAATCGAGAAAGCAGCTTTATCAGATCATTAAAACAGATCATATAGCCTAAGCCCATGCCTGGAAAAAAGTCTTGGAGAATGAACTTTGGTAGATCCACGAGCCTTCTTTCATAAAACCACAAAGAGGCGTTTTGCAACACGAATCGAAGGCAAGTTCACGGTAAGGGTCACCTTCAAATAGTCGAACTTGATTAGATTCACAGAAATCGGCAAGGCCCTGCCTTTCTTCACCGCTGTAGCAATAGCCGCTGGGATTCTGAAATGTAGGTATAGCGTATAGCAGGCATAAGCCATTCTCAGCGGAGACGATTCTTTGTCACTATAGCCAAAACTCTAGAAATCAGCTCCAAATCGCTTGAAAACTTGGAATGCAGCTAAGTATGTCGGGCCTTCCACCGCAACAGCCTAGCCTTCATCGATAAACAGTCTCGCGACCAGATTAATGCCCTACTGCGACTCTGGGAGGATCAGCACTTAATCCGCAGTGCACACAAGGCTCTCTTGCGCACATATCAGCGCAAATCAAGTCGCGCAGTTCTAGCTCTCCGGCTCTCTCCCCATATTGCAGATATTGCTGGGGCATAGCCTCTAACTCCAGTTTAGGCATTGACTCTAACGATGGCAGTCCACCTGCAAAAAAAATCAGCCCAGGTTTGTCGATAACTGATAGAATCTTGCGAGTAGGAGATGGTTTTAGATTGTCGATTCTATTGAAAAACGCAGCGTGATACTTCTCCCAAAACATACTAATAACAACCGCTAAAATTAGGTCAATGTTATTTATCTTTTAACGGAAGCTTAACTCGAATTTTTATTAAGTTAATATGATTGACCAATTGAATAAAAAAGAATTACTGGAAGCGATAGAATTATTCTATTTCTCTTATAGATCGTTCACCGCCGGCCCAGATCAGATACTGCAGAGTCAGGGACTGAGCAGAGTTCACCATCGAATCCTCTATTTTGTCGCTCGCAACCCTCGCATCAGCATTAATGAGCTGCTAAAAATACTTCAAGTAAGCAAACAAGCATTAAACCAACCGCTGCGTAAGCTGATTGAATTGGAGTTAATATCGTCCCAGCTATCAGAAAATGACCGGCGTATAAAACAGTTGATCCTAAGCAAGAGCGGCCAAGCGTTAGAGAAAAAACTTACCAGTACACAGTTGCAACATCTTGAGGCTGCGTTTACCGGCAGTAAAAACAGTTCACTTAAAAACTGGAAAGAATTAATGCTACAGATATCGTTGACCGGCCCACTGATTAAGAAATAGGACTCGTTTAGGCGAATAAAATATTTTAGGAACTAAGAGGGCCAAGAATCACCCACGTATCTTTTTGTAGGAATTCAAACTATCAATGCAAACTATCGCAAGAGCCAGCCAAATTAATGTGAATGTGACGATTTCAGTGGCGCCAAAATCCTCGTCATAGAGCAAGATTGCCAATAGAAAACTAACGCTCGGGGCAATGTATTGGAACAGGCCCAATGCTGTAAGAGTCAAGCGCTTGGCAGCTGCCGCAAAGACGATTAGAGGAAACGCCGTAACTGCTCCAGAGAGCACTAAAAGTATATCGAGGTTAGTATTAAGTTTCAGGAAAACACCCTCGCCACTGCTTTGTAAAACTATCAGATAACCTATTGCGATAGGCATAAGAATAAGTGTTTCTACTGTTAGGCCAACGAAGGGATCAACATCTATTTTTTTTCTTACCAGACCGTAGCCGCCAAAACTAAATGCCAGAGTCAAAGCGACCCAAGGTGCCTGCCCGAACATCAATAACTGATTTAAAACTCCCAGTGCCGCTATTCCGATGGCGAGCAACTGCAGCCTGTTAAGACTTTCCTTTAACACTACGGTTGCGAGAAAAACACTTACCAGTGGGTTAATGTAATAACCCAAGCTGGTCTCCAATACACGTCCACTGTTTATAGCCCATATAAAAACCAACCAGTTGACCGATATTAGAAATGCAGACAGCGCCAGCGGCGCTAACCGCTCTACACTTTTCAGAGTTGCAAGGAAGTCATCAAATTTGCCTAGTAGTTTTAACAGTACAGCAAGAATCATAACCGACCAGATAATCCGGTGTGACAAAATCTCACCTGGGCCTGCCGCATCGATGGTTTTAAAGAAAATCGGAATTAAGCCCCAGAAACAATAAGCAGTTATCGCAAGGAAGGCTCCTTGTTTTACATTTGGAGAAGTCATTGATGAATGTCGTGGCGCTTTTAGTAACCGCGCTTTGATTGGCGGTATTAGGTTTTATTTATAAGGTGTCGGAGTAAATATAAAAAATTTACCCCAACACCACTGTTTCAATATTAGAACACTCAGGCTTCGCTATGTTTTCTTCATTGCGTTCTTGAGCAAATCACCTAATGTTCCAGCTTTGACAGGAGATGTGCCCTGAGGAGTACGCGAAGCACGCTGAGGCGTTCGAGCCCTCTTGTCCGCTGGCTGCTTAGGCTTATCACCCACCGGCAACAGTTCGTCATCGAGACGCATAGTGAGGGCAATACGCTTTCGCTGGATGTCCACTTCCATTACTTTGACTTTGACGACATCTCCGGTCTTTACAACAGTATGAGGATCTTTTACAAAACTGTTAGCAAGTGCAGAAATATGTACTAGGCCATCTTGATGTACACCTATATCGACAAAAGCGCCAAAATTCGTGACATTAGTAATCACCCCCTCCAAAACCATGCCTGGCTTCAGATCTTTGATAACCTCAACACCCTCTTTGAAGTCAGCCGATTTAAACTCAGGCCTTGGATCGCGACCAGGTTTTTCTAACTCCGCTAAAATATCTACAACCGTCGGCAAGCCGAACCTTTCATCAATAAAGTCTACTGGTTTCAACTTCTTTAGGAATGCTGCATCACCTATAATCTCAGTGATCGTCCTATTATTTGCTGTGCTAATTTTCTCCACTACGCTATAAGATTCTGGATGCACAGCCGACGCATCCAATGGGTTATCGCCATTAACGATGCGAAGAAAACCCGCAGATTGCTCAAAACTCTTCTCACCAAAACGCGAAACTGCTTTAAGATCCTCCCGGCATTTGAACTCACCGTGCGTGTTTCGATGCGTGACAATATTAGATGCAATCGAGCTACTCAGCCCGGCGACTCGTTGTAGCAACCGAGCTGACGCCATATTTACATTTACGCCAACGGCATTAACACAGTCCTCAACTACCGCGTTCAATGCTTGGCCCAATTTTAGCTGGCTTACGTCGTGTTGATATTGACCTACTCCAATCGACTTAGGCTCAACTTTCACTAGTTCAGCTAGCGGGTCTTGTAATCGGCGCGCTATCGAAATAGCACCGCGCACAGTCACATCCAAATCAGGAAACTCTTCTCTTGCGATATCTGAAGCAGAATACACTGAAGCACCTGCTTCACTTACCATGGCTTTTTTTAGACCTAGCTCAGGATGGCGCTTAATTAGATCGCCAACCAGTTTATCTGTCTCTCGAGAGGCGGTTCCATTTCCAATGCTTACTAACTGCGCCTTGTGTTTTTTTGCAAGTTTGGCCAGGACATCGATAGACTCGTCCCAGTTGTTTCTCGGTGCATGTGGAAAAATCGCCGTGTCCTCTAAGTATTTTCCGGTCTGATCGACGATAGAAACTTTAACCCCAGTTCGAAGGCCGGGGTCCAAGCCGATAGTAATTTTATTGCCAGCGGGAGGTGCCAGCAATATGGCTTTCATGTTTTCAGCGAACACTCGAATAGATTCTTCGTCAGCAGTTTCTCGCAATTGTCCTAACAAATCAGACTCTAACCTAGTTAGTAATTTAATTTTCCAAGTCCAGCGAACAGCTTCCAGCAACCATTTATCCGCCGCTCTTTTTTTATCCTCAATTGCGAAACGTTTACAAATCATCGCTTCGCAGGGATCAAGCGTTTTGACAGCACTATCTTCCGTTTTGAGGTGAGAGATTAGTGACACCGCAAGAAAACCTTCCTTACGCCCTCGAAAGACCGCTAAAGCACGATGCGGAGGAATCTTTTTGAGCTGCTCGTCGTATTCAAAGTAATCCCTAAATTTTTCTGCTTCGTTTTTCTTATCCTCAAATACCCTAGACTGTAGGTAGCCGTAGTCCCATAAATAGCCGCGCAATTGACCGCTTAGCTCTGCATTTTCGCTCCACCGCTCCATAAGAATTTGTTTAGCCCCATCGAGAGCTGACTTACTATCCTCAACGCCCTTGTCTTTGTTTATAAATGGCTCGGCAGCCGACTCAGGGTTGAGAGTCGGATCAGCATAGAGCTGGTCCGCTAATGGCTCTAATCCTGCTTCTAAAGCAATCATTGCTTTAGTTCTTCGTTTTGGCTTATAGGGCAGATAGATGTCTTCAAGCTCGGCTTTTGTCTGCGCAGCTTGGACTTGTTTCTCAAGTAGCGGAGTGAGTTTATCCTGCTCACCAATGCTAGACAGAATAGCTTGTTTGCGGTCTTGCATTTCTCGAAGATAATGCAGCCTTAACTCTAAGTCTCTGAGCTGTAGATCATCTAGGCCACCCGTAGCTTCTTTACGGTAGCGAGAAATAAAAGGAACGGTAGCCCCTTCATCCAGAAGTGTGATTGCTGAGTTAACCTGCTGGGGCTTTACACCTAATTCTTCAGCAATTTTTTGAACTATATCCATAATAGAATTGCATTTCCTTTTTGATAATATCTGGGTAAAAAACAGTGATTGAATGCCGCCGAGCATTCTGCGACAGAGCCCTTAGATGTGCAATGCCTAAACGATTTATCTATTTGAAAGCCAAGAATGCAAACTCTGAATATGAATTACAAAGCCCTGGCGAAAATAACCAGAAACCTTGCTTCTTAGCCTATCTCTTATATTTTTGGAAACACAGCCCACGTTATGCATAAAAAGCTGAACGCCTACTCCTATTGGCCTGTGGAGCGAAAAAGTGCCTTTTAATGGCCGCTCCCACAACTTGGCGCAAAAATTGCTATCAGAGAATACAACCTAAAAGAAACGAAAAAGGAAGAGGCGCATGGCTGAGTCGGATGCATCTGAACAAGCTCCCGAACAAGCAGAACCTGATAATTCTCGCCGCTACAGTAGCGACGAAGTGGCCGACATCATTAGGCTTAGTCTACAAGATGAAAATCGAAATTCAGACAACAGTATTGATCATGAAGAACTCATTTCAATCGGCAAAGAAGTCGGTGTAAGCCAAGAACAAATTATTCACGCCGTCGCCCTTTTAGAAGACGAACATCAGACTAAGGATAAAGAACGATTACTTTGGCTGCGTTTTAAAGGCCACTGTTTTACTTTTGTTTTTGTCAATCTAGTGTGTGTTTCTATCAATGTTTTAATCGGTACTGAGAGCTTTTGGGCGGGCTATGTTCTTTTTGGTACCGGGCTATTTTTACTTGGCCATTATGCAGGACTTCGATATGCGCCTGACTTTGTAGAAATGGCAATCGAGCGAACACGAATACATGCTTTTGGTCACCCACACCTGCCAGTTACAGCAGACGCCAATGTTAACTTCACCGTGTCTGACCCCTCCGGGTTTATGGAGTCGGCAGGCCTGATTTATATAAAAAATGGGCAGTTACATCTCGAGTATCAAACTAGCGATTCTTTTTTTGGTTTGCTTAAAACCAGCATTAAATCTGTAGAAGTTAATTTGGCCGATATAAGCCAGTCTTGCTTAGAGCACAAATTCTGGAGCTCTGAATTAGTTTTGCGGGGCAACAGTATGCGGGTTTTTGGCAGCGCTCCAGGAAGTTCTTCTGGCACGTTAAGACTCAAAATAAATAAAGAATATCACAATGCCGCCTTAAACCTTTTAAGTCAGTTGAAGCGATAGGCTGAGCCTGTGAGCTCTAATAACATCGATTATCGGCGAGCATTGGTGTCGCTGCAATTACCCGGACACCTGCAGATTCCGAGATCTAGCCCCCGTTCAAGCCTCCCTACTGCAAGATTTACGAGTCTGGGCCGGGGGTGTTGTTTGCGAACAGTTAGCCAGTGTCGTGAACAAATACCATCCCCGGTCCTAACGGCCTGATTCGATAATATAATCAAGAAAGGGACTCCTAGCTACAGAGCCATAGGTCTAACGACCTGTGGGTCTTTCAGTCTATGGGCTAGGGCCATGACCATGGCCAAAATGCCAAGCGATCGATCGGCCATCAATCCTAAACCGTAGCTATTCTTCTTTATAGAAGGTCAGGTAGCCGGTAAACATCTCTTCCCAACTGTTCAAGCCAAACTCAACTTCCTGAGTTGGATCTGGGTTGAAAGGATTTGAGAGTGAATTATCGAAGGCTCCCTTCACGTGAACAATGCTGCCTGCAGGAATTGCCTGTGGCGTGTCGAGAGTGTAGTTAGGCTGCCAGCCATAGTTATAGGCAGGAATACTGAAGATGTCCTGCATCGCGCCATCTGGCGTTTCTAACGTGAACTTCATTTTCTTGCCACGAAAGTTCATTCGCGAACGCACCGCGGTAAGTTGCACGGCATCATCAAACCGATAACTTGCGTGCATTGGATGATTGTTTTCATAGGGAGGAATAACAAATCTGGCTGACACCGCTTGAGTCAAAATTTCTTTGTTGTCTTTTTTGTCAGAAAAATATAATCCAATAACTGTTTCATCAATTGTGGCAACACCGTTGGACACATAGTGAGACTGTATGGAAAGTTTATAACCTTTCGGTATAAATACAGCGGTGCCTTCTGGAAACTGAGTAGCCGGATTAGCGCCGGGGATATAGCTTCCTAAAAAACGTCTGGTAACACTGTTTTTATCTTTCTCTGCCCCCCAAAAATCTTCTTCAGGAGGAGAAACGAAGGTCATCAAATGATGCAGCACGGCTTCTTTATCAGGGCGATATTGAAATGCACGAATCCATTTATCTTCTTCGAAAGTTAACTCTGCTTCACTGTAGACATAATCCTGAATCCCGACCGCTGGCACGTCATTAGGTGGAGTCTTGACAATAAAATTTGGCTCACCGAGCTCCCACTCGAATACTTTTTCAATAGGCACTAATTCGAGAGGATCTACCTCACCATCACCGCGCGGAGCCCCCGCCGCCATCCAGTGAATTAATGTCTGCTTGTCTTCAGTAGAAATATATTTGGCGCCGCTGGAGTGGCCAATAGAAGGATCAACCTGCATAGGCGGCATACGCTTATTGAGCAGGACTTCACGGATCATCGGCGACCACCCGAGCACCGAGACATAGCTGTCTAAAGCAAACGGTCCAACGCCGCCCCAACGATGACATTCGGAGCAATTCTTCAATACGACAGGGGCCACCTCGGTAGAATAATCTGGTGGGTTCGATGCATGCATTTCTCTAACCGGAAATTTAAGTGCGCAGCCCGTAGTTTCAGATTTTATCGTATCTTTAATTTGGCTGTTTACAACGCTCTCTAGAGTATCACCCAGATCGCCATCAACTGGACCGCGATAAAAAAGCGACAAGCGTTCAGGATTAAAAACCATAACTTCGCCGGCATTAGCAATCTCTAAGGCCTCAGTTACCAACTGGCCACTATCGCGAAGCATAGGCACATCGAAGCTGTCGTTTAATTCTTGGCTTGGGGATGAGTCAATCAGCAGAAACTCTATGTTGTTTTCTACATATTTAGCACGTAAAGCTTGGAAGGATTCTAGTTTTGAATCCATAGCTGCACAACTTGGCGAATAAGACATCATCACCACGGCACTGCGATGTATATATCGACTGATCTGGTGAAACTCACCGTGGTCATCTAGCAACGCAAAATCACCTACTCGCTCAGTAGCGGCAAATGAACTTGTAGAAAAAATTGACGCCGTGAAAAAAGCCAGCGAAGAAAAAAACTTAGCGAGTCCCATATGTAAAATCCAAAGGTTCTTTCCCGATCGCAAATTATTGCGACATTGGGTTTTTGCTAATGTGGGGGTTTTCTTGCACATCCCGTGAATAGTTTCTATCATTTTGATCCATGCCACCTCGAGCGGGGCCACCGGCACCGTAGATACCACCTCGAAGAACAAAAATCATATAGTCCATTTGATCGATTATGTGATCGGTTTTGCTGGTGTACTGAGCCACCATCGACTCGATAGCGCCCTGCCTATCTGTCTGCTCCGGATAAGCGAGAATGTCTCCTATCACCACTTTTAAGGCTTCCAAATTGTCGATAATGACAGACGCTTGCGGGTGCAATGTGTAGAAGTTAGGCGCAACCACAGGAATACCAGGAATATCACTTGGTAATGACACTAAGCTTCCGTGCAAACGGGTGACCTTCTCTTCATAAGTGCCCAGTGCAAATGCGACATCTTGATACAAGCTTTCTCGATCAGGGCTGGTGGCCGCAATCTCCAATACGGCTATTTTTAGCCACTGTGATGCCCAAGTTAACCCACTAAACTGAGGGAAACCTACTCGATAGGCATAAGCTGCGCCATGCTCTGACAATAAATCCTCTGATTTGGGCTGGGAGGCTACGGAATGAATATCATCGCTTAAGTATTCAGCTACGGCTTCATCAATGGCTGCCTTCTTGTCGATAGTATTGTCATCAAGATAGATGTTCATAAGCTGAATAATAAATTCACGGCCCCGCGCCAAGGTCTCAACGGCAACATCTGGCAACAAACCAATATCTTCGAATGCTGTCGCTGCTAGCTCTTCATCGCTCTGGCGCCTGATAAGCGTAATCATGCCCGGAGTCGCACGACTTTCGAAAACTCTGTGGGGACCAAGCATAGCCAAATGGCTATTAGACGAGTGGTAGTGTGAGCCCGCAGCCTCAGCCAATTCGATAATTGCTTCCACTAAAAGCCGCTTACCTATGGCCGAAGATGAAGACGCATTGGTGGCTTCAATTTCCTCAAAAATCCGAGCATGGAGTATTTCATGGGTTGCCATGAGAGTGCTCAAATCTGGATAAACTGTCGCGAGGGCTGAATTCTCTGCTGCAGCCGCTAACGGCTTAACCATCACTAATACTGCAAGGAGAAGACTGCTTATCAATTTAGGGTGCTTGAACTTAAACAAGGTGACTCCCATTGTTTCGATGAATTAACCGGTGAGTTGTTTGGCGTTTCTTATGCGAATCAAATACTTCACTTCAATAGCGTAAGTATTTCCGATGTGCAATTTTAAACCATTCAAGCCCCATAATGCATGTGACTAATTGTCTCAGAGATCTCGCAGGCCCATTTCTCACATAAATAACTGATATTGCTACGTTTTATTAGAGTTCGGCGGCTATTAGCAAGTTCCCAGTTAGCCGCTTTTATCTAATTATTGGACAAATCGATACGCTAAAGAGCGCGTAGCAGGGACATCCGTCGCCACAGAGTTAGCTCGCATCAATTCCATGATCGCCGCCTCCATCTTCAGCACGGTTTAATAGGTTTTATCTATATTGTTTTTTACTCCCTCGCTGATCTGAGATCTATATTACTAACTTCAAGTTTTATGAGAACATGTGACTATCGAAACAACGGGTAAATGTACCCTGTGGAGCAATTAAAGTGACAATTTCATCCCGCACATTTCCTAAGCCCCGCTTCCTTTCAATTGTTATCGGAGTTATCGGGCTGGCCTTATTTATTCAGGGCATTTATCTCATGCTCGCCGGTGGCTCTCTCTATTACGTGCTCGCAGGGTTAACGCTAATTATTACCGCTGCACTTCTATTCAGGGGAGATATGCGAGGAGCCAAGCTTTACGGCATATTTCTTGTTCTGACTTATTCGTGGTCACTGTATGAAGTTGGTCTAGATCCTTGGGCGTTGGCACCTAGAGTAGCGATGTTTACAGTTCTGGGACTTTGGTTTGTACTTCCTAGAGTTCGCCGAGGCTTATTAAAGGCACAGCCACTGCCGCTGTTTAAGCAGCTCACAACCAAAGTCTCGATGGCTGCGATGTCGGTGCTGGTCATTGCCTTATTTGTTGCTAACTCAAGCTACGAGATTGGTACACCGAGCGCGGCAGGAACTGGCACGGTTAATAATGCAGATGGAAGCTGGTCCCACTATGGCTCTTCAAAATCGGGCACCCGCTTCGCCGCCACAGACCAAATAAATCTCGACAATGTCGACCAGCTTGAAATTGCTTGGCAAACCAGAACAAAGGTACCGGGTGCATTTAAAGGCACGCCCATTCAGATTGATGACGGCCTCTTCATGTGTACAGGCCAGAACATAATCATCTCACTTGATCCTGATACCGGTGAAGAACGTTGGAGATTTGATCCAAAGATTAAGGCAGCAATGTTTGGATTCTGGGACACCTGCCGCGGCGTAACTTATTATGAGTTGCCTGAAGACTCGTCATCTGAGGCTTGCCCTAAGCGTATTTTTACGGCAACAACCGATGCCAGAATGTTTGCCGTGGACAGCGTAACCGGCGAGCGCTGCAGCGACTTTGGGATAGATGGAGAAATCAGCCTTCTTCCAGGCATGGGAGATGTCAAACCGGGCTTCTATTTTGTAACCTCTCCTCCCACCATCGCCAGTGATGTTCTAGTGTTAGGAGGCTGGGTTGCTGACAATCAAGAAACCGACGAACCTTCCGGTGTAGTCCGCGGATTTAATCCGATCAATGGTGAGCTAGAATGGGCCTGGGATATGGGCCGAGAAGATCGTCCTGGCTTACCAGACAGTGACGACAGCTATACTCGCGGCACTCCAAATGTGTGGAGTTTAACCAGCGCCGATGACGAACTCGGACTGGTCTATGTTCCCACCGGCAACGCAACACCAGATTATTATGGCGGCCACCGCAGCGAAGCCATGGAAAAGTATGCAAGCTCAGTGGTTGCCCTAGACGCTAAAACAGGTCAAGTACGCTGGCATTTTCAAACCACTCATCATGACATCTGGGACATGGACGTGCCTTCGCAGCCAACCTTGGTTGATATCCCTATTGATGGGGTTATTCGCAAAGCCGTGATCGTGCCTACCAAACGTGCCGAGGTGTTTTTGTTAGATAGAATCACCGGCGAGCCTATTACGGAAATTGCTGAAATTCCTACCCCGCAAACTGATATTCCCGACGAAATCACCAACCCAACTCAGCCTTTTTCCGTGGGCATGCCCTCCTTCGCTCAGAAACGTATTACCGAAGCGGATATGTGGGGACTTACCCCCTTTGATCAAGCGGCTTGCCGTCTCCAATTCAAAAATTTGCGCTACGAAGGGCCGCTAACACCGCCTAGCACCCAAGGTACGCTGGTCTATCCAGGAGTCGGCGGTGGGATGAATTGGGGCAGTGTTGCAGTAGATGAAATCAATCATCTAATGGTTGTGAACATCTTACACATGCCATCGGTTGTCCGGCTCATTCCTCGGGATGAAGTTCGAGACGATACTTTTTTCGGTATTGGCGGCGCGCAATCTGGCACCCCTTACGGCGTGTTCTCATTTTTCTTTTTATCGCCAATTTTTGCGCCATGTCTGCGTCCACCTTACGGCGAGATGGCTGTTGTCGATCTTGCCTCACAAGAAGTGCTTTGGCGGCGTCCACTAGGCACAGCGAAGGAACAAGGCCCACTTGGCATCCCTAGCGGCCTGCCTTTGCCTATGGGCATGTTCTATCAGGCCGGCTCCATCGTCACCGGCGGAGGTCTTATTTTCACTGGCGGGGTTCTAGACAGCACAATGCGAGCTATTGATATCAATACCGGCAAAGAAGTGTGGACTGACTCCTTACCAAGCTCGTCAACAGCAACACCAATGAGCTACGTTAGCCCAACAACGGGCAAGCAATACGTTTTAGTTACTGTGGCAGATGGAGGAGGGGGTCTTAGTTTAGATGCCGAAGCATCTCAAAATACCGCGGTTGACAATGGCGAGGTCGAAGGTGGCTACGTTATTGCCTACAGCTTGCCTGATTAGAATTTGTGGCTGAGATGAGTTTAAGTAAACTTTTTCTTGGCTTAACTGCATCCGCCTTCTTTTTGGGGGCGAATGCAGTTAATGCCCAACCCAGTTACGACAGTGTATTTATTCAAGCAGAGCTCGAACGAGTGGTGAGCGATCCTGAAAACTCTGTCACCATATCGGTAGATGCCCCGGTTGACTATGTTTTTAGATTCCTAATGGAACGATTAGATCTCTACACAAATGATGCAGAAACCATTACTTTTGACAACAGCGCAGGAAAAGGTATCAAAGCGGCAGGAACAGAACGAATCACAACAATGAAAGAAGGCGGCACCTTAGTGCAGCGTTTTTTAATCATGGAGCCTACCTCGACCTACGCCTACTTCACCGATATTAGTAAGTCCACTTTGTCAGTGCCGCTGAAATATTCACTAGCGAAATACGAGTTTACAGAGATTGATGTCAACAAAACTGCAGTAAAAATCTCCGTTGTGTATCAGCCTAGTTCGCGGCTAACTGGATTTATTGTGAGGCGCTTATTCAATTCCGCATTCGAGCGAGATTTTAACAATGCCGCAAGAATTATGAGCGAGCGCTACCAAGGAGAACTTAACGATAGTTCATAATACTGAGATGCAACTAGCGGGCTTCGCTAATAATCGTATCCCGAATGTCCTCGGTTATTGGGCGGCGCTTAACTGGTTTGGTGACACAGCAAGGGTCGCGAGGACAGTTAGAACTGCGTGGACAAATAATATTCGCGTCTGAATCTAATCCCTTCTTTACCCAATCGATACTGAGGATATTCGCTACGCTGCTAATCACTTTCGCAGCGCGAGGCGGCACCTTCGCCGAGCCATCACTGTTTAGGCAGGCTTGAAAAACCTCATCAATGACCTCATCAGGCGAAACTCCTTGAGCTTCGATAGCTGGACCAATATCGATTCCAGCGCAAACCACATGGAAATTATCTGCGGCATCTTTTACCCGCACCGATTCACAGCAGTACAGCCGTGCATCATCACCATTTCGCAGAACCGAAATTTGCGCCGCCGGCTTTTGTGTCTTTGTGTTTAACATATTAAACACTGACCAGTGGGTACAAGGGTCATTCATTTCTCTGAGGTTTCCCCAAGGCAATGGAATACCATTACCTCGATAGACAGCTCGAAGTTTTCCTGGCGGGTAAGCATCAAAATAATGCCAATGGGGGTAGGGAGAAACCGCCGTCATTCTTCGCATCAGTACCGCTGTGGACACTTCTAAAAGTTTTGCGCTTTCCAATGAATAGGCATGGCGACCTAAGAATTGCCGTGCCGGTATTTTAGGACACAGCAACGCACCGGCAAAAAAACTGCATTCGAAGTCACGCCATGCGTGCAGAATGTCTTTGGAATCTACGGTCTGAGCCTGGGTACTCCAAGATTTCGCATCAAAGGTATTGCCCCCCACTGCGGAAATACTTCGCAGCCCATCTCTGCCATGTAGAACGCTGTGGCCAATATGCGTCGCTAAATCATATTTCAATCTAGCAGGGTGCTTTTTCAATCGCTCATTGACGTAGATGGTTCCCGGAGCATCGAAGAAAGACCTTACCAGCGTCTTAAATCCAGTATTGTCGGGATCCTCGATAATATCCGGTGCTCGGTCAAACCATTTGATTTTGAGGCCCATTTTTTTACACAGAGCCATAGTATCTGGCGCCGACAGAGGCATAACTTTTTTGCCGACATCCTCTGCAGCCTTCTCAAGATCAGGAAAGCGATTTTGATGATGCTCCTGATGGGCCCTGATCAATAAATGCCCAAATTGGCGACCAGTAATGCCCCCTTGAGACAAAAGCTCAGGAATCGCTATTTGCAGATGATCTTTGGAGAACAAAAATCCAGGCTCCAAAGCCACTCCAGCAATCCCGCCGGCGCTCTTTTTTGGACTAACCAAAGGCTGTTGCTCGACTGATTCATCGAAAAACCAATCTAACTCTTTCTGAAAGACACTAGCGACAACCTCCAACATATCCTCCGAAGGCATTCGCTTGCCGTTTTCGATCATCGACAAATAGGACACCGAAGGCGCCGACTCGGCATCAATATGGATACAGCGGACAGAGAGGTCGTCCAGCGTCAAGCCATTGTCTTTCCTGAGCTTGCGAATCTTTGCCCCAAGAAAGTGGGCTTTCCTGTATAGGGTCTGCGATTTGTTTTTCATGTTGTCACTATAGCTTTAAAGACTTGCCGATAATAATACCCTAGAATTCCCAATTTGTGAAATTTACACTGTGAAATTTTATTGTTAAATTTTTACAACATTTTACAGTAGACTTCTTTTCGTACTTTAGACATTCAGTTATTTGATCTTCACTGACTAGCCGAATGAATCAACGAAAACTTTAAATAACCTGAGGGTTAACCATGAACAGCCGAAATCAAGCGTACCTTCCTGAATCATTGAGCTTGTCGAATCAGCAAAGCCTTAACAATGAAACATTTTTGGGATTACTGGACAGTCACTTTCCACTAAATGAGGGATCTCATCGGGAAGTCAGCCAGTACCGCGTCTATTTTGGTTCTCTCTTGGCCCACCTAAAATCAGGTCGCTGCGTCGGTCTAATCAATCCCAGCGAATTTAAAGAGTTCGATGGCGACAGAGAATGTCCGTCCTCAATCACATTAAAAAACACCGAGCAGCAGATTGACCTAATCCTGTGAACATGGCTGGATTTTCTTAGGTACAGCGAAGATTAATAATTTAATTGAACAAACCGGAATTTAAAATGACAACTTACCACGACGACATAAAGCATCTAAACACACTAAAAGAGGCCGGTGGTCAGCCCTGGGCTTCGATAAACCCTGAGTTTGCCGCCAGAATGCGCACCCAGAATCGTTTCAAAACCGGCTTGGATATCGCCCGTTACACTGCAGATATTATGCGCAAGGATATGGATGACTACGATTTAGACAGCAGCAATTACACTCAGTCTCTTGGCTGCTGGCATGGTTTTATCGCCCAGCAGAAAATGATTTCAATTAAGAAACATCATGGCACGACTGATAAACGCTATTTGTATCTTTCAGGTTGGATGATTGCAGCGCTGCGATCAGAATTTGGCCCTCTGCCTGATCAGTCAATGCATGAAAAGACATCCGTGTCTGCCCTGATAGAAGAGATTTATACGTTCCTTCGTCAAGCCGATGCTCGCGAGTTAGGACATCTATTTAAAAATATGGATGAGGCCGCAAATAACGGCGACTCTGTTGCGGCTCAGCGAATTCAAAATGAAATCTCACAGTATCAAACCCACGTAGTGCCAATCATTGCAGACATTGACGCGGGCTTTGGAAACGAGGAAGCCACTTACCTACTTGCCAAACGCATGATCGAAGCCGGCGCCTGTGCCATTCAATTAGAGAATCAGGTTTCCGATGCCAAGCAGTGCGGCCATCAAGACGGTAAGGTAACTGTGCCACATGAAGAATTCATAGCCAAGATTCGCGCCGTACGTTACGCCTTTTTGGAACTGGGTATAGAGAACGGTATCATTGTAGCCAGAACAGATTCATTAGGCGCTGGCCTAACCCAAAAAATAGCCACAACTCAACAAGCTGGCGACTTAGGTGATCAGTACAATCAATTTCTCGAACTGGTGCCGGTTACTGATGTGTCCACAATGGAAAACGGCGATGTAGCAGTAAAGGTAAATGGAAAGCTGCAAAAGACTAGTAGCCTCGCCAATGGGCTCTTTAAATTCCGCGCAAACACCGGCGAAGATCGAGTAGTGCTAGACTGCATTACCTCGCTTCAAAACGGCGCCGACTTACTTTGGATTGAGACATCAACGCCGAATGTCGCTAGCATTGGCGAAATGGTTCAGCGTATAAAGGAAGAAGTGCCTAATGCCAAATTGGTTTACAACAACAGCCCTTCCTTTAACTGGACGCTAAATTTCAGACAGCAAATATTCGACCGTTGGGAATCAGAGAACAAAGACTTATCAGGCTATGATCGCGAAAAACTAATGAATGCTATCTATGACGAAACTGAGCTGGCTATTGAGGCGGACAATGAGATTAGAAACTTCCAGCGTGATGCGGCGCGAGAAGCAGGTGTCTTTCATCATCTGATCACTCTACCTACTTATCACACGGCGGCTCTTAGCACGGACACTTTAGCGAAAGGCTACTTCGGGGATGAAGGCATGCTGGCTTATGTAAGCGGTGTTCAGCGCCAAGAGATTCGCAACCAATTGGCCTGCGTAAAACATCAAGATATGGCAGGTTCAAACATGGGAGACGATCACAAATCTTACTTCTCTGGTGATGCAGCATTGAAGGCTGGCGGTAAAGATAACACCATGAATCAGTTTAGCTAGCGTTTAAAATAACTTCGAAGCATGTTTGAGAAAGTTATGCATAGGCTCAATGCCGCGCATAAGTCGAACTAACTCACTTCTTTGAACTACCATGATCCCAGAGCGGGTTTAAGCTAGCGCTTAAGCCCGCTCTGCTAATAGCTCGCAGGATAATCACTATATCTAATTGTCTGAGACTTTTTAGCATCAATTCACTATATCTAAGCACCCCTGTTGGTGGTCTTTATTCGTTTGGTTATCGCTATGATTAATCTTCAGTTCAAAAAGTTTATCGATCAAGAAGTTCTTCCAAAAACTCAGCTTAATGTGAGTAAATTCTGGCATGACTTCAGCGCCTTGATCAACGAGTTTTCTCCAAGGAATAGAGAGCTACTTGAAAATCGCCTGCATTTGCAAAAGCAAATAGATGAATGGCATCTCAACAATAAATCACTACCTATTGATACCGCTGCCTACAGCAGGTTTCTAAAAGACGTCGGCTATTTGGAAACCGAAGGCAAACCCTTCAAAATCGAAACCGCAAATGTCGACAGCGAAATCGCTACAGTAGCTGGCCCTCAGTTAGTCGTACCGTTGAAAAATGCAAGGTTCGCCTTGAACGCCGCCAATGCTCGGTGGGGCAGCCTTTATGATGCTCTCTATGGTAGCAATGTCATACCTGAAACTGAATCACTGAGAGCCGGTGCTGATTACAACCCTCTTAGAGGCAATGAAGTGATCGCTTATGGGCGGAAACTTCTTGATGAGTCTGTTCCACTTGCCTCAGGCAGCCACGAGGATGTGGTTAGCTATCAAATTCATCAGCAAACGTTACTGGTAACCCTGTCTGATAATTCTCAAACAAATTTATCTGATTCAAGCCACCTAGTAGCTTTTAGTGGTAAAGAAGATTCGCCCACTGCTGTATTGCTAAAACATAACGGCCTTCACATTGAATTGCTCATCGACCATGAGGGCGCCATCGGCAGAACCGATCGCGCCGGAGTCAACGATATCGTGTTGGAAGCGGCCATAACCACAATCATGGACTGCGAAGATTCTGTTGCCGCGGTCGATAGTAATGACAAAATCGAAGTCTATCGAAATTGGCTAGGGCTAATGTGTGGAACGCTGTCTATAGAATTCCCTAAAAACGGGAAGATCATCAGTCGTCGCTTAAATCCAGACAAAAATTACAACGCCATCAAAGGCGGTGACTATCAAATTTCAGGACGCAGTCTGCTGTTTAATAGAAACGTCGGTTTGCTAATGGATTCTGACATGATCACGGACGTAAACGACCAGCCCGTGCCAGAACATATGATCGACGGCGTACTCACGGCACTGGTTAGCATGATTGATCTGAGCCGCACTAAAAGCGGCGATAAAGATACTTGCTATGGCAATTCAAAAGCAGGCAGTATTTATATTGTTAAACCAAAAATGCATGGCCCTGAAGAGGTTAGATTTGTTTGTGAACTGTTTGCTGCAATTGAAGAAATGTTGGGGCTGGCTGCTAACACCATCAAACTCGGCATAATGGATGAAGAAAGACGTACAACTGTAAACTTGATGGAATGTATTCGAGTTGCCAAGCATCGCCTTGTCTTCATCAATACAGGTTTTCTAGATCGTACCGGTGACGAGATACACACCAGCATGGAAGCCGGTCCGTTCTTAGCAAAAGAGCATATTAAGCAGCAGCCCTGGATTAAAGCCTATGAAAATAGAAACGTCGACATAGGCCTCTACTGTGGCCTATCTGGGAAAGCGCAAATAGGAAAAGGCATGTGGCCAATGCCCGATGAAATGGCCCAAATGATGCAAACTAAAATCCAACATCCCCTAGCTGGCGCTAACACCGCCTGGGTTCCTTCGCCCACCGCGGCGGTGCTTCATGCGATGCACTATCATCAGGTTAATGTTTTTGAAGTGCAAAAAAAGCTTATGTCGCGACCAATGTCGCCACTTTCAGATGTGCTAACTATACCCCTTCTGCCGGACCGAGAATCATTGTCTAAAACCCAAATTGAAGACGAGCTCCGCAACAATATTCAGGGAATTTTAGGCTATGTAGTGCGCTGGGTTGAAGCAGGTGTCGGTTGCTCCAAGGTGCCCGACATTAATAACGTAGGCTTAATGGAAGATCGGGCCACTCTGCGCATTTCTGCAAAGCATGTTGCAAACTGGCTGCATCATGGACTCTGTAATAAACAACAAGTCCTCGACATTATGATTGAAATGGCGGCGATAGTGGATGAGCAAAATCAGACAAGCCAGGACTATAGTCCGATGTCACGAGATGTGGAATCCAGCATGGGATTTCAGGCTGCGAAGACGCTGATTTTTGAGAGTCAGAGCCTCCCTAGCGGATACACCGAACCGGTTCTGCATGAGTATCGTCGACAAGAAAAACTTAAAGCAAGTGCTGCTGCCTAGGGCCAATGTTCTATTTTTCAAAAAATGGCTTTGGCTCTGACAGACCTTAAATAATAGTAAATAGATTCCTTTTTCATCCCTCGAATTCTGCGCCTACAAGCGTGGGATCGAGGTGTTGCTTGTGAACAGTTGCGCCGCGTCGTGAGAAAATCACAACTGGGCCGCTGACGTTCTGGCAACTCACGCGGCTTTATCGGCAGAGATATCCCTTGAGAACATCACCGCCTGACTAACGCACCGGAGCGACTTCCTCTAATTCTGAGTATACCGAATTCATTAAAAATCTAATCGCTGCGTTTTCATCAACTAGATTCACTCGTATCCATCCTGGCAACGTAAGGCTGGAAAGATCTAAATATCCACGATAAGCAGCATCATCAAACGTTTGATTATTTAGACTGAGCCGTTCCCCTTGGTATTACTATCGGCTTCAATATTTCTTCCGATTGCCAGCCCAGCCTCAATGCAATGGGGCCTTCGTTTACTGCCAACTCTTCACCCATCTCCACTTCGCCAACACTAAAGTTAAGCCGTCTCACCGCCGCCACTGGCACCGACATAGGCTTTTCCGCTGCGGATTCCTTATATCAGAGAAGCAACGTTTAGATTATTTGCGGATTCCCAATTGCCGAGAGGCATTGAGAAGAGGCAAGGTGTTTAGTTAGTATTTCTTCAATTTACGCCGGCCACCGACACGGTTCTATTGCAACGCCTAGCGAGCAAAAGCTTACTCTAAAGCGCACTGTAAACGCCTAGTCTAAGTCGTTCAGCTTAGAGACTTTCCCAAGCGTGAAGCAATGTCGTTGAAAGCTGAAAACTGAGTGAGGTAAATACGCCCACTAAGACAAATAACAAACTCTGTGGACCTTAGCTTGTCTAGAACAGGGCCTTTAACCTCAGAAAGGTGTAGGCAGATACCCTGCTCGTAAAGTTGTTTGTTCAATAGCTCTAAAGTTTCCAATGCGCTGTAGTCCACTTCGTTCACGGCACTGAAAACTAAAATAACGTGAGAGATATGATCCCGACTAAAAACTTCACCGAGCACTTTTTCTTCCAATGCGCTGGCGTTAGCAAAGAACAAACTCTCATCCACACGAAGCGAGAGAATCTCTGGTAGTGTGGTCACCTTGTATCGTGAAACATTGCGAAAATGCTCTGTTCCCTCAACCAAACCGACTTCTGCTATATGGGGTTTGGACGTGCGATAAAGATGCAAACCAAGAGACACCAAAACGCCGCAGCTCACACCGATTTCGACACCAAAAATAAGTGTCATTGCTAGCGTTAACATAACTGCCAGCCAGTCACTTTTGGAGTAGGCCCATGTTTTCCGAATCACAGAAAGGTCTACCAGTCCCAAGACGGCTACAATTATGGTTGCCGCCAAAGTCGCCTTTGGCAAATTGTAAAGGTAGGGAGTCAGAAAAACAGAGACTAACCCAATCAAAATTGCCGCAAAAATACTTGAGGCCTGAGTAACCGCACCTGCGTCAAAATTCACAACCGAGCGGGAGAATCCACCGGTAACAGGAAAGCCTCCACTAAAAGATGATGCGAGGTTTGCTGCACCAAGCCCTATTAGCTCTTGATTATCATCGATCCGTTCTCGCTTTTTGGCCCCTAAGGTTCGGCCAACTGAAATGGACTCTACAAAACCGATAATTGAAATTAGACACGCGGGCATGAAGAGGGTTTGAATTAATTCTATTGAGATTGTTGGCAGCGCAAGACTCGGCAGGCCCTTGGGGATTTCGCCTACAATTGCTACACCTCTCACATCTAAGCTAAAGATGGCTGTCACAGCTATAGTCAGAATAACCGCCAATACAGGTGCTGATTTAACAACGAGGCGGGCGGTCTTATCGGCTACCCCCAAATAGACTAGAAGCAACTTACCTCGGCTTCGAATTAGCAACAAATAAACCAAAACAGACAGACCGATCAGGATCGTCGTTAAGTTTACTTCGGCTGCACCCGTTGTAAGTGCTGTGAACATGCCAGACAAACTTTCATCATCAAATTGTGCACCAGTAATGTGACGAATTTGAGTTAGGGCTATAACGACCGCAGAAGCGCTGATAAAAGCAGAAACGACCGAATGAGATAAGAAACTGGCAACAAAACCAAGCCTCAAAACACCGCTAATGAATAGTATTAAGCCAGAGAGTCCTGCCAGAACGACAGCCGCAGAAAGATAGTCTGCTGTCCCTTGAGCCGCAACGGATGCCAATGCTGAGGCGGTCATAAGAGACGCCACTGCCACAGGACCCACCGAGAGAGTGCTACTGGTGCCGAGCAGGGCATAAAACACTAGAGGCAGAATCGAAGAATATAAGCCTATTTCAGCAGGCAAACCCGCCAAGAGTGCATAGGCTAGTGACTGAGGAATAAGCATGATTGCCACGATGATCCCCGCAACCATGTCACTTTTAAACGTGTCACCGTTGTATATTCGGGCCCAGCGAGCACAAGGCAACCAGCTCATCTTCGACATGTCATGCCTTAACTTCAGCAAGCAGACGGGGCGCTACCAACCATTCTCGACCTTTTAGCATTGCATGCCAATATATAGGCGGCAGCAAATCCGCTTTCAATATCCATGCCGCTCGTGTGGGCTGCGTGCCCTTTAGCAGCCAATTTGGAAACGAAGGAGTGAGTTTTCCTCCGTAGCCAAATTCAGCTAGCACTATCTTGCCTTTCTCTACGGTCAGCGGACATGAGCCGTAACCGTCATAACCTCGGCTCGGCTCTTTGCCATCAATCATATCGCAGATATTTTGCGCAACCACCGGGACCTGCTTACGCACGGCCGCCATCGTCTTCGCGTTCGGCGTATTCATAACATCGCCGAGTCCCCACACGTTTTTAAACTTCGAGTGCTGAAGGGTATATTGATCAACATCCAACCAACCCCCTTCATCTGATAGTTCGCTTGCCGCGACAAATGCAGGTGCTTTTTGCGGCGGGCAAACGTGGATCATATCGAATTCATGACTGCTGATTTCACCGTCCTGATTCTTAAACTTAGCAACTTTGTTTTCTCCATTAACTTCCACTAAATTGTGTGTGTAGTGGACATTTGCTGAGTATTTATCAATATAGGATTGTAGCGCTGGCACATACTCCTTAACGCCAAAGAGAACGCCGCCGGCATTGAAGAAATTAACATCAATGTTTTCCAACACACCACTGCGAAGCCAATGATCACAGGATAAGTACAGTGCTTTCTGCGGGGCGCCTGCACATTTAATTGGCATGGGCGGCTGAGAAAAAATGGCCTTACCCTTCTTTAAATTCTTCACCAGCTCCCAAGTGTAGGCCGCGAGCTTATAATCGTAATTAGACGTGACCCCGTTTTTTCCCAAGGTCTCTTCTAGGCCCTTTATTGCCGACCAGTTCAAGACAAGCCCAGGGCAAACAATCAACTGCTTGTAATGCAAAACTTGCTCATCACTCAACGTAATTTCGTTTTGTTTTGGGAAAAAGCTAACTACAGCCTTATTGATCCAGGATACCGTATTGGGGATAAGCCCCTTCATTTCCCTACAAGTAGAGGCCGCATCAAAAACACCCCCTCCAACCATAGTCCAACCAGGCTGGTAATAATGTTTTTCAGCTGGATCTACAATGGCAATCCGTAACTGAGCATTGCGTTTCAGTAGGCTAGAAGCCGCAGAAATACCGCCGGAACCGGCTCCGATGATCACTACATCATAGGAAGGCGTACCCTTTGATTTAGCCTCTTCCATAACGGAAGCTTCAGAGTCGGATTCCTCAAAATAAGGTTTAATGCTTGCCGACACGTCGATCCCAACGGCTTTAGCCTGATCAAGTATTATATCCTTGGGGGTGTCCAAACTAGCCTCAGTGGCAGCAATCAGGTTGAAAGAACGATTCCCCGTTCTGCAATAGGCATGAATTCGGCTGCCGGTCTTCAACAAGGTTTGAAACTTCACTACTTCGCCATTGGTGAGATGGCCCGATTTAAAAGGAATAAAGACTGCTTCGATTCCCTGAGACATTGCTTCGACACTTATGCTATCGAAATCGACTTGGTCCTGAACCTCACCGTCTGGCCGATTACAAACTAATGTGCGCACGCCCAAGTCAGCCAACTCTTGAATATCAGTTGGGGCCACTTGATCCGAAATAGAAAACTGTTCATTGACGTTAAGTATTTTCATTAGTCTCTCGTTCTGGCGTTTAAATTTATTTGAATAAATTAATTGGCAACTTTAGATACGATGTCCCGTTGTCCTCTGCCGGCGGCAAGTCTCCTGCTCGCATATTCACCTGCAAGCTCGGCAAAATCAGATACGGCACTTCTAATGTGCTATCTCTTTTCTCACGCATGGCAACATATTCCTCTTCACTGCCGCGAAGATGGATATTGCGTTCGCGCTCAATCTTAACCGTGGTTTGGTAGTTAAGTTCTCGGTTCTCGTTTGAGTAGTCATGACATAAAAAGACACGAGTGTCGTCAGGAAGACTTAGTATCCTCTCAATGGAACGATTAAGAATCGCCGCATCTCCTCCTGGAAAGTCGGCTCTGGCCGTACCAATATCAGGCATAAATACTGTGTCACCAACAAAGGCTGCTTCACCTATTAAATGCGTCATACAGGCAGGGGTATGCCCTGGCGTGTGTAATGCCATAGCCGATAAATTGCCTATCTTGTATTGCTCATCGTCCTTAAACAAATGGTCAAATTACGAGCCGTCTCTCGCGAATTCATCACCACTGTTGAAAATTTCGGCAAATGTCTGCTGCACTGTGGTGACGTGCTCACCTATTGCAATGGATCCACCAAGAGCTTTCTTGATGTAGGGAGCCGCTGACAAATGGTCGGCGTGAACATGGGGCTCAATTATCCATTGCACTCTTAGGCTATTCTGTTTTACATAGGCAATGATGGCATCTGCGCCATCGTACGTCACGCCTCCTGAGCCCATGTCTATCTCTGCGGCTGAATCAATGACGGCACAGGCACTAGAATCGGGGTCCATAACTACATAGGAGAAGGTATTACTGTCTTCATCGAAAAACGGCATAACCTTTGGAATAACTGGGTTGTCTAAGGTTTCTGTTGATTGTCTGCCCATGATTTGCCCCGTTTGTTAAGGATGTTAGATCCGGTTTTCATTGCCATAAATGGCATAGCTTATGCCAGCTTCTTACCTCACCCGCTAGCCATTTGATTTTATTAACAATAATCTCAAAAAATACAATAAATCACAGCCCACCACTTGCTAAAAAGCTCTAGTTTTATCACCTTTGTCAAACTTATTTGCCACAATTGACATTAGTATGAACTTAATAGCCTCCGACCAAAACAAGTAGTTGAATGAAATGCTAGAAGGCTTTGATTGCCCTGCCATCCTAGTCTCTATCGACAATGAAATCCTTGCGACAAACCAACACTATGAAACCGCTTTCGGCGAGCTAAAATCTGACAAAACCCATCGCTGTTTTGAAGTTTCACATGGCTACAAGGTGCCTGCGATCAAGCCGGAGACGACTGCCCATTGGGTGCTGCCAAACAGTCTGGTCACAAAGAACGTGTTTCGCATATACATCAAATCCCACGGGGGAAAGAACATGTAGATGTTGAGATGCTTCCTCTCCACGATAAAAGAGGCAGACTGATTTACTTCGTGGAATTACTCCACCCAGTGCCTCTAGCAAGTGGCGACCTGTCAAGTCAGGAACTGATAGGTGAGAGCGCGCCGTTTAAGAAAATGCTAAGCAAGGTTTCAAGAGTTGGAAAATCTGACGCCGCCGTTTTATTATTAGGTGAATCAGGAACTGGCAAAGAGCTCGCCGCTAGGGCAATTCATATGGCAAGCTCTCGTAAAGACAACCCGATGGTAACTCTGGAATGCTCCGGTTTAACCGGCTCACTTTTTGAAAGCGAATTATTTGGTCATATAAAAGGCGCGTTTACAGGAGCCCACTCTACTAAAACAGGGCTGGTCGAACTCGCCAACGGCGGCACGTTATTTCGTGATGAGCTGGGCGACATCCCTCTACCTATGCAGGTAAAGTTACTACGTCTTTTAGAGACCGGAACATTTCGTCCGGTCGGTAGTGCAGAAGTCAAACGTTCCGACTTTCGATTAATTTGTCCGACCCCAAGAACCTATTAAAATTGGTCGAACAAGGCGATTTCAGAGGTGACCTTTATTACCGCATCAACGCCTTTTCTATTCACCTGCCAGCACTATCCGATAGAAAAAGTGACATACCCCTTCTTGCTAAATCGTTGCTCGCAAGACTAGACAAATCAGGAAATGAATATCATCTAAGCAATTCCGCGGTAGCATTGTTGTCCGCCTATAAATGCAAAGGCAACATACGAGAGCTTCGAAACCTGCTACATCGTGCACTGGTATTAACTGATACAAACAGTGTCGACTAAGATGTGATTAGCTTATGTCTCGAATATGAACTTCAGGGTGCGGCGGACTCGGTCTCTAAGTGGACGGATCTCAAAACACATGAGCAGGCCTACATACAAGAACTGATGATGGCGCACAATGAGGACAAAAAAAGTAGCCAAAATACTAGGCATCAGTAAACGATCACTTTATCGAAAACTTCAAGAATAAAACTGGTAGTGTTAAATTCGCGGCTTATTCTCTAAATCTCGATTTCCAAATCTAAAAAAAACGCTTAAGGTTGGGATCGTTAGAGGCGCGTTCAGCAGCAATTTTCTAATCGCTGAAGACTTTACCAATCTGATCAACGTAAGCGAGCCAAGCCGTAACCTTCAAATGCTAAAACGGGGCAGGATAGATCTCTTCCCATTTAACTCCCGCGGAGTCCGCCCAATGCTCACGCAGAACAATTTTGATACCGATGAACTTGTCGAAATCATTAGATTGGATACAGACTCCACCGGTTTGTATTTCGCTCTCAGCAAACAAACCAGTGCAGCCGTTTTTCGACGTTTACAGGCGTCCTACAACGCTGTAGTAAAGAGCGGTCAATACGGCAGAATTCTCCGTCCTTTTTTGGAACAGAACCCAAGATTCCAGGTTCTAACAATAGATAGCCAGTGCTAACGCTCTTTTAAGTTCGGCCATTTTTTAAAAAAATTCGCACTTGCTTAAATTCGCACCCCAGGCGATATGGCGACTTAGATTGCCTTGCATCTCTATTGTTCGCGCCTTATACATTAGTATTTTCATAGCAGACGGCAATTGGGCTAAACTATGGTCAGAAATTTATTCTAAGGACAAGCAATAATGAAGTCATCAAGGGTAGTTTGGGGCTGTGCAGGCTTATGTCTGTCTAGTTTGGCTTTAAGCCAAACAGCCTCGCAGGAGTGTTTAGGTGCAGACTTGGTTTTGCACAACACCACCGTCTATACTTCCAATGACCAGCTGTGGACCGCACAAGCGGTCGCTAGTTTGGGTGACAGAATTATTTTTGTTGGCAGTAACGACGGCGCACAGCCTTATATGTGTGGCTCCGCAAACATTATCGACATGGCTGGCAAAACAGTATTTGCGGGCTTTACAGATAGTCATCAGCACCTTGAAGGTGTCGGCCGTAGGACTAAAACACTCAGTTTGTTCGGCATCCCCACTCTTTCTGAAACAGTACAAACTATCGCTGACTGGGCAGCAAACATCCCTGATGAAAACTGGGTGACCGGAAGGGGCTGGATTGAGCGGGAGTGGACCGATGAAGAGCGTTTTCTAAACAAATACGACGTGGACTCATTCACGCCAAATAAGCCTCTGTTTATGCCTCGTGCAGACGGGGTATCCGCACTAGTTAACTCCAAAGCTATGGAGATAGCAGGGGTAACCAGAGATACGCCCGATCCTGAAGGTGGCAAATTCGAACGCGACCTAGATGGCACGCCAAACGGTTATATCCTCGCCAACGCAATGAATGTTTTCAGAGCCATAATTCCAAAGGACACTGACGCCTATCTCAAAGACAATTTGGAAAGAGGCTTATCCTCCAATGCCGCACTAGGTTGGACTCAGATCCAAGATGCCGGCATGGAGTATCGACTGGTAGAACTAATGAAACAGATCCACGCAGAAGGCAATATGTCTCATCGCGTGTATGCCGCAGTGCCGGTTTCCGAAGCCCAGCAAATGATCGAAACAGGCCGTGAAAAAACCGCCGATGACATGTTCGATGTTCGTGGAATTAAGGTATTCATTGATGGCACCCTAGGTTCTAGAGGAGCGGCACTTATCGACAATTACTCTGATGCGAACCACAACGGTTTCATGAATCGAACTACCGAAGAAGAGCTAGTGCCTATTTTGCATCAGGCTTTAAGGCAGGGAATACAAATCGAAACCCACGTTATAGGCGATCGCGCAGTTCGCACCCTCCTTGATTGGTATGAGGAAGCCTATGCGGCTGTACCTAGATCAGAATGGGCCAGTGAAGATTTGCGCTGGCGTATGGAGCACGCTCAAATCATACCTCCATCTGATCAACAGCGCTTTGTAGAGCTCGGCGTAATCCCTTCCATGCAACCTAGCCACGGCATAGGAGACTTAAATTTTGCTCCCGATAGATTAGGCCCAGACCGTTTATCTTATGCCTACCCTTGGCAAGCATTGGTAGATCGAGGCTTAATGATTTTGGCAGGTTCCGACGCCCCAGTTGAAGCCGGCGACCCTAGAATAGAATTTTACGCAGCTGTAGCCCGTAAGCGGCTAGACGGCACCTCCGGCCCAGGCTGGCACCCAGAACTCGCTGTATCAAGAGAGACTGCGCTAAAAATGCTTACCATATGGCCTGCTCACGGCGCGTTCCAAGAAAACCTTCGCGGCTCGATTGAAGTTGGCAAGTACGCAGATTTTACCGTATTCAACAGCGATCTTATGACGGTTGCCGAACCAGACATTTTAACCAGTGAAAATGTGATGACTATTGTCGGGGGCCGTATCACATTTAGTAAGACTCAATAAGACAAGGCAAAAAGGAATTTAAAGGGTTATCCATTCCAAATAGAATCTTCCAGTTCTTAGATAGCCCTTCTGTTTTTCCGCTCCGGCTTTGCTTATTGCTGAAGCTCTGTAAACCACGATTGCTAATCCTAAGGACAAGATGACTAACTATGTTTTATGAACCAAGTAAAAAAAACCACGGCCTCCCTAAAAACCCTTTTAATAGCTTAATTGTGCCGAGGCCGATTGGCTGGATTAGTTCAGTTGATAGTAATGGCATCGCTAATCTTGCCCCTTATAGCTTTTTCAATGCGGTGAGTTACCAACCACCCACGGTAATGTTTTCCGGTGGAGCCGGCAGCTCTGAGGACGGCATGAAAGACACTGTTCGAAATATCGAAGCCAACGGTGAATTTGTCTGCAATATCGCGACATGGCATACCCGTGAACAGATGAATCAATCATCTGCAGCGGTGCCTCCTGAAACTGACGAGATTGAGCTTACAGGCCTTACTTCGATTGCGTCTGAACTTGTTAACGCACCGCGTATAGCGCAGGCACCTGTACATCTAGAATGTCGTTATCTGAAAACTGTCGACATTCCAGGGTGGACAAAGGCCGATGAGTATAAGATGGTCATCGGTGAGGTAATCGGAATTCATATCAATGATGAATTGATCACCGAAGAGGGGCTAGTTGATGTAGCGAAGATGATGCCAATCGGCAGACTCGGTTATGATGATTACACTCGGGTTGACAGTGGTTCTTTATTTAAAATAATGCGGCCCAGGTAGCGAGCTACGCACGTCAAGATTGCTGGAGCGAAAATCTAATTGAACCAGTTTTCGCTCCAGCGCCAAATTGTTATTTAAGTTTGGAGTAATTCGTCGCACTCATCGTGAAAGCCTCTGCCGAAATTGGAACCGGGTATTTGGCTAATAGAGCTAGCCATTCGTCGTCTTTCAGAAAAGCATCCCAAACTTCTTGCCGATGGGCTCTATTTTTATAGGCCAGCATCCAAACCAGGGTATTAGGATCATCAAGTCTCTGCCAAACTGCAATAATCTCTGCTCCTAAACGCTCAAAAATTTCTATCTCTTTTTCGCGAAAGCGCTGATGCAGATTATTGATACCACCAACGCCATCTTTTATAGGCTCAGCTGTATACATCCTCATTTCAAAACAACGGGAATCGGGAGCCACATTGGCAGAATATTCTGCACTTAAATCACCGGCAGGTCCGCAGGGCGCCGGTTCTTGAGCGAGCAAATTGGAGGCAAAACCCAATGCGCCGATAAGCGCAATTACTAGTCTGGTCATAAGCTTTTTCCTTTAATTATTTTTAATTGTCTTTAACTACCATGGGTATTTATACCATGGCGCACGATAAAACTAAGCTCCACGTAAGTCCAATAAATTGCTGAGAGCATTGAGCCCTGAGATAACGGCTTATTCTTACCAACCTTGTAAGTACGTTAAGTGATCCCCAACACAAAGAAAAGAGCCATCGAGACTTGAAGTAACGCGGATGGGTTGATGATCCTCCAACCGTCCAGGGGGTAGTAAGCATAACTCCATGCCATGTAGATGCCTCTGCTTAAGTTGGCATGGCTATCGGAGTTTTCTTGGCCGGCCACATGAAAAGCACTTTAACGAGCGAATAATTTCTTTGAGCATTATTTGTCTGCGGGCTTTCGCCGCCTACATCCTAGTGCCTAGTTAATCTTCATAGCTAAAGTGCTAGCAGTAGTGGCGCTCATGGCCCGCACTGCTATTGATAGCCAACCATAGCCAAGTGCTTTGAAATATTTGCTTCTTGCCCGAGTAGCATTATGATGTCAGCACAAATCACAGGGGTCAGTAATGCGCGTACTTTATATTGTTCCACTCTTTTTAGCTGTCTTGTTATCTAATTGTAGCGAACAGCCTTCACAAGAAATCAATAGTGCTGCGGATAGTAGTATAGATAGTAGCGCTGCCAATAGTGGGGATCAAGATGCCCGACCCGCACTTGACCAGCTAAGTCAGCTTGAAGCGATAGCTAGAGCGAGCCGCGTCTCCAACGTGTCTTATGACTTGGACATCGATTTGGTCACTGCAGCTGACTCCTATCAGGGGCAAGTGATCCTGCAATTTGACCTTAATGAGTTGAGCTCTTCATTAGAGGTAGATTTTACCGGGGGCGACATTTCTCAGGTTGAGGTCAATGGTGAAGCCATCGAAGTTGATTACAATGGCTTCTTCGTCCGCTTGCCTGCAACAGCACTTGAGCAAAGCAATGTAGTAAGGATTAGTTATTCACATCCATACGATCAAGACGGCACTGGCTTACACCGGTTTGTCGACCCTGAGGATGGCAATACATATCTTTATACCTACCTGTGGCCCTATTACTCTAATAGATTATTTCCAAATTTCGATCAGCCAAACTTAAAGGCCACCTACGAACTTAAAGTTAGAGCAGCCAATAACTGGCAGGTAATCTCTTCGACTATGGAGAGCTCGGTGGAAAGTCTAGGAGATGCAAAGGTTTGGCACTTTCCCCAATCTGAGAAATTCTCAAGCTACATATTCTCCTTGCACGCTGGCCCCTATAAAATCTGGGAAGACATGGCTGGCAATGTGCCAATTCGTTTAATGGCACGGCAATCGTTGGCTGAGTACGTTGCTGTTGATGAGTGGATGGATTACACGAAATCAGGTATTGAACACTACAATAACTATTTTGAAATCCCTTACCCTTTCAAAAAATACGACCAAATAATCGTTCCTGACTTCTTGATTGGCGCGATGGAAAATGTCGCCGCAGTTACATTTTCTGAAAGCTATGTAGATCGCGGCTCGTCTAATAGATTTAGCAGCCAGCGCAGAGCCGGAACTATTCTCCACGAAATGGCCCATATGTGGTTCGGAGATTTGGTCACTATGAATTGGTGGAACGGCTTATGGTTGAATGAGAGTTTTGCAACATTAATGTCTTCCATAGCGGTATCTGAAGCTACCGAATTCGACGATTTGTGGCATGACTTTTACCTGTCAGAGAATTTAACCGCTATTTCAGCTGACAAAGCTGTTTCGACCCATCCGATTGAAGTCCCAGTATTAAGTTCCAACGATTTCTTCAACGTATTTGATGCAATTACTTATGACAAAGGCGCATCGGTGCTCAATCAACTCTCTCATTACATTGGCCGCGAGAACTTTCGGCTAGGGGTTTCCAGCTATCTTAAACAGCATTCATGGGGCAATACAGAACTCTCTGACTTCATAGATGCATTATCGCTACAGTCGGGAATTGATCTTAGTCCGTGGGCCCAAGATTGGATGTATCAGGCCGGCGTTAATAAACTAGAAGCTGAGTTTAGCTGTGAAGCTGGTCTGATTAACAGCTTCTCAATTTTACAAACTGCCCCCGAGAGCCTCCCCACTCTGCGTAATCAGCGCATACAGCTCGGGCTATTTTCCAAAGGCGACGATGGAACTATTTCGCCCTTCGCGGTTTTACCTATCGAAGTTAGTGGCGCACGAACCAGTGTAAACGATGCCATTGGCTTGGCTTGCCCGCAGCTCACATTGCCCAATTATGAAGGCTGGGGCTATGCCGAGGTCACGCTAGACGGTGACAGTATGAACACTATCATTGGCGACAATGCTCTGTTGGACATTAGCGATCCACTAATGAGATCGATGGTTTGGACAGCGCTTTTCGAGGCTCCAAGCAATGGCCAAATGGACAACAATCAATTGCTCACCTTACTGATTACTAACATGCCTTTTGAAGCTAATGACAGAATCATTAGGCAAACGCTATCTGAGTTAACGGCCAATCTGAACCATTTGGAAAGATTGGCAGAGGCGTCCTCGTTTGAATTATCGACTTATAGTAAATCTGCCGAAGAACAATTATGGTACTTGATCTCTAGAGGCGTCATTGAAGGCGCGGATTCTCAAAGTGAAAGCACCCTTAATATTCGTTTAAGATATTACCGAGATATCGCACGCAGTGACACTGCTCTGGCAAACCTTGAAGGCTTAGTAAACGGCGAGGTAGAGGTTGCTGGGCTGAGCATTGGCCAAGGTACGCGCTGGGAAATTATCAACCGTTTAGCACAGCGCGATTATCCAAATGTTCGGGATCTCATTGCCGACGAACAAGCGCGAGACCCTTCAGACGCCGGTAGGCGTGCCTATTTTGCCGCACAGTCAGCGTTACCGAACCTGGAGATCAAACAAACGTGGGTAGAAAGGTTTTTGGAGACTGAAAACCCTTTACCTTTGTCGAATCAACGAGCAGCGATGGGCTCAATATTTCCGCCAGGCCAAGAGAAATTGCAGCTGGCTTTACTGCCACGACTTACAAACAACCTACCCGCATTGGCAGCTGGAAAAGACAATTACTACCTACAATCCTACGGACGAGATCTATTTGCTGGCATCTGTAGTGAGGAAGGCTTGGAAATAATTGAACAAGCCATTGCACAGCCCAGCGCCATCGGCGCTACGCTCTATCGCTTTATGAGCGAGAACGTCCAGCGCGCGGAACTTTGTGTAGCCAGTAAAAACGACTAAAATAATTTACTAAAATTAAGCGTCCAAAAGAGATCACTAAAATAGGCGGTCAAAAGAGATCGTTAGGAAAATTTATTGCAGGAGCAAGCCAGCAAAGAAAATAACAGTTCTACTTAAACCTAAGCAGACTCTGCAGATAAAGCCTTGCCAAACAAATTTAGCGCAGCCTCAGTGAACGCTAACATATTGGCTTTTCTTTCGGCTGAGTTTGTTTCTATTTTTATTGTCAGTTCTACTGGCCCCGATACGCCAATGACACTGGTGCCCGCTGCATGCCCATAAGGAGTTGGCGCTGGTCCTGCCGCCCCCAGTTCCGCGATACCCCAAGTGGTATCCAGCTTGGCCCGCGCCGCTCTTGCAAACTCTAGAGCCATCTCTTCAGACAACGGCTGCAGGTGCTTGACTCGCGCTCTATCTAAATCTAGAAATTCACGTCGCGAGCGCAAGCTATAAACAACACTGCCTCCAATAAAAAAAGCCGATGCACCGGCAACACAAAGCAAGTTGGCGGCAATTAGGCCGCCGGTAGAAGACTCAGCCACCGACACGGTTTGTTTAAGCTCTAGTAGCCTTGCACCGATACTGGCTGATGAGTCGAAGAATGACTTCATTATTGGTGGCTCTGTTAGTAGTGCTGATTAATAGTTCTAGGTAATAGCTTTAAATAATAGCTCAATGCAACTTACTTTTTAGGCGCGGTAATATCATCAACGCTGTCCCTTGTAGACACTAATGCATGCCAGCGCCAAAGATTAGTCAAAGATTCATCAGGTTTTAAACCAACCAAAGTCCTCGCGAAATCGATGGCTGTGATTAACGTGATATCTGCAATGGTAAATCTATCGCCAGCCACATATTCTGATTCCGCGAACTCTTTGTCCAACCGCCCATAGTAATTATTCACATTAACATCACTAACTTCTTTCGCCTCTGGAATCTGTTTGTAGATACCCATCTTTGCAACGATTGGCCCGTTAACCCAAGACACGCCAATCTGCGGCCAAAGTTCGGTCTCCATCACGCGGTTGCGCATTTCAATGTGGCCTAATTCATAGGCATCTTTACCGAATAAATTTGGCTCTGGATATACCGCTTCTAAATAGCGACAGATGGCGATTGATTCAGACAGGTAACGGCCATCATCAAGTTCTAAAACCGGGACTTTGCCACTTGGGTTTTTCTTCAGAAACTCCGGCGACTTGTGCTCGCCTTTCGCCATATCTACCTGCACCAACTCGTAATCGAGCCCTTTCTCGGCCAAAAATATTCTTACCTTACGTGGATTAGGGGCAGTACCGTAGTCATAAAGTTTCATCGAGGTTTCCTGTTCGTTGTTTTAAATTCAAAGGCGGCTCTAGAGCCTAAGCCACCTTAAGCAGCATGATAGTCCATTAGCCATCAAGACGGGAGCTAAAAAGAAAGGTAAAATAATTTGCCTGATTTTCAAAAATCTTTATAATAATCAATCTGTTGACTTAAAGCCCTTGTTTCGACAAATGAGAAACATCTCGACATCGCGCCAACAAATCTCTATAGTGCGCCCCCTTGATACTCGACTTCTCAACTCGATTTTATCTCACCTTATTCACCCACCACTAACTGATCTAGGCCATGACTGCCTATTTAGGATATTTCTGTGATCTCAACTGCCAATATCACCATGCAATTTGGTGCCAAGCCTCTTTTTGAAAATATCTCCGTAAAATTTGGAGATGGTAATCGCTATGGACTGATTGGCGCCAATGGTTGCGGCAAGACCACCTTCATGAAGATACTCGATGGCAGCCTCACCCCCACCGCTGGCAATGTCTCTATTACACCTAACGAACGTCTTGGAAAACTCAGCCAGGACCAATTTGCGTTTGAAGCCTACAGCGTTTTGGACACAGTTATAATGGGGCACGAAGCCCTTTGGGAAATCAAAAAAGAGCGGGATCGTATTTATTCTCTGCCTGAGATGTCCGAAGACGACGGTATGGCAGTAGCTGAATTAGAAGTTCTATTTGCTGAGTTAGATGGCTATAGCGCCGAAAGCCGAGCCAGCGAGTTACTCTCCGGCGCAGGTATCGCCCAAGAGCTGCACGCAGGCCCCATGGCAGAAGTAGCGCCAGGCTGGAAACTCAGAGTGTTGTTGGTCCAGGCGTTATTTTCAGATCCAGACATCCTCTTATTAGACGAACCAACCAATAACTTGGATATCAATGCCATTCGTTGGCTAGAAGGTGTTCTCAACGATCGCAAAAGCACAATGGTGATTATTTCTCATGACCGCCATTTCTTGAACGCTGTTTGTACTCATATGGCTGACATCGATTTTGGTGAACTTCGCTTGTACCCGGGCAATTATGATTCTTTCATGATCGCCTCCACTGCCGCTCGTGAGCGACTTCAATCTATAAACGCCAAAAAGTCTGCGCAAATCTCTGACTTACAGCAATTCGTCAGCCGCTTCTCCGCTAACGCATCGAAAGCCAAGCAAGCCACCTCGCGCGCAAAGCTTTTAGATAAAATTGAACTGGAAGAGATTAAGCCCTCAAGCCGGGTAAGCCCCTACATTCGCTTCGCTCAAGATAAAAAACTGCACCGCCAAGCGGTTGTGTTGGAGAAATTGGAACACGGTTTTGACGGTGAGCTATTGTTTAAGAACGGCAACATGATTTTGGCAGCCGGCAGCCGTCTCGCCATCATCGGTGAGAATGGTGCAGGCAAGACTACATTACTACGCTGCTTGGTAAACCAACTAACTCCCAACTCAGGAAAGTTACAGTGGGCTGAAAACGCAGACCACGGCTACTGCCCACAAGACAGTACTGAAGACTTCAATAGCGAGCTGAATCTTTTTGACTGGATGAGCCAATGGCGCAAACCGATTCATGACGATCAGATTGTTCGAGCCACGCTTGGCCGGTTATTATTTTCGTCTCACGATTTTGAGAAAAAAGCCAAAGTTTGCTCCGGTGGCGAAAAGAATCGACTCTTATTTGGCAAGCTTATGATGATGAATCCCAACGTTTTAGTTCTAGATGAACCTACAAATCACTTGGATATGGAATCAATAGAATCATTAAACCTAGCCCTTGAGCACTACGAAGGCACGTTAATCTTTGTCAGCCACGACCGAGAATTCGTATCCTCTCTTGCAACTCGCGTAATTGAGATTAGTGATAAGAAGCTTAATGATTTCCAAGGGACTTATGAAGAGTATTTGGCAAGCCAGCAAGAAGCCGGCAAAGTGATGGCTTATAAATAGTTAATTAGGTAATGAAAAAACTTGGACTCGAAAACCTTTGCAACCAGCCCAAGTTCAAGCTGGCCGGCAATTCTAAGCGCCGCTTCATTGAATTTAATTTTTATTCGTTGACCAATATGCCAAGCAACCGTATCTGCATAGCTTGTGTTGGTATTTTGGGTAAAACCCACGGCCTCATTGTCACCACCTGCAGACAATACGCCGTTAAGCTGAACATTAAGCCAGACAGCCATTCGGGCAGGAGCCAAAGCAAGTTATACCCTCGGTGACCGAGCTTTCACCGTCTAGTTCTGATGCACATGCAAATCCACGCTAGCCCAAATACCATCGATTGCGCCAACAATCATCAGCTCTAGCAGTGTGAATCAAGCGCTTTCGTTTTTCATACGCAGTACCTTCTACCTATGATTAGTCCCTTTGTCCTGAGAGTAGTATCTGTTTCTCACTAGTCGAACCTGTTGCTTGATAGAGGTGCCTGTAACCCAAGAGTAGATCCCCTCGTCCAATAACTGATTGGTTGCGATTCTTTAACCCATAGTCTAAAGCTTACGTTGCAATAGCATAGTTTTGCACAGTACATGCTGACTGCAACCTAACTCATAAATTAGGCTTATAGCCTGAACTAAGACTAAGCCAATTTTCAACGCTTGAATTAAGGCTACAAATTTCAGAAACTGGCTGGCAAAATTGGCAAAGGCTGCGCTTTTCTCTAGCACTGAATGAGAAATAGACAAGCAATATCCCATTTATTAGCTCGACGTATTTTTTAATCTATAGAAATGCTGTCAATAATAATGGCGCCCTCGGGGACTTGATCAAAAATAAAGTTAATTTGTGAAATCGTGCTGGAGTCAAACTCACTGTTTACTAGCTGAAATTCACTAATGGGAATTTCAAACCGGCGTAACAAAACTTCCTCGGCCTGTGTGGAGTCCAAAAATTTGGCTCGGTACGGGACTCCCTTAATCAAAGGGTAAAGTTTTGAGTCGACACTGAGCAGTGAGCTGGCACTATTTCCTAGTGCATCCACAAGCTCTATGGTCCAGTCGAGTAATTTATCTTTGGAAGCATCACTACCGGCATTGCTCAATTCTCCTTCCTCAAAATTTTGTTCTGACTCACTTTCCCAGCCCGGTGGAGTGCTAGAGATACCCGCTGATGACAATGAGGCAACCAAAACATGACCACTAACTGGCTCACCTAATTTGAAGTTAACCCTAGCTGTCTCGCTGGTAAAATCTTTATTCCATGCCACAACTATTGAATGTGTATCCAACTCATCGAACTTGAGCTCATTAGCAACCTCGTACCATCGGCTTAGATTGTGGGTCTCAACTTTCCCCCCATCTCCATCCAAAGTAGATAACTCGAGATCATCTTCAAAGTCCACGACAATATTCTCGTTGGAATCTGAAAACTGATTAATGAAGAAAGTATTAGGAAGCCAGTTCGCTCCATAGCGAGCATCTTTTAACAGCGGCAAGTATTCAAGGTTGTCGTTAAAGACGATTTCAAAAAATGCACTGAAGTAAACTCTTGCCACATCACGCTGCGCTTCTCTAGGCATCAGCCTGCTAGTGTCCAACGACCAACCTCTAAAAGGCTGTGTATCCATGTTCTCCCAAGTGGTATTAAATTGGCCATGGTTGGCCCCAACAATATAAAGACTTGAACGGAACCGATAGTCCTCACCAGTAAAGCCAACACGAGAGTATTGACCTATTCCCTCAAATGATTGTACGTCGCCGTCCATGTTTCCGTGTACCGTCAGATAATTCACATCGGTAACTGGAGTTGGCCGCTCCCGAGCCTCGTACTGCCCATATACCGGAGCAATGGCGATAACTCCTTTGAGGTCAAAGTTGAAATCAAATTCCAAAGAGGCATCATCAGGATAACGACTAAGAGAATTGAAAGCGGCAGCAACACCCACCGCTTCTCCTCCGCGCGAATGACCAATTAGTGCAAGTCTATTCATATCAATTTTCCCGGAGAAAAAATTTCCAGGGGTTGAGTTCCAATCTCTAAACTGTGACAAATGTTCCAGTAGTAGCCAGCCACGCGCGTCGTTCTCTTCTTTCAGACCAGGCCGACTGGCTAAAAAATCAACCCGCGCAGAGAACGTTCCGTTGATAAAATTTTCATCCACCGAGGCGAGAATAATTCCGCGACTGGCAAACAGCTCTCCTAAATAGTCATAGCCTGGATCTGAATAGTCCTCCATGCCATGGTTGCCGTGAACGACCAAAACCAATGGGAACGGGCCCTCTCCCTCTGGATACCAAACGCGTGCCTGCAGTGGTAACTCGGTTACGTCGAAACCCCAATAACTGGTTCGTAGCCATCCCGACATTCCTTCCCAGTTGTCGATTAACTTGGAACCATCAACAGACCTTGAAATAAGGTCCGCATCGGCGCCAAATTCAGATCTTCGAATATCTGTACCGCTGCCATATGTCATCTGGGCGACCTGGTAGCTTCCCGGGAGACCGGGGTTAGGAAGATTAAGCGTCCTATCGCCTAATGAATAATCCTGCAGGCTCGGGTTTGCTATTTCTTTATCACTAAATACCGCGTAGAGACCAACGGTTAGCACCGATGCGCCAGCGACAACAGCCAGCACGGCTATAGGATGTTGGCGATAGTTAAAACCATACTGAACTAAGACCCCTGATCCTGAACCGATCAAAGAAAAAGCCAGCAATACAACGGCTCCTGCAATATATCCAGTGCTGTCTTCGCCTGGAAACACAAAAAGCATTAGTAGCGGCGCCACCAGTGCTAAACGCAAGCGATAGCGCTTGGGTAGGCTCATCAGAACGTAGGCAGCTAATAGTAAAGCCAGTCCCAGAATTATCGGAAAACCAATCCAAAGAATAAAGGCCGGTAGCTTTTGAAAAGAAAAATTGACGACATTAGATAAGTAAAAAAATAGGCCTACAACGATAAGGCCAACCGAGAGGACTCCGTCAGCCGCGCCGTGCCACGCTAAAGGCGTCGGTGTTACTTTAGAGGCGAATACTTTGAGTTTTTGTTTTAGCGTAGTGAACATAAAAAGATGCCTGCTGTAATTAATGCCCGCAAACGGTGCATCAAACTAAGACCAATACCATAAAGGTTTAAGCTAGCATTTCTTGAAGAGGGAGAAAGCCAGCATTTATTTCAAAAAGTGAGAGAAAAGAGAAAGAGTAAGAAAAAAGCACATCCCTAAAAGTTCATGACTCCTTTTTTATCGAGGGTAATGCATGAGCCACATCTTTCCGGGACTTATACCTTTTTGACGAACTCTGACTTCAGTTTCATTGCCCCTATGCCGTCTATCTTGCAGTCGATGTCATGGTCGCCATCCACAAGCCGAATATTTTTTACTTTGGTGCCTACTTTAACCACCAACGATGAACCCTTCACCTTAAGGTCTTTGATAACCGAAACGGTGTCTCCATCAGCTAATGGCTTGCCGTTAGCATCAACAATTAGCTTATCGTCATCGTCAACTGACGTTTCCTCATTTTGATTCCATTCATGAGCACATTCTGGGCATATCAGCATGGCGCCGTCTTGATAGGAAAATTCAGAGCTGCACTTGGGGCAATTAGGGAGATCGCTCACAAATTACTCCAATCAAGAATGGTCACTTTAATTTGATTCATCAAGACTCTCTTGATAACGCGCCCCACGCAAAATATTCACCATGCCATAGTTACCTTCGTGGCAAGCGTACTCATAGACCTGACCGGCTACCTTCGTCATTGACACAACCGCCATAATCTTGTCGGTGAAGGTAGAGGGGTCGTCGATTGTGAACTCGTAGTTGACGGTGTCTGAACTCATGCGGGAAAAGCGCTCGGTAAGCACCTTATCAACTGACGTGCCGGTAGAGCCAAAACTTGCTGCTAGGCCGTTAAAATTTCGGGTTTCTACGACTAAGGTATTGCCATCGAAATAACCCCGCGAATCGCCAGTCCAAAGCCTTATATCATCGCTCAACCAATTGATGTCACCTGCTGAATCATAAAGCTTTACCACTCTGGCATCGTGAATCATCTCTGTCATGATCACGACGTGATCATTGCTTTGGACTATTTGGACGTTGTTATTGTAAAGACTTGGTACAAACGGAGGTCCTGCGTTAAAGCCTATGATGCAGCGCTCGGATAGCCCGCGGTCTTCTGGCCCATCGGTACCAATTCCGCCGGCCGATATTCTCACCGGTCGAGATTCGCCCGTGGTTCCTCCCCCATAGACTCCTTGGTTCGCGATAGCGCCCTCTACCAATGGCGGAAACTGCCCGTTGGTAGGATAAACAACATGGGAGGTGCGTACCTCGTCTCCAATACCGGCATTCTCTATCCAGAAATCATTGTAAGACTCATCCACTCCTTCGATGGCGAGTGCTCCGTCTGTACTGGCATCAAAAGCTGCCTGCTGAGCTTTGATTTCCTCAACCTCCGCTGCGGACAGAAATTGGCGCTCGCCATATTCAGACAGCCTCTGCATTGGAGTGTCGGAAGAAAAGTTCCAAACCCCCTGCAGGTCCGGCTGACCCCATTGCGTTTGCGGCACCGAATAATTATCTGCGGCAATAGCAAATACGGGTAAGCACGTTGCGACAAGCGGTATTAGTAATTTGGCGATTTTCATTGGGAACTCCGCAGAGAGGGCTTTTAAGCTCATTATTATTTTGATGATCCAAGATAGATTACTAGGCTAATCGGTTTCATCCAACAGTAATTAGCAATTAATTGTGAGCTATAAGTTTTTAGGCTGTGCTAATACAATTTTGTTCAACTAGCCAATAACAGATAAACTGTCAAAAACCTTTGCCGAGCCATCCCATGTTCAGACGCCTAAAAAATTGCCACAATGTTGAAGACCTTCGCCTTTTGGCCAAACAGCGCCTTCCAGGCCCCATTTTTCACTACATCGATGGAGCCGCCGATGATGAGATCACTTATCGACGCAACACCTCAGCCTTTGATGACTGCGACCTTGTGCCGAATGTACTGGCCGGCGTCCAAGACATTGATATGTCTGTCACGGTCATGGGACAAAAGCTCGCAATGCCAGTTTTTTGCTCACCCACGGCTCTGCAGAGGCTGTTTCATCACGATGGAGAACGCGCGGTAGCTCGTGCTGCCGAAAAATTTGGCACCATGTTCGGCGTGTCGGCATTGGGCACAGTAAGTCTTGCGGAAATTGGCGAAATGATTTCGACGCCCAAAATGTTCCAGTTTTATTTTCATAAAGACCGCGGCTTAAATGATGCCATGGTCGACCGGGCAAAAGCCGCAGGTTTTAACACCCTCGCCCTTACCGTGGACACTATTACCGGAGGCAATCGCGAAC
>JBLGBJ010000009.1:0-112344 GCA_047617605.1 Pseudohongiellaceae bacterium | reverse complement strand
AAAAAGGGAGAGCGCGGTTCTCCCTTTTTGACACAACTGTTAGCTCGCGTTTGTTTATCCGGCTAGTTCTTATTTATAGACTTAGCTCATGCTCAAGCGCCCAGCTATAGACGTTACACAGCAGCTAGAGATGCTGGCTTAGAGAAGTCATGCTTACGAATAGGCAAGTCTCTAACTCGCTGCCCAGTTAATATATACAAGCCATTAGTTACCGCAGCAGCTATCGGTGGCGTTGCCGGTTCACCAAGACCGCCTAGGGCTTCGCCTGACTCTACAATATGAACTTCGATCTCTGGCACATCTGCCATGCGCACCATTTCGTAGTCTGGGAAGTTATTTTGTACAACTCGCCCATTTTTAATAGTGATTTCCCCGTAAAGAGCTGCAGTCAGACCAAAAATAATTCCGCTCTCGACCTGTGCCTCAACCGTATCTGGGTTCACCGCCCAGCCGCAGTCAATGGCTGCAGTCACTTTATGAACGATAGGTTGGCCGTTGTCGCCAATAGAAACTTCAGCGACTTCTGCGCAGATGCTGCCAAAGCTTTCTTGCACTGCAAGACCCAGTGCATGTCCTTCGGGTAGATTTTGTCCATAGCCAGCAGCCTGAGCAGCCACCTCTAATACCTTGCGGTGGCGAGGGTGATTTTGCAGAAGGTTCATACGGAACTGGTAAGGGTTTACGCCTGCTCGATGAGCAATTTCATCAACAAAGGATTCGGTGAAGAAAGTCTGCTGTGAATGATCCACGCTGCGCCACGCAGCTATTGGTACATGAGTTTCACCATCCACTACGCGAATGGATTGGTTTTCTATGGCGTAAGGAATAAATGCGGCGCCAGCAACTTGAATTGGGCCGGTAAAGCGGTTGTGCCAAGCCAAAACATTGCCATAGCTATCAAAGCCTGCTTTGAAGTTACTGTGAACTGCAGGGCGATAGTAATCTTGCTGCATGTCATCTTCACGACTTAGAACTGTTTTCACCGGCACATCGAATTCTTTAGCAATCAAAGTTGCGTGGTCAATGACGTTCCAAGTAAATGGTAGCCGTCTACCAAATCCGCCGCCGACGTAGCTAAAATGGTGAGTAACATCGGTTTCACTAAGGCCGCCAATTTTAGCGACCCGGCCTCTAACTCCTAACGCATCTTGCGTGCTGGTCCACAAATCTGCTTTGCCATCGTGGAAGTGAACTGTGCAGTTCATAGGTTCCATTGGAGCGTGAGAAAGGTAAGGTACGCGATAACTGGCCTCAATTGTGTCGGCTGCACTGGCAATGTAGTCATCCGCATCACCTTGTTCAAAATCTTCTTTGCCATTGCTGCGGGCAAGTTCGGCATCGAATCGGGCAGCAATATCAGCGCTCGAAATTGAATCGTTTTCAGATGTCTCAAATTCAGCTTTTACCAATTTGAGAGCTTCCTTAGCGCGCCAGTAACTGTCAGCCACCACCGCTACAGAATCTTCTAATTCAACAATGCGTTTAACCCCACGACGAGACAGCGCTGCGCTGGCATCTACTGACACTAATTTTGTGCCAAATACCGGTGCCATGCGGATAGCGGCATAAAGCATATCTTCACAATGGTAGTCCAAGCCGTAAGGTGCAGTACCATCGACCTTTGCTGGAATATCGTTGCGAGAAATCGCTTTGCCCATAATATTAAACTCAGAGCGGTCTTTTAAAGTTGGTTCTGTCGTAGGTTCTAATAATGCGGCGTCGGAGGCGAGATCGCCGTAGCTAAGTGATTGCCCGCTACTATTGTGTTGGACGTAACTCATCGACGCGGTGCATTCGTCTACTGGTACATTCCAGCGCTGAGCTGCACATTCGATAAGCACTTGGCGCGCGGCAGCGCCAGCTGTTCGCATGGCTATGTCACCGGTAAAACGCACTGAGGAGCTACCGCCAGTAATTTGCAGGTTGCCGATTTCGGCAATTTTGGTCGCGCTTACATTTACCAAGCCCATCAAGAAGCCCGGAACACCGGCCTCACCGGCAAAACCCTTAACTAAATCACCATTAGCGAATAAGTCGGTGGCAGGGGCTTGTTCGATGTTGACCATCTCCCAATTAGCATCCATTTCATCGGCTGCCATCATAGCTAAAGAAGTGTGAACACCTTGTCCCATTTCAGCATGGGGCACATAGATTGTGACTTGGTTGTCAGGATCGATTTTTAGGAACGAGGTGACATAATGTTCGCCGTTTTTGGCGAGCTCATTGTTCGCTAACCGATGCTTACTTGGCCGTGTCGCTGAGTACCCTATTAATATGCCGCCGCCAACTAAGGCGCTAGATAAAATAAACCGTCTTCTGGAAACTTTCATAAGAGCGCTCCTTTAAGCGATGGCAAGCGAGCGAATCGCTTTGCGTATACGAGGGTAGGATCCGCAGCGGCATACATTAGTAATGCCTGCGTCGATGTCCGCATCGCTTGGATTGGGGTTGCTGGCCAAAAACGACGAAACCGCCATAATCATGCCAGACTGACAGTAGCCACATTGGGGAACTTGATGGTCTATCCATGCTTGTTGCACGGCTGAAATATCAGGTGCACTGTTAATAGCAGTGTCGGCAATAGCGCCACTGGCGGCAAAAGCCAGGCCTTCTATTGTAGTAATGTTTTGTCCTTCGATAGCGGATACAGGCAACACACAGCTGCGAACGGCGCTGCCATTCACATGCACAGTGCAGGCTCCACAAGAGGCAATGCCGCAGCCAAATTTAGTGCCGGTCATGCCGAGTTCGTCTCGGATTGCCCACAAAAGTGGCATCTCCGGTTCGATGTTGAGTTCATGCTCAACGCCATTAACTTTGAATTTTGCCATGCTCACATCCTCTCACTGAAATTAATTCTAACTACATTTTACTCCTATACCCGCTATATTACGATTGCATAGGAGTTGCTACTTTTGGGGCGTTCGAGGTATTCGCGGTTATCTGATCTTTCATGTAAAAATGAACACAGGCGCAGCAACACAAGCAGCGAAAAAAATGAAGGGTATTTATGAACCAGAATCAACATCCGCCAGTAATACAATTTAAATACAAAGCCTTGGATTCGGTCAGTTTAGGCGCGCCTGCAGATTTAGGCTTAGCTGGCGCAGTCAAAAAAGCAGGGTTGAGGCGCGTGTTGCTGGTTGGTTCGTCCAGCTTAGCCGCTCAAACCGATAATTTTGCCTCCATAAAACGAGCTGTTGAGGCGACGGGAAAAAATGTAGAGCTTCAGCCCTTTAGTAAAATCAGAGCCCATACTCCCAGGGAAGATGTTCTGGAAGCCATTGCATTGGCTAATGATTTCAGCGCTGATGTTCTTGTGTCTGTGGGTGGTGGGTCAGTGATCGACGCTTGCAAGGTTGTTCAGTTAGCGCTGGATCAGGGGCTTAACAGTGCCGAGGACCTGCTTGAATATGCCCAAGGTAGTGACGGCAGTCGTGGCGCTAAAGCAGGAGATATGACTGTTTTTAGGCGCCCATCAAAGACACGTCAGATCGCCATTCCGACAACGTTGTCCGGTGCTGAATTCAGTAATAATGCAGGCGTTTTAAATACAGAAAAATCGACTAAGGAAGGCTATAGAGGGCTAGACCTTTGTCCAAAGGAAATACTCTACGATCCGCAGCTTGTAACACTGACCCCCGAATGGCTGTGGCTTTCTACGGCCATACGTTCGTTGGATCATGCCGTAGAGGGGTATTGCTCCAAAGACGCCCATCCGTTTGTGCAAGGACATTTCCTTCACGCAATGAAACTCTTTGCCGAATCACTGCCAAAAACTAAAGCGGACCCATTGGACTTACAGGCGCGCAGCTTGAACCAGCAGGCGGTTTGGCTAGCATGTGTTGGTTTGGGAGACATTTCCCATGGTGCGAGTCATGGTATTGGTTACATTTTAGGAAGCCTTTGTGGCGTGCCTCACGGTTACACATCTTGTGTCATGTTGCCTGCAGTATTGGAATGGAACAGCAAAAATTTTGCACAGCAACAGCGGGCAATAGCAACAGCTTTAGGATGCCCAGAAATGCCAGCAAGTCACGCTGTAAAAAACCTGATTTCCAGCTTAGGTTTGCCTACCACCTTGCGCGAGGTGGGAGTTCAAGAGTCACAGCTTACTGAAATAGCTGCCCGCAGCTTCACTCATCCGGTGGTGAGGAATAACCCCAGAACTATTAGCGCCAAGCAAGACATAGAAGAGATTTTACAATTGGCTTGGTAATCATATTTTCCACGCAGCAGTCAAAATCAGTATCAACTCCTAGGTTACAGTCGAGTTTGAAATGAGCTTCTGATTGTGGTTCAAGGTTTTTAATTAATAGCAGCCATGGGCAAATGAAAATTCGCGTAGAAATCTCCAAGGAGGTGCTTTACGCGTGACCAGGATTCAGGTGCTGTAGGGTTTAGTGCTAGCTTATTAGCGGCGTTAAACCCTAGGCTAGCAGCAGAATTTATACCCAAGCTAACGGACTTCCATAGTCGGGGCAGTGATGAAGTTATTCGATTGATGATGGAGAGTCGGGCAGGTCTTTTAACGAGCGTCGGCTGCGCATTGATGAATAGCCAGCACTCAAATTCAGTTTCACTTTCTCACACTTGCCAGTTTATCAAGAAGGCGATATTTTTCTCAACAATGCCGGTGAGATCTACCTTGATTTAGCGCAAAAGTTGAATTTATTTGGTGAGACACCTGCGGCCAAGGTTGGCTGTTAACACGCTCACAAAATGCTCCTTACCGCTCAAGACCAGCTCTTCGATGTATCTAGATCCAGCCTTCGCTGATGAGCACTCAACGTTCGAAAAAACCGAATTATTAGATACTCTTAAAGAGTTACAATCCTTCCTCTACCGGGTTTTGGCTGGGGAGAAATCTCCTATATTGATATTTTTGCGTGGGATTATTTGGATGCAATGCGCCCGCTTGCACCTGAGGTCTTAGATCGGTTTTCAAGCTTTAGCCCAATCCAAGCTGGCATTTGAAAAACGTCCGAATATTAGCGCCTATTTAAATTCTAATCGTCGCCCAGCAACTCTAATGCTATCCTTGTCCTTCTTTGGTGGAACCCCAGAAACCAGCTAGGTTTAGTCATGGCATTACGTTACTTAGGCTTCATTCGCTGTAATCGACGATGGCTGGCAGCGTTCTTTTTCTTGCTCCCAGTTGTTTTGTGTTCAGGGTTTTCAAAGGCTCAGGAATCTTATTCATCGGCAGCGGGGGAGCCGCAGTCGAATTCACGGTTTGTTAGATTTATTGAGGGGCCTGAGCAATGGCAGGGGAAATTGCAGACCTCAATCGTAACCTATAAAAATGAGTCAGGTGCCACACTTAGTCTAGTCGCCGCTGTTCATATGGCTGATGAGCATTATTACGATACGCTTAACGATTATTTTCAATCTCAAGACGTGGTCCTGTACGAATTGGTAGCGGAGTCTGAGCAGCGCCCCGCTTTCGGTGAAACTGCAGCAGGGTTTGGCGCAGGCTCGCCTGTATCGATGATGCAGCGCGCTATGGCGAGATTTCTTAAGGTTAGCTTTCAGTTGGAACAGATTGACTATACTCAAGCTAATTTTCGTCATGCGGATGTCAGTCCGGCGCAGCTTAACGAGATCATGCAATCTAAAAATGAAAATACGTTTTCTATGTTTTTAAGCTTAGCGCTTGCCCAGTCAGTTTCTCAGACTACGAGTCGGCCCGAATCTGGGTTGGGATCGCTGGCGATGCTTAGAGCAATGATGACGCAGCAGCGAGATTCAGTTGCCAAGTATTTACTGGCTAAAGAGCTTTCTAATGCGGAGCTATCGGTCTTATCTGCTGAACTAGAGGCGCAATTGACCATTCTTGGAGATCGAAATCTTGCTGCTCTAAGGGTGCTAAAAGCCTCTTTGAAAGAGCCCCAGTTACGTCAATTAAGCATCTTCTATGGCGCGGCCCACATGCCTGGTATTGAGAGAGCTATTGTTAGCGATTTCGGTTTCGAAAAGGTTGGTGAGCAATGGCTAGACGCTTGGATAATCCCTTGAATGGGTCGTTATGTACTAATTCGAGGCCAAATGAATGAAAACGGCGCGTTTTCCGGTTGACTCAGACCGTATTAACGGGAAAATATGCGCACGGTTTAAGAATCGGGCAACTTGCGATGAAAGAGGTTGTGGCAGGGCTGCTGGGAGTTAATCTTGTTGGTACTCTGCGCTTGGTTTGTAAAACAGTTAGAGCTTTTGAACTTTAAATTAGGTGGATATAAATATGAAAAAATTAGTGAGCGGATTAATAGCATTAACTCTTACTGTTCTTGTAGGTTGTGCGGCTAGTGTATCTCCAGCAGTAGGCGTTTGGACTGTAGAAATGAATACACCTCTAGGTGCGTTGCCAGCGACATTGACTGTTAATGCGGACGGCACTGGCCTGATGGTAGCTGACGGATTAGGCGAAGCGCCAATCAGCGGGATCACATTTGACGGCAATTCGATGAATTTTGAAGCTGAGGTTGATGCTCAGGGCCAAACATTGCTTCTAGAGTTTAACGGCACAGTTGAAGGCGACGCAGTAGCTGGTGCATTCGGCAGTGACTTCGGTGACTTCGCAGTAACTGGCACACGTCAGTAAGCTTAGCGTTTTAACCAACGGGCAGAAATTGGCCATAAAAAAAGGGGGCTGCGCCTAGCGTAACTCCCTTTTTTTATGGCCTTAAGGTTGTCCCTGAAAACCGCATCTCCATTGAATTACTAAATCACACCAAGTCGCAGCTGCTCATTAACTAAATGAAGATTGGTTTTGGCATTGGGGCTATTGGGATGAACTGCGATTAAATCTTCAAACGCCGCCTTGGCTTTGCTCAGTTCATTGCGCTGTAAGTAGACCAGCCCCAATCCTGACAGCGCACCAAAGTGCCTAGGTTCCAGTTCAAGCGTCTTTTTGATATCGGCTTCTGATGCTTCTTGCTCGCCTATTAAATAGTTAAGAGTTGCCCGCTTGTTCCACGCTTCCGCGTAGTTTGGGTAATTGATGGTGAGTTGGGTAAAAACTACCATGGCTTCAGAGACAGCCTGCGCATTCATTCGCTGGGTCCCTAATTGCATAAGGCGTTCAACATCCGGATTAGGGTGTTGCAGCCAAATCTCCCAAATCTGAGCCTCTATTAGTCGCAGGCTAGACTCTTCATCTGTTTGCAGCAATTGTTCGAACAAGTCGTCAAGTTTTGGATCGGTTTGGTCGGCGTGCAGGGCAAAGGCAAACCAGCCGCAAACTAAAAATATTAGAGTAGAGTGGATGATTGATTTCAAAAAGAATTCTCTCAATTCCAAAAGAACCCAGTATAGCCTTTGCTTTAAGAAAGGCGCCAGCCCAATTGGCTGGAGCCTAAGCAGATAGTCAGAAGCTTGCGGCGGATGCTTTCAACCAATCATCACGGTAGCTGGCGGGAGCTGTGTCGCTGAATAACTGTTTATCAACCATGGGCTCGTATATCTGATCAAAGCTTTTCAATCCACCTTCGCAGCGGCTGAATAGGTCGCTGGGAGTTAGGTCACAGGGATTCGAGAAGCCCATCGCTGCGCACAGTTCAAAAAAAGATTCGACAGTGGCATCTTGAAAGTTTTTTACTCGCACCGACTTTTCTTCAACATCAATCGCTTTAGCTCGATGAGGATCCTGAGTTGCTATGCCTGTGGGGCAGTTATTGGTGTTACAGGCTTTGGCTTGCACACAGCCCAGTGCCATCATCATTGATCTGGCCGCATTAACGGTATCTGCGCCAACCGCTATTTTCTCCAGCATATCAAAGCCAGAAGCCGTTTGCCCTGAGCTGATGAGCTTGATTCGCTCTCTTATTCCAGTGCCAACCAAAACTTGACTGACGTAATAAGTTGCCTCTAAACAAGGTGTGCCTAAGCGATTTGAGAACTCTACAGGAGCCGCGCCAGTGCCGCCTTCTGCGCCATCAATCGTAATAAAGTCTGGATATATTCCGGTCTCTAACATTGCTTTGACAATCGCTAAAAATTCAGTTTTTTTGCCTAGGCAAAATTTGAAACCAATGGGTTTACCTTCGCTGAGTTTGCGCAATCGAGTAACGAAATCGAGTAATCCCTTGGGTGAGTCAAATTCTGGATGAGTCGGTGGTGAGTTAACAGTTTCGCCAACCTTGACTAGGCGAATCTTAGCGATTTCTTTGGTTACTTTTGAGCCAGGTAGCACGCCTCCGTGCGATGGTTTAGCTCCCTGAGAAATTTTTATCTCGATCATTTTCACATTGTCGAGTTTCGCGCGCTCGGTAAAAGCTTGGTCGTTGAAGCTGCCATCGGTGTTGCGGCAGCCAAAGTAGCCGGTGCCAATCTGCCAGATAATGTCGCCGCCGTGTTTGAGGTGATGCTCGCTCATGCTGCCCTCTCCAGTATTATGAGCAAAGCCTCCTAAGGAGGCCCCTTTGTTGAGGGCTTCAATAGCACGTGCGCTGAGTGAGCCGAAGCTCATAGCAGATATATTTAGTCGTGAAGCGCTGTAGGGTTGCGTGCACTCAGGGCCGCCGAAGGTAACTCGAATACTTTCGTCAGCGATCTTGCCTGGCCTCATTGAATGCAGCAGGCTTCGGTAACCCTCGGCTAAAATATCCTGTTCGGTGCCGAAGGGCAGGGTGTCGTTGGCTCCCTTTGCGCGTCGGTATATCAGGTTACGGCGTTCACGGCTAAAAGGTTTCTCTTCAACATTGTTGGCTATGAAGTATTGCTGAATCTCAGGTCGAATGTATTCCAGTAGATAACGAATATTCGCCAGCACTGGATAGTTGCGGCGAAGGTTGCTGACGCTGAAGAAAATTTCATAGCCGCCTGCAAGCGTCCATGCCAGCAAGACCAGAAAAATAGTAAACTGGACGGGCGCAGAGGCCAGCCCAGACCAGGAAAGGTCGCTCCCTGATGTGATAAACAGCCAAACAGCACTGAGAGGCATTAGGACAAGAGCAATTAGCCAGTAAAGGCGGACGATAGGGGGCATGACTTTTCCTTTTATTGTTGCACCGTCGCCGGAGCCCTAGAGGTAGTCTAAAAATTCATTACCAGGGTAACTGACGTTGCAGTATCAGATTTTTCGCGGCCTATGGGCACTTCGGTTTGATGTTTTACATTGAATGTGAACTTTAAAGACAGGTTTTCCAATATATTTGTTTCAATACTGCTCTCTAATCGATAAATACTTGTTTGATCACCGGCTTCAACACTGAGTAGTTGATTGAACAATGCGCTTTCAGAGACGTCCCACTTATAATTTCCAGCAAGTCGCAAAATGACTTCATCAAAATCATCTTCTTCACTTAGCGAGCGCCTTGCACCAATACCAGTAGTAATACTCAAATTCATATTGTCAGTGTTAGTGAGCAAGCTTCTGCCATAGTTAATCGATGCATCAGTTTGGCTGTCATAACCACTAAATCTGTCATCTTCGTAGGCAAGCCTGCCTTCGACGAAGCTAACCTCGCTCAACTGGTAGTCAGCTGATCCGATAGTATAAAACCTTTGTGCCGTGAGCTGGTTTTGTCTTGATGATCTAAAGGCATCTACCGACCATGCATAGTCCCATGCATTTTTTACCAGCTCGACCCCGCCCTTAACTTTGAAGCTTTCGTCTTCGGTATTACCCGTTGTCTGGATTATGCCAAGTTCAAGCTTACTATTAAGGCCATTCTCTCTTTGTGCAAAAGATTGCGTGCTTAAAAGTGCTGCCAAAATGCTGCTGCCCATTAGAATTCGGTTTTTCATTGCTACACTCCATTTTTGTGGTTTGCGACTTAGTCGCCATTGTTATGGTTTCGCGAATATCGGTAGACAGTTCGTTAATACTTGATGTTTTCGGCTTCTATCTCTGCCTCTATAGCTTGGATGCCAGCCAGTGTGGGGTAATGGGCAACTCTTCTGGAATTGGGCGTTTTTTTGGGGTATAAGTCTCTCGTATTCTCCCTTCTCAAATTTGGCGATATAAATCCGGTAGGGCTTGGGCGCTAGAACTGCTAGCAGGCCATTGACTAGATATTAGTGAATTAATTCGAAGTTTCTTGGGAGCTTTAACGGCCCCTTTTTGAGGCTTTAGCGGTCTCTATTGGATACGCGATCGGAGCTTATTTGGAACCCATTCGAAACCCATTTGGAACTACAACGATCCAATGAAAACTCTGTACTTACTTCGTCATGCAAAATCCAGCTGGGGCGATCCCGATCTTAAGGACTTTGAACGCCCTTTAAATGCTCGGGGGCTAAGAGATGTGCCAGTCATGGCTGATCGGTTTAAGGCACGTAACGGCGTTATAGATTGCATTGTGTGTAGTCCAGCCATGCGCACCAAGACAACCGCTAGATTGTTTTCTGAAGCCGTGGCTTTTAAAGGCGAAACCATTGTTAGTAATCCAGAGCTTTATTTTGCTGGGGTGGGTATGTTCCTCAAGGCTACTAAGCTGATGGATGGATCCTGCAGCTCGGCAATGCTGGTTGGTCACAATCCAGCTATTACAGAGTTTGTAAACGCCATGACCGGCGAGAAAGGCGAGGCAATAGAGAATATTCCCACCTGTGGCTTGGTGCAGATGGAGCTCGAGATTGATGATTGGGCTGAGGCATCTCTAGGGACGGCACGACTAATCGAGTTTGACTTCCCTAAGAAGCAGGGCTAGGAACAGTGCTAACAGTATTCTCAAGAATTATAATTTTAGCGAGCTTGTTGCTAGTAACCTCATGCAGTCAGGACGCGACCGAGGCGAACGTTGAAGCTGCGAGTTCAGGGCCAGGATCGGCACCCAAGTTAAGGGTAATATCAGGACCTGTTGATTCGTCGCGCTGGTATTCATCAAATCAGCTTGAGCTAGGCGCGCAGATATTCGCTGATAATTGCTCTGATTGTCATGGGCAGCGGGCCCAAGGGCGTTTTGATGACTGGAAGCAGAAATTACCCGATGGCTCATTTCCTCCACCACCGCTTAACGGCACTGCCCATGCCTGGCATCATCCGCTTTCGGTATTGCTGGGTGTGATTAACCAAGGCGGTGTTGCTTATGGTGGCAAAATGCCCGGTTTCGAAACTAGTCTAAATGAGCAAGATAAGTTGGCGGTGATCGCCTATTTTCAGGATTTTTGGAGCACACAAACTTATGACAACTGGTTGCAAATGGGTGGCACCAATTAGAGCTGCAATGTCCGCAGTAGCTTTGCTGATCTCTAGCTCTGTTTTCGCTCAACTGGAAAATCCGCAATGGGAATCTAAATTATATTCAGACCATGAGCTAGTGGGAATATTGTGGAATGTAAAAAATGCCTCTGTAATTCCCACGGAAAGTTTATTGACTGAATTAGCGGGGGCCGACTATCTTTTATTAGGTGAGAAGCATGATAACCCTGACCACCACACGTTACAGTTGCTAGTAACCGAAGCTATTTTGCAATCCAATAAGCTTTACGCGCTGAGTATGGAAATGATGGACTCCACCATACAGCCCAAGTTAGATCTTATTAGCGATCAGGATTTCGACTCGCTAGATGACTTAAAAAATTACTTGGAATGGGACAGCGACGGTTGGAATTGGGATTTCTACTCTCCTCTAATTCAGCTGGCAGTCAATGCCTCTGTTCCGATCTATGCTGGCAATATTAGTAGAGACGCTATGCGGGATGTTTATGCAGCAGAGCAACCCTCGCCACTACAAAAAATTGTCGGCACTCAAGTAATGAATCAATTGATCAAGGATATTGATGCAAGCCACTGCGGTCTTCTTCCTGAGTCGCAGTATCCTCCAATGGTTGCGGTCCAACAGGCGCGAGATTCGGCCATGGCAAACAGCCTGCCGCAGCCGCAGCTTAATGGGTTATCTGTACTGATAGCCGGTAATTATCACGCCCGTCAAGATTTAGGAGTGCCAAATTATTTGCTGGCACGAGGCTTGAATTTAGGTGTTGATGAAATTGTATCCTTAGCGTTTATGGAAGTCAGCGAAGGACTACTTAGCGCTAGCGATTATGTCGAAAGTACGGCTGGCGTGAGTGCCTATGACTATATCTGGTTTACCCCTGCAATAAGCAATGAAGATTATTGTGCGGCTATGGTTAAGTAGCTGATCAAGTACGCGGTGTAATAAAAGTTTATGTAATCCGCTAAATAAATGGCTGTAGGTGGGGAGTGCTGCGGTGTTGTGTTGCTAAATTGTGATGAGACATTAAGTGAAAACTTGTTGGCAAATAAGGTAAGAATTTTCCGGCCACGTGCACATCCTTGTGACACGACAGCTGGCCGGAATTCTCAAAGTGAGAACTTGTTGAGCGTCAATACTGCACTCTTTGATTTCAGTGTAGGTTACAATTAATAAATTAATAGGTGTTTTTGTGTCTATTTAGCGATCTGCGGGTTGAGTTGATATTGAACTTAACTGTAAATCCATACACACTAGAATTCTATTTTAGAGAAAGTTCATTTATGAAAGTTAGCAGGAATAAACATAAAATAGCGGCGGCAATTGCGGGGCCATTATTTACATTTATAATGGCGTTGCTAGCGTTCGCCTTGCCTCTAACGTTGAACGGGCAAGTGTCCGCTTCTCAGTCTCAAGATTTACCAATAGAAACTGATGACGGCGGTGAATTCAATTTTGTTCGCGTCGCCTTCGACACTTTTTACAGTCGAGGTGGCTTTGGCTTTGGACCATGGTCAATCGATTTCCCCGACGCCGACAGAAACTTTTTGCGCGGGGTCTCAAGACTCACCAACATTCGTGTGATGAGCGAGCCCATTGTGCTGCGCTTTGATGATCAAAAAATCTTTGATTATCCGTTTCTCTATATGCTGGAGGTTGGGCAAGGGGGCGGCATTCAATTGAGTCCTGTTGAGATACAAAATTTGCGAGAGTACCTTTCACGGGGTGGTTTTCTGCTGATTGATGATTTTTGGGGGCAACAACAGTGGGATAATTTCTATGCGGCTTTTAGCCAAGTGTTCCCGGATAGAGAGATTATTGAGCTTTCATCAGACCATGAAATTTTTCATGTCTACTATGACATTGACGGCCCAACAATGATTCCTGCTTTGTATCGATCGGACGAATTCGGGGAACAAGGTATCGATTTTGCCAGCAATCATGCAATTCTTGATGACGAAGGACGGGTGATGGTGCTGATCAACTGGAATTCGGATATGGGCGACGGTTGGGAACATACTTATCATCCTGATTATCCGACTCGTTATGCTAATTCAGCCTATCGCTTAGGCATTAACTACTTAATGTACTCAATGACGCACTAGGGCTAGGGCTGTTCTCTTAGATATTTCAATACGGCTTCAGTTCCTTGTGTCACGCAGCCATTGGTCATAGTGAATATATACTCTGCACCTAATTTTTGAATTAATTCGCCTTTAGCGACGATGTTTTTAAATGCGTCAATCTCTGTCGGCGCAAGTCCCCGATTTCGGTAAAAGTCCAGCAGTATCCCCAGCTCTTTTTCTGAAAAATTTCCCAACAGAATGTCGATAATCCCATCTTCAAAGTTGGACCAATCATATTCTTGCTCATAGCACTGCGCGATCTTTTCTTGCACTGCCACGGGAAGCTCATGGCCACTCTCGTGGCTTACAATACTAGCGTAAGTGCGGATGACTTTTAGAGTTTGCTGCTGGCGAGCTAGCTCAAATTGCTCGCTGATATTGGTAAGCTCAATTAGTTTCGCCGCATCTGCGTTGGCGTCAGCGAGTACACGATTTGGCGCGGCACCAAGGCTTATTAGTACTAGCGATAGTGTGGCAACTTTGACCAGTATCAATTTCAAAAACCGAGGCAATTAAGTGGCCGCCATTCTAAGCGATTCGCCTTAATGACTAAAGAAGATGATTTATAGAAAAGGCAGAGGATCAGGCAAAAATACAAATGAGCGTCACGATAGTTGCCAATATTTTGGCATTATCCGATTTCATCAACGCTCTGCTTTGGTAACATCTTTGTACTAGCTGAGCTGACATTGCCGGAAAATATTGACAGTACTTGGTCTAAAAACCTGAATGTCGCGTAAGATATAATTAAGTACATTAGTGTCCAGTTTGAATTTGACTTCTGCAACCGGCAATAAAAAAGCTCAATGGAGTTTATCTTTGTTGGTAAAAAGAATGCCACAGCTACGCCACGCCCTTACTGCTGTTGACCATGGCTGGGGCCGGTTTTTTAGTGGTTTGGCTAAGATGAAGTTACTCACTTTGACGCTTTAGCTGATGTTCTAGTATTGAAGTTACTGAGCTACATCAATTGACTGTAAGCCAAGTTGATGACAGCATACTGACATAAATTAGGAGATAAACAAATTGGTATCCCATTATCCTAAGCGAGTATTGTTTTTAGACCTAGTCTTGTCGGTTTTCCGTCTTAATGGCTTGTTGATTTCTGAAGGCGATGCAATGACCCAGAATATGGGTCTGACTCATGCCCGATGGAAGGTTATAGGTGCGATTGCACTTTCGACCAATGGCCTGACGGTTCCCGGTATCGCCAGAGTTCTAGGCCAATCACGGCAGGCTGTTCAGAGAATTACCGATGTTATGGTACAAGATGGCTTGCTAGTGTACCTGCCTAACCCGAGGCATAAACGCTCGGTGCTTGTTACGCTTTCGGATGAGGGCAGAACCGCATATTCACAATTGCGCGAAGTTCAAGATCCTTGGGCAATCAACACTACCGATGATATCCCCACCGAAGAGTTGGACACGGCGCTGCGCTTGGTTCGTCGGCTTATCCAAAAATTCGATCGGTGAATCAAATCTTCAAGATCTGAATTAATCGGTGTTCCGGAGACTGTGATGAGCGATTTTTTAGACAAGCTTCCGAAGTCGCTGTACCGCGCCGCTCAAGTTCGGCAGCTTGATAGTCTCGCTATAAAAGAATTTAGCGGATTCGCGTTAATGCAGCTTGCTGCTAATGCGGCTTTTCAAGCTCTCTTGGAGCGCTGGCCACGGACCCAGTTTCTGCAGGTCTTCGTTGGCGGTGGCAACAATGCCGGTGACGGGTTCCTATGTGCAGCTCTAGCCAAAGAACAAGCAATCCCTTGTGAAATCATAATCGTCGGCGACCTCTCTAAACTGGGTCCTGACGCCATCTTGGCTTATCAAAAAGCCAAATCCAGCAACGTCAAAATGATCAATTTTGATGCGTTCCTAGAGCGTCAGATACCCTTGCCGGAACATGGTGTCGCGGTGGATGCGCTGCTGGGGACTGGACTTGATCGGCCCGTGACAGGTAGGTTCGAAGCCGCGATTGAGGTGTTGAATTCAATCTCAGCACCAGTGGTGGCCATTGATATACCGTCGGGCTTAAGCGCTGATACGGGTATGCCGCGGGATATAGCTGTGGCAGCAGATCTTACTGTGACTTTTATCGGGCTCAAGCAAGGAATGCTGACGGGGCGTGGTCGCGACTATTGCGGCGAGATTCTATTTCATGATTTAGATATTCCCGAGCAAGTTTATTCCAGTAAGCACGCGCCTGTTCCAAGCGCGCGCAGGATTGATATAAATTTCGCTAAAAACCATTTGCGACCTCGGAAAGCGTCAAGCCATAAAGGATCTAATGGCCATGTGGTAGTGATTGGTGGCGACACAGGGTTTGGGGGTGCTGCTATCCTTTGCGCAGAAGCCGCTTTGCGAGGTGGTGCGGGGTTGGTGAGTGTTATCTCCAGATCTGTTCATCGTCCAGCAGGTTTGGCGCGATGTCCTGAGTTGATGTGGCACGGCACCGAGGATTTCACAAATTCAAACACTGATAATACTTCGGCCGCTTCACTCATTACTAATAGAAATTCCGAACTACTAAGCAGAGCAAACGCCATAGTTATTGGGCCCGGCCTTGGCCGAGGCCGCTGGGCTTCAAGGCTATTTAACCAAGCGTTAAGTCGAAGCCGTGCTGCACTGACCCCGCTGGTTATTGATGCAGACGCTCTACATTTGTTAAGCGACCGGATGCAATTGAGTGGCGTGATACGGGGTAACTGGGTGTTGACCCCACATCCAGGCGAAGCAGGGGCGATGTTAAACAAGTCGGTTGCCGAGATTCAAGACGACCGGTTCGAGTCGGTTAAGAAACTTGTCGAAACTTATGGCGGCAGTTGCTTACTTAAAGGTAGTGGCAGTCTAATCGCCCACGCAGCGGAGCCAGCAGCGATAGAGTTGTGCAGTGAGGGCAATCCGGGTATGGGTTCTGGAGGAATGGGAGACTTACTAGCAGGACTGATAGCCGCTTTGGTCGCTCAGGGGATTGCAGTGGACAAAAGTCTTAGCTGCGCAGTTTGTATCCATGGTGAGGCAGCGGATCTCGCCGCAGAAAGTAGCGGCGAACGTGGCTTGGTGGCTTCAGATTTGTTACCTTGGCTACGTCGGTTGGTTAACCTCCCGAAAGCGCCCCACTGACCAAGTTCCGCTTTGATGATTTCTAGTTAGTGCAGTCACTTTCAATTCTAGCCTTATGATTAAACAACAATTCCTTGCCGATGAAGCCCAGACCTTAGATTTTGGCAAGCAGCTTGCTTTAGCGACTATGGCACAAGCTCCTGCGGCCGGGGCTACTATGATCCAGCCGGAGCGATACGCAGTTGCGAAAAGTTTGGGAGCTGTAATCTATCTAACCGGAGATTTAGGCGCGGGCAAGACAACATTGGCGCGTGGATTTATCCAAGGCTATGGTCATACAGGCTCTGTGAAAAGCCCTACCTATACCTTAGTAGAGCCCTATGAATTTGAGCACGGAAACGTTTATCATTTCGATCTGTACCGGCTTGCCGACCCTGAAGAAGTCGATTTTTTGGGTGTTGATGACTATTTTGAAGAGGGAAATGTTTGCCTTTTTGAATGGCCATTGAAAGGCAGTGGACGAATTCCAGCCGCTGATTTATTTATAGAACTAAGCGACTCAGGAACCGGTCGGACTCTGAATTGTCGAATTCAATCCGAGAAAGGGACAAAAATCGCCGCAAGATTGTGGCGTTGATGCCGAATAAGTAGACATCGAGAACTCTGTCTCATCAGAATTTGAATATGAACAAGATATGCCAATCTATTAAATACAGCTGTGAGTTCATTGCTCTGGCATTGCTTCTTAGCTTCGCTAACGGGGTATCTGCTTCTACTTTGGAAGAAGTGCGAATGTGGCGTGCGCCAGACCATACCCGGTTAGTCTTCGATTTAAGTGATGCGGTTAGCTACAACCTATTTACTTTGGAAAACCCACGCCGGGTTGTGATCGATATCGACAATGCAACCCAAGTTGACGATCTTTCCGGTTTGGATTTTACCGGCAGCCCAATAACCGGTGTTCGTAGCGGCGTTCGCAACGGCAACGCGCTGCGTATCGTTCTTGATCTGAACGCCGAAGTTAAGCCTTCCAGTTTTACCCTTGAACCAAATACGGAGCACAGCGACCGTTTGGTTGTGGATCTCTACGACATTGAAGCCACCACCCCAAGCAGGTCTTCAGCGCCAGCTTTTACCGCGCCAACTTCTGATCAACGCCGAGAGTTGGTTGTTGCCATTTCAGCAGGTCATGGTGGTGAAGACCCTGGCAGTATTAGTCCCAATGGAAGACTGAAAGAAAAAAACGTGACGCTCGCGATATCCAAAGCGCTGCGCGATAGCATCAACGCGCTACCCGGGTATCGTGCAGTCATGGTGCGGGAGTCCGACTACTATGTGGAACTTAAGCGTAGGCCACAGATTGCACGGGAAAGCCGTGCCGACTTATTTATTGCTATCCACGCTGATTGGTATAAGAACAGCCGTGCAAAAGGAGTCACTATTTATGCGTTATCCGGTGATCGAGCTGACCGAGAAAATGCGCGTCGGGTGGTTGAGAAGGAAAACAGTTCTGATTTGTTAGGTGGTGTTGGCGATGATATCGCGCTTGGCGGTTTAGACGATGACGTGGCTTTAACGCTCGTTTCTCTGCAGATGGCATGGAGTATGGAGCAAAGTCTGGTCGCAGGAACCCGAATACTCGAGTCATTAGATGGGATTGCCAGGCTCCGTAAAGACAAAGTCCAGCAAGCTTCACTTCAAGTATTAAACTCTCCAGATATTCCTTCTATGCTAATTGAGACTGGATATCTGACGAACCCTGATGATGCTAATCAATTAAATAGTCCGGCTTTTCAGCGACGAATGGCTGACGCGATCGCAAAAGGGCTCATGAATTACTTTTATGATTCACCGCCCGAAGGCAGTTTGGTTGCCTGGCAAAAAGCGAATGGGGTAGTCCCAGGGTCCTATACAGTAAAGCGCGGAGACAGCCTGTCGGAAATCGCTGCTCGTTTCGGTGTCTCGTTAGCATCATTAAAATCGGAAAACCGGTTATCCTCCAACAATATTCGTATTGGCCAAGATCTCAGCCTGCCGGGAGGGAGTTCTCCGCTGAAATCAGAGCACCGCATTGCGCGCGGCGAAACTCTGTCTGAGATCGCGGCTCGCTATCGGGTCAGTCTGGCCCAGCTACGTCGGGCAAACGATCTGGCAGGTGATCGAATTATGGTTGGTCAAGTACTCAAAATTCCTACTATTTAGGCTACTGCCACCGTTGCACATTGTGATCTGGCTTGGTCAGATTTTATTAAATCCTGTCAGTGTTACAATCATCTGAAACCGCAGACTGAGTCGGGCGACCATAATCTTGCACCGCTAGTGCTTTACCTAATCAAGAAAGAATGAAACCTTCATGCCAAGAATAAACTTACTAAGTCAACGATTAGCAAATCAGATCGCCGCAGGTGAAGTGGTTGAAAGACCTGCCTCGGTGGTAAAAGAGCTGATAGAGAATAGCCTGGATGCTGGCGCTGCTCGCGTAGAGATTGATGTCGAGCAAGGTGGTGTGAAGCTGCTGCGGATAAAAGATAACGGGCAGGGGATTCATAAAGAAGACCTCGCTTTGGCTTTAAGTCGGCACGCAACAAGTAAGATTGCTGAATTGGAAGATCTCGAGGCTATTGCCAGCTTGGGGTTTAGAGGGGAAGCTCTTGCCAGTATCAGCTCAGTTTCGAGATTGAGTATGGTGTCCAAGGCCGAGGCTGGAGATGATGCTAGTGGTTGGCGGGTGGAGGTTGAAGGTCAAGGTATGGATGCAAGGCTTTCGCCTGCGGTCCATGGTCAGGGCACTACTGTAGAGGTTCGTGATTTATTCTTTAATACGCCAGCCCGTAAAAAGTTCCTTAAAACAGAAAAAACAGAATTTTCCCGAGTTGATGAGATTGTCAAAAGAATAGCGCTAAGCCGATTCGATGTGCAATTTAATCTGAATCACAACCAGCGGGCTATTCACAATCTGTTGCCGGCAAAATCGGAGCAGGAAAAGCAGCGTCGAGTTGGCCTGGTTTGTGGCCCAAGTTTTGTAGAGAACTCGGTTCGTGTGGAGATGGAAGGCGCCGGCTTACGACTTTCAGGCTGGGTGAGTCTGCCGACGTTTTCGCGCAGTCAGGCTGATTTGCAGTATTTTTATGTTAATGGCCGGATTATTCGCGACAAGTTAGTCACTCATGCTATCAAGCAGGCTTATCGGGACGTGCTATTTCATGGCCGTCATCCGGCCTATGTATTGTATTTTGAATGTGATCCAGCGACTGTCGATGTCAATGTGCATCCAACTAAGCACGAGGTTCGGTTCCGGGAAAGCAGGTTGATTCATGACTTTCTGTTTAGTTCTTTGCATAAGGCGTTGGCTCAGGTTAAGCCGGCGGACCATTTTGATAGTTCGGCCACCGCCGGAGCGGCTAACCCTGCAGATCCTTTTGCTAATTATAGCGCGCCTGCTGGACAGGCTTTCGGTAGCAATACTAACAATACTGCGGGGCAATATGGGCTTGGCAACATTCAGCAGCAGAGTCATTTGGGGCTGACCGAGCATCGAGCGCCAAGCTATAATCATTACGCATCAGCGCCGAGCCCGGCGGCTATTCAAAACCAGCTACAGTCCCTAGAACAGCTCAGTGGTGAAAATGGTGAAGTTCCACCGCTAGGCTATGCGGTCGCACAAATCCACGGCATCTATATTTTAGCCCAGAATAAAGAAGGGCTAATTACTGTCGATATGCATGCCGCACATGAACGTATTACCTATGAGCGGATGAAGCAGGCTTGCCTAAATGAAGAGTTAGTTATGCAGCCCCTGCTGGTGCCATTGTCTATTTCGGTAAGCTCTGGGGAAGCAAATTGCGTCGAATCTAAACACCAAGACTTTAAGAAACTTGGAATTGTTTTGGAAAAAGTTGCTGAAGAATCGGTTGTGGTTCGGCAAATCCCGTCGATCTTGCGAAATTCGAACGTCGAGCAAATGATTAGAGATGTTCTTTCCGACGTATTGGAATATGGCAGCAGTGATCGCATTCAGGCTCATCAAGACGAGTTGCTTTCCACGATGGCTTGTCATGGCAGCGTGCGGGCAAATCGTCAGCTCACTATTCCTGAGATGAATTCTCTTCTTCGCGATATGGAGGCCACCGAACGCAGTGGCCAATGTAATCATGGTCGTCCTACCTGGGTATTCCAAAGTCTTGACGCCCTTGACAAGCTTTTTCTTCGCGGACAGTAAGCCAACGTTAGATTGCATAAACTATGATTCCTAATCCTAAGCTGTCGAATGTTATTTGCCTGATGGGCCCAACCGCGTCAGGTAAAACTGCATTGGCAATTGAGCTTGCCGAGCAGCGTAATTTTCAATTGGTGAGTGTTGACTCAGCTCAGGTCTATCGAGATATGAATATTGGCACTGGTAAACCAGATGCGCAAACCCTTAGGAAATCACCTCACCGATTACTAGACATTCGTGATCCAGCGGACACATATTCTGCTTCAGAATTCCGCATTGACGCCCTTAACGAAATACAGGACATTACTGCGCAGGGAAATATCCCGTTGTTGGTTGGCGGAACAATGCTTTATTTTAAGGCTTTGCGGGATGGTTTGGCAGAGATGCCTAATGCCGATCCTGAGATACGCAGGGCAATTGAAGCCAAGGCGGTGCAGGAGGGCTGGAAATCAGTGCATGCAGAGTTAGCAGCTGTGGATCCAGCATCGGCGCGGCGAATTCACGTCAATGACCCACAGCGACTGCAGCGGGCGCTGGAGGTTTACAGGGTTTCCGGCAAGACGCTGACGGAATATCACGAGGAAGGGCGTAGCAAGGCCAATAATGACAATGCGTTACCGTTTAATCTTCACTTCTTCGCAATCCAACCGGCTGATAGAGGCGTACTACATAGTAAGATAAAGCAGAGATTTTTAGAGATGCTTAGTACCGGTCTCGTCGAAGAGGTTCAGGCTCTGAGACGACGTGAAGACCTTAACATTGGTCTGCCCTCCATCAAATCTGTTGGTTACAGACAGGTTTGGCAATACCTAGATGGGCAGCTAAGTTATGAGGAAATGGTCGATAAAGGCATCATTGCTACTCGTCAGCTCGCTAAACGCCAATTGACTTGGTTAAGGAGCTGGAAAGAACTGCATAGCGTGGACGGTCATTCTTCGGAATCTTTGAATTACATCTTGAATTACGTAGACTCTACCTCAATATAATGAACTATCTGGAGAAGTTAAGTCTAAGTAGGTTCTTAACCGGCAGCAGCATTGCCAATTTTTTCGCTCCACCGATTGCAAGGAGAATAAAATGTCCAAAGGGCATACACTACAAGACCCTTTTCTAAACGTGCTCAGAAAAGAGCGAATTCCGGTTTCCATTTACTTGGTGAGCGGTATTAAATTACAAGGGCAAATTGAATCGTTTGACCAATTCGTTATTTTGCTAAAAAATGCCGTTAGTCAAATGGTCTACAAGCACGCTATTTCGACCGTTGTGCCTGCTCGCATGGTAAAAATCCCAATGCAAAACGGTGGTGAATTACCGGAAGATGATGTCGATGTTGACACTGGTGAGCCGGGTAACGAGTAGCGATAACCTGTGAGGTCACTGATTGTTTTTTGATCGGCCAGAATCTGGCGAAGTATCAATCTTAGTGCATATTTCGATTAACTCGGAATCTCAGCGCGAAGACCCGGAAGAATTTAAAGAGCTTGCGATCTCCGCGGGCGCGTTGCCTGCAGCTTATTTAAAAGGAAGCCGCAAGCAGCCTTCCCCTGCCTATTTTATAGGATCGGGTAAGCTCGAAGAATTGAGTGCCGCGGTTGAAGCTCATCAAGCAGATTTAGTTCTGTTTAATCACTCCTTATCACCGTCCCAGGAGCGTAACCTCGAAGAGCACCTTAAGTGCAGAGTATTAGATCGAACTGGTTTGATACTGGATATCTTCGCTCAGAGAGCGCGCAGCCATGAAGGAAAACTTCAGGTTGAACTGGCGCAGTTAGATCACTTGAGCTCGCGCTTGACCCGAGGCTGGACCCACCTTGATAGACAAAAAGGGGGTATTGGCATGCGTGGAGCTGGAGAGAAGCAACTTGAGCTTGATCAGCGTATGATTCAAGCGCGAATTAAAGGCATTAATAAAAGTTTGACCAAAGTTCGCGGGCAGCGCGAACAGGGCAGACGTGCGCGCAAGCGTGCTGAAGTCCCGACAGTTTCCCTGGTTGGTTACACCAATGCTGGCAAATCGACGTTATTCAATCAGCTGACTAAAGCTCAAACATTTGCAGCAGACCAGCTTTTCGCGACATTAGATTCCACCTTACGTAAAGTTAACTTGCCGAGCTTTGGCGCAGCAATCATGGCGGATACGGTTGGGTTTATAAGTCATTTGCCTCACGGATTAGTTGAAGCGTTTCGAGCAACACTTGAGGAAACTGCACAAGCTAACTTACTTTTGCATGTAATCGATGCTTCCAATGAAGGCCATTTGGAGTACGTTAACGAAGTGAATAAAGTGCTTGCTGAAATAGGGGCAGATTCAGTAACCCAGCTAGAAGTTATGAATAAAATCGATCTGACGGAGGAGTCCACGCCGCACATCCAGCGGGATGAGAGTGGAAAACCTGCCAAAGTATGGGTGTCTGCGAAAACAGGCGCTGGAATGGACTTGTTGTTGGAAGCCATCGGTGAGTTGTTAGGTGGCAAGATGGCTGACGAGGTGCTGTTAATTCAGCCCAATAAGGCTAAGTTACGGAGCCAACTCTATGAGCAAGGCTACATCGAGGAAGAACAGATTAACGAGGAGGGACTCTACCAATTAAGGGTGCGTATGCCAGCTCAAGACCTCGAGAGGCTTTTGAATAAAGGCGTTGCAGCACTACTAAACACCTGCACCGAATCGCACGATGTAACGGGCGAGACGGCAGAAACTTTGGAAAACAACATCCATACGGCGACAAAGTAGTAGATGGCGCTACCGTTCTACTCAAAACGCTGTGTATATTCATAATAATTAGCTAACATTGACAGCATATGTCTAATGCAGAGCTATGGAGAAACCAATGGCTTGGAATGAACCTGGAAATAACGGCAACGACAAAGACCCTTGGGGTGGTGGTAACCGCGGTGGTGGTGGTGATCAAGGTCCCCCCGATATCGATGAGGTAATCCGAAAAATCAGCAAGAAGTTCAATAGCTTGCTGGGCGGCAAAGGTGGTGGCGGAACTGGTTCCGGTTCCTCAGGCTCGCCAATGGGAAGCGGTGGTCTCACTGGCGGAATGCTCGCCGGCCTAGTCTTGGTAGCGGCAGTAGTTTGGGGCTTCATGGGCTTTTACACTGTTGACCAAGCAGAACAGGGCGTGGTCATGCGATTTGGTAAGGTGATTGATCAGGTGGTTCAACCCGGACTTCACTGGAATCCACCGATGATTGATGAAGTTACTCTTGTTAATACGCAAGAGTTAAATACGGAGACCTACAGCAGTAGAGCGACGCTAACTACAGATGAGAACATCATCGATATCGCTGTCACTGTTCAATATTTGATCCAAGACCCGGTTAAGTTCGTCATCGAGGTTGCGAATCCGAAGCTTAGCCTAGACAATTCGGCTGAATCAGCGATTCGTCACGTAGTAGGTGGCAACTCTATGGAGCAGATTTTGACAACTGGTCGCGACCTAGTGGCTGTGGATGTCAAAGAACGGCTTCAAAATTATATGGATGCTTACGAAACCGGCATTTTTATTAGCCAAGTCAACGTCGAAAATACTCAGCCGCCTGACAATGTAAGGCCCGCATTTGACGATGTAATTAGAGCGAGAGAGGATGAGCAACGGGCGCAGAACGAAGCCCAGCAATACTCTAATCGAGTAATACCTAACGCACGCGGTGAAGCCCAGCGTCAAATTGAACAAGCTAACGCTTATAAAGAACAAGTAATTGCCAGAGCGGAAGGTGATGCGTCTAGATTTGACCAGCTGCTTACTGAGTATGCAAAGGCGCCAGAAGTCACGCGTCAACGTATGTATATTGATTCTTTGCAGGATGTCTTAACTGCCAGCAGCAAGGTAATGGTTGATGTCGACGGCGGGAATAATATGTTGTACCTGCCCCTTGATAAAATGATGGGACAAGGTTCATCAATTACTGGTGGCAACAGACCTAACTCAGCACAAGAGTGGCGCGAGTTAGCAAATGACTTAGCACCATACTTGCAAGGCCCATCCTCAACATCGGCGGTGGACAGATCCAGACTCACTACAGGAAGAGGAGCACGACCATGAGAAATTTTATTCTTGCCGGTTTAGTATTTATTATTGTCGTCCTAGCAAGTAACTCTCTTTTTGTTATTAAAGAGACCGAAAAAGCAGTGATGCTGCAGTTTGGGGAATTGGTCAGCGAAAGTATCGCGCCAGGTCTGCACGTGAAATTGCCTTGGGTACAAACTGTCCGAATTTTCGATGCTAGAATCCAAACTGAAGATTCGAGCCCGGAGCGTTTTTTAACTCTTGAGCAAAAAGCATTGGAAGTTGATTCCTATGCGAAATGGCGCATCGTTGACGAAGGCCAATTTTATGTTTCTACTCGAGGTAGTGCGATTACTGCGGGTAACTTACTTGCGTCACGGATTAATGATGGACTTCGCGACCAAATTGGAGCAAGAAACCTCCAAGAAGTCGTGGCAGGTGAGCGAGACCAGCTAATGTTGGATTTAACGACAGAGTTAAACATAACTACAGCTGCCGATATTGGGATTGAAGTAATCGATGTCCGTGTAAAGCGTATCGACCTGCCCGATGACGTTCGGTCTTCGGTCTATGAGCGTATGATCACAGAGAGAAATCGCGAAGCCCAAGAAATCCGTTCTCGCGGTGATGAGCTTGCTATTGGTATTATCGCCGACGCGGATCGCCAAGCGACTATTTTTGAAGCAGAAGCTTATCGCGACGCCGAAAAAGCGCGTGGTGAGGGTGATGCGCGAGCCACTTCAGTTTATGCTGAGGCGTACAGCAAAGATCCTGAATTTTTTGCTTTTACTCGTAGTATGAGTTCATATCGTGAAACATTTAACGATAAAAGCGATGTGTTCTTGCTGGATCCGGAAAGTGACTATTTTAAGTATTTAAAAAATAGTACTGCCACACCATAAAGCAGTAAAATGGTTGTCGAGAAAATCGAAACCAAAATTTAGATACCGATTAGACTTTTAATCAAACAACCTGGGCTTTGATAATTCGAAGCCCGGGTTTATTTTTTTGTCGACAGGGCTTTTTTAGGCTCTCTCGATAAACCTATAAGGCTGTCAATGTGGCATGATCTAGGTGTGGCATTTTGTTTGATGCTTGTTATTGAGGGCATTATCCCGTTTCTTGATCCTAAAAGATGGAGGCGGATGTTGCTGATGTTAGATAAAGTTGATGATTCAACTATGCGCATGTTTGGTTTAGGATCGATGTTACTTGGCACAGCTGCGTTACTACTGATCAATTAAGCTTTTTCAATCAAGAATAAATAAGACGGACGCGGGAAAGTATGACTTCTGCAAAGCGATGGTTGTTGCCTGATGGGGTAGAAGAGATTCTGCCGGTTGAGGCGCACAAACTTGAAACCCTACGACGTGGCTTGCTAGATCTTTATGAATCTTGGGGTTATGAGTTAGTAATCCCTCCGATGATAGAGTTTCTTGATTCTCTCTTGGTTGGCTCGTCCCATGACCAAGACATTCATACCTTCAAAATCACAGATCAGCTTAGCGGCAAAATGATGGGCATCAGGGCGGATATCACTCCTCAGGTCGCCAGGATAGATGCTCACAGTATGAATCGACAAGGCCCCGCGCGGCTTTGTTATGCTGATAGTGTTCTCCATACGAAACCCCGCGGTATAATGACTTCGAGAGTTCCAATCAGGGCGGGCGCAGAGCTATTTGGGTTTGCCGGTATTGATTGTGATATTGAGCTGATTAGTTTGATGAGCGATACGCTAAAAGTAGCAGGCATTGATGATATTTATGTAGTCCTCGGTCATGTTGGAATATTCAGAACACTTGTTAAAGAGGCAAGTCTTAGCTCGAAAATAGAGAGAGAGCTTTTTCAAGCTGTCCAGCACAAAGCTTTTGACGAAATTGACGAAATTTTATTCGCCAATGTTAATGACAAAAAGCTGTGCGATATGCTGCGCCGATTAACGTTGCTCAGCGGGGATGAGTCTGTTTTAACCGAGGCCCAGGAATTATTTACAGCCGCACCAGAAAGCGTAAAGCAGGAGCTCAAGAAACTAGTCGAAATATCCACCGCCGTTAAGCTGCGTAGCCCAGGAATTAAGCTCAATTATGATCTCTGTGAGCTTCTTGGTTATGAATATCATACGGGCATAGTTTTTGCCGCTTACACACCAGGTTACGGCAGAGCTGTAGCTAAAGGCGGGCGCTATGATGACATCGGAGAGGCATTTGGAAGGGCAAGGCCAGCGTCCGGATTTGATACTGATTTGAAGGTGCTTGCTAGATTAACCGGCATCAATATTCAGCGCAAGCCAGGCATACTTGCACCAACTGGCTCTGATCAATTACTTTTGAAAAAAATCGTAGAGCTGCGCGAATCAGGTGAAATTGTTATCGTCGATCTTAATGAGTCATCAACAAATGAAGATCGTCACGAATTAGGCTGTGACCGTAAGCTGGTCCTAGTTAATGAACAATGGCAGATTCAGGCATTGGAACAATAAAAACCCGCTCATATTACTAATTCAACACACTAACCTTTGAGAAAAAGAAATGGCTAAATCCGTTGTCGTGCTCGGAACCCAATGGGGTGATGAAGGAAAAGGCAAAATCGTAGATCTACTTACCGATCAAGTGTCGGTGGTAGCAAGATTCCAAGGTGGCCACAACGCGGGCCATACCTTGGTCATCGATGGAGAGAAAACGGTATTGCATTTGCTGCCTTCTGGCATTTTACGTGAGCACGTAAGCTGCATTATTGGCAATGGCGTTGTAATAAGTATGGAAGCTTTGTTGAAAGAGATCGGTGATCTTGAGCAGCGAAATATTCCTGTGCGTGAGCGACTAAGAATCAGTGGTGCATGCCCATTAATATTGCCATCACATATCGCGCTTGATCAAGCACGAGAAAAATCTAAAGGGATAAATAAAATTGGAACAACGGGCAGAGGCATTGGGCCGGCCTACGAAGATAAAGTAGCTAGGCGCGGAATTCGTTTAGCAGAAACGTTAAATGAAAAAAGATTCGGTACACGTTTGGAAGAGCTATTGGAGTATCACAACTTTCTACTAGAAAAATACTTTAAGGTAAGCAAAGTCGAGTTTAGCGATGTGTTCGAAACCTCGATGGCTCTAGCTACGCAGGTAAAGCCGATGATCGCCGATACAATCGATTTGCTGCATACTCACCGTAAAGCAGGCGACAGTATTTTGTTTGAGGGAGCCCAAGGTTCCCTTTTAGATATTGATCATGGGACTTATCCATTCGTCACCTCATCCAATACTACCGCTGGTGGGACAGCAACAGGGAGCGGTTACGGTCCGCTCTATCTCGACTACGTCCTAGGCATCACCAAAGCGTATACAACACGAGTCGGCTCAGGCCCTTTTCCAACTGAACTGTTTGATGATGTAGGCAAACATTTGTCGACGGTTGGACAAGAAAAAGGCGCCACTACAGGCAGAGATCGTCGCTGTGGATGGTTTGATGCAAGCGCAGTTAAAATGGCGGTACGTATTAATAGTGTTTCTGGCATTTGTTTAACTAAACTAGATGTATTGGATGGTCTGGAGACAATAAAGGTTTGTATAGGTTACAAAGACGTTGGCGAAAACACATCAAGCAGCTTGATGGACGTAAATATATTTGAAGAATTAGAGCCTATTTACGTAGAGCTGCCTGGTTGGACTGAGTCTACATTCGGTGCTAAAAATTTAGCTGACCTGCCTGAAAATGCGCGGGCATATATCAAGTATTTAGAAGAAGTGGTCGAAGTTCCGGTGGATATAATTTCCACAGGGCCGGATCGTGAAGAAACTATTATTCTGAATCATCCTTTTAACGACTAAGCCTTAATCATGTAGCGTTAATCACCTATTTTTGATCAGTAACAGGCCACAAGCAAGCCGCGCCTCTAGCCCCGCTAGCATCACCAAATTTTGGTGGTGCTATGAGGGTCTGCAAATCGTCAGTAAAGACATAATCGGCCATGTCCTTTGGCACGGAATCATAAAGGCTTTTTATATTCGAAAGTCCCCCACCTAACACGATCATTTCTGGGTCAATCACATTAACTATTGTCGCTAGACATCTAGCTAGTTGCTTGCTGTAAACCTTTAACGTTTCTGAGGCTGCTGGGTCTTGTGCCATTGTTAACTCTGCTATCTTATTGGCTTCAATTTCGAGTCCAGTTGTTTCAAGGTGGGATTGCTTGAGACCTCGGCCTGACAGGACTGTTTCAATACAATTGCGTCTACCGCAATAACATAGTCGATCCTCAGCAATTAATTCTCGCGCCGAGCTTGGCAAAGAATTATGTCCCCATTCGCCAGCGATGCTGTTGGGGCCGGTCAGTAGTTGATCGTTTATAACAATTCCACCGCCAGTACCGGTACCTATTATGACGCCAAACATGGACTTGGATTTTTTTGCAGCTCCGTAGTGAGCCTCAGATAATGCAAAACAATTAGCATCATTTTCTAATCTAATCTCATAGCCAAGCGTGCTTTCAATATCCTTTTTAAGGGCCTCGCCATTGAGACAAATTGAATTGCAGTTTTTCATTAACCCGGAGGGTTTTGATAAGGTGCCAGGTGCCCCAATACCAACTTTAACTGGGCAGGGCAATTGATCTTGCAGCTGAGTGATTACTTGGCAAACTGCCGTCAAAGTTCCTTTGTAGCTCGTCCCTGGGGTAGCTACCCGTATTTTTTGAGAAATTTCACCTTCGTTTGTTAATATAATCCCTTCAATTTTTGTACCGCCTAAATCAACTCCGATCCTCATTTTGCGTCTTATACCTTCGAATTATGCCTATGTGTCAGTGTCACTTGGGTATCCAAGCTATTTGCTCTTGCATAGTACACTAAACTCTCTAGAATCGTCGGTCCGTTTAAAAAGATCAATTGACTGGCACATGTTAAATTCAGGAAAAAGATTTCATCGTGACTCGAGCTAGAAACCAACAAATCTCGCTGGATGATACTCCTTATTACCACTGCATCTCGCGGTGTGTGCGAAGAGCGTATCTTTGTGGCGATGACCCGGTTACTGGACGCAACTTTGACCATCGTAAGCAATGGCTAGTTACTCGCATAAAACAATTGTCTGCCCAGTTTGCTGTTGATGTTTGTGCTTACGCGGTGATGAGCAACCACTATCATTTAGTGTTACATGTGGATCAACCAGCCGCGCAGTCATGGTCAAACGAAGAAGTTATCCGTCGCTGGACTGGGTTGTTCCCAAGAAATGCTACCCTCGTCGAAACATTGATAAAAAATAAATCATCGAAAGCTGCTCGGAAACTGTTACAGCTTAGGGTTGAGCTCTGGCGGCAGAGACTGGTAGATATTAGCTGGTTTATGCGCTGCGTAAACGAGACTGTTGCTCGTGATGCTAATCGTGAAGATCAATGTAGTGGCCGATTTTGGGAAGGACGTTTTAAAAGCCAAGCCTTGCTAGATGAGAAAGCGCTGGTGACGTGCATGGCCTATGTTGATCTCAATCCAATTCGTGCGGGCATGGCTGGCACTTTGGATACCAGTGACTTCACATCAATTCAAGAGCGGCTCATTGAGCAAGCTAAAAAATTAAAGAAGCGAAGTTATGGCCAGCACCGGCTGTTGACGGATCAGGCGACCAAGCACTTAGTGGGTCACCAACCTGGCGCAAAACAGGCTAAACTAATTGGGCTGACAGATATTAAAAAATCGTTCGATAACGTGATTCCAATTTCTACAAAGAGTTATGTAGATCTTCTTAACGTCACAGCTCAAGCGCTACTATTGGGATATAGTCATCAAACAAAAGCCAAGCGTCTGTTAGATGATCACGTTCAGACTTTGGCAAAGTTTGGAGTGTCTTCGGATACATGGCTAACAAGTGTTAGAGACTTCCATAAGCACTATGCGATTGCAGCAGGTTCTGCTGAGTCGTTGCTGCAATACCATCAATCTAGAATTAAAGTAGGTGTGGATTTTAAACATCCGCATAAATGGATTCGTGGCATTAATTCTTCAAAACTATTCTACGGCACTTAGCGACCTTAGCTTGCTAAACATCTTCTCATTGAGTTCATGGTGGGGTCACAGGCTGTGATCTTCATGGCCGATTTGTAAAACCCCCTCTTAATCCCACTGAATCCGGTCGTGAAACACCACGTATCTTTCATATTTGGCCAATTTTAGAGTCTCGAAAACGCGCCTTACTTCCTTGTTATATGGTTTTTTGATTAGCAATTCAAATTGGGTGTCCTTTTAAATTTAATTGGGTGTCCTTTTAAATATTAATGAAGCTTTCTAGGTACTTAATCTAAGTATCAGAAATCTAATAAGTAATTCAAAATTTGAGCATCAAGTTTTTGAAAGCTGAGCCGGTGCCACACTCAATATGAAGACTCATATCACAAGATATTGATTGACTTGGACTATGCCACACTATATGTTGCGCAGCATGAAGGCAGTTTCTTGCTGTAGCTCTCTGAAAAAGGTCACAATCAAAGTGTGTCGCTTAAATGTGATCTAGTAGCGCAAACATTGAATAAATCATTTCGTCGGAGAACGATAGATGAGTAAGTTTGGACATTTAGTTGTAGAAAAGGCAGCCTTGGGATCTCTTACTGATCCAAGTGTCGATTCGAAAACCTTATCTTTAAAGAAGCGAGCCGAAGCTGAGATAAGAACCAAGCTTGATGAATTTGCGAAAGAGTTATCACAAGCTAAAAAGCGCAGAGAAAAGCACTAGGCTTTCTATAAACTCCACTGGCTCTCTAAACCTTACTGTCCTGTTTGTGAGTCATAAACTGAAATTCATCCTGACACGCACTTCTCCTTTTTTCATATAGCCGCCTTATCTCCGTCAACACCGCTTAACCCATTAGCGCGACATATTGTCACTGCCCTTCTTCGATCAATGAAATTCATTTCATAACCGGCTACTATTGGCACTTCTACTATCTGTTTATATTTGTTGACCAATTAATCTACCACTGGTCACACTGAGTGTTTTAATAATTAGAGGAAGCGCATCATGCTAGATTGGATAAATGGCTCAACAATTAAATCTGTTGGTTTTGCCGCATTGGTCTTGTTAACTACTGTTGGCTGTAGTTCAACTTCATCGAGCTACTCACCTTTCCTGTATGCAGAGCCAGCTGTGGGTGCGCAACTCACCAGGGTTCCTAGAACGCTTCGTCTGTTTTATGCCGCATTGCCAGACGTGCCTAAAAGCAATGTGACTCTCACTGGCCCAACAGGCGAGCACCAGCTCAGAGGTATGCATACGATGGGCGCGGATGATTTGATGATCGAAATACTGGACCCAGCGACAGCCGGCGAATACAAGGTGGAGTGGACTGCGGTCGTCGGAGATGACCCGACCACTTACGAAGGGTTTTACACTTTTTCCGTGGCGCCCCAATAGCCTGTTTAGCTCGGGGCACTTTTTTTACGAGTCTAAGCGGCATAATCTGGCTTTTCAGCACTTCTTAGAAGTCAGTTCTATTTGCTGCCTCTAGCAAAGGCTGGCAAAAATGTCAGATGTTTTGTAAATATTGGCATAAGCTAATGCATTTCAATCTGATCCCGTTGCTCATAGTAGGCTGTAAGTCCAGTAATCATAGGCTCAAGGAGGGTTTTGGCTTTTGGCACGTTCCGTGCGGTAGCTAGAGCAGATACGGCTATTAGATTAGTTGTAATGGCTCGTTAAGCCCATTTCATTTCTTCACCAAGCCTAAGGAGATTAAAATGCTTACACTACGTTATATGCTATGGATGATGACGGTTCCGGTAGTAACTGCAGTGCTGTGTTGGTTGATTTGGCTGGCACGAATTTAAGTGCCGGGCTAACGGCTGCACTTTTCCCACCTAAATGTGACAAGTGGATCATTTAAGAACTTGAGGCAGATCAAAGCTTGAAATACTCCGACGACTAAAATGCCCCCTCACTAATAAAGACAATAATGGCATGAGCTCAAATATTTATCCCTTTCTGCGTTTCAAGTCTCTCTATAATCCAAAGGAGGCTTTTGAAGAACTAGCCAAGGTCGACCCATCGCCTTTCAGTATCTTGATGCGCTATTCCGTGTGGCTGCTGGTCCTTCCCCCTCTGTTTTCATTAATAGGCGCATCTAATTTTGGTTGGCGAGTTGGAGGCCAGAATCCGATTATGATGTCGTTTGACACTCTTGTCTTAGTGAGTTTGGCATATTTTTTTGTTTTGGTTTTTGGTTTGGTTAGCACATCACTCATTAGCTGTTGGATGGCATCTACCTACGGGGCTAGCACCTCACTCGGCCGTCATTTTGCGTTGATAACAATTGTCGGAGAGCCTCTTGCTTTGGCAAGTGGCATACATTTATACCCTGACATTTTTGTGAACGTATTGGTTTTGATACCAATGATGATGTGGAGTATGTATCTACTCTATAAAGGCATCCCAATAGTACTAGAAACTCCACCGGAGCGCGGAATGTTAATGGCTTCATCCCTAGTTGGATGGCTGTTGGTCGCTGCGGTAAGCCTGCTGGGAATTAGTATGAGCCTTTGGACTATGGGAGTAGGGCCTTTACTCGGAGTTTGATTCTCATTCAGTAATAGAGAAAAAGAAGGTTTTCGCAAGGCGCCACTAATTGAATTATATAGACCCAGTAATACCGGAAAACACTATGACAGATGCAGTACAGGGTATTTATGAAGACAAGCTCGTCATTCGACTGATCCAACTTTCAGTTGTCTGGGCTGTCGTCGCTATGATAGTTGGTGTCTATTTGGCCGCTGAATTGATTTGGCCAACTATAGATTTTGGCCAGTTCTGGCTTTCATTTGGCAGGCTTCGGCCATTACATACCAACGGTATTATTTTTGGTTTTGGCGTGTCGGCGCTTATGGCGACGGGCTTCTACAGCGTACAGCGAACTAGTCACGTGACATTATATGCGCCGAGACTTGCTTGGTTCGTTTGCTATGCGTGGCAATTGATTGTTTTGCTTGGTGGGCTTTCTCTCCTAGCCGGTTGGACCAGCACAAAAGAATACGCTGAGCTCGAATGGCCTTTCGATATTGCCATCACTATTGTATGGGTGTGTTTTGGAATTGTATTTTTTGGCACTATTGCCACGAGAAAAATAAAACCTATCTATATTTCGAACTGGTTCTATGGCGCTCTCATCATTGTTATTTCCATGCTGCATATTGTCAATAATTTGGCCGTCCCAGTCAGCATTGATAAATCCTATTCACTCTTTGCCGGCGCACAGGATGCGGTTGTTCAGTGGTGGTACGGCCACAATGCGGTCGGCTTCCTATTAACCGGTGGCTTTTTAGGCATGATGTATTACTTTTTGCCTAAGCTTGCTGGCAGGCCCATTTGGAGCTACCGGCTATCAGTTGTTGCTTTTTGGGCGTTCGTCTACTCCTATATTTGGGCCGGGCCACATCACCTCCATTTTAGCGCGATCCCTGAGTGGGTGCAGTCTTTGGCTATGGCCATGAGCTTGATTTTATTGGCGCCGTCTTGGGCATCGATGATAAATGGCATCATGACAGTCAGTACGGCATGGGAAAAATTGCGCACCGACCCAGCGCTTAAATTCATTGTCTTATCACTGGCATTTTATGGTCTCGCAACATTCGAAGGACCAATGATGGCGATTCGTAGTGTCAACATCGTGAGTCATTTTACTGACTGGACTATCGGTCATGTTCATTCAGGCGCGCTGGGTTGGAACGCTATGGTTACCTATGGAGTGTTCTATTTTTTGGTGCCGCGTTTGGTTGGTACTGAGCTTTATAGTGTCAGGCTGGCTAACCTGCATTTTTGGATGGCGCTTGCCGGCACAATGTTATATGTCGTTTCCATGTGGGCTGCAGGTGTTTCTCAAGGGCTGCTGTGGCTGAGTGTTGACGAGGTCGGCGAGCTTAGTTTTAGCTTCACAGACATTATGGCAAGTATGGCCCCGTACTATGGTCTGCGCTTAGTAGCAGGTCTAATCTTTTTAACAGGCACCGTGATAATGGCGTTCAATTTATTCATGACTATGAAGGGTCGGCAAGCTGTAGAAGTCAAAGTGACGCCAGTTGATCCTGCCTATGGAGTTGCCTAATGAGCGGAATGTCACTACATAAAAAGTTTGAAGAACATACAGGCTTATTGATTTTCGGAATTCTGTTTGTGTCGTCAATTGGCGGGCTAGTGCAGATATTGCCGATTCTCAGTCAGGAGAGCTTAGAAACACCGTCGGTAAATACCCGTGTCTATGACGCTGTCGAGTTAACCGGTCGTGATATCTATATTCGTGAAGGTTGTCATGTGTGCCACTCTCAGCAGATTCGACCGCTAATAGCCGAGGTTGAGCGTTACGGCCCGTACTCCCGCGCCGGGGAATTTGTCTATGACAGACCTTTCTTGTGGGGGTCCAAGCGAACAGGTCCTGATCTTCATCGAGTAGGTGGGAAATTCTCTGACCAATGGCATAGGCTTCATTTAATCGATCCTAGAGCTGTGGTAGAGAAGAGCATCATGCCGGCCTATCCCTGGCTCGCGAATAGAGACGCCAGTCAAGTAGGTAACATAACGGGGAAACTCAAAGCACTGCGGACCCTAGGCCATCCTTACACTGACGAAGATATCGAGTCTGCAGATGAAAGTTTAGTGGGGCTTAAGGAAATTGATGCCCTTATCATCTATTTGCAAATGCTGGGCACTGGTTTCAGCGAGGATGAATCAGAATGACTACATTTATTTTTATTGGTGACATGCTAGTCATGGCTTTCATGGTTGGCGTTGCCATTTGGTTTGGTACTGAAGGAAAGAGCGAGGAAATACAAAAGGTGGCTCGTATTCCATTAGAGGATGAAGATTATCATGGCTGATATGCCTTCAGGTTTTTGGGGTGGGTGGATTGTTGTATTCACTTTAGTTTCTTTAGCTGGTGTCGCGTGGCTGGTTCTCAGTCTTTACTTTTCGCCCGATGCGAAAGACAAGCCAGAGGTTGAGCCAGTTTGGGACACTGACATTCGCGAGGGACATCACGCGCCTCCTATGTGGTGGTTCTTTATGCTATTTGGCGCCATGATTTTCTCATTAGTTTACTTGCTGTTGTTTCCGGGACTGGGGAATTACAAAGGCTTGCTAGATTGGTCCCAGGGTAGTCGGGTAGCTGAATCTTATGAAATTTTTAATGAAACTTTTGACGCGACCAGGCTAGAAATCGCTACTATGGACTTAGCCACATTGCAGAACGACATAGAGTTGGTGGGGGTAGCGGAAAGGATTTTTACTCGTGAATGCTCAGCCTGTCACGGCGCAGAAGGCAGAGGTCAGGCATCGGTGTTTCCAAACCTTCACGATGTTGATTGGCAATGGGGGGCAAGTGTTGAACATATCGAAGCATCTATTCGCCAGGGCAGACGTCCAGCGATGCCTGCATGGGGGGCTATTCTTGGCGAGGAGGGTGTCGTCAACGTGGCTGACTATGTGTTGCTGCTGAACGAGGGTGGCGCCGAAACCCACCCGGGCAAAACGCAGTACGAGCAGCTCTGTGTTGCCTGTCACGGCGCAGATGGCAGTGGTAATATTTTCTTAGGAGCGCCAAAGTTGTCCGACAGTATCTGGCTATATGGCGGTGATGCTAATTCTATACAGACAACTTTGCGTAATGGCCGCTTCGGCGTGATGCCAGCGTTTAACCAACGCCTAGACGACACTCAGATTAAGCTGTTGGTTGCCCTGTTAGCAAGGCAGTGAGATTAGACAATAGAGTTTAAGCAATGCTTTAGAAATACAACGGTGACTAACTCAATTCGACTTTTAGTTTCTGAGCTAATTCGTACCCTGAAACAAAAGCGTCTTCTACGCGACCGCCTCTGCACCAATCCCCGATCGCAGCAATTTGGCCATGACCATCTAGCAAGTAGTCCTGCCCAAGTGCCTGCTCGCATTTTGCGTAGCGCCATCGATGTAAGTCTCGGTGGGTAGGCTGACTATCAACTCTTGGCAGTAATGCCATGACTGCGTCATACATCGTAGACTCAACCCATTTAAGGTCAGCATTAATGTGGTCGGTGGCCCAATCATTGCGGCTGTGAATTAAAAGAGATGAGCTATCGCGGGTTGATAACCATGCCAATACTGGATCAGTTATAACCGCCGCTTGAAAGTTCAGAGAAACTGGGCTGTCAAAACCCAGCATCATAGCGAAACAGCCGCTAAATATGCCGTCTCCAACTTTGTTCTTCTTAACGAAAGAACCTGGCAGCAAGTTGATGGCCTGAGGTGCAGGGACCGCGCTCACTACCCAATCAAAGGGCCCGATAGCCTGCTCATCTTCGTCGATTAAGAACCAGACACCTGATTTACTTTCAAGTCGTTTGACCTGGGTCTCGAGCACAATGTTAAGGCCGGTCGCCATATGCTTCACCAGCGAGTTCATTCCATCCGTCCCACAATAGTGAGGCTCAAACCACTCGCGCTTGAATGGCTTCTCGCCTAATTCCAGTTTTACAATTTTTGGTACCCACTCCGCTATTGCCTTGGCATCTAATGCTTTACTAATTTCTGCTTGAAACGGTTCTGATCTAGCAGTAAAAAATTGTGCGCCATGATCGAAGCTAAACGGCTCGCGTCTTCTTAACGACATGCGGCCACCGGTGCTTCGTGATTTCTCAAATATCGAAATATCGGCAAACTCGGTGAGATTTTTTGCGAAGCTAATACCGGCAAGCCCGGCGCCAATCACGGCAATTTTTGGCAAATCAGTCATAATTTTAGTTTACTTGAGGTTTAAAAAATTGGCGTTTCTATGGCGATAAAAAGCTCAGCTCTACTAGATTGCAAGTTACTAGGTTGCACAAGGGTATACGCGAAAAGGTTCGTCATAGATTATGGCTATCTTGGCGAGGCGCCGGCCTAAGGCAACTCGAAAAAAAGTGCAGTGAGTGGTTGAACATTATCTGGGATCGGCACCTCAGGAAGCCTAAAAGTTCTTACTTCCCGGTTAGGTCGACTAATGCCATACACAACGGGTTCATCAATAGATTTATCAAAAGCGAATGCCTGGCCTTCGATATTGATATCGATGGTGGCTATGTGAATTAGTTTAGGCCCGAGGAAAGGTGCCGCGAGCACATACATTTCACGGAGGTCGTGACCCGTAAGATAAAGCAGACCATCAGGCCCCAGTGCGCCGCCAGATGCAGCGTAAGGTTTCATCCTATCGATAACCGATTCTGGAATCATCCAACCTCCTTGTCTGCGCCACTGAGAATCATATCTGACGATTGAGGCGTAAGAATGATCTTTGTACGCAAGCCCTCCGCGTTCGTCGTAGTGTGCAAACCCAGCAATCCAGCCATCGCCAAGATGATCAAACCAAGTCAATGAGCCTTCTTCCAATACCCCTAGCCCCATGCTGAAAATGGGCTTCATAGTTTCAGTATCAAAGACCTCTATCGAGCTTGCCATGGGGACTTCTGGAAAATTTGAATTTGAGCAATAAAGGTTATCGGTTTGCGCATAGCAGCTGTTGAGATGCTCTATAAGTCCGCCTCGGCTCCCTAGCCACTGTCCTGCGAGTGCTCCATCATTTTTCTGATACTTACCTATTGCCGAATTGACGATGGCGTAGAAATACTCCTCATCGGCAGCGGCGCCTTGTCCAGCCTCGGCAGCAGGAAAGGCTGCAAGAAAGGTGGCTTGCAGTTTAATGACGGCAGTAGGTGTGTAAGCTGGAAGGTCTAGCGGTTGAGCTGAAAGGGTTCCAACACAGAGGGAAAGACCGGTCATTAACAATGCCATTCTCAACATAGCGCAGATCTCATAAAGTTATTATTGCTGGATTTTACAGCCCCATCATGTCAATTCGAGGGCAGGATTGGAAATTTTGTTTGACAAGAACTACAAATGTAGCCATATTGAACTACAACCGTAGTTTAAAAAATAAATTTGAAGAGCGTTGCAATAGAACTGCTCCACTAAAAATGGGTAATCATCATGAATGGGCTAATCGAATTTTGGCAGAGTTCTGGCGAATTACTGCTGCTAAATATACTGCTGCAAGTCACTCTATTAACGCTGCTGGCATTGATAGCCGCGCGCGTTTATCGCAACAGTCCGGCGTTACGCTATGCGGTGCTTTATCCTGCTTTGCTTGCGCTAGTTTTTATTGTGCCGGTTTCAATTGCGGTTCAACAAAAAAGCCTGTCCATGTGGCAGTTGCCGTTTGGTGCCGCCGCTGTTGAAGAGGCAGAGATATCAAAATTCACGTTTGATCCTATAAATGCCTTGTTTCTGAACATTAATGAATTGCTGGCAGTGTCTACAGCACCTTCTCTTGGCAATTCAGTTGGGAGCTACGAGAACATCGAAAATAGAAATCCTACTGAATCCGGCGACTTCGCTTTCTCAAATTTAATTCTTAGTCTTTGGTTTTTTGGTTTTGCCGTATCGCTGTTCGGCTTGTTCCGATCTCATCAAAAGCTCCGGTCGATGGTCAGCGCCGCAGGCGATGTCGATTCTAAGGAATTGAGGCGTGTAACGAAGCTAGCTGATTCGCTTGTCCCGGTTGATGGAAATTACAAAATTAAGCTTTCCTCAAAAATATCGAGTCCAGTACTGCTGGGGATTAGACAGCCACTTATTTTTCTGCCCGCCGACCTGCCATCAAATCTTACCGATGCACAGTTAAAAAGTGTGCTAATTCATGAGTTAGCGCATTTGCAGCGCCGTGACCTTGCCGCTAACTATTGTCAGAGAATTATTTGCAGTGTCTTTTGGTTTCACCCTGGAGTGTGGTTGATGGACAAACTCATTAATCGTGCCCGAGAAGAAATTTGTGACAACTATGTGCTCGCCGATAACGATGCGGTGACTTATAGCGAGGTGCTTCTGAGCGTCAGTTCAGCAAGTCTAAAGCTCAGCTCTGATAGGACTTCGATCAAATCAAACACTCAGCTAGAAGGCTCTGATACTCATTTGGTTCTAGGAATGTTCGATGAAGATTGGACGCTAGAAGAAAGAGTTAAAGGCCTACTAAGCGATAAACGGGAGACGGCGATGAAGTTAAGCAATGTGACATCAAAAGTGATTCAGTTCTCAGTGATTTCGGTTTCATTATTTTTGGCCGCCTGCCAAATTGAAGGAGGCGTAAATGAAGTAAATAACTCTCCAAGCTTAATCTCAGGTTCCAATGAGAGAGCTTTAAAAGAAAACAGTTCGCAGGCTAAAGTTGTTGGAGTCCGTATCAACGAGGAGCCAAGACTAATCCCCGTTCAGTCCACGCCGAGAAGTGCTCCGCAGGCACGAATTAGCGAGACTCTTAGTGGTGATGTCATGCGCATTGTCACGGAAATTCAAAAATTATTGGACGTAGGAGAGCGGCCATTAGATGCCGACGCCGCTGCTGCTAGGGCACTACTCGATCAGTTAACCATTGATCGTTATGAGTCACTGAACGATTTTGAGAAGCAAACAGCGCTGAACTTTCTTACTAACTACCATCTAGTCTTGGGTGAGAATCGTGAGGCTGCTGCGGTGTTCGAGAGAATCTTGACAATAGGAAATGTTCGCGCAGATGTTCGTTTGCGAACGCTTAGGTCACTAGGCCAACTCTATGCATCATTTGAGGATTGGAACGAGTCAATTGCTTACTATAGCCGATGGCGAGATATAGCGGCGATGGAAGATCAGGTAGTTTACAAAGGGCTTTCGTATGCTCACTACCAACTAGAGCAATGGGCATCTGCGACCCAGTATTGGGAAAGTTATTTAGAGTTGCTTGAGAGTGAAGGTGAGGAGCCCAATAGGAATGACTATGCCTATCTCAGCGGCATGTACTTTACGACAGACGAGTTGGATAAGGCCTTGGGCCTTACTAAAGAAATGATCCTATTATTTAACGCGCAAAAAGATTGGGACAACCTTAGGGCAATATATTCAATGCTGGATGCGAGAGACCAGCTTGATGAAACAGTTGATGAGCTAATTGGTCAACTAGAAAGCTCGATGAGCGAGCCACAAATATCAAGAACATCGTTAGTTCCTCTGGATGGTGACTACCTGCCGCTGATTGCGGTCGCGCCTGTTTATCCAACAACTGCAGCTAACGACGGCATAGAAGGTTGGGCATTAGTGACGTTTACTGTGCGAGAAGACGGACTAGTTGATGAAGATTCGGTTGCGATGATAGATGCAGAACCTACATTAATATTTGATAACGCGGCACTAAGAGCAGCAAAGGGATTTGAGTTTCAGCCGCGAGTAGTCAACGGCAAAGCTGAAGCCGTTCCTGGTGTGCAATACTTGTTTCGATTTGAGCTGGAAGAGGAAGCCTGATGCAAAAGATAAATTGGACGTCTAACACTAAATCCCCTCTTTCACGGGCCCAGCGGGAGGTGATGGAAATCATCTGGGATAAAGGCGAAGTGGGGGTGCTAGAGGTAACAGAGATGCTGAATCAGATTCGGCCAATTGCCCGCAATACCGTGCGGACATTAATGGAGCGAATGCAAGAAAAAGGCTGGTTAACTTATCGGCCGCAAGGGCGCAGCTATATTTACTCGGCGCTGGTGCCACGAGAAGAAAGCTTAGGGCAACGGGTGACAGAAATGGTGGATAAGGCCTGTGGCGGTGAGCCAGAAAGGCTGATGATGGCACTTTTAAATTATCGCGGCTTAAGTGATGAAGAAACTCATCGTATCCAGAAAATGTTGGATGAAGCCAAAGCAAAACAAGATAAGCGCAAGTGAACAAGCATAAGCTAAGTTGGCCCGTGCTAATTTGACAATACTCTTCACCTTTTTCATTCAGGCTTGGGCCTGTCTCGCCTTGCTGACTTTCTATCGTAGATCTAAATTTAAAAGCGCAGCGAAAGACAGCTAAGACCGCCGTCGAGTTTCTGAAATTCAGACATGTTCAGCGCTATGGTTTCATGTCCTGCTTGTTCGATAGCCGCCTGTGACTTTGGGAAACCACTAGCCACAATGACTTTGTCATTGACCCAAATGGCATTGGCGGCGTAGCTTTCGTCGTCTGGAATAGCTATCTGATTGAATGATTTAAACTGCGCGTCTTGATTGAATCCGCTAGCGATAATAAGGCTATTGTTCTCTAGATAACTGAGGCCAGTCTTCAAATGTAAAATGCTGCCCATGGCAACGGTAGTGCCGGAAAGGCCATGAGCTTGTAAAATAGCAATAAGTTGCTTTGCCCCTGCTGAGTTAGTTCTCGCAGAAAGCCCGATGTAGTAATGACTCCCCACCATCATCACATCTCCGCCATCTAATGTGCCGGGTGCCTTGATTTCTTCAAGTTCGGAATAAAATTCTGTAAGCGCTTCACGAATCGAATCCACTTCGCCTTTGCGAGAAAGCGCCCCTGGGTTGGTTAATACGGCACACTCTGAGGTGATAAGAGCGGTATCTTCAACAAAGGTGCTGTCTGGATAGTCCTCTTCTTTATCTAGCACGGTAACTGAGACGTCACAGCTCTCTAGCGCCGCGATATAGCGTTCGTGCTGAACTATCGCTTTGTCATAGTCGGGGCTGCCAAGATTGGCTGTAGTAAGGCCTGCTAGCATATTCTTGCAAGGTGTACGGACTATTGCGTGTGAAAACATGTTAGATTCCCGAGTGTCGTGGCAGCGTGGCTGTTATTGGCTGTTGTAGTTGGGTTAAGTTGGCTAACGATAGCGTGAGTGCCCGGCCTTGTCTGAAACGACATTATACGTGACAGAGTGTCAAGGAAGATATCTTGAATAGAACCAGTGGCAATTCATTGCTCAAGTTTCTGCTACCCTCCGCGGTTGGTATTTCGCTTTTTCTGGTGCCGGTAACAATAGATGGCAATCAAACCATTGTAATCGGGTTTTTATCAGACTTGCTTCGCCAGTGGTCAGCCAGCTGGTTGCCTTTTCTAATCGCGGCAATTTTTGCGTTGTCCGGCATTATGTCCAGCTATGCCACTCTTTTTCGGCCCCCGTGGATTACCAATCATCCGCTCCTAAAACATCTTTTTTGTACAAGTTCTATTTGGTTAAGTCTGCGTGTTATCGGCGCCGTCATGTGCGCTCTTACTGTGTTTGAAATTGGACCAGAGTGGATTATTGGCGAAGCAACTGGTGCCGTCGCCTATATCGAGATGGCGAGTATTATTTTTTGCATAATGTTGGTTGCCAATTTCCTGCTTCCATTTTTAACTGACTATGGATTCTTAGAGCTTCTTGGCACATTGCTAACCCGACCCTTCCAAAAGCTATTTAATCTCCCCGGAAGAGCGGGCCTTGATGCGCTGACATCATGGGTTGGCGATTCCAGTGTCGGCACTATTCTGACTATTCGCCAGTTTGAGGATGGTTACTATTCGGCTCGAGAGGCTGCCGTCGTGGTGACCAACTTTTCAGCGGTATCCTTACCGTTTTCCGTTGTCATAGGCCAGATGGCAAGAATCGACCACGTATTTTTCCCTTTCTATTTCTCTGTTGTATTCGCAAGTATTGTCGCGGCGTTTGTCACCCCTAGGTTGCCGCCGCTTAACAGAGTATCTACGGGCTTTTTCGATCGTGCTGAGCGCAAACATGAGGCTAGCAACGAGCAGGATTCCGTCATTCGTCAGGCCTGGGGAAGAGCACTCGCGAGAGCCGAACATGGCCCAACTGCTAAGAAAATACTCAGCGGCGGCACGCGCACAATACTGGATATTTACATCACCGTATTGCCTGCGGCGATGACGATAGAATTTTTAGCGTTGGTGATATACACCTATTCAGACCTTTTCTATTGGCTGAGCCTACCGATGTTGCCGATAGTTCAATTGCTTCAAATTCCAGAGCCAGCGGCTGTCGTGTCAGGAACTTTGGTCGGGTTTTTCGATCAGTTCATTCCAGCCATTATGTCGAGCAGTCTAGAGAGTCCAGTTTCCCGATTTGTACTGGCAGGGCTATCCATTACCCAGCTGATTTTTATCGCCGAAAATGGAACCCTAATACTACGGTCCTCAATCCCGCTAAGCATCAGTCAGTTATTTGTGATATTCCTGATGAGAACAATAATAACGCTGCCAATCTTGGTGTTGGCAGCGAACCTGATTCTGTAAGTAGGGCGTTAGTTTTGGAATTGAATAGGGTGAGTGCTGATGCGCACTCGTGACTCCATATAACTAATGGTGTCCCCATCTATGCTCTTGAACCAGTGCGGCGTACCAGGTTGCAGTACAAGAACATCTCCCGCTTTAACCTGTCGTTCCAGTCCGCCTTCGACACCATTGAGTGTTCTGACAATGTCCTCAGTTGGCGATTCTGCCAAAGGCATGACTAAACGACCCCCGGTTACGAACGTGCCGCTACCCTCTAGCACCCGATATATCTCCATGCTATAAGGATGAATGATTGCGTATTGCTTTACGCCACTGCTACGGCGGCGTACCGAGATGCCCGGTGCAATTGCTACAGACCAGCCCCCGGCCGAGGCGGATTCGGCTGCGGCGTGCTCAAGGGTTTCAAGTATTTGAGCCTCAGTCATATACAGAGCGGCAGGCGCTCCGGTGGTTTGGGCATAGGTTGCTGAAAAATAACTTAGCGAGATGATGGCAGGCAGTGTGATTAGAGCGAGAATCAGTTTTTTCATGAGCGTCTCCGAACGTTTTGGGTGTAACGTTTGTTATTAATTTTCTTTGTACTATAACTGTTAGGCGCGTATTGCACTACGGTTAAGAAAGCTATAGCTTCTGTGGGACCAGCTAATGAATTTACTCAATAGAGTGATTGATCACAGTTGTGCTAAGAGCTGTAATAGGAGCAGTAAAAAGAGTTTTACGGATTGCTGCCAGGATAACCATTAGAAACAGCTATCAACTAAGGCAACTGTCAACCAAAACAAAAAGAGTGATCACCGCCGTGTTTAATTCATCAGTTTCAGTACCTACTTGGGTTTTGCTTTTTCTGATACTTGCAGCAGGATACGCTGTGGTGATGAGTGTACTCTTTCCAAGCGTGCGTTGGTTTTTTCGGCGTCGCTTAAACCGCGCGGTCGACAAGCTTAATTCCAAGTTGCATATAGCAATACGGCCTTTGCAAAGTACTAAGCGGCAGGTTTTAATTGATCAGCTGATTTTTGATCAGGACATTCTGAGCCTTATAGAGTCCCAAGCCGTCGAGGAGAATATTCCGCGCGAGGTGTTGCAGCAGCGAGTACGAAGCTATGCTCGGGAAATAGTCCCTTCCTTTAATGCCTATGTGTATTATCAAGTGTTTTATTGGCTGGCTAAAAAAGTATCACGATTTATTTATCGGGTTAGAGTCGCTGCCGCAAGACCGAAAGATCTGCAAAGAGTGAACCCAGATTCCACGGTTGTGTTCGTCATGAATCACCGCAGTAATATGGACTATATTCTTATCAGTTACCTCGCTGCCGAGCGGGTCACCTTGTCCTATGCCGTGGGCGAATGGGCGAAGGTATTTCCACTGGAAACGCTTATCAGAGCGATGGGTGCATTTTTTGTTAGGCGCGGCTCGCAAAACCCGCTCTATCGGAAGGTCCTAGAACGCTATGTTTATATGGCGACACAGAATGGGGTCTGCCAAGCCGTGTTTTTGGAGGGCGGGTTGAGTAGGAATGGATTGCTCGGGGAGCCTAAAATCGGATTCCTGGACTATATCCTTCGAAACTATGATGCAAAGAGAGATAGAGAAGTCGTGTTCGTGCCCATCGGCATTAACTACGATCATGTTTTGGAAGATCAGAACTTACTTAACTGGGATAAAAAAGACAATCGCTTAAGTACAGCTGCACATTTAAAGAAGCTGTGGTCCTTTTTAAAGCTCAATCTTTTTGCGGGCTCCCGAGCGAGATGGGGTCGCTATGGCTATGCCAGCGTTAATTTTGGTGTGCCGGTTTCCATGCGAGATTATTGTAAACAACATAGCTTGGATTTCAAAAACCTAGAGAAAGAACAGCGAATACCGAAGGTGGTAGAACTCGCCAACTATCTCATGAATGAACTGCGCTTTGTGATGCCAATCATTCCTGTGCCAATCTTGTGCGTAGTTTTTCTAAATGCCAAAAACAAACCTCTGACGTCGTTAGAAGTCTTCAGCGATTGTGATGCGCTTATTGACTCAATGATCGCTAAGGGTGCCGCCATGAAGCCTGATGAGAAGCCTAGGCATCGAACGTTGTCTAATAGTTTGGAGATGCTCCATCAGAGGGGGTTGCTAATTGAGAAAGACGATCAATTTATTCTCAACGAACCTAATAGAGGTTTGGTTGAATATTATGCGAATTCTATCGAGCATTGGTGGCGCGCCTCCTAATCACAAAAACGATAGCGGCGAGGATAAAAAAACCTACAACAGGCAGAATCTTTAGCAAAGTATTCGATCCTTCGCTCTCAAGTAGAAGCGCTATTGAGGCACCTCCTAGATAGGTGAAAATCAAACAGGCAGGCACGGTAAATATAATACTCGCCCACACATAGTCGAAGAACCTGACGTGGGTAATGCCTAAAAGATAGTTGACCGCAAAAGAAGGAAATACGGGAGTTAGTCGCACGACCGCTACTGCTTTCCAGCCGTTATCACTAAAACGCTGATTGAAAGTATGCAGCATGGTATTTGCTTTTGCTCGAACAAATTCATAAAAGCCATAGCGGGAGATTAGGAAGGCCAGCGCCGATCCAAAACCGAACCCTACAAGGTTGAAAGTAAACGCCCACCAAAATCCAAACAAGGTTCCGCTGGTTACAAAAAGGACTGTGTTGGGTATGCAAATAATAGTGCCGATGCCCACCCATGCAATAATCATTAGGGCTGAAACAGAGGGAGACAGAGTGCTGATGTTCTCATTGATGAAGGCCAGTAAAGCCTCCTGCTCTGTATAAGCCATGGTCGCCATTCCAAGAATAATAATTGCTAGCAGTGATCTAAAAACCAATCTCAATCGGAAGTGTCCCTTTAGTTAAAAAAGTAGCTGAGCCAGTTTAAAAAATCACTCTAAAAGTTGAAGGCCCAAGCAAGGCTCGCTAAGTGAATAAGAGTGCGGATCTCGGTTAGTTAGCGCTATCAGCTGATGTTTAGTGAGTTACGCTTGTCCAATTCTGGCAATGTACTACCAAGGCGGCCGGGGCGCTCCCGAAACTTCACGCAATACAATGTTATCGCAGCCATTGAAATCTGCAAACCGTTTTAGTTCCGCCAAGAGACCAATTAGACACCCACAATTTCTTTCGCTGCCGAACTATAACTTCTACTTCATCCAGGGAATCTTACAGATCATGCTCTTTGGTCATGATTGTTCTGAATTGTGATCGCTTATTACGAATTGAGTGCGTTCTGTTTTGGGCTTATGAAATGATGAACAAGAGAAACCCTCAGAAAGTATTCTGGGGCTGAGAGGCTGTTTGATCGGAGCTACTTGTAGAATTGCTTCGCTGGTGAGAGCCCGTTAATCCTCTTGCTATTAGTTCGACTCGCAAGTTTCTTGAATTGACTTATTCGCCCTAGAGCTCTGCGAAAACGGCTACCAAAGTGCTGGGTGTTGTTTACCCAATTGTCTTCATTTATGGCCAATTTCTGCAATATAGGTTGAATGTGATCAGGTATAGCGCATCGCTTGTCATCGCGTATGGCACGCCCAGTCCAGTCTACCAAGTCAAAGTAGCAAGAATCCTCTATAGACAGGCCAGTTGAGAGTTGTGGCTGATTTCTCTGGGCTAGAGGTTTTAGCCAGGTCTTTGTGCTAGTGTCTTTCTGCTTCTTTTGATTGTTGATAAGACGTTCTTGAATAGAAGTGAATGCAGAGTCTTCTAATGACTCACTTAAACATGCTCGAATTGGATTTAGGTCCACATAAGCCATACAGGAAATCAGAGCAGCTTCATCCAGCAGCGCCTGACTTCTGAATCGACCTTCCCAGAACCGTCCAGTGCATTCATCCTCTTCGTTGGCCATTCTGGCGACGGCTTCATTCAAGCAGCGCATGTACCAGCTTAGGTCGCCTAGTCGTGCTCGCCAAACTTCCACCAAGACAGATATAGCATCTTGCTCTATTCCGGTAAGTGGGTCATCGGCTTTGTATTTATGAGCCAACACTGGTCCTTTATACAGCGCCAACCAGTGGTCGATGACTTCATCAGCAGTCCAGGCTTGAATTTTCTCACTATCGACATGCAGAACAAGATGAAAGTGGTTTGACATGATTGCATAGGCACAGACATCGATGGCGAACACCGAGGAAAGCAATTGGATTCGATCCAAGATCCATTGCTTGCGGTGATCAAAATTCTTACCTGAAAATTTGTCATGACCACACAGATACGCACGGCGTACGCATCGAGATATGCAGTGATAATAAGGGGTAGTGTGAATATCGATTAAACGATAGCGTGCTTGTGGCATAGGTTCCTCCTTGAACGCATGGCAACAAACTATTTATAGCTGTAAATGGATTAATATACTAAGGAATGAGTCATATTTTGTGGGTGTCTAGTTTGTTTTATTTGTTCCTAAAGCTGCATATTTTTGAAGTTTTCGTTCAGTTCACTGAGCAAAGATTTCGTTAACATATTTATAATTTCTTCGAAGTTATTTAGCTTTAAGCTGGAGTTTTATTGCAGGTCAAGTTCAGCAGGAGTTCCGCTTTTTAATGGTGTTTAGTGAATTAGGAGGCTGGGTAATTTTAAGATAGTTGAGTTCCCAGAAGGGCATTTAAACTCCCATGGTCATCTTGTTAAATATAAGAGCTATTTTTGGCCGGATAGTCCAACTTTTGGATGGGCTTTTTAAGGTGTTGAGTAAATAGCGTGAACCATGAGGCGCTGCCTGAACAAGGTTTCGTGAGTCCACTCAAATGTGTCTCATCTGTTAAAGGTCAACTGCTTTGACTGGCCGCCAAGGCGCAGCGCGAGCTGTTCGATGTTTGCAAAACCGAACTTGCCCATTGCGCCCCATCATGCACCGCCAGACTCGGGTAAAGCGCCGAGGCGCTCTTTCATCCAGTTGATCAAGCCCCCGCTGAGCAAGAACACCACTTGCCGTGGCGACATGGTGTGACGCATCTGAAATTTGTGTTGGCGCGTGACGTTTTCGATCACCAGTTCGCCCCCCTCGGTCAGCGCGCGCCGCAGATCGGTCAGGCGCAGTACGTCGTCGGCCTGAATGCTATCGTAGTCCGCAGGATCGACGAAGGTCAGCGGCAACACGCCGAAGTTGATCAGGTTCTGCGAGTGGATCCGCGCAAAACCCTTGGTTAGAACCACGCGCAGCCCGAGGTATTGCGGGCCTAGTGCCGCGTGCTCGCGGCTCGAGCCTTGTCCGTAATTACTCCCGCCCACCACAACGTGGCCCGGCACTTGCTTGGCTCGCGCGGCGTAGGTGGGATCGATCCTGTCGAAGGAGAACTCGGCGATCCTGGGAATGTTGCTGCGAAACGGCAGCACGCGCAACCCTGGAGGCATGATCTCATCGGTAGAAACGTCGCTTCCTACCTTGAGCAGAACCGGCACTTCGATTTCATCAGGCAAGGGCTGGAAGCTCGGCAACGAAGCGATGTTTGGGCCTTTCACAATATCCACTTGCAACGCCTCCTCAAGCGGCAGCGGCGGCATGAACATCGCGCGGTTGATAATCGGGTGATCCGGGTCCGCGATCCGTGGATAGGGGATGCCCAGTGTCCGCGGGTCGGTGATCACGCCGGTTAAAGCAGACGCCGTGGCGGTCTCTGGGCTGACCAGACACACCTTGTCCTCGCGAGTGCCGGAACGGCCGGGGAAGTTGCGCGGGACAGTGCGCAAAGAGAGTTCATTGGTGGCCGGCGCTTGGCCCATGCCGATACAGCCGTTGCAGCCGGCTTGGTGCAGCCGAGCGCCAGCGTGCAGCAGGTGGGTGATGTGCCCGTCGCGCACTAAGGTTTCGAGTTGCGCTCGGGAGGTGGGGTTAACATCGAATGACACGCGGTCATTCACTTGCCGACCCTGCACCATCATGGCGGAAACGCCGAAGTCGCGGTAGCCGGGATTGGCCGACGAGCCGATGTAGCTCTGGTAGATTCGCTCGCCTGCGACTTCACTGACCGGGCGCACATTCCCCGGGCTGGATGGCATGGCGATCAGTGGCACGATGCTCGCTAGATCTATTTCATCGTACACGTCGTAAGTCGCGCCCGTATCTGCAGCTAGTTCGACCCAATCCTCTTCTCGCTGCCAGGCGCGCAGGAAACGTCGGACCTCGTGATCAGAAGGAAAAACGGTGGTGGTCGCGCCAAGCTCGGCGCCCATGTTAGCGATCACGTGTCTATCCATCGCGCTCAGTGTGGCCAGCCCCGGCCCGTAGTACTCGATGATCCGACCCACACCGCCGTCGACGCCATGGCGGCGCAACATCTCCAGAATTACGTCTTTGGCGCTCACCCAGTCCGGCAGACTGCCGGTGAGCTTCACGCCCCAGATTAGTGGCATACGCGTAAAGAACGGCTCTCCCGCCATTGCCATCGCCACTTCCAGCCCGCCAGCGCCGATTGCGAGCATGCCAATCGCGCCGCCCGCCGGTGTGTGGCTGTCAGAGCCAAGTAGCGTCTTGCCCGGCTTGCCGAAATTTTCTTGGTGGCAGGGATGACTCACCCCGTTTCCGGGCCGCGAGTACCACACGCCCAATCGCTGGCAGGCGCTATGGAGGAAAAGGTGGTCGTCAGGATTCTTGTAGTCTTCTTGGATGATGTTGTGGTCAACGTACTGGACGCTTACCTCAGTCTTCACACGGTCCAGTCCCATCGCCTCTAGTTCCAGCATCACCAGCGTGCCGGTGGCGTCTTGGGTTAGCGTCTGGTCAATGCGGATCCCAATCTCCTCGCTGGGCTTCATGTCGCCGTGCATCAGATGCGACTTGATCAGTTTCTGCGTGACGTTCATGCTCATGATCATTCTCCCAAGTTCGATAAAGTTACGGTATCACACAAAGTTAATATCGTTGTATTCACCCAAACCAAAACTCCATGCATGGTCCCGACGCCAGCAGCCAAATCGATGGTATGCGCACCCCAGAACGTGACTGGCATTGCATCCACCGCCGACTCATTCACAGCGGTGTTGTGCCAAGCGACGTGGCTGCATTATGCCGGGCCTATCCCTGAAAACAGTTTTTGTTCTTTCGCCAAATCTGCCGAAGGTCGGACGTTGGCATCTTGTTGCGCGGCAAAGCTAAGCATCCGATCAATACAGGTGTGTGCCTTGCGAGCGATGTCCATATCAACCTGAATCTCATTCCTGCCAGACTCCAACACGTCGGCTAGATTCTGGAGGCCGTTCATCGCCATCCACGGACAGTGTGCGCAACTTTTACAGGTTGCGCTATTGCCCGCCGTCGGCGCCTCAATGAAGCGTTTGCCTGGCGCGGCCATTCTCATCTTGTGTAGGATGCCACTGTCAGTCGCGACAATGAACTCATCGGCATTGAGTGATTGCGCGGCCGCAATCAAGCCTGATGTCGAGCCGACCACGTCGGCCAGTGCCACCACGGCTTCTGGCGACTCTGGATGGACCAGCACCTTGGCGTACGGGTGATCGCGTTTCAATAATTCCAGTTCGAATGCCTTGAACTCGTCGTGCACCAAACAGGATCCCTGCCAGATCAGCATGTCTGCGCCGGTTTCTTTCTGAATATAGTTGCCTAGATGCTTATCTGGTGCCCATAGGATTTTCTTACCCTGCGCATGCAGGTGCGCCACGATTTGCAGGCCGATAGAAGAAGTCACCATCCAATCGGCGCGCGCCTTCACCGCTGCGCTGGTGTTGGCATAGACCACGACGGTCCGGTCAGGATGCGCATCGCAAAACGCAACGAATTCGTCCGCAGGACAGCCCAAATCGAGAGAACATGTTGCTTCGAGATCGGGCATCAAAATACGTTTATGCGGGCTGAGTATTTTCGCTGTCTCACCCATAAACTTTACGCCAGCCACCACCACAGTTTTAGCTGGATGGTCGCGGCCGAAACGCGCCATCTCGAGTGAATCGGACACGCAGCCACCGGTCTCATCCGCCAAGTCCTGCAAATCGGCTTCCACATAATAATGCGCGACAAGGACCGCTTGCCGCTCTTGTAGCAAGTGCTTGATGCGCGTTTTGAGAGTTGCTCGTTCAGCCCGCGTCAGCGCTACAGGCACGCGCGCCCATGCATTCGCGGTGCAACTGATGCCTAGATCCATTTGCGGACGCTCGAATTCAACGGTTTTGATGGATGGAATATGCATAGATAGCCTCACTGAATAAGTCATTTATGGGTTTGCGCAAATGCTTATTACAACGTTAATGCCCCCGAAATGGATTCGGTACGCCGGCGAATTGCTTGTCGCTGTTGCCCGAATGCACGCAAGTCATGGTCAGATTCTGCGAACAGATAGGTGTACGCCGGAATCACCGACACACCGGTTAAAAATGGTAATTATATTGGCGATCGTGGGGTTTCTTTGCATGGATAAATAAATCATGATGAGCAGCTATAATGAGATAATCCACCGACTTCAAAGAACTCAGACGGCTTCAGCCTGTAGTATTTCTCCTCCACGTCCTTCGACTGCTCGGCGTATGGCTGCGTCATCACTTCCTGCAGCTCTCGAACTAGAAAGTAGTTCCCCGCAGTCGCTTGCTGATACGCAGGCACAACGAACCACTCTCGTAAGCTGTATTTTGGGTTGACGAGTTTCATCTGCCTAGAAATCTCCTCACAGGAGCGCGGTGCAGTAGCATTCGCCTTGGTCGTACTGGCGCTGCCGATGAGCGATTTCCATTTTGCGAACCACTGTGACCAGCGCCGGTCCATCTCTTCGGGGTCTTTTTCATACGCTGAGTCTTTGTAAAAGCTTTTTTTAAGTGGGCCAATGTCGTCAGGCAGCATCGATAGCTCGCGGAAGAAAATGGAGTAATCGACAGGAGTTTGCTCCATTAGCATTTCGAGCTCACTGAACAACGGCGCGTGAAAAGCGTCAAGCCCAAGTTTGGCAGCCCACATCTTTTCCATTTGCGCTTGCATCACGTTCGAAAAGCCACTTCTAATCTCGTCGAGCTGCGACAGATAGTCCTGATGCGACGTCAGCAGCGGCTGCAGCGCCTTGCAAAACATGTCGAAGTTGCGTTGGGCTGCCACGGGCTGATTTAGGAACGAGAAGTGATGTCCGCCTCCTGTCCATGGCTGATAAAGCGGGTTGAACACATCGCAGAAACCGAATGGACCGTAGTCGAGTGTGAAGCCGCCGGCCGCGCAGTTGTCGCTGTTGAAGTTGGCCTGGCAGTAGCCCACGCGTATCCAATTCGCCACAAGCGACGTGAGGCGGCTGCGGAACTCGCGCGCGAGCAGCAACACTTTTTCGGCATTGTTTAGTCGTTTGTCGATGACGTCAGCGTACTCACGATCGATCAAGTGCAACACAATTTTTTCAAGCTCTTCCATCGCATTTGGGTGTTCCTTCTTGCGGGCACGGCGGCTGAAAAGCTCGAGTTGGCCGACCCGAATGAACGACGGCGCGACGCGCGTCGAGATAGCCGTGGCCTCCGATATAAGTATGTCGGGATCCTCCGAGCGCGAGCCGTCCGAGTACCACGGCCGTTTGACCTTCTCCGTTTTCGAAGCGTACAGGCTCAGAGACCGTGACGTTGGGACTCCGAGCGCGTGCATGTGCTCCTGTGCTAGGAACTCTCGGACACTCGATCGCAGGACGGCGCGACCATCCGCGCCCCGGCAATAGGGCGTTCGGCCGCCACCTTTTAGCTGCATTTCCCAACGTTGGCCATTGATGACGGCCTCAAGTACGGAAATTGCCCTACCGTCGCCGTATCCGTTGCTGGTTTTAAACGGGAATTTTTCGTAGTACTCGGTGCCGAAAATGGAAAGTGCGTAGCCGCCTGCCCAACCGACCCTGTGCATCGGCTCCGGAACGTGCGAGATGTCGCCGGAGAACATGCGGATGAAGTCGACCGACTGCGCCATGCTGTCTGCTAAGCCAAGTTCGCGAAAAAAGCTTTTGCTATGCGCGACGTACTCGGGGTCTTTGATTGGCGTAGGATTTACTAGGACATAGTGCCCCGTAAAAACTAGTCGCGGCTCGTGGTCGTCACCATTAGCATTCGCGTCAGGATCGCAGTTGAGAGAATCCATAAGCGAGTAGTTTGCCAACTTTGCGAGATCATCGAGCGTCGCTATTGTTGGGGAGGTTTCCTGGTTCAATCCGTTTTTCATAGCTCTAACTCATGGCGTGGGTAAAACGGCTGTTTTCCTGCCGCGTGGTTTGTCGTATCTACAATTTCCTCGATTTCCGGAGCGACCCTTTCTAGTATGACTGCGAATCCCTGTCTCAGTGTCATCTAAGAGCACGCGCATCCCTGACCGCCGCCCATGGTGTTAAAAAGCTCCTATTGCCGGACCTTTACGGTCGAAATCTACCCACCGTCTGGATTGGGTGTGTCTTTGATTTCTGCTATTTTTGGCATTTCAACCTCCTAAAAACGGGGCCTCCTTTTGGCTCTGGAACTACCACTATCTCTTTGAGTGGGGCGTCCATCCTTTATTCGTCAGGCCACCGTTGAATCGAGCAATTTCTTTAATTTACCATGCTCATACATCTCGCGGACAATATCGGCGCCACCGACAAACTCGCCATTGATGTAGAGCTGCACAACAGTGGGCCAGTTGCTGTAAGCCTTGATGCCATCGCGGATTTCCGAGTCGGCCAGCACGTCCACGGAGGCAAAGTCCTATAAACCGCAGGCCTTAAGTAGCTGCACGGTCGCACCAGGAAAACCACACTGCGGGGACTGGGGCGTACCTTTCATGTAAAGCACGATGGACTTTGCTGAGAGCTGGTTTATAATTTTTCTGGCACGCCCATTCTATATTTCTCCACAGTTATTTGATGGCTGGTTGCGCCCAGGTTTCGGGCGTGAATGTGCGCATGGCCAGCGCATGGATTTCCGCGCGCATTCGATCTCCAAGTGCCTGGTACACCAGCTGATGCTGTTGTACCCTACTTTTGCCGGTGAATTGCGGACTCACGATCACGGCCTCGAAGTGCTGGCCGTCATCGCCTAGTACTTCTACGTGATCGCAGGGTAGGCCATTCATGATGTAGTCTCTTAGCTCATTTGCTGTCAGCATCTTTTCCTCTCAAAGGTTACTCTGTGGCAGGGGTAGCATCACACGTTGCCGATCGGTGCGTGCATAGGATCTGCCTCGGCCTGAAACGCAGTGCAGTCTATGCGCCCGCGGTCAACAATGAGCGTCACACTGGCGTTATCGTCACCGTTATGCTGCCGAAAATAACGTCGATTGCAGCGTCACTCCAAGCTTCTCGAAAGTGAGGATCAATTTATGATCGACTTCATCCATGCTTTTCAATTTCGGTTTCTGCTTGGCTGCGACACCGGACTCGACATCTGTGAAGAAACCGTTTTTGTAGGGCTGGGTTGACGAGATATTGCAGTACTGCGCGTATAATGCTGCTCCTAAGTTAGGCTGATAAAGACGACCCACAGCCACAGGTAGACTTAGCGCCAGGATTGTCCTTGATGACGAACTGCGCACCTTCTAGATCGTCTTTGTAATCAATTTATGCCCCTAACAAGTACTGGGAGCTCATTGCATTAACCAACAGCGACAAGCCGTCTTTGATCATTGTGGTGTCGTCTTCGTTGGCGATTTCGTCAAATCTAAAGCCCTAGGAAAAGCCTGAGCAATCGCCGCCCTGGACAAAAACACGCAGTTTCAGCTCATGATTGCCTTCTTCGACAATCAAATCAGCGACTTTGGCCGCGGCGCTGCCAGCAAAGATTGAGGGGGCGGGTATCTCGGTCTGGATATTTTCAGAAACTGCGCTCATGGCGTTAGCTTGGTATTAATAACATCAAGCTTTGGCTTTTTCATGTTGAAGCTCTCACCACAACCGCACTCGCTTTCGACATTGGGATTATCAAATCTGAACATCTGCTTGAGCCCTTCGGTGACGAAATCGATACTCGAGCCGTCGAGAAACGGCAGGCTGTCGGCATCGATCAGCACACAGGCGTCATGTGACTCGAAGCTGTGATCGCTCGCGCGAACTTCGTCGGCAATGTCGAAGGTATGTGCTAGGCCGGTACAGCCTACTTTTTTCACGCCGATGCGCAGGGCGATCCCTTTGCCACGCTTGGCAAGCTGGCGCTGAATCTGTTTTGCCGCGTTTTCAGTCAGTGTAATTGACATGAACTAGCCTCCAAAGTAGCTAAAGAGAACACCAAGATAGCCAAGGAAATCCAAGGTGCAGTGTGATCAAATTGAATGTGGGTCATGGCTTTATGCCCGTTTTGTCTCGACTTATACTGCCCCCTGAACCGATTGACCATGATCGTCTGGAAGTTGGCTGTTTCGCCACAAGCTGGATGCATACAGTATCGTTTCGAAACTATCTGTTGTCAATATAGTTTTTAAACGCTACTATTCTGAGCATGATAAAGGAGATGAAAATGAACAGTCGTGCTGTTGCAGAGTTAGTCTTTCACTTGGGGCGCATAGCATCCGGCGAGGGGCTCGCGCAGGGGCTAACGGCAGCGCAGTGGGCAGCGCTCAGATACTTCGCGCAGGCTAATCGTTTCTCGCGCACGCCATCCGCGTTCGCTGCGTTCCACGCCACGACTCGAGGTACGGCGTCGCAGACAATCAAAAGCCTCGAAACGCAAGGTTATCTGACACGCATGAGGTCAGCGCAGGACAGGCGCAGTGTCCGGCTAGTTCTGACCGAGAAAGCGAGGGGTATTCTTGCGAACGACCCCTTCGAATCTTTGGTTCGTGCTGCGGACTCCCTACCTGCCGGTATCCAAGGCCACTTCGCCAATGCCTTGCAGGACATGCTTGGTCAGGTGGCGCAAGAGAGAGGCAAACCTCCTTTTGGCACCTGTACGTCGTGTCAATATCTGGAAAGCGACAGCTGCAGCAGGGAGGGAAAGGCGCCCTATGCGTGCGGGTTCACGAGTGAGCCGCTGCGTTTGGAAGAACTCGACGGGATCTGTATCGACTTCGTTCCTGGCAAGCCGATTAAGACCTCTGTCAACGTAGCTGCGCTTCGATGAGCCCAGTTCTCGTGTCAGCAATCACTCGTGCAGGCGGCTGGATCAGCCTCTATGCCGAGCAGCCCGAGCTCAATCTCGACCTGTCAGCCAACACCGATCACCCAAGTCTGCTCGAGCTCGATAGGATGACGCCATGATTGCCACAGCTATAAATCCCGCCGCGACGATAACCCGTGAGGGCCACAGGTCTGAAACGCTCGCGCGCCGGCTTCGAGCGCATCTTCAAGCGCTTGCCGCACTGGGCTCACCAATAACTTATGGGGAGGCGGCAAAAGAGTTGCAGCTGTCACCCCCGAACACCATTCGTCAAGTTAGAGAGGCGTTGCAGCAACTCATGGCCGAGGACGCCTCGGCCGACCGTCCCTTTATCGCGGCTATGGTCATCAGCAACTGGCGCGGCGGTGTGCCGGCGCCTGACTTCTTCGACTGCGCGGCTCGGCTCGGACGTTTCTCTGGCGACGCAGCTGGACCAGACGCCAAGGCATTTCATGCGGTCGAGTTCAAAGCGATGCTTGCCCTGTGGGAGCAGACTAGTGAGTCCTGTGAGGGTGAATAAAAACTCCTGGTTTCCCGTTTGGCGCAGTCTTTGGAGAAAAGCCGGCTTCAGCTTATGCCTGGCGCCTCCGCCACCGGTGTTGAGGGCGAAGCGTGCCAGGGGAAGGTTTTGTCCGTCATCTCGCTGGGGCACTTTTCGGTGGCGCGCCGTTGCCAGTCCAGCGCTCGCGCAAGACTGCGCTGTAGCTAGCGAGAAAGATAAGTCTCAGCAGGGCGAGCTACATTTCGTCAAATCCAATTAAGAACGATCTATTGCTGTAAATTTCAGGTGCGCAAGACATATGACCGAAAAAAAAATACCCCTTGCAGACGCTCGCTACGCGGCGCGTGTGCCGCATATCCCCGCGCAGCTGTCGGCGCCCACAGGCTTGGTAAGTGACACCTTGGGCCGGCCGCTGCGCGATTTGCGCATCAGCGTGACCGACCGCTGCAACTTCCGCTGCAGCTACTGCATGCCCAAGGAAGTGTTTGATAAGGACTACGCTTTTTTGCCTCAAAGCTCGCTGCTGAGCTTTCAGGAAATCACTCGACTGGCGCGGATTTTTGTGGCCCACGGTGTCGAAAAAATTAGGCTGACAGGCGGCGAGCCTCTGCTGCGCAGGCGCGTGGAGGTGTTGATAGAAATGTTGGCCAGCCTGCGAACGCCCGAAGGCAAGCCGCTGGACATCACGTTGACCACCAACGCCTCACTGCTCGCCAAAAAGGCGCAGTCGCTTAAGGATGCCGGATTGCAGCGCGTCACGGTGAGCCTGGACGGGCTCGACGATGCTATTTTTCGCCGCATGAACGGCGTCGACTTTCCGGTAGCAGATGTGCTCAAGGGCATTGAAGCGGCGCAAAAAGTAGGCCTGTGGCCTATCAAGATCAATATGGTAGTCAAGCGCGGCGTCAACGACGCGGAGATCCTGCCCATGGTGCGGCACTTCCGCCATTCCGGAGCGGTACTGCGCTTTATTGAATACATGGACGTGGGCGCCAGCAACGGCTGGCGCATGGACGAGGTGGTGTCCTCAAAGCAAGTAATTGAGCGCATCAACGCCGAGTTTCCTCTCACGGCGATCGATCCGAACTACATTGGTGAAACTGCCCAGCGCTGGCGTTATGCCGACGGTGCAGGTGAAATCGGCGTGATCAGCAGTGTCACACAGGCATTTTGTAGTGACTGTACACGGGCGCGGATGTCGACCGAGGGCAAGCTATTTTTGTGCCTGTTTGCCAACCAGGGACATGATCTGCGCGCTCTGCTACGCGGCGACTGCAGCGACGGCCAGATCGCGGCGGCGTTGAGCCACATCTGGGAGGCGCGTACCGATCGTTATTCGGAACAGCGCGCCGCCTTGCCCGCAGACTCGGGCGGCGGGCCTTCTAAGATTTCATTAAAACGGGTTGAAATGAGCTACATCGGGGGTTGATTTGGCAAAAGTTGATATCCACTTGCCGCCGCATGTCCAAGCCAGGGCGGTACACGCACGGGCGAAGTCGACAAGGGATAGCAAAACTTAAACGGCGTGTCATCTATCCGCTTGAAGCTTTGTAGCGCGAAAATCTGCGCTTTGCTGGGGTTGCTGCACGCGAATAAGAAGGTATACGAGGCCGACGCCAGATTTTCCCATTTCCAAGAAGATGAGTATTAGCACAAACAAAAGTCACAAACTAACACAAGGGTAAACAATGAATTCTAAGGTAGATGTTATCGCGATTGGGAAAGAACAGCCGGTGTATCCGCAGGATAAGTCTCGCTGGTTTGGCAGTGTTAAGAAAAAAACGCTGCGCCTGGCATTCTCCTTCTATTCTCCGGACGGCAACGAGATAGCCATGCCAATCGCGAGCATGTCGGCCTATTTAAAGCGGGACTTTCCTAATGTGGAGGTGCTGCATGAGCCGCTGCTAATCATGCGTGATGCGGAAAAATATTCCCCTGAAAATTATGCACGCATGATTCAGGATCTCAATGCAGATGTCATCGCCTTCTCGGTCATGAGCCCGCATTGGTATCCGATGGAGCCTTACCTCGCCGAAATTAAAAAATTGATGCCAGATCTGCCAGTCGTTATTGGTGGCTATCAGGCCATGCTCTCGCAACAGCAAACAATCGAGAGCCCCGACGTAGATTATATTTGTGTGGGAGATGGCGAGTACGCCATCGGTAACCTCGTACAGCATTTGCTTGGAACAAAACATGGCCCAGCCGATGGCATGTGGGAAAAATTAATTGACGGCTCTGTTTATGATACAGAGCCGCACCAGATCGGTGACCTGGCCTCGCTGCCCTTTCCTGACTATGACGTGTTCGCGAAAACGGACGGCTTCACGGATGTGAATTCCTCGATTTTCGGACCAAAGGGAATACTTGTCCTGCCAGTTATGACTGGGCGGGGCTGTCCCTATCGTTGCACCTATTGCTGCAACACACCAATCTTAGAGGGCTGGAAAGACAAGAAAACATTTCTTAGAAAGTATGATCCGCAAGATATGGTAGATGAACTTGTTCGTCTGCGAGATAAGTACGGGGTGGGCTATTTCGAATTTTGGGATGAGCTGTTCCTCTCAAATCTAAAATTCGTTAGAGCGTTCTTACCACTCTACAGGGACCAGCTTGGCCTTCCTTTCTCGATTAATTCGCGTGTAGAGGTGATGGGCGAAGAATTCTGTAAGATGGCGGCCGAGGCAGGCTGCCACACGATCTGGTTTGGCATAGAAAGTGGTGACGAAGAATTCAGGGCGAAGATGCTTGGTCGCAAGATGAAGAACGCGCAGGTTATAGAGGCCGCTGCCAACTGCAAGAAGGCGGGCATAAATCGACTCACATTTAACATCGTCGGCGCGCCGCTAGAGACGGCCGAGAATATGCGGCGCACGCTGGAGCTGAATAAGCTCATCGCGCCTGAGCACTTCTTCTTTTTTCCTTATATTCCACTGCGGGGCACCCCACTTTATAACATCGCGAAGAAAGAAGGCTTGCTGCTTACGAACAAGAGGGAGTTACACTATCTTTCGGCAGTAAATGACAAGCAATTTGTACTCAATATGAAAGAGCAACCTGAGTTGTTAAGCCAAGAAGAGTACAACGAAATCTGTATGGAGATGTTGGCTTTCCAGCAGGCTAACAATCGCCTGAGCTACGGCGACGAGCCCAACAGTGCGACTGTCGAGGACAAGAGTTTCAGTTTTGTAGAAGGATCGACCGCTGATGAGAGGGGGGGTGACGCACTTGTGCCACCGCCGAGTTCAAACTCGCTCATGGATGGTGTTAATAGCCCGCCCAACAGTTAAGCGGCCGCTTTTCTAGTCGCAGGACAAACATCGCAATTGAGTCAGGCCGCGTTCTAAGCTGAGGGTACTAACGTAATGAACCATCCTCACCCCTGTTAGAGGTTTACATTTTCCCGCCTAGCACCCAAGTTTGCATTTTTGAACTTGGGAATGCTGATTGACATGACAGTTAGAGGGTTAGGTATCGATATTGCAAAAAACACTTTCCAGCTTCGCGCTGTAGCTGCGGTTGTCGCTGTCTAAGAAAAAGGTCTGCGAGGCTGGTGCTAGTTTTTTCTATTCTTAGAAAGAGAGGAATGGCCACAAAAAAGATAACAAGCTAAAGCAAGTGGCTTCGCTCAACGGATGCGTTGGGTGTATCAGCATCATGTGAGAACTCGTGGCGCACATGCCTATACTGGCGCTGCACTGAGGAACGATGAAGATTCTGATGTAGAGCATCCTGCAATATGGTGCAAAGCTTCCGCTTGAAGCGGCGCTCTTGCTGCAGGTATCCAAGCGTTATTCTGCGGTAGAAGCCGACGGCATGGATGTTCCAGAAACGGGCGGCTTTTAAAGAGCATGGCTCAAGGAGCATAAATTGTAACGCTATGACAAATATGACCACCAAGCTGTGGACGAACCCGTCGCCCAATACCGCGGCTAGTTACGCCGCCGTTTGTTAAATAAACTGACGGAAGATGAATTGCGTCAGCTGCGTTTGTGGAACGGCGCATACATCAAAGTCCTTGCCTCCATGCTGGGTATCGCTCTGCCTTACGGTATGTTGACATCGGTTTAACCGCGCATGTTCGTGCACATCGCGCTCAAGCATAGCCGTGGCTATGGTCACTTTAGCAGACACCAGAATAATCAGTTGAACCGGCTCAAGCTGGAACAGAGGAGTGCTTTTCCATTTCTGCGTTGGTCTGGTGTGTTTCGCTAACTTTCTCGATGGCAGCTTCCCATTTGGCAGTGGCAATTAGCGACCCAAAGCAGTACCGAAGTAAAGATTAAATGATCTGTGTGCCGCAATTTCTCTACCTTGGGAAATAGCATGCCGATGTTTGTCGCATCACAAGCGCGAAACTCCAAATTCTGCTATTCGATATCAGTTGCAATTGAATATTCGAAATTGCAAACTACTCGTTCTAATTTGCATTCTAATATCGGAGAAAGTCAGTGGGCGGACGTAAATCTTCACAGTTGATTGAGTTGAATGAGGATCAATTATTGTGGTTGCGGGAAATGACAGAAGAGTATGGATTGTCGGATACCGATAAGGCTCTGCGAATAGTTCTAGAATACATCGTCGACGTAGTTGAGCCATCTGTTGTTTTTGGAGAAGTTCGTTGCAATCATTGCAACGATTCAAGCAACCAAGATTAGAACTCTCTTTTTTTTAGCCTGCCGATTGGCTACAAAATATCGAGTTAGAAGGCTGATATATCTACTATTCCAGAATCTGTCCAGGGCCCAGCATGTTCTCTGGAATCACCATCGCATCAAATTCCTCAGCGCTAAGTAAATTCAGTTCGATAGCCGCCTGTCGTAAAGTTGTGCCTTGCTTATGAGCGTGCTTGGCAATTTTTGCTGCCGCATCATATCCAATTCCTGGGCTCAGCGCGGTTACCAGCATTAAGGATTGATCGAGGTTTTGTCGTAGTTTCTCTGTGTTGGCATGAACCCCTCTTAAACAATGCCCTTCGAAACTATTAATTGCGTCGGCCAACAAGTCAATGGACTCGATAGTCAGATGAATCATAAGGGGTTTAAATACATTTAGCTGGAACTGCCCTTGGCTATTGGCCATTGTGACTGCAGTATTGTTACCGATAACCTTTAAACAAACCATGGTGAGCGCTTCTACCTGAGTTGGGTTTACCTTGCCAGGCATGATAGAGCTGCCGGCCTCATTTTCTGGAATAGAAATCTCAGATAAGCCACAACGTGGACCGGAATTCATGAGCCGAATATCGCTGCCTAGTTTATAGAGTGCGGTTGCTAGTAAGTTCAATTGGCCGTGCAAGCAAGTCAATGCATCATGACTGGCCATCTGGCTAGAGAAGTTCGTGGCGCGGCGAAAGCTGTATCCGCTAAGCTTGGTAATCTCGCTAGCCATACGGTCAGCCCATTCGACATGGCTATTCATGCCATTACCCACGGCAGTCCCGCCGATTGCTAGCTGCTCCAGATCGTGGCTCGCTTGGGTGACTTTATCCTCGACATAATTTATCTGCGCATAGAATGCCCTGAACTCCTCGCCTAGGGTAATGGGTGTGGCATCCATTAAATGCGTGCGGCCAATCTTAATCTCTTTGGAAAAATCTGCAGCCTTCTGTCCAAGAGTAGATTTGAGAGTGGCGATGGCAGGGAAGAGTTTTTTCGCCAAAAGGGTTGCCGTTGTAACGTGCATAACTGTTGGAAATACATCATTCGAGGATTGCGAGAGATTAACGTGATCATTGGGATGCAAAGGTTGCTTGTCGCCCAGTTCAGCACCAGCAATTTGATTTCCTCGGTTGGCAATAACTTCGTTTAGGTTCATATTGGTCTGAGTGCCACTTCCGGTTTGCCAAACAGATAACGGAAACTGGCGCGGGTGCTGCCCCGCTAAGATTTCATCGCAGGCTTGGTAGATTAAGTTTGCACGCTCTTTGTCCAGCAGCCTTAGGTCGCAATTCACTTTTGCGGCTGCTTTTTTGACGAGGGCAAAGGCATAGATAAATTCGGGCGGAAAGGTTTGTTGGCCAATAGAAAAGTTGTCCAGAGAGCGTTGTGATTGTGCGCCCCAAAGAGCGCCACTTTCGATTTCAACGCTGCCGAAACTGTCGGATTCGCTCCGAGTGGTTTGTGTTTTCATTATGTTTAGTCCTCAATCAGCTTGATACAAAGGCGGGGTAGGATGTTCACTAGGGTAACACCTTCAGAATGTTGTGATTTAGAGATAAACTTTACTCGATTGCAGTTCGAAATTATCAGTAGCGGACTTCTCAGCATTTACTAGGCACTTTTTAGCTTTATGGTTAAGAGTTTCTTGCGGAGCATGGTGTTTGGCTAGCAAGGTGGCTGGGTAATTTTAAGATAGTTGAGCTGCGAGAAGAGGGTGTAGATCAGCGATTTCAACGCGCAGCTTTGAGTTGATTGGAACGGCAGTAATCTAAGGTTACTGACTGGATTAGTCCTCTGCGGCTCGAGGCCACAGCTTCACCAGAGTTTAACATAGTAACTAGTTAGCATTTAATAATGCTGCCCCAGAAGAGGACTTGAATATTAACTGTAATACATTGATATTGCGGGAATAAGCTAATATTTAGCTGGGACGATGTTGCTATGGGTGTTGCTTAAGCCTAAAGTTATTAACGCTTTTTCTGCCATCAGGCGGGGTAATATATTGGAAAAAACCACATTCTATGACCAGAGACCAGAGACCAGAGACCAGAGACTAGATGGGCTGACTTGAGAGCGAGCCAAAAGCCTCATTTGCTTTCAATCGCAACTCCCCACAACTCCTCTCTAATGGAATGTAATGCAGCCAGCGAACTCTGAGAGTGCCTTAACAGGAGGCCGACTTGCCGCCCTCCCTTGCCCCGGACTCAGCGCCTGATAAGGCGCCGAATGCCTGCCTGTGCAACCCTCTAGTCAAACTGTTTCCAGGGTAGGAATTATCGCGCTGGAAGAAGTAGACCGATGGTCCGTTGCAATCGATTACAGGAGAGCTAAGTTGAGAGTGCACTTAAGTGCACATAAGGCCCTTAATAATAGAAGGCTGCGTAGCACCTTTCCTTTTTGATTTGTTTGTTATGTGTCGATAGCTCAGATATTGAGGTCTGGATCTGTCTCTCAGCTTACATTAACAAGAAATTTCAACGCCTAGAATGCAGTTTTCCATTGTTCGGTGTCGATGAACCATCGCTCTTCAATGATCTTATCGCCATTGAATTTGAACAGTACGGATAGCTGCGAAGCTGAGATTTTCTCAGATTTCCATTCAAGAATTGAGACAACTTCGCTCCCTTGCTCGATGAGCCGCAGTTCAGTAATTTCGAATCCAGGTGGTAGAATATCGCCGAGACCATCGAGCGCGGAGCGAAACGCGTCTCTACCCTCAAGGATGTCTGATTGTCCAGGCATGACAAATATCATGTCGTCTACATAGTCGGCGACGAGTGTATCAAAATCACCAGCGCCAACTGCATCCCAACCTCGTTGTACTATCTTAGCTAGACTCATTGTTCTCATACTCCTTCCATTATTCTATTGTTATAGATTCAAGCGCGATGATTGACTAGTAACATAACGCCATTAATAAAGAGTGCGCGTAGCGCATCTCCTTGATTTGCTTGTTATGTGTTGAATACGGACAAGCCGCAGTGTCTAATTTACGACTTCGTTTTCCATAAACATTACAAAGCCTGATTTTAATGTAACCTTCAATTCAGGCCAATCTCGTTCAAGGTCAAAATTTCGCCAAAGCGCACGGAATGCTTCAACAGGTAATTCTGTCTCGCCTAACATTTCTGTCCTCGATTGTTCCCATTCCCACTGCCAGGTGAAGATATTGCCTAAAAGGATACCGAATCGACGATCTTTTTCTAGATCACTAAGATTTTGGCTATCTTTAACATACAGCAGATTCGAAACCTCTTCGCTTCCGTTAATGAACTGAGTCCAATCTTTTTGATTCTGGAGCATTGAGTATCGAGATTCTTGAACTAATAACTCATTATTCTGTTGAAGTTCATAGGCTAAAAAGACTACTCCAGCTATTACGCCGAAATTTGCAATCAAACTAAGCCAAAGTGTGAGTTTTTTAATATTCATTTAGTAATATTTTCTACCCTTACGGTTTCTCTATAGTGCTAAGAGACACATAACGCTTTGAATAATAGGCATGCGTAGCGTGTCCTTTTTGATTTGATTGTTATGTGTCGGGTGGACTATTCCACCATCTAGTTTAAATGCCCTGAGAGCTTACGCTTTCTTGTTCCTTTTGGTTAGGAAGTACGTCAAAAATGGTATCGTAAATATTAGGCCGTTTAGCGCAAGAGCGATAATTATAGATATTGCACCAACTGTGCTTCCAATTAGAAGCTGAGTTATCAATAGGCCAGGTACGAAAGCTGGTTTCAAGAATTCGATAATGTATATGCCTAGTCCCAGTGGTGCAATCACAAACAAGATGGAGCCTAGCGCAAATCCCAAGACAGTTGACTTCAAATATATTCTGTTCATAAGTAAGCCGTCCTCGTTGTTTAGTCTATCTAACAAGCATCAATATTTCCGTATTGTTGAGTGCAAAATAAATTCATACATAACGCTCTTAATAATAGGCGCGGGCGTGAAACGCCATGTCCTTTTTGATTTGATTGTTATGTCTTGGCTGAAGCCCATTTCTTTTTTAGTTTGCCGCATAGATAAAGAAGCCTCCGATGATTCCGTAGAATAAACCAAGAATGCGGCCATATGGCGAGAATGTTTTCAGCTCCCAGGATACTATTTCTTTGAAATATGAAGGTGGCAACAATAGACAGATAACCCCACCTGAAAGGACAAATAGCGAGAATATTTCAAAGAAGGCGGGGAATTTCGACGTAGATGACGAATAATATAGAGCCACTGCTAACAAAAGACTAAGCACTACGGCACCATACTGAAATGCGGAAGTTAAGAAGTACTTGTGACCAAAATCGAAACCAACCTTCGGTTTGACTAGAAGCACAATCGCGGCCATACCTGTGACGATGCCAAGTAGGGTAAAAGTATACATCGTAAGTTTTACTCCATAGTATTTACGGGTTTTTCGGTGCATTCCTGCTATTCGTTACTTCTTAACACATAACATGTGTATAACAGGAAATTTGGTTGATAACACACTATATCAGCCAAACCAGACTTTACCTCATTCCCATCCCATTTCAATAAGATACCGAATATTCCAGTCACAAAACCCACAGCTCTGCTGCCAAGTATTTTTCTCGGCTTTTGGAATTTCGAATCTGAATCATTAAGGAGTTCATAAATAGTGCTCCTCGATAACCCAGCTCTTCTCGTTACTTGTGGCAATCTTAATAGTCGTTCTGGCATGTATTTACCTCTCTCTAAGCGGTATTAAACTCCAGAGATCAAGATAAACAAACAAGGGGGTTAAAAAAGGTGTAATACAACCCCAATTATTATCCTACTTTGAGTTTTCGTCGAATCCTTTTAAACGTGGACTGGTACTCCTTGATGAGGTCGTGAAGGTTACCGTGTGGAGAGTCTTTACGTTTGTGCATCATTACTCTCGCTTATTGGGGGCTGTTGGAACTGACGAGACCTCCTTAGCCGCAGCATGGCAGCATCAGCACAAGCTGTATGAAGATTTCACCCCCCTATTACTGTTGACTAACAAAGACGCTATTGATGCCAAGAGAGAGTTGGAAATGGCTTACTTACTACTTGAGGCTAATGGGCTTAAAGCTGGCATGCTCTGTCCTGATAACTCTTTGCTAACTGACGAGTAGAATAAAGCTGTAGTTGCCAATGCTAAACACTATGTAGGCTCTCTGGATATTTTTTATGACAGGGAGAGAGATAGGGAATCACCACAGCTCAATATTTTGCATAGAGCATGGAAACTTCTCCATGAGCCAGCTTCCAGAAAACAGAGGTCAATTGTTACAGTGCAGGGCTGCTGGCTTGCTTACCAAGCACACAAACAATTAGACCTCACTGAGAGGCCCAACAAAAAGATATTGAGGCGATGGACGCGGTATTTAGAAATGACAGTGGACTCGATACTCACTAACTGCTATTGAAAACCATGCGTAGGCCATTACATTATTTTCTGGAAGGCCCTTGCCCATGCTGTATTTAGCGCCAAGTGGCGTAGAGATGTCATGAGTAGTAGCAATGCTTATGACGACCTAGCCACCTTAATAGCCTCCAGCATACGGACGCGCCACGTGGACTAGACTGTAATGTTGGTGGAGTTGTTAAAAAGGCCCTCCAGTCACAGGCGTTAATGCCAGGACGAGAGGGTAATGACCGAAGATTGAGTTAAGGAGCTATGTCGGTATAACCGCTGGCGACGTTGCCGCTCCCCCCGCTGACGGATGAGATATAACCGCTGGCGTCGTTGCTCACCCCCCCGCTAATGTTTGCTATGACTGCAGGACTGACTAAAAGCAGTGAAGAGCTAGAGCAGGCTTATGAAAAAGACCCTGAGGCGTATGTAGAAGCTCTGAAGGGCGCGATAGCTGCCTATGAGGATTGTAAGAACATTGAAGAGTTGTTGTTGGGTTGTCTGGCTAGATTGGTGAGTGTAGTTGAACAGAGCGATGACGTTACTGACAGAGCTGTGGAGATCGTCAGACAAAGCAGCGCCTCTTAGTCCTTAGTTTTTTCAAATCTGCCTTTAGTAAATCTGTGAGGCTACAGTAACAATTGAGCAGGCGAGATAATGTCCCCCCGTGTCTAAAAAGACCCCACCCTTGCTTATCTACATTATGATGGCGGAGTGAAAAGGGAAGGTTTTAAGTCTATAAATACAGTGGTTTTTTGAGGCTTTAGATTGTAATGGTGCCCAGAAGAGGACTTGAACCTCCACGCCCTTGCGAGCACTAGCACCTGAAGCTAGCGTGTCTACCAATTCCACCACCTGGGCATTTCTACTTACCGGATGTTCATCTGAGCATCGTCTGCGAATTCTCGTTCTAACCTTAAGCGAGGATACAGCTGAGGGCTCGAACTTTAGCTACACCTTAAGGCCCTGTCAACTCAGTATACCAACTGCCATAATGAGGCTTTAAATTGCCAATTCAGTCTTTGAACATTGGAGTGCCAAACAGTGCTGACAATTAAACCAATCGACGCCCCTTGCGGCGCAGTTGTTACCGGTGTTGATTTAACGGCAGGTCTTGCCGAGCGCGAAATAATCGAGATTCGCAGTGCCTGGCTCGAATACCATGTCTTGGTGTTTCCTCGGCAGAAATTGGAAAATAGTGATATTGAGCGCTTTGTACTGAGTTTTGGCCGGTTTGGCGAGGATCCTTTTTTCGATCCGATCAAAGGCCACAAGCACATTGCGGCTATTTGCCGAGACGCTGATGAGAAAACGCCCCTGTTTGCTGATAACTGGCATACCGACTGGAGTTTTCAAGTGAAACCCCCAATCGGCACTTGTTTGTACGGTATAGAGATTCCTGCCAGCGGGGGAGACACTCTGTTTGCAAATCAGCAGCTGGCATTTGCTGAGCTGCCAGCCGACTTCAAAGCTAGAATCGAGCACCTGACTGCAATTCATTCGGCGGCTTCTGCTTATTCTCTGGATGGGCTTTATAGTGACAAATTGGACCGCAATGTCGGTCGCAGTATGGATATAGTGGTGTCAGAGGAAGCATTGAAAACCCAAACGCACCCCTTGATTAGGCTGCACACGGAAACTAAGCGGCCGGCTATTTATTCAACTGCTGGCTATATTCAGGGTTTCGAGGAGTTGGGGTTAGAAGATGGTAATGCCTTATTGGCTGAGCTTTATGAGTATCAAAGTTCAGCCCGGTTTGTTTATAGGCACAAATGGGAGAAGGGTATGCTGGTGCTTTGGGATAACCGGAGCGTGCTGCACAAAGCCACCGGTGGCTATGATGGCCACGATCGGCTGCTTCACCGAGCGACAATTTCCCAATTTGACTAAACCTATCATTACTCAGTAAAACTGTGGTCACAGACTTATCTTAACTGCAGGTGTATAATGGTTTTTTCCTAAATTACACGCCTATTTATTAATGCCAAAATCTCAAAAACCAAAAGACCCTTTCGCTAAGCGCGAATCAGATAATTATGCGAATCCTGTCGCGAGTCGCGAATTCATCCTCGAGCAACTTGAGCTAATCGGAGAACCGGTTGGACTTGATCAGCTTGTGGTGCATCTTAAAATCACCGATGAAGAGCAGATTGAAGGTCTGCGGCGTCGCCTTATTGCAATGAGCCGAGACGGTCAGATCATCAGCAATCGGCGCGGAGTTTATGGACTTGCATCCCTTATGGAATTGACTAAGGGCCGCATTCAGGGCCATAAAGACGGATTTGGTTTCTTTATCCCAGAGGGAGGAGGGGATGATTTCTTTTTAAGTCCGAGGGAAATGGACCGTCTTTTTGACGGTGATAAGGTTCTTGCTAGGCATATCGGCTTTGATAGCCGTGGCAGAAAAGAAGGCACGATAGTAGAGATTTTAGAGCGCCGCTATTCGCAAATAGTCGGCCGCTTTTACCATGAGCAAGGCTTCGGCATTGTGGTGCCAGACAGCAAGCGAATTCCTCATGAGATTATAATTCCAGAGGCCCAGATAGGTTCGGCTAAGGACGGCGAGTTTGTCGTGGCCGAGCTGATTGAATACCCGGCTAAGCGCAAAAAAGGGGTGGGTAAAATTGTAGAGATTCTGGGTGATGTCACAACCCCAGGTTTGGAAATTGACATGGCGGTTCGAAGTCATGATATTCCGCATGAGTGGCCGACTGCGGTTACCACAGAGACCGCTCGCTTTTCTGATGAGGTTGGGGAATCCGAATTTCAAGATCGATTCGATCTTCGCCAAATCCAATTCGTTACCATTGATGGAGAGGATGCGAAGGATTTTGATGATGCGGTTTTTGCGGAAAGTAAAAAATCCGGCGGCTGGACATTGTTCGTTGCCATTGCTGATGTTTCAAATTACGTAAAGATTGGCAGCGCATTGGACAGTGAGGCGATTAATAGAGGGACCTCGGTGTACTTCCCTGGTCATGTTATTCCAATGTTGCCGGAGAAGTTGTCCAATGGGCTTTGTTCACTTAAACCAAATGTAGATCGCCTTACCTTGGTATGTGAAATGCAATTTTCCGCCACCGGTGAAATGCAGGACTACGATTTTTATGAGGCGGTCATCCATTCTCATGGGCGCCTCACCTACACCGAAGTAGCCGATATGCTGCAGCCAGCAGAGGGCGAGCTTAGGATAAGTGTTCAAGAAAAGCTGCTAAAGCGTCATGAGTCACTTATACCTCACCTTAAAGATTTGTATTCTCTTTATCATGCGCTCCGTAGCGTGCGCGATAAAAGCGGCGCCATGGACTTTGAGTCTACTGAGACTCGCATTGTGTTTGGTGAGAACAAAAAAATTAGAGAAATTGTGCCGGTTGAGCGCAATGAGGCGCACAGGCTGATTGAAGAATGCATGCTGCGCGCCAACGTGGCGGCGGCCCGACTTTTAGAAGAAAAAGAAGTGCCGGCTCTTTATCGTATTCACGAAGGCCCTAATCCAGACAAGCTGAAGAGCCTTCGAGATTTTCTGAAAGAAATGGATATGTTTTTAGGTGGAGGCGATGAGCCAGAACCTATGGACTATCAAAAAGTACTAGCGCAAATGGATGGGCGCCCGGATAAACACCTACTTCAAACTATGTTGATTCGTTCCATGATGCAGGCCGTGTATCAGCCTGAGAATGTAGGTCATTTTGGTCTTGGCTACGACGCTTATACCCATTTTACCTCACCGATTCGCCGCTACCCTGACTTGCTTGTGCACAGAGCGATTCGTTATTTGGTGCGCAATAAAAAAGGCAAACATCTTAAAAGGCATAAGGCGGCTAAGGGCATAGATAAGAAATCTATTTATCCCTATGAAATGAAAGACATGATCAGCTTTGGTGAGAATTGCTCTGTTGCTGAGCGCCGAGCTGATGCGGCTAGCTACAGCGTTATTGATTGGCTTAAATGCGAATACATGCAGGACCATGTTGGAGAAGAGTTCACTGGCACAGTAGCCTCAGTCACCAGCTTTGGACTCTTTGTAGAATTAAATGATATTTACATAGAGGGCTTGGTTCATATCACTGAGCTGACTAACGACTATTATCATTTTGATCCGGTCCGCCACTGCTTGCAAGGTGAGCGAACTCAGAAATTGTATCGCCTCGGTGACACTGTAGATGTTTGCGTCGTACGGGTGAACCTGGATGAAAAGAAAATCGACTTACAAATGCAGGGTTCACGCTCCGCTGTGCCAGGCACGAAAAAATCCGGCCTAAGAGAGGCGCTGCGCACAGGTAAAGTTGGAAAAGTTAACTCTGGCAAAGGTAAGGATTCGCGAAACAAAAGCGACTCAGGCAAAGACGGTGCTCCGCGCAGATCTAGAGGTGGTAAAAAAACCGCTGCAGGCCAAGAGGCTAAAGGGGGGAGTGATGGCGGGGCGCCTAAGAAAAAACCAGCCGCCCAATCAAAGCCAAATCGTTCCGGGCAGCCTAGCAAAAAGAGTTCTAGTGGCTCAGGCGCACCTAAGAAGGCTGCGACGAGAAAGAAACCTGCCAATAAAAAGGCTAACGGTACGGCGGCCAAAAGAACGGGAGGCAATAACCCAGCAGCGGGATCTAATACCGCACCGGGAACAGCAAAAGCTAAAAAAAGGGCAAATCGTTCCGGTGCCGCTAAGAAAAGAGTTAAGGCTAAAGCCAAGTCAGCTCAAAGCTGACAGTTAACTTGTTTGGTTACTTAAAACACACGAATAATCGAAAGTCGCAGAACAAAGACTAACAGAGAAGAAGTGAATGAAAGAGTGGGTAATAGGAATTCATGCTGTATCGGAACTGCTTCGGCAGCGCCCGCAAGAAATTCTGGCTTTAGTTATCCAATCAGGTTCGGCGAATAAGCGGCTCGATGAAATTAAATCGCTGGCAGTTGCCTCTGGGGTAGCGACCACTGAATCTGACAAGTCCCGTTTCGAGAAGCAATTTAAAGGTGTTCATCAAGGTGTGGCAGCACAGCTGCAGAGTAACAACAGTGTCTTAGATGAAAAGCAGCTATTAGCACTGCTAGATACAATAGAAGGCGATAAACTATTACTGGTGCTTGATGGTGTCACTGACCCTCACAATTTAGGTGCCTGCATGCGCACAGCCGATGCGGCAGGTGTTCATGCGGTGGTTGTGCCAAAGGATAGGTCGGCTCCACTCAATGAAACTGCTAGAAAAGTCGCCTGTGGCGCAGCTGAAACTGTGCCCTTTGCTGTAGTGACAAACTTAGCGCGCTGCCTTGAATCATTAAAAGAAAAGGGCATTTGGCTGGTGGGGACTTCTGATAAAAGTGCGACTTCTATTTATCAACAAGATTTAACCGGTAATTTGGCTCTGGTGATGGGCTCTGAGGGCCGCGGCCTACGAAGGTTGACTCAAGATTGCTGTGATCATGAGATTTCTATTCCTATGGCCGGTGAACTTAGTAGTCTTAATGTATCGGTGGCCACTGGGGTTTCCCTATTTGAGGCTGTTCGTCAGCGTAGGTAGCCTGGTAGTGGATAGGGCGGGATCAGGGTTTTCTTGCCGGTTCTTGCCTGCCCTGCCAACAACACTCTGCCAATTAAGCGCCTCTAAAGTCGCAACTTTTCGCTAAATTCCCGGCTCAAAGCAACTTTCCTCTAAAATGTTGTGTTTTTAAATCTCCACTTTCAATCTCATCGTGTCGAAAAAAGCGCATCATTAACATCTCGTTGTGAAAGTTAAGGGATAAAAAACAAACGGTTAGCACTAAAAATACTGCCTTTCAGGCGTTAAGTGTAAATTGTTCGACCTATACTCTAATCAAACTATGATTGCTTTGGTATTTTGGTTTCTGTAGAATTCTCGCTCTTTTGTTGGCGAGACTCGTTTCGCCCTACATAACTCCTTGTCTTACCGCTCGCGCCTTGCGTGATGGAAGGCATAACCCAAGAGGAGTCTCTATGAGACACTATGAAGTCGTATTTCTGGTGCATCCCGACCAGTCCGAGCAGGTCCCAGGGATGATCGAACGCTATACCCAGGTAATGAACGAAGGCGGTGGTCAAATTCACCGTATGGAAGACTGGGGCAGACGTCAGCTTGCTTACCCTATAAATAAAATTCACAAAGCTCATTACGTGCTCATGAACATTGAGTGTGGCAGCGAAGCGTTGGATGAATTGACTACTTTGTTCCGCTACAACGACGCTGTGCTTCGTAACTTGGTCATTAAGACTAAAGAACTTGTCACTGAAGAGTCTATGATTTCTAAAGGCGAACGTGAAGGCAAAGAGCGTAAGGCTCGTGCTGAAGCAAAGCGCAAAATAGAAGATGATGCGGCAGCTGCATCGGCTAGAGCATCTGCCGCTAAGGCTGCCGCTGAAGCTGAAGCTGAGCCTGCTGAAGAAGCTGTTGCTGAAGAAGCTGTTGCTGAAGAAGCTCCAGCTGCTGAAGCAGAAGTCGTTCCTGAAGAAACTCCTGCCGCTGAAGAAGCGCCCGCAGCTGACTCCGAAGAATCTAAAGACTAGTTCTCGCATCGAACTTATTTGAAATAGGACATTATTATGGCTCGTTATTTCCGTCGTCGTAAATTCTGCAAATTCACCGCAGAAGGCACCATACAAATTGATTACAAAGATCTAGAGACCCTGAAGGCTTATGTTTCAGAAACCGGCAAGATAGTTCCTAGCCGGATTACTGGCACAAAGGCACGTTACCAGCGTCAGCTGGCGACTGCGGTGAAACGCGCTCGTTACTTGGCGTTGATTCCGTACACGGATAGTCATCAGGTATAAAGAATCTCATGCGTGGCCTTGCTGAATTCGTAATGAAAGGGCGCAAGCAGGCTATCATGGTAGTGTTGCTGCTTGGGCTTATCCCCATGCTAAATTTGCTAAGCCCAGTTATTGTTGGTTTAGTGGCGCTGCGAAAAGGATTGCAAGAAGCCGGTATGATATTGGTCTGGGCAGTGTTGCCATTGGCCGGTTGGGCATTAGCTGGTGATGTAATCCCGCTGCTCATGCTGTTTGGCATTACTGGGCTGGCGTGGTTCCTTAGAGAGACAGAATCTTGGGAGCTTACGCTGCTAGCGTCGATATTAGTCGGATTTTGCGTCGAGCTTTATATGCGAGCTCAACCAGAATTACTGAACGTAGTGTATGCACAGTTTGAGGCTTACCTTTCTGCTCAAGATTTGCAGATGGTAAGTCTAGAGCAGTTCAGAGCAACTATACCGAGCTTTTTTGGCGCGGTGTATATGTTCTTATCCATACTGCTATTGATGCTCGCTCGCTGGATGCAGGCGGCACTTTATAATCCGGGGGGGTTCCAGACAGAGTTCCACGGGTTGAGAATAGAGCAAAAAGGGGCTGTGGGGTTGTTGGCCGCTATATTTATTGTGACGTTTGTTGAGTTTATTCCAGAGAGTTGGGTGTTTTATTTGATGATGCCTCTAATTTTTTCTGGCGTGGCATTGGTTCACGGTTTGGTCGGTAAACGGAAAGCATCAACTATGTGGTTGGTCGCTTTTTACGGATTAATGCCTTGGATGTCACAGCTGATAGTAATGTTGGCATTGATAGATAGCTGGTACGATTTTAGGTCTCGTAGCCCAAATTCTGCCTAACGAATTGAAAATGAGGAAATAAAAATGAACGTTATTTTGCTGGAAAAGGTTGGTAAGCTCGGTGAAATCGGCGATACCACTTCGGTTAAAGCTGGGTATGCGCGTAATTTCCTGTTCCCACAGGGTAAGGCAATGCCGGCGACTAGAACAAATCTAGAGCATTTCGAAGAGCGTAAATCTGAATTGCTTGCAGCCCACAACGAAAAAATGGGCGAAATGCAAAAGCGCGCTGTGAAAGTTAAAGGTCTTGTACTGCGTATTGAAGTGAACGCTAGTGACGAAGGCCGTCTGTTTGGTTCTGTTGGCACTAAAGATATTGCTGATGCGATCAACGAAAAAGTTGGCAGTGACTTGAACAAAAGCGAAGTTATGCTTCCCCACGGTGTTATCCGTGCGTTGGGCGAGTATGAGGTTGCTATCGACTTCGGATACGATGTTGGCGAAACGGTTAAATTGGTCGTCGCCGGCTTGGAATCAGATGCAGACATAAGCGATGACGGCAATGTTATCGCTGAAATCGAAGCAGCTGAAGCTGCTGAGACAGACGAGCCAAGCGAGGCCCAGTAAGCAATTACTTTGAGCTTGGGGTTTATCCAGGCTCAATTAGCTTGTCTTAGATTAGTGATAGTTTAGTTTTAGAAAAGCGCCATGCTGCTGTGTCAGATGGCGCTTTTTTTATGTTTTGATTTTGGGTTTTTTAGCGCTTAATTGTTTCTTATTTTCCTCTTATTTCTTTTCCATTTACGGTAATCTCTAAGCATGCCTATTGAAGCCGCCAACAACAGCCAAGCCAACGCGCTTTCAGCATTGAAAGTACCTCCTCATTCTGTAGAGGCAGAGCAAGCTGTGCTTGGTGGTCTCATGCTGGACAACACTCAGTGGGACAATATCTCAGATGTGTTGCAGCCAGAAGATTTTTATCGCGGAGAACATCAGCTTATTTTTCAGGTGATGACTCAGCAAAGTGAAGCCAATAGTCCCATTGATGTGGTGACCTTGGTTGAATCTCTCAATAGCTTAAATGAGTTGGAAAGCGCAGGGGGGCTCGATTATTTAAGCGAGCTTGCCGGTAATGCTCGTGGTACTGCTAATATCGTCGCCTATGCCGACATTATCCGCGAGCGAGCGATTTTGAGAAGGCTCATCAGCGTTGCCAATAGTATTGCCGACGTGGGATATAATACAGGGGGTAAAAAATCGGCTGAAATTCTAGATGAAGCAGAGCAGCAAGTATTTAGCATAGCTGATGAACGGCCCAAAGACGCCGGCCCGGTTTATGTAAATCCCTTATTGTCCAAAGCGGTGGATAGAATTGATGAGCTGGCAGGTTTAGACGGCAGTCTTACCGGTATATCTACTGGCTACACAGACCTTGATGAAATGACCTCGGGCTGGCAGAAATCAGACTTGATCATTGTTGCGGGCAGGCCTTCTATGGGTAAAACCGCCTTTGCTATGAATTTGGTTGAAAACGCTATCATGAAAACTGATATGCCAGTGCTGGTATTCAGCTTGGAAATGCCGGCTCAGAGTCTGATCTTCAGAATGCTGTCATCTATCGGCAAAATTAACCAAACCAAAATTCGTACGGGCCAATTAACTGAAGAAGATTGGCCTGGTTTTAATAATGCTGTTGCCAAACTTAAAGATAAGCAATTATTTATAGACGATAGCTCGGGTCTCAGTCCGATGGAAATGCGTTCGCGCGCACGCCGAATCGTTCGCGAGCATGGTCAGCTAGGAATGGTTGTGATTGACTACTTGCAGCTTATGCAAATTAAAGGCTACGGCGATAACCGAGTGGGGGAAATCTCCGAGATTTCTCGCTCGTTGAAAATGTTAGCACGAGAATTTGAATGCCCGGTTATCGCCTTGTCACAGTTGAATCGTGGCCTGGAGCAGAGGCCCAACAAGCGTCCGATAATGTCGGACCTTCGTGAATCTGGCGCCATCGAGCAAGACGCTGACATCATCTCTTTTATTTACCGGGATGAAGTCTACAACGAAGACTCAGCAGACAAAGGCATTGCTGAAGTCATTATTGGTAAACAGCGTAACGGGCCAATAGGGACTGTGCGCTTAGCTTTTCAAGGACAATTCACGCGCTTCGAAAATTATATTCAACCTCGTTATGATGACAGCTATACCCACGGTCAGTAGCGGCTGTTGAAGCTCAGGTCCCACTCATGACAGCACCTACCCCCAGAGCTTGGGCAAGTATTAATCTTAACGCGCTTAAGTTTAATCTCGCCCGAGTCCGTGAGCTTTGTCCCACTGCCAATATCACACCGGTTGTTAAATCCAATGGTTACGGTCATGGTGCGGCGCAGATCGCAAAATCTCTAGCGGCGAGTAATGTCCAGTTTGACTGCTTTGTTGTGGCGACCTTGCAGGAGGCTTGTGCCCTGAGCGAGTTGGGATTGGGCAAGGCGATTGTGCTGTTGGCGGGCTTTATTGACGAGAACGAACTAAGATTGTGTTTAGATAAAAACATTCAACCGGTGATCCATTCAGCTTATCAAGCCGAGCTTGCTGGCAAGCTTTTATCATCGGAATATCAAGAGTGCACAAAGAAGCTTTGGATCGAATTTAACAGCGGAATGAATAGGCTTGGCCAACGTCAAGCGGCTAGTATAGTCACCTACAAAGAGTTGGCTAAGCTGGCCAACACCGATCTGGTTTTTATGTCTCATCTGGCGTTCGCAGATGATATGTCGTTGCCAGCCTCACACGATTTTACTCGACAACAAATTTCCCGGTTTGCACAAGCAAAAGGTGTTCTGCTAAAAGACTTTGCTCAAGTAGAGACAAGCCTTGCGGCATCTGCTGGAATTTTAACGTTGCCAGAAACCCACCATGACATAGTTCGGCCGGGGGTTATGCTTTACGGCAGTTCACCACTGGCCCGTGAAAATGGGTTGGCTTTAGGTTTGCAACCTGTAATGACTCTGCGTTCACGGCTCATAGCTATCAATGACGTTAAAGCCGGAGAGACTCTAGGTTATGGCGCAAGCTATACATGCCCGGCTGACACATCCATTGGTGTGGTGTCTATCGGCTATGGTGACGGCTATCCAAGATCTGCAAGCGCTGACACCCCGGTTATAGTTAAAACCGCCACTGGTGATTTTCGCACTTATGTTGCAGGTCGAGTTTCTATGGACATGATTACGGTAGATTTAAAAGACAGTGATGCCCAGATTAATGATGAAGTTGTTTTGTGGGGGGAGGGTCTTTGCGCTGATGACGTGGCGAAATCAGTTGGCACTATCGCATACGAACTGTTTTGCAAAGTCACCGACCGCGTAAAATTCCATTATCTCGACTAAGCTGTTGTTTTGATCGCGGCTGACAAGAGTTAGCAAAAGCGAATGGCCCCTAATTTAAATTAGCCACGCCAAAACCGCGCCAAAATTACACATACACCACACAGATACACTCACACGTTTAGAAGGTCTCAGATGGCAAAGGCAAAAGTAGCATTCGTATGCACTGATTGTGGAACCGAGCATAGTCAGTGGCAGGGCCAGTGTGTGTCATGTAAAGAGTGGAATACCCTTTCCCAAATCAACCTTGGTAACAGCAGTTCGCCGGTGACCAAAGCCGATTTTCGCAAGCAGGGCTATTCCGGTGAAAAAAGTAATGTCCAGAATCTCTCCGACATAGACTTAGATAGCCTGCCTAGATTCACCAGTACAATAGGCGAGCTCGATCGCGTTTTAGGCGGCGGTCTGGTGCCGGGTTCGGCAGTTTTGATTGGTGGAAATCCAGGGGCTGGTAAAAGTACTTTGCTGCTGCAAATAATGTGCATGTTGGCATCCAGTGGCAAAGATGCACTTTATGTCACTGGTGAAGAATCACTGCAGCAGGTTGGCATGCGCGCGAAGAGGCTTAAACTACCGCTTGAAAATTTAAAGATGTTGGCAGAAACCAATGTTGAGCAAATCTGTAATGCAGCGCAAGAGCATAAACCTGATTTGTTGGTTGTGGATTCTATTCAGGTAATGCACAGCAGTGATGTCTCCTCTGCTCCGGGCAGTGTATCGCAAGTGCGTGAGTGTGCTGCTTATCTGATTCAATACGCGAAGCAAACCAACACCGTTATTTTTCTTGTTGGGCACGTCACCAAGGACGGAAATTTGGCTGGTCCAAAAGTTTTAGAGCACATGATTGATTGTTTCATCATGTTGGAAGGTGGCAGTGACAGTAAGTATCGCATCCTGCGTGGTCAGAAAAATAGATTTGGTGCGGTTAATGAACTTGGTGTGTTTGCCATGACAGAGCAAGGTTTGAAGGAGGTTAAAAATCCATCGGCGATATTTCTTGCCCGAACTGAAGAAGATACACCTGGCTCTATAGTGGTTGTGCTTTGGGAAGGTACCAGACCTTTGCTGGTAGAAATTCAAGCCCTGGTCGATGGGTCGCAGCTAGGTAATCCTCGTAGAGTGGCTGTGGGTTTGGATCAAAACCGCCTAGCAATGCTGCTGGCAGTTTTGCACCGCCATGGTGGCCTGTATATGGCTGACCAAGATGTGTTTGTTAATGTTGTCGGCGGCGTTAAAGTTACCGAAACCAGCGCTGACTTAGCGCTACTCTTAGCTATTGTTTCAAGCTTTAAAGATCAGTCTTTGCCAAAAGATTTAGTAGTGTTTGGGGAAATAGGTTTAGCCGGAGAAATCCGACCCGTACCTGGTGGGCAGGAGCGCTTGCAAGAAGCTGCTAAGCACGGTTTTACCCGTGCTATTGTACCGAAAGCAAATATGCCTAAAACTAAAATACCTGGACTGACGGTAATTCCTGTTTCTAAAATCGAACAAGCCTTAGACGCTATTTAGGCGCGCTTGCTAGCTGCTCGATAGCCGCTTTGTTAGTTCAAATTATAAGCGCTGATTTATAAAAAAATCAGCTCCGCGCGCTACTCTTACAAACTACTCTGGGGCGCTATCGAAATCAGCTCTAATCGTTTTGGCCGACCAATAATAATGTGCGGCGCACCAGATGTTGACCAATACGGTAATAGACATCGCATACCTTAGTGCATCGGTACCATACTCTGGCGTTAACCAATCACTGAACATGCCCGTCATCCACGGCCCCAATCCTAAACCGATAAGATTTAGCATGAATAATAGTACAGCTGAGCCCATGGCACGCATTCTTATGCCCACTAGAAAGTGGGTAGATGCTAGGCAAGGGGCGAGGTACCAGCCGCCACAAAAGACCGGAAAGACGTAGAAGAAGACGGCACTATAGCCCGTTGGCATTACTAAGAAAGTAATCAGCGCTAAAGGAATTGCTAAGACGGTAGAGATAAATGGAATCCAAACATACCAGGTTTTATCCCCAGTTTTGTTGCTCATCCGATCCGACATCCAGCCGCCAAAGAAGGTGCCAGCAAGACCCCCGATGCCGGCGATGAGGCCGTAATACCAGCCTACATCGAGAATCTCCATACCATGCACACGGCCAAGAAACAGAGGCATAAAATTGCCGACACCATAAGTGACGAAAGCGTGCAGCGCACAAGCAAAGGATAAATGGCGAAAAGATTTTCTGCTCCAAAGGAAGCCCATGACTTTTAAAAAACCTGGAGGCTGGGCATCGTTTCTTTTTTCCGCGAGTCCGCGAGGGGGCTCTTTAATAACAAACCTGACGATCATTGCCAGGAAAATACCAGGGATCGCGACCACCACAAAAGCGGTACGCCAATCGAAATATTCGACCAGATAAGCCCCCCCAATAGTGCCGACTAAAATGCCGCCGTATACACCAAATGAGTAAACAGATAAGGCTGTGGCGCGCTGCTTGGCGGGGAAAATATCGGACACGATTGAGTGGGCCGGTGGGCTTCCGCCAGCCTCGCCAATGCCGACACCAAAACGCGCCATAAATAGCTGGGTAAAGTTATTAGCGGCGCCACATAGAGCTGTCATTACACTCCATACGGTAATTGAAATTGCGATGATGTTGCGACGGTTGCTGATGTCAGCCAAGCGTGCGATTGGGATGCCTAAGGTGGTGTAGATGAGAGCAAAGGCTAAACCTGACAGCATGCCAAATTGGCCATCAGAAATCTGTAAATCTTCAATGATGTAGCTGGCCAATATGTTTATGACCTGGCGGTCGACGAAATTTGAGACGTAAACGAGGGTAAGAATACCTAGGACTAAATACCTGTAGCCTGGTCTTTGATATGCCTTGGCGGCGTCGCTTAGCGGCGTATCTGCTGCCGTTTTAACTTCAGGTTCTGTCTGAGTGTCAGATGCATCCTTTGTATTGGATTCGGTCATGCAATGCCTCCAGCCCTGTTCTATTTATTAGCGGGCTAGCTTCAGATGAAAGCATTTATTCAGCGGACAGTCTATGAATTAAAACCGCGCTGAGTTTTGCCCGCTCGACCAATGAGCTAACCCGAGCTTGTTCACGGTTGGAGTGAGCGCCAGCGCCGGCAACCCCAAGCGAGTCAAGTGTTGGTAAGCCAGCGGCTTGAGTAAGGGAACCATCAGTTCCACCACCAGAATCAGAGACCCCTAGTTCTTGGCCGAGCAGCCGCCCGATAGCGATGGTTTTTTCAAGCAAATAGTCCGATTCAGCAGTTGGTATTTTCGGTGGCCGGTGTAAGTTAGTCCAACTAATCGTGCTGATTTCACCGGAGTCCACTGGGTAGCTGAACACCGAATTGAAGATAGTTTCAAATTGACTCACGGCATCAATTCCTTGCTGAGGTTCCGGATATCGCAGATCAACAAGTGCTTCTGCACAGGGGGCAATTGTATTTCTTGCTTCCCCTCCGCTAATCACTCCAACATTTACAGTCACCCCGGATTCATAATCAGTTAATTGTTCAATCTCAACTATTTTATAGGCTAACTCTTTAATTGCTGATCGACCTTGTTGATGAGCTCCGCCGGCGTGGGAAGCTCTTCCGTTCACAACAAAACGTGCCTGGCCCAACCCCTTCCTTTTGCGCACCATATTATTGGAGCCGGATGACTCATACACTAAACCGTAGTCGTGCAACAGCGCCTGCTCTTCAAGGTATTTTCTCGAAGAAAGAGACCCGATCTCTTCATCGCTATTTAGAAAAATTGAAATTGCCATATCATTAAGCTCGCCAGCATTTTGCAATGCCTTAAGTGCAAAAAGCATGACCACTAGCCCGCCTTGCATATCGGCGACCCCGGGGCCATACATGACATCACCGCTTCGACTAAACGCTTGAAATGGGCTGTTAGGGGGGAATACTGTATCCATATGGCCCATGAGAAGGAGTTTTTTGCCTTGGCCTGCTTTATTGGCAAGAATGTGATCAGTTACATCAATCGTGTAATTGCTGCCGGGGCAGCTGGGCATTTCGATAACGTTGCCGGGAAGGGTGGTTAGATCGAAACCTAAGGTTTCAAGTTCAGCGCTCAATAGTCGTCCAATTTCGTCAATCCCGTCCTTGTTCAGGGTGCCAGAATTGACATTGGTAAGTCGCTTCAACATCGCGATCATATTGTCTTCTTCTGTGTCGAGCCAGCGCAGTAAGCTCTGCTCCTTGGTATTCAAAATAGCTTCGATTGATTCTGCAGCCTGAGCTTGGATCGGAGATGCGTTGGTTATAAAGAGGGCTGTCACCAGAAAGATATTTGATCTGATGGCAAGGATAAGAGCATTAAAGCTGAAATTTTTCATGGGGATCGCAGGTTCCATTTTCGATACAAATTATTTTCTTAGTCTACCATGGGATTTCTCAGACATAATTCGAAACTTGGGTGCCTGATGGGAAAATGATCATTGATATTGTCACAACCAAGTCTCATACTTATTCGCTTATGGAACATACACAAGACGTAATTTTATCAGTAAAAAATCTCAGCAAAACGTATGCTGGTGGTTTTCAAGCCCTGAAGAATATAAATCTCGATATCTATAAGGGTGAAATTCTTGCACTGCTAGGCCCCAACGGTGCCGGCAAAACCACTCTTATCTCAACCATCTGCGGCATCGTGCGTGCTGGTACAGGCTCCGTGACCGTGGCAGGTTTCGACATTATTAAAGATTTTCGTAAAACGAGATCGATGATAGGGCTGGTTCCGCAAGAGCTCACCACCGACTCCTTTGAAACGGTTTTTAATACAGTCGCTTTTAGTCGTGGCTTATTTGGCAAGGCGCCAAATCCGGGCCATATCGAGAAAGTGCTGCGAGCTCTGTCCTTATGGGACAGAAAAGACAACATGATCATGACGCTTTCCGGTGGCATGAAAAGGCGAGTCTTAATCGCTAAGGCTCTGTCCCATGAACCTGAAATACTATTTTTAGATGAACCAACCGCCGGTGTCGATGTTGAGCTTCGCAAAGATATGTGGGCGATTGTTGCTGAGCTGAAACAAACTGGTGTGACTATTATTCTGACTACTCACTATATAGAGGAGGCAGAGGAAATAGCTGATCGTGTAGGGGTCATCAACAACGGTGAATTGATCCTGATAGAAGAAAAATCCAAGTTGATGAGCAAGCTCGGCAAGAAGCAGCTACTGCTAGATTTGCGTGAGCCACTGTCTCAACTTCCGGCATCTTTAGTCGGAGGAGATCTCGAGCTGAGTAAGGATGGCAGCCAGCTTATTTATACGTTCAATGCCCAGAGCGAACATACCGGCATCACCTCTTTACTAAACAATGTAAAAGACGCTGGTATTGGGATTCGCGATCTCAACACAACACAGAGTTCCTTAGAAGATATTTTTGTTTCTCTTGTACACGAGTCTTCTTAATACAGTTTTCAAACAGGCAATTTCTATGCGGTTTTTTAATTTTTATGGCGTGTTAGCAATTTACAAATTCGAGATGGCTCGGATGAAACGCACTTTGGTACAAAGTATTGTCGCGCCTGTTATTACCACATCGCTGTATTTTATTGTATTTGGGTCGGCGATTGGTTCGCGTATCGATCAGGTGGATGGGGTCGATTACGGGGCGTTTATCGTGCCCGGTTTGATTATGCTGAACCTGTTGACGACTAGCGTGTCGAACGGCTCGTTCGGAATTTATTTTCCTAAGTTTGTCGGTACAGTTTACGAGATGCTGTCAGCGCCAATTTCGACGTTTGAATTAGTGCTGGGTTATGTCGGTGCGGCTGCGACCAAATCAATATTGCTGGGTTTTATTATTTTGATAACCGCCTCAGCCTTTATAGATCTTGAGATAGCACACCCTTTTGTTATGCTGTTGTTTATTTTCTTAACGGCAATATCGTTTAGCTTGCTGGGTTTTATTATTGGGATATGGGCTGACAATTTCGAGAAGCTGTCGGTATTCCCCACGCTGGTAATAACGCCTTTGGTTTTTTTGGGTGGTAGTTTTTATTCCACAGATATGCTTCCTCCATTATGGAAGACTGTGTCTCTGCTTAATCCAGTGCTTTATCTTGTAAGTGGCCTGCGTTGGAGTTTTTACGAAGTTTCAGAAGTCAGTGTAATGCTGAGCTTAGTGAGTATCAGCACATTCACCCTGTTATGTTTTGCGGTTGTGTATCTGATCTTTAAGACCGGCTATAAGCTTAGGGCCTAGAACTTTTAGGAGACTTTGCGCCCACCTCGAAACTCCATAGCCTGAGAATTGCCTCGGCTGTCATAGTACATCCCTGGGCCGTCTCGCTCTCCGCGAACCCAAGGTCCGACATAGCGATCGCCGTTGGCAAAAAAGTAAGTGCCGTTGCCGTTGATTTCATCGTTTCTAAAAAGGCCTTCAAAGCGATTGCCGTTAGCGTAAAAGAACTTGCCTTGGCCATTCATTTTGTTATTTTGCCACTGGCCTTCATAGTGATCGCCATTCGCCCAATATTTAGTTCCCCCCCCGTATTGTTCGCCATTGCGCCATTGGCCGGTGTATCGATTGCCATTAGTCCACTCGAATGTCCCCATTCCTGCTCGCAGGCTGTTCTGGAACATCCCGTCATAGCTGTTGCCGTTCATCCAAGTAAACTTACCTCTGCCATTGTACTCGCCGTTCTTCCACTGGCCTTCATAGCGATCGCCGTTGAGGAAGCTATAAACACCCTGACCATTGAATTGATCACCAATCCAATTGCCTTCATAAGTATCTCCAGCTAAGAAATAATAGGTTCCCCTGCCGGCTTTTCGGTCATTTGCATAAGCGCCCATATAGCGCTCACCGTTTGCGCGGTAAAGAGTGCCAGGACCATTGCGAGCGCCGTCTCTGAAGATGCCTTCGTAACGGTCGCCGTTGGCGAAGTAGTAGGTGCCGCGGCCGTTTTTAGCATCATTGTTAAACTGGCCTACATAGCGATCGCCGTTGGTTAGCGTAAGGGTTCCCTTACCATGGAGGAAATTATTCTGACACTGGCCTTCATAACGATTGCCATCTTGCCATCGATACACGCCGGTGCCGCTGTCACAAAACCCGCGGAACCACCCATTATCTGCAGCATAAGCAGGCGCAGTAAAAGCCAGAGCAAGTGTTCCCAGCACAGTCAAAGCTGAAAGCCTGTTTCGATCCATCATGATTCGTCCTGTGGCTAAAAATTTATTCTTAGGGCCATGATAACGACTCTTGCGCTTTAGTTCAGGTACTAACTCTCAATTTTTGGTCGAATTGGGGTAAAGATAATGCCGCTGGGGTAGGAGTAGGGCAAAGAATACTGTAGACGGGCTTTTGTCAGATGCCTAGACGCTTAAGCTTAACCGTTGAGTCATTGGTTGACGTGAGCCGACCAGCTGAGCCGATTTAGAATAATTTCTAGATCTGCTCAGTTAGATGTCATGGACCGCCAGCGTCAGTGTTGGCACTGGACGCTTTTGCTCTCGGGTTTAAACTGATCTCGTTGCTATGGCCGGCTGTATCCGGGCGGCGCCGGCAGCTGGGCCTAGTACCGCCAATTGGCCTATGACTATGAGAGCCAACATACCCAAAGGGGTGTAGTACCAAGCCATGGTAGGCATATTGAAATTGGTTGTCAGGACAATGCTAAACCCAATCGTTAAGACTGCACCTATAACCACTCCAATCCCGGATATGAACAAATTTTCAACAAGAAAGTAGCGCAGTATTTGAAAGCGAGTAGCGCCAAGGGCCCTTCTCGTGCCTATTTGCTTGCGCCTGCGATTAATTCCAAATACGGCAAGGCCTACTATGCCCATACACGTAATAAAGACTAATGTTCCGACTACAACCCATAAGATGGTCGTCATAGCGCTATCTAGGCGGTAGTGTTCTTTTCGAGTTTCTTCCAGGGATTGCAGGTTGCGAATGATACGACTGGCCGGAGCAGCGGCAAGGCGCTCTTCAATATCAATCATGAGCCTATCGCGCTGGCCTGGCTCGGTTCTTATCAAATAGATTGAGAACCCATCTGTGACGTTCTCTGGCACAATCATAGCGCGCTCAATAGTATAGCTATCCTGCCAGGGCGCCTGCAGACGATCAACTACGCCGATGATCTGAACTGCTCTTGCGCCGGGCTCAAAGACTGTTTCCCCCACTGTTTCATTAATGCTGAGGTCCGGGAATAATTCTCTCGCAAGGGCTGCTGATATTATCGTGACAGCCGCGGTAGAGTTTTGTTCGGGTGGACGAATTTGCATATCTGTAGGTTTGAAATTTTCGCCAGCCACGAGCTCTAAACCCATCGTCTCCAGAATGTTTTCATCGGCACGGTAAATTGCAGCACCGACCGATGGTTTAGATTCATCAGTATCTAAACGCAGGCCAGTGCCTGAGCCGCTGCCGGATATTGGTATAGCATTCACCACAGAGGCACTGACTATGCCAGGGACTTCTTGCAGCATCGCGAGGTCGTCATTTACCGTCGATTCTTCATCAAAATTATCCCCATAGCCGATACTGTAAAGAAAGAACTGGTTTGCTTCGTCCAGACCGCTAGGTCTGGCCATAAGACGGGAACGTTCGTTGATAATAAAAATAGCGTTGATGATCACTGTCATAGTAAAAGCTATTTGCAGGGCGATAAGAATCATACCTAACTTATTGCGCGCCATCGCTCGTAAAACTGGTCCGAATTCCATGTCTAAATCCTTGTAGCTGCTCAGAAGTAGTTATTCACTAGTGACTAGCAGATGCTTAGTAAAAGCGTTATCACTAATGGGTTTTTAAGTGGATTGCTGGATTTATATTGCAGGCGCGCCAAATTGGATACATGCCGGCTACTATGGTGCTCGTGATTGCCAGCCCTATTGTGACTGATGCAACGGTAGTATCTAGCTGAATCCACTCTGTCATCATCATGTCCTCTCCGAGAAGTACCCTGATGCCTTCAAGCCCTATAGCGGCAACACCCAGCCCCAGAAGGCCTCCTATCAAGCCGATAAACCCAGCTTCAATGACGTGCTGGATAAACAGCGAGCCTTTATGAGCGCCCAAGGCTTGGCGCACGCCTATCTCGCCAGATTTGCCTAGAAACTTCGAAAGCAGAAGGCCGATGGTGTTGAGCAGGCAAACTGCAAGCAGCATGCTGGCCAACACCGAAAGTATTCGCGTTTCATCTGGCATTACTTTTTGTTCGATCATCCATTCGTTAACGTCGAGAAGGTTGTTGTTCAACTCTTTTTCAAAGCGGCCATAAGACTTTTGTTCTTGGGCATAGCTGTTAATGAAGTTTAAGTAGTCGGCTTCTTCGTTGCTGTTGGTAAGTTCTACCCAATATTGAATCCATACGCATTCAGAATTTAAGAAGCCCTCAACGCCTTCTTCCACTGCTTTGAAACAGTTAGTATTGCCAGAGCGAGGGAGCTCTAAAGGCACGATTAAGGCCCAGGGTATAAAGACTTCTTCACCTTTATTAAAGGCGCCGTTGTTAACATCGTAAAATTTAGGCATCGGGTTCCAGGCATCGATAACACCGATAACTTGAAATTGATTTTCTTCTAGAGTGATCGATTTGCCGACAGAGTTCTCACCACCGAATAGGCGTTCGTTAACTTCTTTGGAAAGGACGACAACCTGTTCAACGTTTTTATCAGCATCGGCCCCCCAAGCATTGCCGTAGATGAACGGGATCTCAAACATGGTAAAAAAATCAGCTGTGGCGCCTCTACCATCTATAGTAAAGGGTTTAATTTCAGCGTTAGCCGGCTCCAAAACTCCTGCAAATTTGGAGGTCATAGTTTCATGGTTGGCCTGATTTGCCTCGAACAGTGCCGTTGCATCTAAATAGCTGAGTTGTCTAGGCATATCTCTGTCTTGCCCCGGACTGCCGATGTCCATCTGGACATGAAATAGCTGGTCACTTTTATGTGGAATTGGGTCGCCGCCCATCACATAGTTAAGAGTGAATATGACCATGTAAGCGCCGATGCCGATGGAAATTGCTAACACCATTAGGGAGCTGAGTATTGGGTTGCGCTTGTAACTTAGTGCGCTGAGACGAAGATAATAAAAAAACATACTTTATCCTTTGTTGTTACTAATCTTGAAGATTCTAGGCGGCAGTTCGCTTTTGGGTATGGTCATTGAGTTCTTCGCTATCTATTCTTCCATCAAGAATATGGATATTGCGCTGTGAACGAGTAGCAAGTTCCTGATCATGAGTGACCATGATAATAGTGGTTCCAGAATCGTTAATTTCATGTAGCAGTTCCATCACCCCCAGTGCTGTATGGGAATCAAGGTTGCCGGTGGGTTCATCGGCCAATAAAAATAGTGGATTTCCAACCAATGCTCTGGCTATTGCGACTCTCTGCTGCTGGCCTCCTGATAACTGAGAAGGGACATGCTTCTTTCTAGAAAGAAGTCCTACGGAGTCGAGGGCTTGCTCAATACGGTCGCGCCTCTCGCTAGCTTTGACGCCTCGATAGCGCAGTGGCACATCAATATTGTCGAATAAATTAAGGTCGGGCATCAGGTTGAAGCTTTGGAAAATGAAGCCAATTTTTTGATTGCGAAGCTTGGCCCTCTGGTAGTCCTTGAGTTCAGAGACGTCGATCCCATCTAGGAAATATTTTCCAGAACTTAAGGTTTCTAGTAGTCCGGCCAGATTCAAGAAGGTTGTTTTACCGCAACCAGAAGGGCCAGTGATCGTGACAAATTCGCCAGCGCCAACGGTTAAGGAAAAATCATCGAGTGCGCGGGTTTCTACTAATTCGGTACGGAAAGATTTTGAAACGTGGGTCATCTCTAACATGCTTACACCTCTATTAATTATTGATCAGCACAGAATTTGCGCTATTGAAAATATCTGTACTCGAAACGATGATTGAGTCGCCAACGGACAAGCCATCTAGTATTTCAATGCTGTTAAGACTGGTAGCACCGGTGTTGATAGAGCGTCGATAGGCCACCGAGTCTTCAACAACATAGGCAACTCTTCCGCTGCCGCTGTCAAAGAATTGTCCACGCTGAACCATTAGTACATTTTGCTTTTCTTCTAATAAGATTCGAGTAGTAAGGCGCTGATTTTGCCTAAGACCATCAGGAACAGCTTCATTGAAGCGGATACGGCCGGTGACTTGGTTGTTGATGATCTCCGGCGATACCGCAACCAAGGTTGAGTCATAGCTATTAGAGCCGGCACGAATCTCGGCCTGCATGCCGATAGCTAAGTCGTCGGCATAGCTTTCAGAAATTTGCACTTCAACTTCGAATGCCGATAAATCCACAACGCTCAGAACCGCTTGATTTTTTGCCACGTTGGTTTTCTGATTGACACTAAGATTGCCAACAATGCCGCTTACCGGTGAGACAATTTTTAGTTCACCTACTTGCCGGTCTAGCTCGGTTACGGTTAGTCGCTGCTGTTCCAGATTGAGTTGGCTGGTTTGTAACTCAAATGCCAGACGTTCACTGTCCAGCTCTGTGTCCAGAAGTGAGTGTTTATGCAGTAGCTGGGCACTCAGTAAATCGTCTTGAGTTTTCTCAAAATCCACTTCAGTCATGGCGCCTTGACTGAACGCGGCCTCTGCCCGGGTCTTTTCTCTTTGGGCTGCCTTTAGCGCGATAGTGGCCGAATCTTCAGCCTTTTGGTTCTGCAACTCTTGCTGACGGCTGGTAATATGCTGACGGTCCAACTCCACTTTCAAAGAGGACAACCGAGATTTCTCTTGCAGTAGCTGGTTCTGAATTTCTGGACTGTCGATTGTAGCCAGCTCTTCTCCGATTTGAACTTCGTCACCCGAATCCACAGTGAATGTGATGGTGCCGGCCTGGCTGGCGTATAGTTTAGGACTAACCGCAGCGACAACCCGGCCTTGAACAGAGATGTCTCGAACAAAATCACCTTGTGTCACTGTAGCCATTCGGAGTCGCTGGGCGGAGACAGACTGTTCGGCCCGCGACCAACGCTCAACGACAGGGGCGAACATCACAGTAGCAATTGCCAATACAACCACCCCGGCGCCAGAGTAGAGATATTTGCTGGATTTAGATTTCGGAGCCAGAGTAATATCTTGCGCCGATGTGTCGGAAATTTTGCTCATCTAGAATGTCCCTCGAATTCACTACGGGGAAAACAATGCTGCGCTAACAGTTGTTATAAACTTCCCTTTACTGCTTAGACGGACAAAATACCGGATGGTTACATAATATTTGCTGGTGAGGTTTGATGAGCTTTAAACTGCCATCGCTGTTTTTTGACGCATGTTAGACTGGAACTGTTGCCTTGGGTGTTTGGCGTCGGAACTAAGAGTTATCCGAGCGATTCGCAGAAGCTGAATCAATATAGAATGAAAATTGGGAATTACGGAACCACAAATGATTAATATGGACTTCTCAAAGCAAATCGTTATCGACTCTACTGGACAGGACTGGCTGGCAAGCCCGAAAGAGGGAGTGCATCGTAAGCCTTTAGCTAGAGAAAACGCGGAGCAGGGGCATGCAACGAGTCTTGTAAAATATGAAGCGGGCGCAGAGTTCTCCGAACATGGTCACCCTGGGGGGGAGGAAATTTTAGTTCTTGAGGGTGTGTTTTCAGATGACTCAGATGGGTATCGTACGGATTACCCTGCAGGTACCTACTTTAGAAATCCTGAAGGATATCGCCATGCGCCGTTCAGCAAGGAAGGTTGCACCATCTTCGTGAAATTGCATCAGTTTCAGCTTGGGGATCGGCGTAGGGTTTGCATTGATACCAGCACTGCTGCTTGGCAGCCAGGCTATGGCAACCTCGAAGTAATGCCGCTTCACAGCTATGGAGGCGAGTCGGTCGCGCTGGTTCATTGGCCGGCTGGCGAGGTTTTTCAGGAGCACAGTCATTTTGGCGGCGAGGAAATTTATGTCATTAGCGGCGAGTTCATTGATGAGTACGGCAGATATCCAGCTGGCACTTGGATTCGCAGCCCGCATCTGAGCAGACATCACCCTCGAGTTGAAGTTGACACACTGATTTGGGTTAAGGTCGGCCATTTGCCTGCCGAGTAGCCTTTCGACTTAAGCAAAAACCTTGTTATTCTCTGGAGTTGAAAATAATAATTTTGAGCTTTCTGACAAAGCTCGCCTTGGGAGTTTTTCTATGCACATTCTTGCAACTGGTTCTAAATCCTTAACTCAGCTATCCCTGATCGCAGTCGTTCTTGGATTCGGCTTTCTTGTCATCGCTCAGTCATCTGATGAAACTGAGGAGGCAGTCGCTGGAGCCATGCAGGCGATGGATGATTTTATGTTGGGTTTTAATGCCAGAGATCCAGAAGCTTGGGCCGAATCGCTAAACTACCCACACGTCAGATTTGCCAGCGGCACTGTTACAGTATGGGAATCTGCTGAAGAATTTAGTAAAACACAGGCTTTTGTCGCATTGCCCGCATCGGGTTGGGACCATTCTCATTGGCTTACTCGTGATGTCACTCTCGCAGCTCCAGGTAAGGTCCATATTGCTACAGTATTTCAGCGTTTTAACAGTGACAACGAAGTGATTGGGACTTACCAATCACTTTATATCATCACCAACGTTAACGGTCATTGGGGTACTCAAGCACGGTCAAGCTTAGCGCCATAGTCTAACTTACCTGCCAGCATGAAATAAAAGGAGATCAAATGAAAACTTTAAATAAGCCAATTCAATACCTGCGGCGTTCTCTAGGTGTTGTCCTAGTTCTCGCTGTTTCAGTAACATCTTTGGCTCAAGATTTAGGACTGCCGATGACAGCGCCTGAGCAGGTTGGCATGTCGAGCGAGCGACTTGAAAGAATTCGTCCGGCCATGCAAAAATACATCGATGACGGACTGGTGCCAGGTGTCATTACTATGATTGCCCGCAAAGGCAAGATCGTGCATTTTGAAACCCAAGGCTATATGGATGTCGATAGCGGCAAGGCTATGCAGGCCGATGCCATTTTTCGAATAGCGTCAATGACCAAGCCAATTACCTCGGTGGCATTGATGATGCTTTGGGAAGAAGGCGCTTTTCAGCTTCGCGATCCTGTTAGTAGATTTATTCCAAGCTTTGAGAATCAAGTGGTTTCTAGCACCAGTGATTCTAGCGCTCGCACGGGTGAGCTTGTGCCTGTTAAACGTCCAGTCACTATAAGAGATATGCTCACCCACACAGCTGGCCTTTCAAACAGCTACCGTGGCAACACCCAATTCTATGGTGAGAATATTCGAGTCAACCCAGGCGATAGCTTGGAATCGTATATAGACAGACTCGCCGGCCTGCCCCTTAATTATCAGCCTGGGGAAGAGTGGCAATATTCAGTAGCAACCAATGTCGTTGGCCGATTGGTAGAGGTCATATCAGGGCAGACTCTCGAGGAGTTTATGCAAGAGCGTATTTTCCAGCCGCTGGGCATGACCGACACTCATTTCTTTATGGAGGATAATAAAGGCGGCCGCTTGATGTCCCAATATAGCCCTGGGCCTGATGAAAATAAGATAGTAATGGATGACCCAGGATCAAACGAAAGCAGATGGATCAATAGCCCAAACAAGTTGGTTTATACCGGTGCTGGTGGTTTGGTCTCGACCCCTCATGACTACATGCGCTTTCAGCAAGCGATGCTCAATGGCGGTGAACTCGATGGGGCAAGATTGCTCTCGCCCAACACTCTAGATTTGATGATGGAAAATCACACTGCCGATTTGCCCCTTTGGTTGCCAGGCCCAGGCATGGGTTTTGGTCTTGGCTGGGCGGTAGTCGAGGACCGCGGCGAAGCGGCAACTGCGTTAACTGAAGGTTCTGTCTATTGGGGTGGTGCTTATTGCACGCTGGCGTGGATTGATCGAGAGGAGGAATTAATCGGTATTCTTATGACTCAAGTTCGTCCATACAATCACATGAATATTCGTCAGGATTTTCAAGTGCTCGCTCACCAAGCCATTATCGACCAAAACCAAAACCAAAACCAAAACCAAAACCAAAACCAAAACCAAAACCAAAACCAAAACCAAAACTAAGGCGGTTAGCGCTGCCGGATAGGTATTTACCCAAGCCAGAGCTATTGGGAAGAATTATCGAAACCAGAATTCAATTTCGGCAGTATCGGAGCGAAATTCGGCAGCATGCTCACAGTTGGCAGGAACGTGATACCACTGGCCCGCACTAATACACTTTGTCGCGCCGTCCATGGTCAATAAAAGCTCACCTTTAGTGATAATGCCGACGTTGTTAGTCTCGTGGCTATGCGTCTCAATCACTGTGCCAGCGGGGTAGCTGGCAAACAGAACCTGACAGTCATTAGCTTCCAAGCGAGTGGCGGCAAAATGTCCTTCAAATGCAGGTAAATTACGAATAAGCTCAGGGTAATAATTATCAAGTGTCATGGCGTGTTCTCAAAAAGTTGAAATTTATCTACTGAGTAGCTATTCAGTTTCAGGATAGGTCAAAATCGAAAAGTTGGCTATGCGACGTGAGGGCGGATACTCGAGTCTGCTTAAAAATAACCCCTTCTGACGAATGAGAAGCCGCCTAGACTTGGTCTTTAGATAAACGAGTTATATACTCGCCACTGTTATTTAGCCTAAATAGTCCGTAACTGATAGAAAGATAAAGGATTTTTTTGGAAATCTGAAGGCTAAACCGGATTTCCAACAAGACCTTAGGTTTCGATACCGCTGTAGTTTTCAATTACCTACAGGTGTTGAACCTGACTGAGGAGCAACAACAATGAATATGCTAGCAATATTGAACTTAGTGATCTTTACGGCACTACTAAGCTTTTTATTCCAAATGACGAATCGAGGAATGAGCCTATCACGGCGCACCTTGCTTGGCTTGGTAGTGGGTTCAGTCTTTGGATTTTACCTGCAGATGGTGTTTGGAGGCTCTGATGTTGTTCCGCAAACATTAGAATGGACCAACATGGTGGCCAATTCCTACGTAAATCTGCTGCGCATGATCATCATGCCCTTAGTGCTCATTACGATGCTGGCCGCCGTGATGAAGGTGGATGAGATTAGATCACTTGGCAAAATTGGCGGCACCGTTGTTGGTGTTCTTATTTTCACCACAATCATTGCAGCCTTAGTCGGCATTATGATGGCCACAATCTTTGGTCTTAACGCCGGAGAGTTGGCGAGTGGCGCAAGAGAAATGGCAAGAGCGGAAGTGCTTGAAGGCCGTGTTAGCGGCGTCGCCAACATAAGCTTCCCTGAGCTTATAACGAGCTTTGTGCCGCGAAATATCTTCGCTGACCTTGCTGGCACTCGCAGTATTTCGATTATCGCTGTGGTCGTGTTTGGGCTGCTTTTGGGAATCGCTTCTCTTTTAGTCGCAGAAGAAAATAAAGAGCACGGAGAGCGCATTCGCTCGTTTGTCGATACCACGCAAGCGGTTGTTATGCGCCTTGTAAAGTTAGTGATCAGCTTAACACCATATGGTGTATTAGCGTTGATGGCGCGGGTTATTGCCACCTCCGATGGCGGTGCCATCATAACCCTGATTGGCTTTGTTATTGCGTCCTATATAGCTATCGCAATCATGTTTGCGGTTCATGGCCTAATGATTGCGATGCTGGGCGCAAATGTTAAAACTTACTTTCAGAAAGTATGGCCCGTATTAACGTTTGCGTTTGTCACTCGCAGTTCAGCGGCAGCTATTCCGCTCACTATCCGAACTCAGATAGAAGATTTAAACATCCCGCCAACGATTGCAAATATCGCAGCATCTTTCGGCGCGACGATTGGTCAAAACGGCTGTGCTGGGATTTATCCGGCCATGCTCGCGACTATGGTAGCACCTACTATGGGTGTAGAAATCGACATTGCGTTTATTGCCTCTTTACTGGTGATAGTCGCTGCCGGTTCTTTCGGTATTGCCGGTGTTGGCGGCGGTGCAACCAACGCAGCGCTAGTGGTACTGCCTGCCATGGGCTTTCCAGTTACTGTGGCCGCGCTTCTTATTTCGATTGAGCCATTGATCGATATGGCGAGAACGGCACTAAATGTGAATGGCTCTATAACCGCGGGCATGGTGACCACTCGTTTTCTGAGAAGCGATACGGCTTCCGAGTCGACGGAGGCCTCTGGCCAAACTGCTTCAGAAAGTTAATCTGCGGCTGAAAACTGCAGACGATAAATCAAAAAGCCGAAATCACTCAAGTTAGTGGGTTCGGTTTTTTTTTGCCTAGCTAAAGCACAGGCCCCGTTTAATAAGAATAAACAAATGAAGTAAGAGTGAGCGGGAAGGCCGAAAACACATCTGATTAGTCGATAATGCTTTGATGATGCGATTCTAATTTGCTTAGTGTAAAGTCTAGCAGTCTTGGCTTGCACAAACGTGACCGCTAAATCGAACAACAAAAACAGCGACAGGAAGAGGATAGCAATGACCGAACTCAATGAGACAGAGAAGTCTGTAGCGAAGCCTGCAGATAAACCAACAGATCAGCCCATAGAAAATCCTTACGCATCAAAAAAGGCGAGAAATTATGCGCTAGGTTTGCTTACAGTTGTCTATAGTTTTAATTTTATCGATAGACAGCTACTGTCGATATTGCAAGAGTCTATCAAAATTGACCTGTCACTTTCAGATAGCCAGTTAGGGCTTCTAACCGGGTTTGCTTTTGCGCTTTTCTACGTTACCGCAGGCCTTCCTATTGCTCGCTTGGCGGATCGATCAAATCGCCGGAATATCGTCGCGGTGTCTATCGGGTTATGGAGTTTCATGACGGCCCTCAGTGGTCTTGTCCAAAATTACGGGCAACTGCTAGCGGCGAGGGTAGGAGTTGGAGTTGGTGAGGCAGGAGGTAGCCCCCCATCTCACTCAATTGTGTCTGATATTTTCCCCCCCGAATCCCGCGCCAGTGCGTTAGCGTTTTATTCTACCGGCGTCAATATTGGTATTTTATTTGGTTTTCTATTCGGTGGATGGCTTAACGAATATTTTGGTTGGCGTGTAGCATTTATGGTCGTTGGCCTTCCAGGGCTGTTGATTGCGGTATTGGTTCGATTCACTCTAAAAGAACCGATACGTGGTTTGATGGAGAGGAAGCAAGTTTCTGATGTTCAAGTCCCCTTTTCAGAAGTTGTCGCATTACTTTGGAGTAGGCACTCTTTTCGCCATCTAGCTCTTGGTGCAGGCCTTAATGCTTTCGCCGCTTATGCCTCTATTAACTGGCTTGCGTCATTTTTTATTCGCAGTCATGGCATGAGCACAGGTGAACTCGGAACTTGGCTATCGTTGTCTACCGGATTATTGGGTGCGATCGGAGTATTCGCCGGTGGCGTCATTGCCGATAAGCTTGCGCCACGAGACAAGCGTTGGTACGTTTGGTTGCCAGCTCTAGTAGGTTTTTTTAGTGTCCCATTTGCTGTCGCTATGCTTTTGGCGCCAGGCCAATACACAGCGTTACTTTTATCTTTTGTCCCCGGCTTACTTTTCAATGTTTATCTAGGCACATCTATCGCGACCGCGCACGGTCTAGTGGGTTCGAGAATGAGAGCCACCGCTTCAGCTATTTTGTTTTTGATTCTAAACATTATTGGCTTAGGCTTAGGCCCTTGGTCAGTTGGAATGTTAAGCGACTATCTTAATCCTAGTTTAGGTGCAGAGTCACTTCGCTATGCAATGGTCTATTTAGTTCCGACCGTATTATTTTGGTCTTCATGTCATTTCTTTCTTGCCGCGCGTACTTTGCGGGAAGATCTGGCAGCAGCACCCGATTAATAATTGACTGGTTAGAGGTTTTGACAGAGAATTTGAAAATGTTCAATCGAAGCAAAAGAGTCGCAAGCTTTTTGTCAGGACTAGTTCTAGGCTCGGTCCTGACAAATGTTTCTTATGCTGATTATTCTGGGTGGCAGTCTCTGTTTAATGGCTCAGATTTGGCCAACTGGCAGCAGGTCGGACCCGGCGGATTTACCATTGAGGATGGGCTACTAAAGTCGTCCGGTGGTATGGGATTACTTTGGTATACGCCAAAGAAAATTGGCGATGCTGAAATCCGAGTGGTTTTTAAAAATCCAGGTGGGAAAAATTCTGGTGTGTTTATACGAATTCCAGAACAGCCTACTGAACCTTGGATGCCAGTTAATCGTGGCTATGAAGTACAAATAGACAATAATGCTGATGAGTTTCATGCCACGGGAGTTTTGTATTCACTAACTCGCGCGGAGTTTCAGCCTTCAATGGCTGGCGAGTGGAACACCATGCTTATTCGTCTACAAGGTGACAGAACTACAGTGGAGGTAAATGGTGTTCTGGTTACCGATTTTTCAGAAGGCGATGAAGTTCCTCCGAAAAAGCAATGGTACGAACCAGACCGAGGACCACGTCCAACGTCAGGCTATTTTGGTGTGCAAAATCACGGTGAGGAAGATATCGTTTACTTTCGTGAAATCAGCGTGCGATCACTTAAACATTAAACTGTCTATCTGCCGGGGTTTAGTTTTTCAGTAGTAAAGGCAGTCTTTGTGATCCTGTCTCTGTCAATGCCATAGCGAACCTCCGAAGTTAGGAGGTGGGATGTTATTTGCGAACAATCGTACACGCAGTGTCGTGAGCTAATAATACGCCGGGGTTAGCAATCCTAATTTTTTATCAGGTCCAAAATTTTCTGTTTAAAATCAGCAACAGAAAGGGCTTGGTTACCGGTTAGCGTTCGAGATCGCACGGTCACCCCTGCGGCTATGCCTTCGCTGTCTTGGATTAGCTGGTTAGGGGCTTTGATGGCGCGAGGAATAGCTGATACAGACTGAATCTGTGTGACCGGGTTGTCGCTCACAGTGTGTACTCTGCGCTCTCTTCCTTCACTCTTAATCAAAAAATGGCCTTGGGACCATCCCAGTAAAGGGTTAAGCATATCTCTACTGGCGGATTCAACAAAGTAGATTCCAGCCTCGCCCAGCATCGGTAAGGTTGAGCCACTAACTTCTACAATCTCACCGTTAAGCTCTCCGCCGGCGAATTTTAATTCGAGATTGTTGCCACCTAAGTCGCCCTTGATCAGGTCAATAACTCGAAATGTAAAAAACGTGTTAATGATGCCGGAGTTGCTATCCAACTGCGCTTGGCGATCGATCACTTCGCCCTCGAATATTAGCTCTGCGCGCTGGGCAATATCATCAATATCCATGCCCATTAACGTGGTTGCTAATGTAGAAATTGAAAATAACGCGCAGCAGCTAGTAACAATCACGCCGCAGCCAATAATAACTAAGTCGCTTAGCTTGTAATGCGTTTTAATATTGAAGAGCATAGTGTAAACCTTTATTCACGGCTTGAAGTATAGGGCAGGCCGTAATAGTTAGACAGGCAAGGGACATAGATTATTGCGCGGATAAGGCGGTTTGTTTTAATAGTTGTCGCAAAGCTAATAAGCGACTTCACCAAATAGGTGTTTCTGTTACTAAACGGAACGCAATGCTTAAAAAAAGGATGACAAATGCAGAGGATTTAGTTTTATACCCTCGCCGCCCAGTAAATATCTAGTAACCATGTAAAGCCAGTAGTATCCTTTATACTTTCCAAATTTAGTTGCTAAAACAACAAGATGCAATCTAGTTTTCTTGCTAACATTCTTTCAGGCAGCCTAATCGCGCTGGTTAACATCTCTGTGGCTGTGTCAGTGGCTGCATTGTTGTTTGCGCAGGTTGATCCTAGGCTTCTAGTGCCAGGAATCGCGATCCTGTTGATGGGCACTTTAGTGACCGGCTTGGGCGGCTCGCTTTTTAGCGATTACAAGGCTGTCATCTGCTCTCCTCGCAATGGTTTAGTGCCAGTGTTTGCTGTGATGGTTGGCAGTATTTACAGCAGCTTTGGCTCCGTTTACTCTATCGCAGCTGAAGCTACTATCATTGCCTCCATCATGGTTACCACAATGGTTGCCGGCCTTTTTCTGTTGCTACTGGGCCGCCTTAAAATGGGCAATCTGGTACGTTACATCCCCTACCCAGTAACCGGTGGTTTTTTTGCGGGGATTGGATATATTTTTGTACAAGGTGGTTTGACGGTTGCCGCAGGTGTGCAGCCGACGGTTGGCTCCCTTGTGAATGCGCAGTTTATTCTACTGGCGATTCCAGCTATCGTGCTCGCCGTTTGTTTGATTATGGGAAAAATGCTTAAAGACAACAGTCTTTCGGTGCCAGGTATCTTACTACTCGCGATATTGCTTTTTTATGGTGTGTTGTTCTTAGCCGGTATATCCCAAGAACAGGCTATCGACAATGGGCTGCTACCAAAGATAGAAGAAACCGGGCCGCTCTTTCCAGTGTTTAAATGGGAATATTTTTCGCAAATCAATTGGATTGTGATAGCCGATCAGATCGGCGGTATTGTTGTCGTGTCTTTACTTTGTTCGATGATGTTATTGCTAGATGTATCGGGCATAGAATTGGTTGCTCGAAAAGACCTGAATCCAGATCATGAATTACAAGTGATGGGCTTCACCAATGTCGTCAACAGTTTAGTTGGAGGCTTTCCTGGTGTGCACGACGTGTCTGACACGGCACTAGCAGACAAAATTGGTGGCAAAGACAGGCTCACCGGTTTTGTCTACGCAGCTCTGGTGGCGGCAGCGATCCTTGCTGGTGCAAATTTTATGGAAATCGTGCCGACATTCATTTTAGGTGGCTTGCTAATTTACGTGGGTTTAGAGTTTTTGATTGATTGGGTATGGAAAGCTCGGGGTGAGTTACCATTATCTGATTATGTAGTTGTCCTTATTATTCTTGTGGTCATAATTTTTTCAGACATTTTGCAGGGCGTTACATTTGGTTTCTTCATTGCGATTATTTTGTTCGTAATTAACTACTCAAAACTCAGTGTCATAAAGATTGAAACTAACGCCAGCGACCATGCCAGTAATGTTGATCGCGACCTTGAGACGCGTGAGCTGCTTAATAAAGAGGGCAATCGAGTTCTTATATTAATCCTTCAAGGGTTTATCTTTTTCGGAACAGCAGACAAATTAGTCAGTGCAATTCGCAGTCGCATAATGGATAAAGAGGGAAGTCGCTTCGATTATTTAGTGTTGGATTTTCATCATGTCAGCCAGCTTGATACTTCAGCGATCGTAACGTTTAGCAAGCTGGCTCAATTAAGTGAGCGTGTTGGCTTTCATGTCATCATTAGTAGCGCCGATGACAACTCTATTAAGCAGCTGGTCAAACATCGCTTCTTTACTTTTGCTGACCTAGCGTGGGAAAGGCATTATAAAGAACAGCTGGATGTGGCTGTGGACTGGTGTGAAAGGCGAATTTTGAATGATCTTAAGCTTAACGCTGAAGATCACAATCTAAGTTTGCCGGATATTATAAGACGCATTGCTTATGATGAATCTGACGTGCTCTTGTTGGCAAAATTTTTCAAGGTTGAGAAAAGAAAAACCGGTGAATACCTGTTTCAGGAAGGCGACAACGGTGAGAGCCTCTACTTTGTCGGTTCGGGGACAGTAGTTGTTGTAATGAAAATCCCTCGACAACAAGAAAAGATATTGAGGAAATACAAGGCCGGTGCGATCTTGGGTGAAATGGCTATTTATACGGGTGAAAATAGAACAGCAAGCGTTCGAATAGAAAAGGACGCTGAGCTATTCCGCCTTGATAAAGAAAGCATGGATGCGATGTCTAAGCAGTTTCCAGCATCCACTGCCGCATTGCATACGTATATTGTGAGGTTGTTAGCGGAACGGCTGAGCAGAGCCAACCGCGAATTGAGCCGCTATATCTAGCTTTTAAAGATTGGCGGCACTTACCGGCAGCAAAACTAATGGCACAAGCTCGGCGTCCTGAAACCAATTACCATCGATACGAATCACTTGGTCTTTTTCACCGTTCAAACGTAGCCATCCAGATACTTCCGCGTCTAGCCTTGAGAATCTCGCGTTAAACCGAAGGCCGTCCACTTCGACAGAATCTGCGGGTAAGCCAAAAACACCTAGCCCATCGCTTATCAATTTGGCTTGCAATGCACCCTGTTCTATTTCTAAAGTAAGCGCTATACGCAGTTGTTCTCTATTGATTGTAAGGCTAGATTCCCAAGTCCCTATAAGAGTCGAAGTGTTTATAGACACCTGTCCATTGGCAATAGTTGCGACGGGGCTAAGTATGAGCAGTACAATTATGGCGATCGAGTTTAATTTCATGCCGTTAGTGTACTAAAGCTCAGTGTACTTGAGCAATGCACTGCCACTGGGATTCCGTTTCTGTGTTAAAAAAGGTAATCTGCTGAAATCCTATCGGCGTCATTCCCCAGCTCGATCAAAGTGTCGCCCCAAAGACGACATGCTCAGTCGCTGGCAAGCGTGGTCGTTGAATAATCATATGGCAGCGTGAGAAAGCAATGGATCAAGAATTAGAACAAGTTTCAGAAGCCTATAATCTGATTGTGACTTATCTGGTGACGTATAGTTTTCAGATATTTGGCGCCATTGTCGTTTTGATAATTGGTTTTTTCGTCGGTCGGAAGTTAAGCGCAATCGTGCTTAGAATCTGCGAGAAGAAAAACTTAGATATAACGCTCAGTCGCTTCTTCGCCAGCGGCACTAGAATAGCCATTGTGGGAGCAGCGTTCGTAATAGCACTGCCAAAACTGGGGATACAAATAACCCCGTTTGTTGCAGCTCTTGGCGCAGTAGGCTTAGGTGCAGGATTAGCGGCTCAAGGATTGTTGTCCAACTACGGCGCGGGCCTGAGTATTATTCTTACCCGTCCTTTTGTTGTGGGTGACACCATAAGAGTCCAAGGTGTCTGGGGTATTGTTAAGGAAGTCCATTTGGCTTTTACCATGCTGACTAACGAAGATGGTGAGATTATTACTATTCCCAACAAGCATATTGTTGGTGAAATTATTCATAATTCTCAGGCTGACACGGTGTTGGAGTTAAGCGTCGGTATTGCTTATGAGAGCGATACTAAAGCGGCAATAGAGGCGATAAGGAAAAAGTTAGCTGATATAGACGGTCTAAGCCAAACTCGTTCGGTGCAGATTGGTATCGATTCATTTGGCGATAGTTCCATTAATCTCGAAATACGCTGCTGGGTTAAAACAGAACAGTTGTATGAAGTTAAGTTTTCCAGCAACCAATTGATATTAGATAGCTTAAAAGAAGCCGGTGTCCAGATACCTTTTCCTCAGCGAGAAGTTCGAATGATGGGCTGACCTGTGAATAGGGTCTTACTTTTCATTGTCACCGTTGTTAAATAATCGAGGAAAGTTATTATGGATCGCAGAAAATTTCTTAAAAAATCTGCAACATTAAGTCTGGCGCATTTAGGTTTATCACCGTTGCTTTTACGCAGCGCTTCTCTTTTTGCCGCATCGTTACCTGCAAATATTGTTGATTTTTCTGCGACCCAATTGTCTCAAGCAATTCGTTTAGGCAATGTTAGCTGTGTTGAAACAATGCAGGCCTATCTTGAGCATATTCACCGTTACAATCCCAGCTATAACGCCATCGTCAGCATGGTTGAGGATGACGACCTTATAGCCCAAGCCACCGATGCGGATGAAGCCATAGCGAAACAGAGCTATCGGGGCTGGATGCACGGTTTTCCCCACGCAGCTAAAGATCTGACTCCGGTGAAAGGTCTGCGCTTTACCAGCGGATCACCAATGTTTGCTAATCGAATCGCCGAGCAGGACAGCGGCTTAGTAAAGAACATACGAGATAGCGGCGCCATTTTCATTGGCAAGACAAATACACCTGAGTTCGGTTTGGGGTCTCAATCTTATAACCCGGTTTTTGGTGCTACCGGCAGTGCCTATGACCCTGCCTTAACTGCCGGTGGTAGCAGTGGCGGGGCGGCCTGTGGGCTTGGAACTCATATGTTACCTGTTGCAGATGGCAGCGATATGATGGGCTCTCTTCGAAATCCTGGCGCATTCAACAACGTGATTGGGTTTAGACCTAGCACTGGCTTGATGGGGGGTGAGGATCCTTTCTCACGGAGTTTGGCAACCTCAGGGCCGATGGGCAGAAACACTCAAGACACTATCGCTTTGCTGCATGTAATCGCCAACCAGCCAAGTAATGAACAGGCGCATGCGCTTCACAGTGTCTTGCCTGGGCCTGAACATTTTCTGCCGCTGGATTTCAAGCGGGCTAAGATTGCTTGGTTTGGGGACTGTGACGGCTATCTTGCCATGGAGAAGGGAATTCTCCCACTGTGTGAGGCTAGTTTAGCAAAGGTCTCTGGAGCTGGAGGTGTTGTTGAAGCGACAACACCAAATTTCGATTTGAGCGAGCTCTGGCGAGCTTGGCTTACCTTGCGTAATTGGTCTCGCATTAGTTACCGTGACTACTACGAAAACTCTGATACTCGAGCTCAGTTAAAACCAGAATTGATTTGGGAAATAGAGCGCTCCTATGAGCTGTCAGCGCAGGACATCTACCTCGCCAATGACATTCGCTCTAGATGGTACGCGGAGCTCAACAGACTATTTGATACCTATGACTTTATTGCGCTGCCTACGGCTCAGGTATTTCCTTTTTCCAAGGATCTGCATTGGCCGAAAGAGATAGAAGGTCAACAAATGGATACCTATCATCGTTGGATGGAGTCAGTAATATTAGGAAGCTTGTCTGGATTGCCGATTGTCAATGTGCCGGTTGGCTTCGATGCGAAAGGTCGGCCTATGGGAATGCAAATAATGGGGCGCTATGGTGATGATAAGAAAGTGCTTGAGTTTGCGCTGGCCTATGAGAACGTCACCGATCATTTGAGTGTGCGCCCGACATTAATTAGTGTGTAAAATCAGCGTGTAAAACTGCCGCTTGAAAGAAGATGGCTCAACCTTAGCCTCAGCTGGGATGATTGCGGTACTTAAGTGAGAGAAGTAAAGGCGTATGTAATAACAATGAAAGAGCTGTAGCGGTCACTGCAGCGACAGCCGCCATTGCAGTGTCCCTATCTCGAAGATTATAAGGTGAACTGAGCTGCTACCCCGTTAACCGATACCGAATAGTTACCCAGCGCTAAGCCTGTAATATCTAAAACAATAGATGTTTCAAAAGGGTCGATCACGGCGATACAAGTCTCTGCTATGCCTAATTGGCTTTCCGCCAGTGCAATTGTGAAAGCTCCACTTTCGACAAACACGGCCGGATCTAACAGCTTTGTGCAAGGCAATGATTTATTTCCTGTAACCACCACAGTTACTTGAAGAGGTAGTGATTCCATTACATTAACAGCGATAGATTCGACATAGACTAAGTTTTGCGGGTCGGCTGAGACTAATGCGAAGCTACCATTTTCATCTGCTTGAAGTTTGACGTCCGCAAAATAATCAACGCCATCTGACCTCATGACAGCCGCGTGAGGTATCGTTAGAATGCCCTCTTTATATAATGCTGCTTGCGCCAGCCCGTTTTCTAAAAATAAGAGAAATAGGGAAGCAACTGAGAGTAGAAAGGAAAGTAGCTTGTTCATGTTGGACCTCTTTAGGACTGCATCTGTTGTCAGAATAAATGGCATCTATTGTTAGAATAAAATCTACGTTGGGGCTAAGAATAATACTGCATTCGCTAGCGCTGACTATGGACACTATTTTGTCTGAAAAAGTGGTTTCTTACCTGTGATTAGAGTCACACTAAGAGATAATCTATGGTCTCTATGGTAAATTGCGCAGCTTAATGAAGGCTGAATAGCCAAATCCGCACGACCAAATTTGTCTTAATACAGGAAACCTTATGGACTACCTACCAGCAGTAGAAATGGAAACTCCACCTGGCTGCGAAGTTAATGCCTCTGTAATTTGGCTGCATGGTCTTGGCGCTGACGGCAATGACTTTGCCCCAATTGTGCCTCAGCTGCAGCTGCCTGAAGGGCTTGGCATCCGCTTCATTTTTCCACATGCGCCTTCAATTCCGGTGACCATTAATAATGGTTATGTTATGCCCGCGTGGTACGACATTAAGCAAATGGATGTAGAGCGCCATTTAGACACCGAGCAACTTGAACAGTCTGCATCATGGGTCCATGATCTGATCGGCCGCGAAGTGGAACGAGGAGTTCCTGCTAATCGAATTATTATTGCTGGGTTCTCTCAAGGGGGTGCGGTGAGCTACGAGGCTGCTTTGAGCTATGGTGAACCTCTGGCCGGCATAATGGCACTTTCTACTTATTTTCCAACCGAGCAGACGGTGAAAATAGACCCGGTTCAACAGACTATTCCTATACTCATATGCCATGGCAGCCAAGATCCAGTTGTCGTTGAATCTTTAGGCTTGAAGGCTAAAGAAGTACTTGAAGCTCGTGATTTTCATCCTGAATATCGTGCCTACCCTATGCAGCATGCTGTTTGCCCACAGGAGATTGCAGATATCGCGATCTGGATTGGGAAAGTGCTAGGATAAAATTACTGTTGACCTTAGACCTAGCTCTAAGGTTACACTAGCTCCTAGTGAAAAAGGCTAAAAAATCAGTCTACTTTTCACCAATTTGGAGATTGTTATCATGCTAAAAATCAGTGAGTTGGCCGCTAAAACCGGATTGTCTGCCCATACTTTGCGGTATTATGAGAAGACTGGTCTTATTAGCGCGTCTGACCGCAGTGAGGCGGGCTATCGCTACTATAATGACGCTGACATCAGGCGTGCGGAGTTCGTAAAGACCGCTCGCAATATTGGGTTTTCTTTGGAAGATATTGGACAGTTATTATCTATAAGAGTCGATAAAACTAGTCACAGTTGCCAGGACGTCACTGATATCACGCGTCACAAGCTTGATGAGGTGAATGTGAAAATTGCCGAATTAGAGTCTATGCAGGCTACCTTACAAATCCTTCTTGATAGTTGCTGTGGGGGTCCGCAAAAGGCTACCCACTGCTCAATTATGGATGCACTAGAAGAAGGTGAAGTCCGAGCCGCGGGAGAAAGCTAATGGTGGACTTATTGGAGGGTTTTTGGAATCTAGTGATCGAAAGTGCGCCGTGGCTGCTGCTGGGCTACTTTCTGGCCGGAGTCATTAAGCAATTGCTGCCGACGAGCCTTGTTGAAAGCCAACTCTCATCTCCTGGTATCGTCTCAATAGTAAAAGCCGCCTTAATAGGTGCACCGCTACCACTGTGTTCTTGCGGAGTTATACCTACTGCGCTTGCAGTACGAAAGGCCGGTGCATCAAAAGGAGCCACGTCCGCTTTTTTAGTTGCGACGCCGGAAACTGGAGTCGATTCGATTTCATTTTCCTATGCTGTACTAGGCCCGGTATTCGCAATTGCTCGGCCTATTTCTGCGCTTGTTAGTGCGATAGTCGCCGGAGTTATGGTGTCAGCAGTGGATAAAGATGAAAGCCCAATTGAGGCGGAACCCGTAAAAAGTAGTTGCTGTAGTAGTAAGCAAGCCCCCGCTGAGGCCGAACTTAGTTTCGCCGAAAAACTTGTCGCTTCGATTAAGTACGGCTATGGCAGAATGATTTCAGACACCGCAAAGTGGCTAATTATTGGCCTGGTAGGCGCGGCGGTTGTTACGACCTTTGTACCTCAATCTTTTTTCTTGCAATGGGGTGGCGGGCTGATGGCAATGATCGTCATGGTGATTGTGGGCTTGCCGATGTACATCTGTGCAACAGCATCTACTCCGGTAGCCGCGAGTTTATTGTTTGCTGGCATTTCGCCGGGAGCAGCCTTGGTGTTTATGCTAACCGGCCCCGCTACCAATATCGCCACCATGGGTGTTATCAAAGATCAGCTTGGTGTTAAAGCGCTAGTGGCTTACTTAATTTCTGTAATCGGAACCGCTATTATTTGTGGCCTGCTGTTGAATCTGGCCTATCAGCAGTTTGGTTGGAGCTTGCAGTTAAACATCATGGACCACGGCGAAACTATTCCTTTATGGCGACACATTGCCGCGATAGTGCTGGCAGCATTGGTGCTGCGTGTCTACGCCCAGCCTTTGTTTGAGAGATTCAAAAAGCAGCCGCCAGCAAATGCCACTGACGCAGCGGCGGCTAGCCAGCCAGGCTAGAGCGGTGTATGCGGTGATTGCTATCCAGCTCTAAAACAACATCGGCTCTGTTGGGTAGCGACGCTAAGCAATGCCGGGTAAGGCGTTCAAATTGCTGGATAAAACGTCTGAGTTCGGCCTCATCCATGAGGCCTGCCCCTGTTTTACGTTCCTCTTTTAGTTTCTGTTCCTGTAGCGTACGCCATTCATAGACTTGCTCAAAGTTTGGCGCTTTCAACAAAATTAACTGATTGATCTGTGAAAACAGGGCCTGGTACTCAGTCGCCAGCTTGTTATTAATATATTGCCGCCAAGTGCCTAACTTATCTTCATCTGCTTCAAGGGAATTAACCGGCTTATTTAACGCCGCAGAATCCTCAGGGCTAGCGCCAACAAACCAGCCTTCTAATATCACTAAATTCACAGGGCCAGACACACCAGCCCACTCATCAGTCGCCACCGGCTCGTCACTTGCCTTGTCGAACTGGGGCAAAGCGAGCGTTTCTATTGCGGATAGCGTGCGCAGCGTATTCAGGGTATTTGTAGCAAACGCCACATCATGAGTTCCCGGCACGCCCCGGCTTTTAAGCAGAGGATGAATTTCATTGGCGAGGTTCTGTCTTGTTTCCCGAGAATAGTAAAAGTCATCGATAGAAAGGTTTACCACCGACAATCCGTCGGCTTGAAGCCACGTTTGAAGAAGCTTTGCTAATGTCGATTTGCCGGTCCCCTGCGCGCCGTTGATGCCAATGACCTGCAAAGTGCCTGGTTGTGACCTAGCAGCATCGAGTAGTCTATCCTTTAAAGGAAGAAACCAGCGCTGAGCGTCTTCTTCGTAGCTCTGAGGAAGGCGCTCATCTCGGACGAACTGTTGAACAAGTTGTGGATAATCTGTGTTTGAACTCATGATAACTCTGACTTTTTTCACTAAGTGCGGTGGCGCCCAAGCTTAACTGAAATTCGATCAGTTATATGCTGGTTTTTAGAATGTATAGCATGTGCATCTAAGGTTTCTTTGGTAGCATAATCACTTGGGCGAATATAACTCCCCTACTCAATCGCCCTAGAGTCAGTTGCCCTGATTCGATGCTCTGCACATTTCCATTAGTATTATTGTTATTATTTTAGAAAAATTAAGAAGAGATTAGTGTCTCAAACTAGGCCTTCAATTATGTCTCAAGCTAAGCCCTCATCGTTGTTACCAGAGCGACCGTTAGTCATATCGCCAACTTTGGCGGCGACTATTGGTTTGGAGGAAGCGGTGATGTTGCAGTCTCTGGCAGAAGTCATCAGCCACCGGCCAGATTTAAGGCGTCATGCTTCAACTCTGCAATGGGCTCAATTGAGCGCGGCAGATATGTTGGCGCTGTTTCCGTTTTGGGCAGTAATCGACATTCGTCGGGTCCAGTTGAGTCTACAAAACCTTGGCTTGATCGTCCTTGAAGCTATCCCTAAATCAGAATCCAGTTTTTATCTCGCCATCGATGATTCGAGTTCGCAAACTAGCCAAACTAATAGCCCTGGTCCTAGCCTCCGGTCTAAAGAATCTATATCACCGCTCGGCGCAGCACCGCATAAGCCACAGGCCGCCATAAAGCCCGGCAGTGCTACTCTGATTGCTTCAAATTGGCAGCCAGAAGAAACTTGGCTGCAGCAATGCCGCCAACATAATATTCCCGATAAATTTATGCATACGCTGGTGCCAGAGTTTATAGGTTACTGGCGAGATCGCGGTCAGGCGCGTTTCTCTTGGGGAAATGCATTTTATAAACATGTATTAAAAGAATGGCGCAACGAACAGACTAGAGCAGGTAAGCACGAACTTTCTACGCAGATGTCAGAGAGTTGGCGGCCGAGTCAGGATGCCATTGAGATACTCGAAAATTCAGGAGTTAGTGGCGGTTTTCTTGAAGACGCTATTCCAGAATTCGTTCTGTATTGGCGCGAACGAGGAATGGTACATGGTGCATGGAACACGAAGTTCATCGAACATATACGCCGGCAATGGGCGAAGTTCTCAGCCTCATTTGGTTTAGACGACACACCTAAACTAATTCCAAGCGATTGGCAGCCTAGTGCTGATTGCTTCGAGGTCTTAGCTTTAGCAGAAATAGACGATGACTACGCTCGCAGTAGAGTGCTGGAATTTGTTTTGTACTGGCGAGACAGCCAGCAAGTTAAATCTTCCTGGAACACCGTTTTCTTGCAGTTTATTAAGCAAGACTGGGCCAGACGTTTACAGAATCAATCAACAGAAGAGTCCTATGGAGAAAATCAATCCTTTGCTGGATCGAGCCAACAAAGAATTAAAGAAAAGTTCCAAAAAATCGCGGACAGAAGCTGGGCAGACTAATTTACCTGTAAAGGGAAAGGCTGCAGGCAGGTCCGCAAACAGGGCGCACTCAGAACAAGTTCGCGAGCCGGGACCAGACTATCATCATCAAGCTGAGCTTGACCACGTGGGCGCTATTAGCAAAGTGTTCGGGGAATTCGAATTCGCTTACCACAATCAGTTTCACAAAGCCTTTGCCGCGCCAGCTAGCCTAGTGATTGCAAAAAAATACTGGCTCAGCAGTTTAGAAGATTATTCACCACAGCAAATTGTTCATGCTGCCAAACGCGTTATCAGCACTCAAGAATTCTTGCCGTCTATTGCCGCGTTCATTCGCGCCTGCGAAGAAGGGTTGGATTTGTTTGGCTTGCCCTCGACTCATCAAGCCTATCTCGAAGCCTGCAGGGCACCTTCGCCAAAAGTCGATTTTTCATGGAGTCACGAAGCGGTCTATCTAGCGGGGAAATCATCCGGCTGGTTTGTGCTCGCCAATCAATCCGAGGCAACAGCATTGCCCCTGTACGCCTACCATTATGAGCTTCTTTGCAGGCGAGTTCTGCATGGCGAAGAGCTTACCATCGAGCATCCAACACCTATTCCTAAGAAAATGTCGCGCGCCTTGTCGCCGGACGAAAAAAGGGAAAAAATAGCCAAGATGAAAGAAGAGCTTGGGCTTTAGGCGTTGTAAGTTTAGGTAACAGATTATGAAAGTGACCTATTACGCTGCGATGAGTTCGGACGGCTTCATTGCCCGAGATAAGGGTGATGTGTCATGGCTTGATGATCTCGATATTGACTATTCCGGAATCGGCTACGAGGGTTTTTTTGCTAGTGTTGATGGCCTAGTTGTGGGGCGAGGAACTTACGATTTTATTTTTGACTATGGCTCTTGGCCTTATGATGAAAAGCTTACATGGGTGTGTACTAATCGCGCGCTGGAAGCATTGCCAGGTGCCAATCCTAATATCGCGACGTTACCTTACTAGGTGATCGATGAAGCCCCGCAGCAAGGTTTAACGCATTAGTGGTTGGTGGGCGGCGGTAAACTAGCGTCGGCTGTTCTAGATGCGGGCGTTACTAAAACATCTTCTTAGCGGCGAAATGCCAATCACTCTGTCTGCTGGAGTTCTTTTGTTCAGTGATCACACTATTGAAGGCTTAAGAGTCGAGCAGCAGGATCCCCTCAACAAAAAGGCTTCAAGTAATTAAAAACAGGTATAAAGCTCTGAGCAGGAGTTGCATACTAAAAGGAGTTAGTAACTTTAAGCATTCTGCAACATGCTTAAGCTATTAACTCCTATTAGTATTGCCTTGGTTTCATAGGCGCTTGGTAATTTATCTTGGTTTACTAACCAAAGGTGCTTTAGCCTTCAGTGCCAATTTGATCGGCGGTAAATTTATTATGGCTGCCGTCGCAATAGGGCGCGTTTTTAGTTTGTCTGCACATGCATATTGCACGACTTTCTTGCTCGGCAATAAATCCGATTGGCGTAATCTCCGTGCCTTTGTGTGAGCCATCGCAAAAAGTATGGTTAGCAGATCTTCCACATGCGCAGTAAAAGTATTTCTTGTCGATTTCTAAATTTATTACCTTAGGGCTTACTGCCGCAATAATTGGTTTGCTCATAGTGTTCTCGTCGGTTAAAAAATAACAGCTATGTTAACGCAAACTAATTAGTTAGTTAAGTTAGCTTAAGCGTATTTACCGTCAGCCAGTCTTTGAATCTGTGGCACCGTTAATTGACGACTATTTAAGCGGAAGAATACTTACTGGGGTAAATAAAACGGAAGGACCACGTTAGGCTTGCCCCAATTTAGCGCATGCTTTTTAACGTAGGTAGACCACTAGAAAAGAAACCGCAAAGTCGGGTGGATATTCCTGTCAGTAAAAATTGTTTAGCTCCGAGTGTTGGCGATAGGTGTTGCTCTGCTTAGGAACGGTAATAAATATACAGCGCTACCAGTCAGATCTTTAACTAACCACAAGTGCGCACTAGAGCCCAATAGCTTGAATATAGTTTTATAATTTCTTTCGTCAAGCTATTAAGTCATTAGTGTCTACAAGCACCCCTGAAAATAAGTGGGCCTTTAAAATGCATAAAGTTTCTGCAGTGTTTAGAAACCTAATGTTCTGTAACATGATGAGTTGATTTCGATTCCTTCTTTGGCCATTCGTGTTCTTATTCACTGACCATTTTCCGGCCCTAGAGCCGCCCTTAGAACTTGCCCTGCTTGCATAGATTCTTGGGTAGGGCAGGGTAGAACTTCGATAGATTTTTTGCCGATTTCGGTTTCATAAAAATCGAGGAGTTGTTGAGGTTCTTCAAGTAAAAAATATTTGTCGTAAAGAGGAACAAAGTTTTCAATAGGCCCGCTTGCCACTTCCTCGCTAATTACTGACCGAACTTCTACGCCGACGATAGCAAATGCCTGTTGCGCAGTGTTGTGGACTAATGATCAAACGCTCATACTTGACCGCGTACGAATTGACACGCAGCACACGTCCGATCAAGCTGTGTTTTTTCGATTCAGTCACTGTGCACAGCCCGCAGCGCAGACTTTCGACTAATACCATCGGTGGCGGCAAATCGTCCTAGCCGTTTTGAGGATAAAGTAATGCAAGAACCTATCGCTCCATTTCATTTCAGCAACAGCTATGCTGAGGAATTGCCAGACTTCTACGTTGAAAGTTGTCCAATGGCGGTGCAAAAGCCGGACCTGCTGCAATTCAACGCGTCTCTCGCCGCAGAGCTTGGGTTGGGTGTGGAGGGACTGCCACCACAAGACTTGGCGCAAATCTTCTCTGGACAGACACTGTTGGCTGGCTCTCGCCCGCTGGCACAGGCCTACGCTGGGCACCAGTTTGGCGGATTCTCCCCGCAGTTGGGTGACGGACGGGGCTTGCTGTTGGGTGAGG
>JBLGBJ010000008.1:0-128196 GCA_047617605.1 Pseudohongiellaceae bacterium | reverse complement strand
AAGTTAAGCTGTTGGTGATTGAATACTTCACGTCAAAGCCGAATTCTTCTTCGACATTAGTGCCGCTAGCAATGCTGCCGCCACGCTCTGCTCGGGCCAGCGCATAGGGCGTCACTAATAGATTCTGTTGAGAAGGCACGTTGATCCCGCCAACGGTGCCCGCCTCCGAAACTCGATAAAGACTGAACTGCCGTTCAATTGGCGCCCAATAAGCAACCTCGTTATTGCGGCGAATATTACGTTGAAAATTGATTCCCCATGTTTGTACGTCACCGCCAATATAGCGTAGCGATGAGAACGGTATTTCCATCTCCGCACTCCAGCCATAATCGCCAATTTGTGAGGCAACTACCCATGGAGCATCCCAATTTAAGTTAAAACTGCCTCCGCCGGAACCTTCATTAATCACCTGGCCGTCATACTCAATTCCAACCGGGTTAGTACCAAAAACATAGCCGCTTTGACGATCAAAAAAACCATCTATGATTACTTGAAAACTGTCAGTCTCGTCGATATTAGAATCGCGGCGACTATCAGACACAATAATTTGCTCAGGGTTATCGTCATAGGCAATTACGCCAATATAGAGCGACTCTTCTGAAAAACCGATAAAGACTTCAGTGCGTTGAGTAGCGGGCTGGCCTTCATAGGGCTGCACTTGGGTAAAGCCGCTCGCAGGAGCCACGCTTGCCCAGGCCGCATCATCAAAAACGTTGCCGTCTATTGCTGGAATGGTCGTTAAAGGAAAAGCGTTTGTGCTGGGCCCTACCTTTTCAGTGACAAGGTCTTGCGCTAAAATTTGAGCGCTGCTTAAAATTCCAGCCAACAGTAAAAGGCGGCCAATCCTTTTATGGACGCCGATAGATAAGTTCATCAACTGATTATCCCCTGAATTATTATGCTTATTTTTGTTGATGCAAAAAGTTGGCGGGTATATTAGTAGAAACTTACTATTGAATCAAGCACTTAGCGCGCTCTGCGGGGATAGAGATGTAATAGTTTGTAACGCCCGCTAAGCCTTGGAGGGGTGGTTTTTGACTAATCGTAAGGTATTCTCAAACGCAACGAGAGAACTGTTGGTGCTGATTGACGCTGATTGATGCAGTAAAATATTAGTCGATTTGGCATTAAAAAGATCGGGGACTGCAAGCAGCCCCCGACAGGGTCTTAAAGCTAGCTTTTAAAGAACTTTGAATTTATGAAGGTATAATCGCAGGCTGCGCCAAGCAAATGACAATCCCGGCAAATGCGCCTAAACCTGAGTCGCCCGTACCCCGGCGGTTGCCATCACCACCCATCACATATTCCCCGTCGCCTGTTTCAGGAGACTTACCGACAGTTAGTTTAACCATCCCTGTCATATCAGGGCTACGCCTGGCCTTAAGTGCGGCTAAATTATTAAAATTCTCTTTCGCAAGTATCGTGCCCGCCGGATAGAGTAAGCCTTGTTAACCGCTTCGCCTATGGAGTTCACATACACATTACGATAGGCATTCGCGCCATCGTGGACATTTTTGAGAAAGCCGGTCGGGTCACCTGTCATAGGCTCTGGATTGGCTTTGTACCAAGAAAGGTAGTTATCCCATGCAGATGCGTCGGGTCCCAACTGAGGCCAGTAGACATGCAGGCAGAGAAAAACTTAAGTAATCTGATTATCGCGATCAGGTTTGAGGTCATTGGTGGTCCTATTATTAATTTTTAAACAAGGCACTACTGATTTTTAGCTGGGCGGGCATTATTTTTTCCCCAAATAGTTTGGCTAACCGCTTAAAGCTCAATTTCAGACTTAATTTCTGTAAGTTAGCGTCGTTAGTTAACCCGCTGATGACCAGCAACTAAACAAGTATTATCGACAACACACCGCACTGATTATAAAGCGCGGGTAAACCCTGATTCTCTTTCAGCAATTGGTAATGTGCTCTAAAAATTCTTAGATAGAGGTGAGCTTCCCCCGGGGTTTACACTGCATTTGCACTCGAACTTAATGCCAGCAAAGGCCTTTTTAGCAAAAAATGACAACATAGAGTAAGTACAGGGCGCTATACAGGATCTGGCCACCGCAGGGTCCTTTCACCCCTTAACTGAAACCGTTATTATCACTGTCGAAAATTAGTTGGCCATTTAGTAACAGCTAACACATCCATCAATAGGATATAGGAGAGCCATTTTGCTACGAGTAATTTCTATCTTTTTTCTGGGAGTTACAGGGCTTGTGCCAGCTTTCGCGCAAGAAGCCAACGTTGAACGAGGAAGAGTAACCTTTACGGCGGAATGCTCTCGCTGTCACGTGCCTACTGAAATGGATGCAAGACTGAAAGCGCGGTGGATAGGTCGCTCTGGCCAAGCGCTGTTTGAACAAATTCGCTCAACCATGCCAGCTGAAACCCCAGGCTCACTGTCTAACGAAGAATACTATGACTTAACGGCTTTCATCCTTGATTCCGGCAATGTGAACATCCAAGGCGGGGAGATTAGCGTGCCAGAGCTTGCCGCTTTAACGATTAATCCAGCTGCAATTGTGGCTAACGCCAACGCCGGTTTAAGCGTGCCGTGGGCGGATTATCACGGTGGCAAGGGAGCAACTCGATACTCTGCACTCGACCAAATAAATGCCAGTAATGTTGCCGATCTTAAAATAGCCTGGTCCTTTGATACTGGAAGTTTCGGGCCCCGGCCTGAAACCTATAGCGTGACTACGCCGCTCATGGTTAACGGCAAAATATATGCAACAGTTGGCGCCACCCGCAACGTCGTGGCGCTGGATGCGATCAGCGGCGAGTTGCTATGGATGTGGCGACCAGAAGAAGGACAGCGCTTCGACGATGCCCCGCGTAAAGGTTCCGGCAAGGGCCTGTCTTATTACAATAACAATGGCCAAGACACCATCTTTACCATCACACCTGGTTATTTCTTGGTTGCACTGAACGCGCAAACTGGCGACCCTTTACCTAGCTTTGGGGCCGGTGGGTTTGTGGATTTACAAAGTGGGCTGCGTCTTGGCGTTGACCGAGCTGATCTTGATATCGGCATTTCATTTCCGCCCATGGTGGTTGAAAACGTCGTCATCGCCGGCGCTGCCCATGAGGTTGGCATGCGGCCTCTTGCAGCCAGCAATGTAAAAGGTGATATCCGAGGTTTTGACGCCCGCACTGGCGAGAAAATATGGACATTTAAAACCATCCCCGAACGCGGCGAAATTGGTTTTGAAACCTGGCTTGATGGCTCCGCCGAATACACCGGCAACGCGGGTGTTTGGTCAGCAATGTCAGCGGATATTGAACGCGGCACGGTTTACCTGCCGGTTGAGTCAGCAACTGGCGACCGCTACGGGGCAGACCGGCCCGGCAATAACCTATTCTCAAGCTCTACAGTGGCGCTGGATTATAAAACCGGCAAACGTAAGTGGCATTTTCAAACAACCCACCACGATATCTGGGATTGGGATACACCCTCTGCTCCTTTGGTGATTAATTTGCCAGATGGCACGCCTGCCGTTGTGCAAACTCTTAAGCAGTCTCACCTTTTTATGTTTAATCCGGAAAACGGCGAGCCTTTGTTCCCGGTTGAAGAAAGAGCAGTTCCGGCCAGTGATGTACCGGGGGAATTTACAGCTAGAACCCAGCCATTCCCGACTAAACCGGCCCCCTATGACCGCCGCGGCTTTACCGAAGCCGACTTAGTCGATTTCACTCCAGAGATTCATGCCAGAGCAACGCAGATCGCCAGCAAGTATCGCTTTAGCGAACTCTTTACACCGCCTTCACTGTATAAAGATCCCAAAGATGGCAGCCTCGGCACCCTGCACCTGCCTTCATCAACCGGCGGTTCTAACTGGGAAGGCGCAGCATACGATCCTGACACCGGCTTTATCTATGTTTCATCACGTACCGCAACCAGTGTGCTTTCATTGGTTAGCGAGCCCGATGCTTCCAGTGTTCGCTATATTCAAGGCGGTGACCGAACGCCGTCCGTTGACGGAATTCCTCTAGTTAAGCCCCCTTACGGCCGCATTACCGCCATCGACTTAACCTCTGGTGAACATGTTTGGCAGGTAGCAAACGGGGACACGCCAGAAAGCATTAAGAACCATCCTTTGCTTGAGGGGATAGATATCCCAGCAACTGGCAAACCGACCAGATCAGCTTTAATTCTAACAAAGAGCCTACTGTTTACCGGAGAAGGCCCTGGCGGCGACCCCGTGCTGCATGCTATCGATAAAGCAACAGGTGAGACCATCGCCAACATTGACTTGCCAGCCTCGGTGACCGGTGTTCCCATGACCTATATGCATGAGGGCAAGCAATTTTTGGTGATGGCGGTGAGTGACTTCGCCTCCCCAGCCAAAATAATTGCACTGACCCTGCCCTAAGCTCGAGCTAAGCCAGCCAAGCGCCAAACAAATACTAAGCAACATTAGCCCGCAGCCTCTAGACCTGTTGACAAACATGTCGGCATCCATAAAAACCCTGATCCTAGCGGACTGGGTTTTTTTATGAACAACACTTGCATAGAATACTGTGTTTATATACAGTTATTAATCTAAAAAATATTGTTGTTCCAAAATAGCAGATTGCTTTTAGACGGATACTTATAAGAGCAGTCATGCGGCGATCTATACAAAAATCTATATGACGCTGTGCTATTTTGCCAAAAACTAAAAGCTTAAATAATTAAAGTAGCAGGAGCAAACATGACTAACCGCTGCTGGTGGTGTGGAGACGACCCGGTATACATCGCCTACCATGATGAAGAATGGGGCGTGCCGATTCACGATGAACGGTTACTGTTTGAATTTCTTTGCCTAGAGGGGCAACAGGCAGGCTTAAGCTGGATTACCGTTCTGAAGAAGCGAGATCACTATCGCAAATGTTTTAAGAATTTTGAAATTGAAAAAGTCGCCAAGCTAACCGATACCACCATCGAAAGATTACTGAAAGACACCGGTCTAATTCGAAATCGCCTCAAACTGTATTCTATTCGCCTCAATGCTCAAGAATTCATTAAGGTGCAGCAGGAGTTTGGCAGTTTCAATGCTTATATCTGGGGCTTTGTTGGAGGCAAAACACTTGATGGAAAGCGTAACGACGCCAAAGCAGTGCCGGCAAAAACAGACATAAGCGACGCTATGTCCAAAGACATGAAAAAGCGCGGCTTCAAGTTTATTGGCAGCACAATCTGCTACGCCCTTATGCAAGCCGCGGGATTAGTCAATGACCACACTAGTCATTGCTTCCGCTATAAAGAATTGAAAAAATAAGTTTCCTAGTACTTGGATATCAATACTTTTTTAGCGTTTAGACATTTTTTGAACACTTTAACCAAGTCTTAGATGCGGTTTGAATTACGGCTCGATGACTATTTGTTTAACTAAATACACGGCACTAAAAATACGGAGAAGACGATGATTGGCTATGTAACCTTAGGTACAAACAATATAGACAGAGGCGCTAAGTTTTACGATGCGTTGTTAGCAGAAGTCGGTGCAACTCGTTTTATGGACACGGAGACATTCATTGTTTGGGCTATTACCCCTCAAGCCCCTGCACTGTCGATTTCAATGCCTGCTGACGGCAATCCTGCCACCGTGGGCAACGGTGTAATGGTCGCCCTTGGGGTACAGAACACCGATCAAGTTGATAAGATTTATGCCAAGGCGCTAGCGCTAGGAGGCACTTGTGAGGGCCCTGCTGGCCCTCGCGGTGATAGTTTTTATGCGGGCTATTTTCGTGATCTCGACGGCAATAAACTCAATGTCTTTTGCATAATTGGCACCTAAATAAGTTTAAAACTGCACAATAAAAAAACCCAGTCGGTTTCCCGGCTGGGCTTTTTCATTAATACACTTTATTACCGTACTCTTTATATTTCTAGATCACTATATTTCTAAACCCTTATATCGTTTGACTGCTCGCTAACTATCCTCTTCTCTACTTACCTGAGCATAAGCGATGGAGTTCATTTCTTGAGCACGGTGACCAAAAACTATTTTATGCAAAGTATCGGTTATCTCTTCTTGAAATTTTTCAGTGTCCATATAGGCCGCCACGCTCCCCTCCATAGGGTCCAGTGCCAACTGCTTTAAATCGAAACGATGATCTTCAGTAATCATAATAACTGGCGTTGCAGACCTAAATGGACTGCGCTTTTCTTCGCTGCGCATTCTAAAAAGAAGCTGATCTCTGGGTTTTTTATAACTGTTCCAACCGGTGATCACACACCGTAAACGATTAGTTAACAAACCAAAGCCACGATTATATTGCCGAAGCGCTTCGGTAGCATTGGCTTCATTATAGGTGTTAATCGTAGTGTATAGGCCGGTGTGGCCTATCAACATTGCACACTCATCTATCAATGCGTTGTTCAGATCGTATAGCAAAACCACTGGCTTATAGTTCATATTTAGAGTTCATATTTAGAATTATGGTTATAGTTTTTATTTATGGCCCATCACATTTTTTGAGCTCTTTACGTACAACTTATCCAGAGCGGCCTATTCAGAACGAAAAACAACATTCGTTTCAATATCATCACGGGTTGTTATTGTTTTATTCGCGGCAACGCTAGTGTCCTCGTAACCAAAGCTTATACCAAAAAGAATCTTAGTATCATCTTGAATATCAAAAGACTCACGTACCAAATCAGGATAGTTTCTCATAGTTCCCATCGGGCAACTGTGCAGCCCGAAAGCCACCATGGTGAGCATCAAAGACTGAGCGTACATTCCAACGTCTAATGCCACCGTAGTGCCAAAGTTAGGATTCATACCTAAAAACAGGATATAAGGCGCGTCAAAAAATTCGAAATTGCGCACTATTGCTCGCATTCGACCTTCTTTGTCGCCACGCTCAATGCCCATGTTTGAGTACAGCGCTACGGCGCATTCAACTTGCCGAGTTCGATACTCTCCCTCAAAATCACCGCGATAAGCATAGTCTGGATTCGGCGCAACCCCAGCGACGGTTCTTTCTACCATTTCAGCTCTTAAACGATCTTTAAGCTTGCCTGACGCTACATACGCTTTCCATGGCTGCACATTGCAGTTGGAAGGAGATTGATTAGCTATTTCAAAAATGCGATTAAGAGTGTCCTGAGGAACCTCTTTATCTAAATAACCACGTACCGAGTGCCGCTGGTAAATGGCATCAATGAGACCCATTTCCGGATCCGCACTTTGCACGGCACTTTCTTTTTTTATCTGTAAGTCATTCATGCTAAATTCCAATAACTGCTTTTCATTAAAAGCAAACAACTAACTTAACAATCGTCCACCATCAACATCCACTGTAGTACCAGTGACGAATTTGTTCTGCATGACAAAAAGAATGCCATCGGCGATTTCTTCCGATGTGCCCGCCCGCTTGATCAGGTGGTTAGCCGTCATTGCGCTGAGGTTGGCCTGCTTCTGTTCTCCCATAAAATCAAACATAGCGGTGTCTACTGTACCAGGGGACACAACATTGACTCGAATAGGTGCTAATTCCACCGCCAAGCAGCGAACCATATTTTCAACCGCCGCACCAACACAGCTAAGAGGTGATTGGCCTACCGCTATTTTTCGCGCCGGTGATCCGCTGACTATAGTTATCGCGCCGTCGCTGGCGAGATAGGGAGCACCGGTTCTAACTACTTTTCCATAGCCCCAAAGCTTATCAAAAGCGGCCTTAAACTGATCTTCATTTTGCTCCAAAAATGGCTTTAAGGTTCGCTCGCCGCCAACTGCCGCTGAAACCAAATGATCGATAGTACCAATCTCTTTGAATATCGCTTCCAGCTGCTCCGCATTATGCGTGTCTGCCTGGCGCACCTCAAATGTGCCATTGGCCAAAGCTTTGGCTTTGTCTATGTGCTCTTGCGAGCGGCCAGCAACCCAAACTTGAGCACCTGCTGCAGCTGCAGCCTGCGCCGCGGCCAAGCCTATTCCCGCTGTACCACCAATAATTACTACTTTTTTACCTGCAAGATCATTTCCAGCCATTACCCTTTCCTCATTTTTAGTCTAATTAAACACGCGACCTGGATTAAGAATGTTTTTTGGGTCCAGTGTCGATTTCAAACTTTTCATCAGCGCGATTTCTGCCTCGCTTTTGCTGTAAGAAAGAAATTCTTTTTTCATAATGCCAATGCCGTGTTCCGCAGAAACAGCACCTTTTAATTCTTGAATCAGACCGTAAATCACCTCGTCAATTTCTCGGTGTAAGCCTTTAGTCTCCGGCCCCACATTAATCACTATATGAACATTGCCATCACCAATATGACCAAACAAGCCCAGCACTGCATCTGGCCACTGCGCCCGCAAACGAGACTCAACTTCCTCGCCAAAATAGCCCATATCACTGACATTTAAACTCACGTCATAGGTGTGCATATACCCCACGCCAGTTGATACTTCAGCAGCCGAATCGCGAACAGCCCAAAGGTTCTTCATTTTGGCGTCTGAGTCCGCGATAACCACCTCATCTATCAGATTCTTTTCAGTGGCAGAAGATAGCGAGTCAAAAAACAAGTCAGTATCCTTATTTTTATCCGAACCCATGGTTTCTATCAACACGTAAAAACTGTGGTCTATATCCAGTGGCACCGTCACGTGGGACATATGCTCATCGATTAGCTTGTAGCTGTTTTGCCAGATAACCTCAAAAGCGCTTAAGTTAGCCCCCAGTGTTGCCTGACAATGCACTAAAAGGTCGGCAACGTTGACAAAGCTATGGACACTGCACATGGCCACCGCTTGGCTATTAGGTTTTTGAGTTAGCTTAATCACCGCTTTGGTAATTAGACCCAGCGTGCCCTCACTGCCAATAAAAAGCTGTTTCAGATCATAGCCAGTATTGTTCTTTCGCAGTTTGTGAAGCCCATCTATGATAGTTCCATCAGCTAACACCGCCTCTACCCCAACCACTAAGTCGCGGGTCATGCCGTAGCGAATAACACGATTGCCGCCGGCATTGGTGGAAAGATTGCCGCCAATAGTGCAGCTACCGCGGGCACCTAAATCTAATGGAAATAGCAAGCCATGAGTTTGTGCTTTCTCTTGAATAGTTTGTAGTAACACACCCGCCTCAACGGTCATGGTGCAGGAATAAGGGTCGATTTCTTCGATGCGGTTCATTCTCTCAAAACTCAAAGAGATTTCACCTGCCAGAGGCGCCGCTGCCGACACCAGCCCAGTCATACCGCCTTGAGGCGCTAGCGGTTGGCCGGCCTCGTTGCATAGCGTCAAAATTGCAGACACCTCAAAAGTATTGGATGGGCGCAGCAAAATAATAGGCGAGATCGCCCTGGCTCCCATCCAATCAGTGTAGTTTCGAGGATCTATATCACTACCTTCGCGAAAACCTGAGGGTCCAACGACCGCTTTTAAAGCCTCCATAAGGCTGGTATCTGACATAGCAAGCGGCAACCATTTGATGTGTTAATGAAAGCTAAATGGTAGCACAAACCCCGCTCGGTAATGGCAGGCCTAGTTAAAAATGCTAAAGTACTTATTTTAGGTTTCAGCCTCTGGCCAACCTTCACGCTTATCAGGAGTATTTCATGACAAAGGCACTTATTTCAGCTATCGGCGCAGTCGTGCTTGTTGGTTGCAGCAGTTGGGTTCAGCTCACCGGTCAAGGCGAGGGCGTGATTCTTTTGCCTGAATCTGGGGTAACTACCTGCACCCGTATTGGCGGGACTCGGTCCAGCACTTTGAATAAAATCCTGTTTGCAAAGCGCAACCGTACCCGACTCGAAGAAGAACTAAACACTTTGGCCCGCAATGAGGCCGGCAGCATGGGTGGCGACGCCATTGTCATTGAGTCTCCGATTAGCGATGGTACCCAGCGTTTTGGTGTATACAAATGTTGAGTATTCTGGACGCTCTAAAGCTCTCACTAAGGTACGAAAATTCAGCAGTATGACCGGCCGGGCAATAATCTTAATCGGCGCATTGAGCAGGAGTCTGCTTGTCTGCGCCGGTATAGGTCTGACGGCAATATTGCTTCTGGCTAGATCGCCGTATTGCTAGGCCTCTACTCCCTTCATTACTACTCACTTCATTACTAGCACATAGCTATTTTTACTCACCACTGCCACGCGGTTACCTATCTGACACTTCCCTAATACTCCAGAACTATTAGTCAGAAAACCCTTACAACCGTATAAGCTTTAGCTAAGTAGAACGACTGTTAAGTTAGCCTGTTGTCATAGCCACGGGAACTCGGGGATACCTGACCTGTTAATACGTTATAATCTGGCTCTGTCGGACTTAAAATCTCCAATAATAATAATAGAGCTTAACAATGGAAATGCTTCTCATTTCACTGAGTAATGGATTCGCTCAGATTCCAAATAAGGTCCTGCGTTTTCGCAGCGTTGTCTTATCAGGTTTGCTGGTGTTAACAATCTTCATGGTATATGGAGTCTTCACTCGCACCGAGCTGGACATGACCACTGACAGTTTCTTGGATCAGTCAGATCCAGCTATTTTCGCCCTCAATGAATACCGACGGCAATTTGGCAGCGATGACTCTGTGTTTTTGGTTTACCGAGCCAAAGACGGAGATGTTTTTTCACGAGCCTCCCTCACTGCCGTTCAAAAAATTACGCAGGATCTGCGCAACTGGCAAAACCTAGACCCCGCAGACTACCCATCAGAAATCAACGGAATTGCGCTGGATTTTAATGAGCTAAACCACATCCGCCGCATCCAATCTATTGCCAATGTTCGCTATCAGGAAAACCAAGGTGACACGCTGCTTTCCAATCGTTTGGTACCCGCTGTTTTACCAGAATCCGATGAAGCTTTGGCCAAGATCAAAGCCAACGCTTTAGCGCAAGAGGATTATCTGCTGGCATTTTATTCAGCCGATGCTCGCTACGGTGCCATAATGATTCAGACTGATTTTGGCGCTCAACCTGTAGCCGACTATGCGCCGGCTGTTGATGCGGCTGAAATTACCTTGGATGACAGTTTCGGTGATTTTTCTGACTTTAATAGCGGCGTTGATGGCGATGCGAGTTTTAATCTTGAGTTCGATGAAAGCGCAGCTATTCAACAGGTCACGTTTGAACCTGTGAATATGCTGGGCTATACCAACTTTCATATCGTCAGCAAAGCCCTGTACGACAACTACAGCGATACCTTTGATTTCTTTCCGGTGGGTAACCCACCAATGATGGAATTCATGATGCAGGTGCTAAACCAGATGATGGGTCTAGGCATAGTGATGGTATTAATTTTCACCCTGCTGCTGTGGATTTTGTTTCGATCGTTCAGCGCCGTGCTTTGGCCCATGGTAACAATCGCTGCCAGCATTATATGGACCTGGGGAATAACTGTCTGGCTGGGCGTCGCTGTCTCTCAAATGATCTCGCTTACGGTACTTTTGGTGTTTGCTGTCGGCATTGCCGATTGCGTGCATGTAATGAGCGCGTATTTTTCTTTCCGGCGCAGCGGTGTCGAGCACTATGAGGCCCTGTCCAAGTCCTATGGCAAAACAGGTCTTGCCATCTTCGTCACTACCTTAACCACTACATGCGGCGTTTTGGCCTTAACAACATCAGATCTTCTACCCATTCAAGTGTTTGGACTAATGTCAGCCTTCGGTGTGGTCATGGCGTTTTTCTTCACCATCATCTTACTGCCAATTCTTTTGGATTTATGGCATCCAGGCGCCCCCCAGGGTGGAGACTTAAGTTTTGTAGATCGTATGGGCACTAGGTGGACCAATCTTTACATCGGCAAAAAAGCAGCGATCAGTTTAGTGTATCTGGTTGCTGTTTACGGCTTGCTAGGGGTTTATGTCGGCACTTATATAATAGCAATTACTGCCATGACCTATGTGGTCGTTAATTGGCAGAATCAAATTCTAACTTTTGTCCCTTTTATTGTTGCCAAACGCCCTTGGTTAATTTTAGGGATATTCGCCACCGTGTTTGGCTTTTGCGCCTATGGCACCAGTCAGGTGAAAATTGACACCAACATGACCGAACTCACACGCGAGGATAGCGCGCTTAATCAAGCCTACGATATCGTCGATGAAAATATGGCTGGCGCTCAGTCGATGGTGATTATGGTAGATACAAAAACTACCGACGGCCTGCTAAACCCAAAATTGTTAAAAGCCATAGATGATTTTCAAACCTTAATAGAGCAACGAGATAGCGAGCAGGTCACCCGAACAAATTCATTAGCAAATATCGTCAAAGACACTAACGAGATTATGAACGATGATAATCCGGCGTTCTACACCGTGCCCGAATCAGAGCAGATGATTTCCCAACTGCTGTATTTGTTCAACAGCGCAAACCCTGAAGACCGCCGCAGCTTAGTCTCTGATGACTATAGCCGCTCACACATCACACTGAACATATACAATGCTGGTTCGTATCAATATAAATTGTTTTTCGACCAAATAACAAAAGACATCGACACTTTTTTCGGACCTCTCGAGGAAGAGTTCCCTGAGTTGGATGTCTACCTCACCGGCTCCATGGCATTGATGATGCGAATGGCCGATGAGGTTGCCCAATCTCAATTTGATAGCTTTACACTAGCTATTGGCGTGATCAGCCTGATCATGATTCTAACCCTTGGCTCTATTCAGGGTGGGCTAATGGCGATGATTCCCAACATGATCCCTGCCTTACTAGGCTTCGGCCTAATGGGACTCATGGGCATTCCTTTGGATACAGACACCTTGTTAATAGCGCCGTTAATCATTGGCATTGCGGTCGATGACACTATTCATTTTATGACCCATTATCGAATGGAGCTTATTCGCACCGGCAGTGTCAGCGAGTCCCTTCGCACCACCATCTTAGATGTTGGCCAGGCGGTCATGTTTACCACTATGGTGCTCGGTCTGGGTTTTGCCTTACTGAGCTTCTCAGACTATCTTGGCATGGCAAAAATGGGTTTCTTCGGGGCTGCAGCAATCTTTGTCGCCCTGCTTTGTGACCTTTTCTTAATCCCTGCAATGATAATAATATTCAAACCTACCTTTGGTGTTAAGAACGCTGACACTCGAATTACTTTTATGGAGGAGTCCGTATGAACCTATTAAAATTTAAGCTGTTGTCAGCGGCTATTGTACTAACTGTGTCAGCGTCGGCGGCGGCTCAGGAATTAACGGGTCTGGAGATAATGGAGACAGTGGAAGATTTCCAACGCTCCACCTCAGACTCAGCGTTCAATCGCATGCAATTATCGACATGCAAGTTCGGCATAAAAAATAGCAAAATTACCTGCGCCGAGAGGCCACGTATAAAATCTCTAGAATCTGTCGGAAAAAATTTTGGTACCAACTTAAAAGACACTAAAACTGTCACCATCGTATTAGAACCTGCTGCAGAGCGCGGCATCGGCATGCTTAGCTTCGCCTATGATGACAGCGATCAAGACAATGAAACTTGGCTATATCTTTCTGCCATGGGACGAATCAAACGTATCGCTAGCGGCAATTCAGATGATGATTCAGAACCTGCCTCTGTGTTTGGCTCTGAATTTACCACCGAGGACACAGACACCGGCAAGCTTGAAGAATATGCAATCAACATAGTAGAGGAAACTCAAGAATCAGGCCGCGACGTATGGAAGATCGAAATGATTCCTAGTGAGGACCGTGCGCGAAAATCTCGCTATTCTAAAACCGTTATCTATATCGATAAAGAACGCTTCGTCTCTTTGCGCACAGAGATGTTCGACCAGTACGGAAAAGAAATAAAGCGCCTGCTGTCCTCAAGAGTTGAACTGGTGGATGATGTTTGGATGGCACGATCATTAACAATGATGAATCTTGTTACCAATCGCCTGTCGAATATGGCGATACTAGAAATCAATACCGACATCACTGTAGACGATGAATTTCTTACTCAGCGCACTCTTAGCGATGTGGCCTTTCGCGAGGCCCAATTGCAAAAGCTGCGCGAGCAAGTGCAGTAGTGAAGGCTTAAAACCAAGTGCTCCAAATCCTTAAGCGTTTATCCAACCCTTCTAAACCGCTGCGCGGCTTAAGTTTGGCGGTGGGCTTAGCTGTTACTGGTTTAAGCTTAGGACAAGACGATGCGCCGCTAGAGCTTGATGACAATCTAAGTTTTGACGGAGACTTCACCTTTGATGACGACCTTTTCGGCAGTGATTTTGAGTTTGAGGAAAGTGAGTCTCAAAGCTCAATCCTAGATGACTTTACTTTTCGTCTGACTCAACAGATTTACGGGCAAATTAACAGCCACTCGGTAGAACCCGTACCCGGATTGAGCTTTCGCCGGGAGTCCGAGGTTGAAAACAACCGGCTCGGGATTAACATTCGCTACCAAAACCCCTTTGCCGCCGGTTGGCTATTGCAGGTGAGTGCACAATCGCGAATCTACCTGAAAAATGATTATCAGTACGAAGCCAACGACGACAACTTAGAAATAGAAACTCGCATCAACGAATTGTTTGTGCAGCGCAGCTTCGGCCAGCACAGTATTAAGCTTGGTCGGCAAACCGTAGTATGGGGGGAAACCTTAGGCAACTCAGTGTTGGACATAATTAACACCAGCGAGTTTCGAGACCTCAGCATCATTGATATTGAAGACGCTCGCCGCAACCAATTTATGCTTGCCTGGGACTACTTTGGTGACGGCAGCACGGTGTCGAGTTTTATAAACCTGTTTCCTGAATTCAACCCGGCACCCGTGCGTGGCAGTCCATTCTTTTTTGAACCTGAGTTTAATCTCACCGATTATCGACGCGAAGGCGACATGTTGATAGAGGTTGGCAGTCAATGGCGTAAATCTTTCGAGGGCAGTGATATCGCGATAATGGCGGCCTACCTTTTTGAGAACCAACTGCGCTTTGAGGATCCGATAAACAGCATTGGCAATTCAATTGCCGAGAAGAATGACTTTTTCCTGCTGGGATTCAGTGCAAATAGAGCGATAGGTAAATTACTACTTAATTTTGACTTTGCCTTTAGTCACGGCATCACCGCCGATAGCTTCAACTTTCCCGGCACTAACAATATTGGCCAAGCTATAGACTTAAAGAAAGATCAGATTGGCACATCGCTTGGCTTTGAATACGCGGTCTCTAATGATCAAAGTGTGAGTCTTGGCATTCAAGCTCAAACGCTTATTAATGAAGACGAAGGCCTGTTGCCTGGTCAGTCTTTGATCAATGATGGCGTATTTGGCAGCTGGCTAGTTCGCTACAGCAATACTCTAAAAAATGGTGATCTAGTATTTTCGGCAACGTTTCAAGGGGATTTAAATGCAGAGTCTCTTTTAGCGTTGGTGGGGCTTGATTATACGATTAGCGACAACTGGGCGATTAACGCCCAAATTATCAGCATCAATGCCGCGGCAGGATCGCCATTATTATTCTTTGACGAAGACCTTCGACTCGGCACGACTCTCTCCTACTCTTTTTAGCTTCTGACTTTGCTCTTGTGTTTTCTGTTACTAGTTTTGGTGCTTACGACACTTGACGCCAAGAACTTAGGACTTAAAATTTAATAGGCCGATCAAAAACTTCCTTATCAAACTCGTCTTCCCAGTTTGCCACAGCCGTGGCAACTGATAAATCACCACCAATATTTACCACCGTTCGAAGCATGTCCAATGGCCGATCAAAAGGAATAATAAATCCAATAACCATCGCGATCTGAGCAGGAGTCATATCAATAGTAGCCATCACCGCTGCCATCAAAAATATAGAGGCTCCAGGCACGGCTGCTGTTCCTACTGAAACCAGTGTCGTGGCACCAGCCATCACCACATAGTCGGAAAAACTAAGCTCGATACCAAAAGCCTGCGCTGCAAAGACGGAAACGATACCTACATAAAGTGCAGTACCATCCATGTTGATAGTCGAGCCTAACGGCAATACCGTAGATGCTACTACCGGCTTAATACCTAAATTTTCCTCAGCAACTGACAGAGTAACCGGCAGCGTGGCCGAGCTTGATGACGTAGAAAATGCCACCAGCATGGCGTCTCGTGCGCCACGAAAGAACATAACAGGTGAAAGCCCAAGGGTTAGCTTCATTATGATAATGCCGTGAACGACGACCAAATGAACGACACAGGCAATTAGTACTGCCAGGGCTAATGTCAGCACATCCAATAACGCCGCGACACCTTGAGTGCCAGCGACCGCCGCAATAAGAGCGAACACACCAAACGGCGCCACTTCCATGATCCAATGAGTGATCTTAATCATCATGTCTGATGCCGCATGCATGAAATCAGCAACGGGCTTACCCTTCTCACCAATCGTTAATAAGCTGACCCCTACCATTAAGGCAAAAAAGATAACGGCAAGTATATTCCCCTCAGCCAAGGCAGCGATGGGATTTACTGGGATTATTTCGATGAGTCGTTGAGACAAAGGAATGGTTTCTTGAATTTGACCTGGCACTGAACCGCTAAAATCAACGCCTGCACCGGGCTGCATGATAGTGGCTAAGCCTAGACCGATAGTGATGGCGGCTAATGTCGTCGCCATATAAATGGCCAAGGTTTTTATACCCAGAGAGCCTAACTTAGAAGGATCACCCATTGAAACCACACCGGATATTAGTGTCACGAAAACAAGCGGCACGACAACCATGCGTATCAAACGCATGAAGATGTCACCCATCCATGACAGGCTTTCCGAACCTGGCCCCCACAGCATTCCGACAATGACCCCAAGCACTAATGCGCCTAGTATTCGCTTCCAAAGTGCTATTTCAAACCAGGTACTTAACATTCATTAACCTCGTAGTCTGCGGTTGCCTAATTTGCTCTCAAAGCCAAACTACGCTTGTCATTGTACTATTTGCTAGCAGACTATAGAAATTCATAGCATTGATCCAGTACAAACCACCGGCGCCCTTACCGTTAAAAATGCAGCAGCGCCGGCCCTAATCGCTGTAACCAGCGGGTGGCCTGCGGGCAAAGCTTAGCTTTTCAAACTGCAGGCCTATATCTACAAGGATTTGTTCGTTGAATGAAGGGGCATAGAAAGTCAGGTTGATTGGCTTACCATTGTCCTCGTATCCCATGGGTATAGTGAGCGCTGGATAATTTGCCAGTGCGGCCAAGCCCGCATGGCGGTTGTTCACCGACAACAATACATCAAGCTCAAGGCCTGCAAACACATCGCCTAAATAGCTTGTCGCTTGATCTTGCAACTCAATTCGTAGCGCTTCAGTTTGCTCGGCGCTATAGTTCAGTTCAGACATCATATCGAATAGGGCTTGCCCGTAAGGTGCTCGCACTTCTAATGCCTGCTCATTGAAAGCTTTAACAGCAGTCACTGAATCTACTGTTACCTCAGCGCTGGCAAATTCTTGTAGATAGAGCGCTAAATCACGAACCATCTCGGCACCAAGAAATTCATCAAAGCCAGCAAAACTTGGCGGCTCAAAATCCACTTTAATTGACATTGCTCCTGCCGCAACCAGAGAATTAACTGCACTGCGATAAAGGGGATTGTCATCGTAGCTATTCAGAACACCGAGCTTTTTCCCTTGTAGGCTGACATCGGTGAGCTGCAGACGAAAGCTCTCGGAAATAAGCGGCATTGATTTATCTGCCGAATCGAATCCGGCCATACTATTAAACAAGATCACTGCGTCAGCGACCGTTTTAGTGATTGGCCCTGTGGTGTCTAACGTGGATGATATAGGCACGACCCCGGTGCGACTCAAACTGCCAGTGGTTGGCTTAAAGCCGACAAGTGAGTTGGCGCTCGCCGGTGACAAAATCGAGCCGGATGTTTCAGAGCCAACAGTCACTGTGGCCAAATTGGCGGCCGCAGCAGCAGCACTGCCGGAGCTTGAGCCACCGGTGCCGAAAGTTTTACGGCCATAGGGGTTTAGGGTTTGACCCCCGATCGCGCTATACCCTGACGGGCAGCCATCGCAAAAGAAATAGGCCCATTCACTTAAGTTCGATTTACCCAGAATTACCGCGCCGCTATCAATCAAGCGCTCAGTTACAAAAGCATTAACGGTAAAATTCGCCTCAAGCGCGATGGTTCCAGCAGAAGTAGGCATGCCTTGCGCGCCAATATTGTCTTTCAATAGCACCGGAATTCCGAAAAGCGACTCTCTCGCCACAGCGAATCCGGCGCGGCGCTCCTCATCTCTTTGTTTGGCAATCGTGAGCGCATTGGGGTTGATCGCGATAATGGCATTCAGAAACCTATTGCTATCGGTTTCTATCGCCTTAATGCGATATAAATAAAAAGTCAGTAAATCTGCGTAACCAAATTGATCAGCTGCTACTGAATCTTGTAGCTCCACAATTGATTTATCCAAAATCTGGAGCTTTAGTCTGGTGTAATCTGCCTCAGTAAAGGCCAGCAACTCAGAGCCATAATTCTCCCAAAGGTGGGCTTTGTTAGATACCTGAGAGTGAATAAGTTGAAAATGCATGCTCTCATTTTCAAGCAGCGCCAGCTCGGCGATATCCGCTGCCTCGTCATAGCCAGATAGACCATTGTCTGCTCCATGACTGGGAATTTGAACCGCGACAGCAAAGCTGAGTAGTAAAGCTGAGAATCCGAATTGAATGGTATTGCGCATAGTAGTTGTCGACCGCATAAGTTAGATTACTGTAGTCCCATCTTATATTGACGAGCAGTTTAATCTCAATAGCTCAAATCGAGACCAAACGAGACACAGTTGAGAAGAAAGGCAATAGGTTTTTGGCGTTAAATTATTTAAACTACTGGCGAACAAGAACAATCATTATCCCAACCTTTATCAATTTGGATTCTAATGCAGACCCACTATTACCAAGGGTCTATATGTAGCATGAAAATAGGACAAAGCTAGGACGAAAGAAGTACTCAAGGCAGCGCGATTAATAACAATGCGACCAGTTGATTCTTTACGGGCTAGGGTCTTAGCGCCTAAAAAGCCGATGTCTGGATAATTTTTGGAAGTATTGAGTTCTCAATACACAATGAGAACAGGGTATAGTCGGTCTTGTCGTTTATATTGTGGGGAATGACCCTGGTATTGAGCTTCTCTGGTAGTCAGGGTTACGGCTCACTAAGCAACGTAGCGAGCTAGAATCTCGAACTGATTATGATTAAATGACTGAAGCTTGCTAGCTTAGGGATTAAAATTCTAGCCAGTAGACTTTATGCCGCTTACGAGCAACCAAACACCTGCTCAGCTCGTATTATGAACAATCCACACACAAACAATTGAAGTAATTGAGTTTTTACCAAATTGACCAATTCCTCCTAATCGGAGTTTTATCATGCTAAACCGTTTTCATTCGTCTCACACAGCGCGCTCAATAGCTGCCGCATTGTTGCTGGGCTCATTCGCCGCCTGCTCTGACCAATCGCCACCTCCGGTTAGCGATATTACTGCGACACCTGAGCCTGCTGCCGAAATTGGCTATCGCCGGCTAAATTCTCCCAATGAAAATGACCCATTAAACGCCGCCATTTATGAACTCGACAATGGGCTTCGAGTTTACCTGACAGAGAATCACGAAGAACCACGTTTTTATGCTGAAATTGCTGTCAAAGCTGGGTCGCTTCATGATCCCGCTGATGCCACCGGCTTGGCGCATTATCTCGAGCATTTAATGTTCAAAGGCAACCAAAACATGGGGTCTTTAAACTATGCAGCCGAAAAGCCTCATTTGGACCGGATTGTAGAGCTGTATGAGCAACATTTTACAGAAACCGATGATGCGGCCCGCGCCGAAATTTATCGTCAAATAAACATCGAAGCTCAACAGGCCTCTCAGTATGTGGCGACTAACGAGCTCACCAAGCTGTTTTCTGGTATGGGTGGCACTAACTTAAACGCTCACACATCATTTGAGGAAACCGTTTACAAAATAGGTCTACCTTCAAATCGACTAGAGCAGTGGGCTGAAATTGAAGCCGATCGCTTTGTTAAACCCGTGTTCCGATTGTTTCATACCGAACTTGAAACTGTTTACGAAGAAAAAAACCGATCCCTAGATAGCCCCGGCAGAATCCTTAGTACCGCCGTCAATGATCTTGTATTTAAAGTCCATCCTTATGGCCAGCAGCCCACTATAGGCACCGCTGAACACCTAAAGAATCCCTCATTAGTTTATATCCAAAATTATTTCGATACTTACTATGTGCCAAATAACATGGCGATCTTTATCAGTGGCGACATCAACACCGATGCAGCGATCAAACTCATAGCCGAAAAGTTCGCTCATTGGGAAGCCAAACCATTACCAGAAATTGGCCCATGGAATGAAGCACCTTTATCAGGACAAGAACGAGCAACGGTGCGCTACCCTGGCGAAGAAGAAGTTCAAATTGCTTTCCGAACTGCCGCCAACGGCAGTACTGACAAAGAAGCGCTGACGCTGGTTGATATGATTCTAGACAATCGAACCGCTGGTTTGATTAACCTTAACCTTAACCAGCAGCAGAAAGTCTCAAGCGCTGGCTCTTCACCCATGTTTCTTAACCAAGCCGGAGTTCAATACCTTTACGGGACGCCCAAGCAAGACCAAAGTCTTGAAGAGGTAGAGCAATTACTACTAGAACAATTGGCGGCAGTTAAAGCTGGGGAATTTGAAGACTGGATAATTTCCGCTATTGTTAATGACTTCAAAAAGAGTGCCAAAGTTAGTCAGGAATTTAATACCGCACGCGTCTCAATGATGCGCCAATCTTTTATCGAAGGCTCCGATTGGGATTACAGTATTGCGGAGCTCGACCGCATGGAACAGCTAACCAAGCAGGACGTAATCAACGCCGCTAACAAGTATTTTGGTGATGACTATGTGGCTGTTTACAGAATCGATGAACAGCACGAGATACCGCCGGTCGCGAAACCGCAGATTGACCCTATCATCATTGATTCTTCCTTACAGTCGACTTTTGCAGCAAATATCTTGGCGATGCCCTATTCAGAAATTGAGCCGGTATTTGTTGAGGCTGACAAAGACTATCGTTTAATCGAATTTGCAGACGGAGTCGAACTTTACTATGCCCCTAACCCACTCAACGATCTTTTTACATTCTCTGTCAGCATTGACGTAGGCACTGAGGAAAATGAGAAACTGAATCTGGCCGCTTCACTTATGGACGTTGCCGGAACCGAAACTCTAAGCAATGAAGAATTGCAAAAAGAGTGGTACCGCATGGGCACAGAATTTAACTTTGGTGCTGGCGAAAACTCATCTGGCTTTTCTCTTAGCGGGCTCGATGAGCAATTTGAAAACAGTGTTGCCATGATGATGGAGTTGATTGAAAACCCTGTGGTTGAAGAGCAAACATTAGACGACCTTAAAGGCATAATGCTCAAGGCACGACAAGACCGTAAAAGCTCGCCGCCAGCGATTGCTCAAGCCTTGTACATGTATAACCGCTACGGCGACGAATCTCCAATGCTGGAAGCACTGACCTCAGCAGAGATTCAAGCGACAACAGTTGAGGAGTTAGTTTCCTTACCTGCCAGCCTTCTGACCTATCAACAGACCCTAGCTTACACCGGCTCAATGCCGATAGAGGATGTGGTTGCTGCTCTGAGACGCGAGTATGTATTAGAAGGTGAGCTAAAAGAAACTCCAGCTTATCGCTTTCGTACCGCAAGAGAATTTACGGCGAACGAAGTGTATGTAGTAGATCAAAAGTCTGCTCAAGCACAGGTTCGAATCGAGTTCCCCGAAAACGAGTACGACCGTTCAAAGTCAACTATGGCTTCGATATATAACAGCTACTTCGGCAGCGGTATGTCCAGCGTCGTTTTTCAAGAACTACGAGAAGCGCGAGCGTTAGCCTACTCAGCTGGCGCAAGTTATTCCCAAGGTGGGCGCGCCGATGCAGAAAACCTAATGCTGGGTGTCATCGGAACGCAGACAGACAAGACGGTTGATGCGCTTAATGCCTTTATTGATCTTATCGACAATATGCCTGAGTCTGAGCAAAGCTATGATGAAGCGGTCAATTCTTTAGTTAACCGCTACCGCACATCGAAATTGAACTTCCGCGAAGTGATCGGTGCCGTTCGAGGCTGGGAGTTATTAGAACTTGAGGGCGACCCACGCCAGCAAACCTATGCCGAACTCCAAGCTGCAGAGTTTTCTGACTTACTGGAATTTCAACGGACCAACATTAAAGACCGATCTAAACTAATTTCTATAGTCGGCGATCTATCCATTATCGATGTCGCGGATCTAGAGCAATTTGGCACGGTCAAACAAATCCAAGTGGATGATTTGTTTGTTGATTAGTTAGAAATCAATAGTATAGTACTGCCATCTAAAAATGCTATGCGTGTGTTTAGATGGCGGTTATCGATATTGTGAGTTTTACCTTTTGCTTGAGGCAGGACTCCAGGCGTTGAGTTGAACCATGGTCCACAGTTCAAAAAGTCTTGCACTGAGCGCAAGCAATTTATGTAAAAGTTATGGCGATCATAGCGTCCTCAACAACCTTGAATTAAATGTTGAAAGCGGTGCAATTCACGGCTTGGTCGGGCTCAATGGATCAGGTAAAACTACTACTTTAGAATGTATCCTAGGACTTCAGCCCTTCGCCGATGGAGACATAAGCTTACTAGGTTACCCGCCCAGTAGATTACACGAAGCAGGAGGCAGAATTGTTTCCATCTTCGACTCTCCAAGCCTCAACCCTCAGCTCACAGTTCGTCAAACGCTAGAACACGGGGCGCTTCTCTGCCAAAAGTCTATTCGCAAGCCCGCCGAGCTAGAAACACTTTTAGGAATCGAGCGATTCACAGATTTTAAGATTAGGAATCTTTCTCTCGGCAACAAGCGCCGGGCATCCATTGCCCAAGCACTGTTAGGTAAACCTGAACTAATTTTGTTGGACGAACCATTCAACGGCCTTGATGCAGGCGGTGTTGATGATGTGTTGGCTCTCATCAAACAGCTTAATGAGGAGGAAGGCACTAGCTTTTTATTGTCTTCACATCAGCTGCCTTATTTGGAACAGATTTGCAGTCATCTTTCAATTCTTCACCAGGGCAAGATCGTCATTAGTGACAGAGTTGAAAACCTATTATCTGGACATCTTCCCGTTGCGCTGCTGCACTGCGCTAAAGTGGATGAGGCAATAGACGCTATCAAAATCATGGCGGGGGTTAATTACCAAAAAACCGATCAAGATGGATTCATTCATGTCGAATTACTAGCGCTAGATTCAGCTGAACTGAACGAAAACCTAATTCAACAAGGAATAGCGGTTGGAGAATTGCGAATAAATCGAGCCTCCCTGTCAACGTTGTTTAGAGCGGTTACCAGTGGGTCTGCGCCATGAATAAAATTGTCCTCGCAACCAGATTAGAGGCCTATGTCGGTCTTCGAAGTTTCAGCAGCAAATTGTTGATCGTAACACCCTCTCTGGTGGCCGCGTTGCAGCTTTTACTTGCCAAAATTACCGAAACTGGACAAGAGTCTAGAGATAATTTGCTTGGCCGCAGCAACGCCTCTGATGAATTCACGGTCAACGCTTATGGATACTTTGTCGATGGGCTGTCCACTGGACTGACAATTCTTGGACTGCTACTGGTTTCATTTGCAGCCTACAGTTTTAGTTACGACCGGGATATTGGCTCGGTTAGGCACCTCATCATAAGAGGCATAAGCCGAACAACCGTAATTATTGGCAAGCTAATTTATATACATCTATTAGCGCTGGCCTCGATCATAGCCTTGGTTCTGAGTAGCTACTTTTTAAGTGGAAGTCTTTGGGATTTTGGCCCTATTGTAGAAGATGGCTTCGAGCTTATTAGTGAAGCTGAAATATGGTCCGAAATCGAACTTGGTTTGAGGCTCGCTTTGCTGCCGTTGCCTGCAGCCATAGGCTTTGGCGTATTAATCTCGATATTAACTCAGTCGGCAACTCAAGCGCTAAGCACGGCCATCGGCTTCACCTTGACAATTGATGTATTCAAATCGACGCTCGGCGAGTTGGCTTATTATCACTATGCCAACTTTCAACCCTCCTTACTTGATCAGTCTTACCTTAAAGACGTCAGTCGGCTAGTCCGAGGGTACTCGGATGTTCTAGTGGATGAACGCTTTCTCAACTTCAATTTATGGGTTCCCCTGCCCACAGCAGTGATTTTTGTTTTTCTGACATTGGTTGCGGTGCAAAGGATAAAGTTATGAAATTGAAATTTCTCGGCCTACTTTGCATGCTCACTCTGCAACATTGTGTGAGCTATGAGCCATTAGTGCTAGCTTCCGCGATTACTCTGTCTCCTGAGCAGATATCTCTAAGCTCGAACGACAGCAACACTGACAGGATCGATTTTGGTTTCGAGGTAGGCGTCAACGAATCAGATTCACTGTTTAATATAGAGACCCTACCGGGCGTTAGAATTAGAAACATAGAACCAAGTGGCCCAGCTAATTCAGCTGGGCTAAGAGTAGGCGATATCATTCTCAGCATTGACAACACCATCACCAATCAGCCCGATACTATTACGGCCTTACAACAAAGTGAAAATGATGACCTTAACTTTGAGCTAAAAGTGAGGCGTGGCACTGTTGTGTTTCAAACGGGCATGTTAGCTAGAGCATTAAGCCCATCGATCGCCCCCCTCGAACTCTATCGCGCTGACCCAATCGCAACTAAAACAGGCTATCAAACCGAACTTGTTCAAATTGCTGGAAGGCCGAATTTGGCAGCCGCCAAGATAGTTGAATTTTTCCCCAACAGTCCGCTTCCAAAAGCGGGCCTTGCTGAGGGCGACATTGTCATCGCGCTGAACGGTATTGAACTTAATTCAGCTCAAGACCTTATTAACCGATTAATTCAAGATCACGAGCTTGGCAGCTCGGTCGAATTTACTGTTTTTAGTGCTGGCAATATTCGCACGGTAAATGTCCAGCTATGGAATCCTGGGCGGCGTATCAGCAAGTTAAGCTTCTCCCCATTGCTAAACTACGAAACAGGTATTAACCCTCAGACAACCAAATTCACCTTGCTTAATCTCTGGTTGTTTTCACTCTATTCTTTCAACAAAGTTGAAGAAGAGAAATCCCATAGCATCCTCGGCCTGATCAATTATTCTTCAGGCTTAGGTGAACTTAACGAAGAATAAATGTGAACACCCTGATCCGACATACCCCTTCGCAGGGCATACGTTTCTGCCTCTTCTTCTCGCTAGGAGTTTCCTTTGCCGGGGCCGCAGTCGCACAAAGTAACTACAAAGCCTTTGAGCTCAACCGAGAAAGTAACTGGGACAGTCTGGCCACTGAGGATATGAATGGCGATGGTTTGAAGGACCTCGTGTTCTCCCATTTTGATCAAAGCAGCGGTAGAGAAATTCATATTCATCATCAAACCAGTAACGGCGGTTTTTCGGCACTGCCTCAGCGGATCGAAGTAAAGACTGAAATTATCGCGGTTGGATTCGCTGATCTGCGCAGTGACCCAGGAACTGAACTGCTGCTGTTCGCAAATGCAGGTGTGTTTAGTTTGTCATCCATGATTGAAGGCTATGCTGGAAATTTAAAGCCCTTACTAGAGTGGGAACTCATTGCCACCGTGCCCGATTTAGAACGAGTTTCCTTTCTACTATCCAATACCGACATCAATAATGACGGCTATGTTGATTTACTGCTTCCTGGGCGTGACAGCTACGGCGTATTCATGGGAGGGGCCAATGAGACATTCAAATTAATCTCACAGATCAGCACTGCTAACGAGCAAAACAATTCTGCCATTAGAAGAGAAAGAGGCATCTCTACAAACCTAGGAATTAGCTCTGAAGAAGGCGTGAGCATAAAGCTCACGATAGAGACCAAAACACCTTATCAGGACTTCATCGAGCAGTGGGACAAACCTGCCGAGGATACTGAGACTTTGCTAAGAACTGAAAACTGGATGCCAAACGCAATTTTATCAAAATTCAACGACGATGAACTGCTTGATATCCTCTATTTAAATGTGGGCTCGGATGGCTTAGGCCAATTGAATATTCATTATCAAAACGCGAGTAGCGGCTTCGAAGAGGTAGCTGACTGGACCGGTTCAATAGATGCTCAAGGTGAAGTGGAACTAGCTGATGTTAATGGCGATAAACTAACCGATATTATCCGAGTTTCCACCGATGGCAATGAAGCGGATGCAAGGTTCTATATCAACGAGGGGGGGCAATTTAATCTTGAAAAACCTTCTCAGGTAATGCGCTTTTCTGGCTATGATGTGCGCTTGGACTTTGTCAAACTGACAGAGGATGCTCTGCCGATCTTAAGTGTGAACTATTATACTATTCCAGTGGTCGGTGCGATTCGTAATGCCAGTCTGAATCGAGTACAGCTATTGTTTGACCACAACCTTGAAGATACTGACCAGATTTTCAATCGACGGCCCGACGCCAGTATCGAAGAAACTTTTTCAGCTGCCAATGTTAGGGGCTTAAGTGAACAACTCTCTTTGCGCCACGATGTTGATGGAGATGGACGCAACGACGGATTATATATTACAGAAAATGGCTACATCGCCGCGAAAAAAATGGACTCGAACCTGCTTATTGCCGATGAGGCTTTCTGGGAATACATAGCTGCGAAAAGCGTGTTTGAATTTAAAATTGTTAAGCTAAATGAAGATGACCTGCCCGACCTGATTTTAACTCACGGCAATAGCAGCACTGTTTTGGTGGCACTGCCATGAGCATTTTAGGCAAACTAACTTTATTAGGGCTGAGCCTAACAGCTTATTCATCCTTCGCCGCTTTACCGCAATTTACAGAACAAAACTTCTCATTCCCCCCCTCCTCTGAAAAATTACTGGTAGCAGATTTCAACGGTGATGAGCTAAACGATCTTTTAGTGGTCACTGACGCTAGTCTTCGTATTTACTTTCAGCGCAGTATTGGTTTTGATTTTGAAAATGGGTTTAGCGAAATTGATTTTGCAGGTCGCGCCGTTGGTTGGGACTTATCAAACAATTACCAAGATGATGGTGGGCTCAGCCTCATAGCTGTTGTCGATGGCAATCAAGTACTGGCTTGGCATGTCGAAGCAGAACAAATAATAGGCCCAAATACAGTCACTAGCGATATCGATGGCTACCTTAGCAAAGGTCTCAACCGCCTCCATTTCTCCCGAGACATAAACGGCGACGGCTTAGAGGACTTGATTATTCCTGGTCCAGGTCAGCTTCAAATTCACATGAATGCAGGCAACGGGAGTTATCAGACTCCTTTGGCCATTCAGTCTGACTTTAGAATAAGAACCAATCTCGACTCCAACCGATTAGAGAGGCGCATTGGTCAAGCCGTTCGAATCCCGCTGATGGAGCTGCGTGATGTGAATTCTGACGGAGCCGATGACCTTATTTCCCGGACTGAAGAATTACTTGATGTTTTCTTGGCCAACGCAACAGGGCCAGTCTATTTCTCAGCAACACCGAGTTATTCGGTAAATATAGCTGAAATTGAAGCACGTCTTGGCGATTTTGATATCGACAACCTGGATTTCTCCAACTTGACTGGGGTTCTAGCGCTTACGCATGAAGAACTGCTCGAAGATGTCGACGGCGATGGCATTGATGATTTGTTGCTTAGGGAAGGCAGCAAAGTCTCCCTTTTTGGCGGCACCATCAACGGGATGACGATGGAGCAACCTAGACAGGTTCTTCGTTCTAGTGGCAATATCCTCAGCACGTTCCTGTATGATGAAAACAATGATGAGCTGAAAGACCTTTGGCTTTGGCGAGTTGAGCCTATCTCCGTTAGCGACATCTTTGTATGGTTAGCACTGTCCGGAAGCATCGCTATAGAAGCCTTCATCTATCCAAACGAAGGTGAGCGCTTTGCCCGCCGCCCAGCCCGAAAACTAACCGTTAGCCTTAAGTTCCCCTCTGTGATCAGACTTGCAAGCAGCGTCAGAGGAATCGAAGAGCAAGTGTCGGCTACTGACACCGGCGAGTATCTTGTTAGTACGACAGGTAACTTTAATGATGAACCCGCTAGAGCTGATCTGTTAGCGCTTATTGATAATCAGTTAGCGCTTTTTTTAAACAGCATAGAGCCCCAAAGTGAAGAAACTGAGTTCCTTGGCGCGCTAGGTTATAGCCGTGATCAAGACAATTATGAAATTGATATTAGAGAAATCGTCGACAATGCATTAGAAGACCTTAATCAAAGACGATCGAGCATCGATACCCTCAGCCCTGACCTGACAATCCCCTTATCGTTAAACACCTCCGTGAATGACATTATTACTGTTAAAATAAATGCCGATGACACAGACGATATCTTTATCTTCGAAGCTGGGATAAGTGGTCAGATCGGAGGTTTACTGCTACTCTCGGGCGAATAGTAGGGACAACAGAAAAACTCGACTTTCCCCACAAATTTACAGATGATTTTAATGTAGGTGGCCCAATGAAAAAAACCGTATGGACTTCGTTCGGAGTAGCATTAGTACTTGTCTTTGCTATTTCAGAAGTGGGTTATTACTTTACCGGCATTTATGTTGATGTCCTGCTGCGTGTCGCACTGGTTTTTGGCGTTACCATGGGCGCCACAATCTTCGCCACATCTATTGATCTCATCCAAAACCTGGAAAAAGAAAAACCCCTTTCCGGTAGTGTTAGAGACACATTAGGGCCAGATCGCCGCAAAGATTAGCCACAAGCTGAATTATTGTGGTTTCAAAGTAAGTGTGTTCTCATCTAGCCGCTTAAGTCGAGCAACTTTCTAAGTTGTATCAGACACATAGCACCAATAAAAATGACACCGTAGACCGCTATCTGAGTATCTTTTCAGACTTAAGCGGCTACAAGGAATATAGCAGTGTGTTGTGACGAATCAAATTTACCACCTTCGATATCTAAGCCACCTTCGATTGATAAGCCACTATGGGTTTCTAAGACACTATGACCTCTAAACTTATATGAAAAATTTACTACTTTACGCGGTTCTCATATTGACCATTGCTAGCTGTACTGATGGGCTAAACCGTTCAAGACCCTACATTTTGACCACAGCAACAACCGGCGGCACCTACTACCCTGTTGGCGTTGCTCTGGCCACCATAGCCCATGCCCAGCTAAACGAAACAAAAGGAATCTCCCTCACAGCAATCAGTTCTGCAGGCTCACTAGAAAACGTAAAGCTGCTGCGAGATAACCAAGCTCAGTTCGCATTGTTACAAGGTCCTTTTGGTGCCTGGTCTTGGAATGGTGAAGGCCCGGTAAGTAAGCCCCAGACACATGTTCGAAGCGTAAGTGCGATGTGGCAGAACGTTGAGCACTTTGTCTTGCTTTCAGAACTAGCTAAAACCGGTGAGATCATGGATCTGGCCGACCTTGATGGCGAGCGATTTGTTCTCGGCGCAAGAAACTCAGGCGCCGAACAGACTGGCCGTTTCATTCTCGATACTTTGGGCATCGATTATGAAAATAAATTCAATTTAGCCTATATGGGCTATGGCCCGACCACTAGCGCGATTCAGGATGGCAATATAGTCGGCATGAACATTCCGGCAGGTGCCCCGGTTAGCTCAATAACTCAGGCCTATGCAATGTTAGGTGATCGCCTGACAATATTAAACTGGACACAGGAGACATTAGATAAACTTAATGCAAAGTATCCTTTGTGGGACTGGTACGATTTTCCGCCGGGCACCTACCCAAACCAAACTGAATTGATACGCACGATAGGTTCACCTAATGTGCTTGTTACACGCAGCGATATTCCCGAAGACGTAGTTTATAACGTAACAAAAGTGATCTGGGAAAATTTGGCTACCTTGCAAGAGATTCACGGCGCAACAAAAGACATGCGTCTGGAAATAGCAATTGACGGGCTAGGTGCGCCTCTGCATCCAGGCGCCATTCGCTACTATCGTGAGGTCGGCTTAGACATTCCTGAGCGACTCATTCTGCAATCGGACTTCGAAGAGCCAGCTCTTGATGAAGTGATCAGTTTATAGAGAACAATAAAAATGAAATCTCCTGTTTTGCGCTGGGCAGCGTTTTTCTTCGCCCTATTCCACATTTACTGCAACGTGTTTGCCAGTATTTCAGAACTCTGGCTGTCAGCCATACACTTTGGTGGTTTCTGCGCTATTTGCGCGTTAATGGCTAACGAAGCAGAAGACGTTACCGCCAAATCGGCTAGCTATTGGATAAACATCGCACTCGCCGGTCTTGCCGTGGCCACAACGGCTTACCTAATCCTTTTCGAGAACGCGCTATACGCGCGAGAAACCGAATATATCCTCAGCGACTATGTGTTTTCTCTAATTGCTATAGGGCTTGCTATCGAGTTCACGCGGCGAACCACAGGCTGGTTTATGCCTGCTTTGATATTGATCAGTTTGTCATATATTTTATTTTTAGGCAGATACATTGGCGGCGTATTCTCGTTTCCAGGCCTAAGTCTTGAAACAGTTCTATACCGGAGCTTTTTTACCAGCGAAGGTATGTTTGGACTAACCGCCAACATCTCCTCCACTTTTGTTTTCATGTTTATCATTTTCGGCTCTTTCCTCCTACGCTCTGGCGCTGGCGATTTCATCGTCCGGTTAGCTCAATGCCTGGCAGGACGCTACACCGGCGGGGCCGGATTGGTCGCTGTAATCGGCTCTGGCCTAATGGGCTCCGTTTCAGGCTCCGCTGTTGCCAATACCGTTTCTACCGGCGTAATTACTATTCCAATGATGAAGAGGTCGGGGTTTGAGGCGAAGTTTTCAGCAGGGGTTGTAGCAGCCGCTTCCACCGGTGGCGCATTGATGCCTCCTGTAATGGGAGCAGGTGCATTTGTTCTCGCCAGCTACACACAAATCCCCTATCTAACAATTATCTCGGCTTCTGCACTGCCCGCAATCTTGTATTTTTTGACCGTTTGCTATTTTGTCCGTATTGAAGCCAAGCGCTTGGGGCTTACTCCAACCCACGCTGGCGGCACTGAAAAAGTATCCACTGTCCTTAAAGAAGGTTGGCACTTTGTCATTCCAATGGTCGTACTGGTTGCCCTGCTAATGATGGGGCGAACGCCCACCAGCTCTGCTGCATTCGCAATCATTAGTGTCATAGCAGCCTCGTGGCTCTCCTCGACACCAATGCGTCTTCCAGATATTTTTGATGCCGTTGTATCCGGCGTGCAAACGATGGTTTCAACTGCTTTGTTGTTGGTAGCCGTCGGCATTATTATTAATGTGGTCACAACTACAGGCGTTGGCAACGCCTTTTCCCTGATGATCGTAGAATGGGCTCAGGGTAGCTTGTTAATCACACTCGTTCTAGTCGCCCTAGCATCCCTTGTTCTTGGTATGGGACTGCCAGTGACCGCGTCCTATATCGTTTTGGCTACACTATCTGCACCACTTATTTTTGACCTGATCAGCCAGTCACAATTGCTGATTGCACTGCAAGCTACCGATTTGCCCAGCAGCGTAACCGCCACTATTGGCTTGTTCGGGGGCGATCCACTTATTGCACTGCAGGAAATGCCTCTGGAAATGAAACAGATTATTAGAAAGGAATTGCTAGAGCCGGAATTGCTAACTGGCATGCTGCTAAGCGCACACTTGATTATTTTTTGGCTGTCGCAAGATAGCAACGTGACACCACCGGTGTGCTTAGCCTCTTTTGCAGCTGCTGGCATCGCCGGCACAAACCCTATGGCAACCGGCCTCACCAGTTGGAAAGTCGCCAAAGGCTTATATTTAGTGCCTGTACTTTTTGCCTATTCGCCCTTGATTGCTGGCACTTGGCCAGAGCGCATTGAAGTGTTTATCTGGTCCTGTATGGGTCTGTATGCAATGGCTGGAATTCTCCAGTGGCATCTAGAGACCCGCTTAAACCTAGGCAGTGCTGCCGGACTTCTGCTCAGTGCCACCTTGCTGATGTGGGCACCGTTTCCGATCTACCTTCATCTTATTGGCGCCGCAATTCTCGTTGCTATAGTCGTCAAGCAAAGCAAAGAATCTAGCGCAGCAGTGCTCGCTAAATAAAACAAAAATAGCCTAAAGAGAAAATACTCATGAGCAACACATTAGCGAGACAAGTTCACCTTTTAAATCGCCCTAGCGGCATGCCAAAAGCCGAAGATTTTACGATTGTTGAAGCCCAGCTCCCTGATCTAAAAGACGGTGAAGTCTTAGTACAAAATCACTATATGTCAGTGGACCCTTATATGCGCGGACGCATGCGTGCGGAAGGTGTTTATGCAGAGCCTTATAAGCTTAATGCCCCTATGTGGGGAGGAGCTCTTGGCGAGATAATAGAATCAAAGGATCCCAATCTGAAGCCTGGTGACAAAGTTCAAAACGGTGGTGCTTGGCAGGACAAGTTTATTGCAGCGGGTAACACGGTAGGCAAATTCACACCTTTTGACGATGATCAAATGTCACTCTATCTTGGCACCTTAGGCATGCCAGGCCTAACAGCTTATGTTGGGCTATTTAAATTTGGCGAACCAAAAGCCGGAGAAACAGTTTTTGTATCAGCTGCATCTGGCGCCGTTGGCGCCAACGTTTGTCAGATCGCAAAACTTAAAGGCTGTAGAGTTATCGGTACTGCTGGCAGTGATGAAAAAGCGCAGTGGTTACTAGACGAGTGTGGTGTTGACGCCGCTATAAATTACAAAACCTGCGGTGACTTAACCGCAGCCGTAGCCGCTGCTGCCCCCGATGGTATTGATGTTTATTTCGAAAACGTAGGTGGTGATCATCTGCAAGCTGCTCTTGCCGTCATGAACCCTTTTGGCCGCATTGCAGCCTGCGGAATGATCGCAAGCTACAACGATGCAGAGCCTGTGCCTGGCCCTAACAATCTGATGCTAATCGTCGGTAAGAAAATTCGTATTACCGGCTTCATCGTATCAGATCACGGGGATATGAAAGATGAGTTTCTAGCAGAGATGATCCCTTGGATTAAAGCGGGCAAAATCAAAAGCCGTGAGACAATGGTTACTGGCTTGGACAATGCGGCTGCCGCATTTCTTGGGCTTTTTAGTGGTCAGAACTTTGGCAAGATGGTCGTTAAGATTTAGAGATTCCACTTCAGACACTGAAAACGAAATCACCGACTTCGGCCACTATCACTAAAAAAGTGATAGTGGCCAAGCAGGTTCCCGGCCCAGCAAGCACAAGGCGACTGTAGCTTACCTTCACCCGCACACCTAACCACATAGTGTGTAATTGCTCACACCAAGCTGACAGACAGCGCCGGATTCCTTCAATACAGATAATCTGACCCTTAAAAACTGCTTCTGCTTTGGACTCATAGCCGAAGCTGAAGAAACAGATAAGTTGTGCACACTGTTATACTATTCACGGCAATGCCGCACTAACAAACACTATTGAATTTCATACAACCCCGTTTTCTAAAGCTTCACGTTGAGATCGTTTATGGGTAGCGTTAGCACTCAGTCTGGAATAAAAATATCCTCTATTTTTAATCTGAAGTATTTAGAGATTTTAAAAGCCAAAGATAAGCTAGGGTCATATTTTCCGTTTTCGATCGAGTTTATTGTTTGGCGCGAGACACCTAAAATATCACCCATTTTAGCTTGTGAAACGGAATCTATTGATCTTAGCTCCCGCAATCTATTTTTCAATTATAAGCTCTCGCTACAGCAGGAGTAGCAAGCCCCCATGTCGCGATCATGAATGGAAATATCCATAAATATGGAATATGGGGAAAACCCGCATTTTCAAGAAATCCGTAGGTAAAAGTGCTGAGGCCCAAAATCGCGGGCAGCACTGGCAGTAAAGATACCCAGATCCCCCAAAGGCTATTTGGATTAGAGTTCAGGAAGGAGACACTAAAAAATATTGCTGCAGTATAAAAGATTATGCTGCCACTAAACGCGATAGCTTCTTGTTTATCATAGACGGCCTCGAGAATGTAAAGGTTACTTTACATAACAAGTTACCGACGCACCAGCATTATGTCAAGCTCCCTTGACATAATGCTGAGCAAATAGATAATCTCGCTAGAAAAAGGCTGCACCGCTACTTTCTGCCTTTATTCAGCCTCCCGAGCATTTTCAATACACTCAAATCCTAAGGTTTCAACAAAATATGCTGCTCAATTTAATCTATTTGGCTTTTGTGTGATCAGCTCTGCATACGCAGCAATGTCCCTATCCCCCTATATATTGCTTTAGACAACGTCGATCAAGCCGAGAACAGGCCTCCTCTGCACTATTGCGTCAGTTACCCCGTTTGGCTTGGCCTGAGCTGCGAACACTCTCTTTGCAATAGACGCAAGACGAAAGCGAGTGTCAGGGGATACTAATAGTTTAGTAGCTTAAAGATAACTGCATTGCGTTGCTTGCCGGCTAACCCAGTATGCTGAGTAGCTATAATCAGGCGAGAAGTCGTAATTTGGCACCGGCTGGACGTTAAGCTGTTAAACTATTATTGTTTCCTTGTATTCACGATATACCTCCTCATTTCCCGGATATTAGTATGAACGATGAGATCAATTACAAGAATAACCCTCTGCATGGTCTTAGCTTAAAGAACTTGTTGATCGAAATAGTTGACCATTACGGCTTTGAAATTCTCTTTGCCTATATAAACATGAATTGCTTTAAGACCAACCCTAGCATTGCTTCCTGCCTGAAGTTTCTTAAAAAAACAGACTGGGCGTGTGAAAAAGTTGAAGCTTTCTATTTATATGAATATAAAAACCTACCTAAAGCGTCTACCGAGCAGTTCTTATTGCCTCCCAGAGACCGGGTTATTCCAGAAGATCAAGCACCGGCTGAGCCTAGTAAGCTGAATTTGGACGATGCGCAGCGGTTGCGCGAAAAGCGCGCAGAGAAAGCTGCCGCCTATGATCAAGGTGCTAGCCATCACCGCCCAAGCTCGGGCAAGAGCTATGATGCTCAACGAACCCGCTATTCTAGCCCTCGAGATAATAACCGTTCCCGCACGGGGGATCATGAATCGTTTGACTCGCCAGCCTCACCTGCTGAAGCGGATGTTGACCCCTGGGCAAACTCGAGAAACAAACTCAAGCACTAAGCCTGCGCAAGGTATGAACAATAAATAGGGTTACAGTGGAAATACAGTACTGTATTTATATCCCGCCCCCTTTAACTGAAAACCATTTTTTAACTATTTTTACGGCCTCCCCACCTGTTTCTCGCGGCAGGAACAGTATTTTGAGCCATTTGAGAATATTACGCTGATCCTTTCTTCATTTTCCCCTCGCGTTTTACTATGAAAATCTAGTATCATGTCGCACCATTTTTTCACCTAAATAACTAACCCTTGAGCCGCACAATGACTGACTTATCACTATATAGAAACATAGGTATTTTCGCCCACGTTGATGCCGGTAAAACCACGACCACAGAGCGCATTCTTAAGCTAACCGGTAAAATCCATAAAACCGGGGAAGTGCATGATGGTGCCGCAACGACAGATTTCATGGATCAGGAGAAAGAGCGCGGAATCACTATTCAGTCTGCAGCAACCACCTGTTTCTGGAAAGATCACCGTTTCAATATTATTGATACCCCGGGTCACGTTGATTTCACTATTGAGGTGTATCGCTCTCTCAAAGTGCTGGATGGCGGCGTAGGTGTTTTTTGTGGCTCAGGCGGTGTTGAGCCCCAATCAGAGACTAACTGGCGCTATGCCAATGATTCAGAAGTATCGCGCATTATCTTCGTTAACAAATTGGACCGCGTAGGCGCAGACTTCCTCAAAGTTGTTAATCAGGTCAAAACCGTTCTCGGCGCAAACCCTCTGGTGATGGTTTTACCCATCGGCACTGAAGACGATTTTATAGGTATAGTTGACCTACTCACACGCAAATCACATATTTGGTCTGATCCGAGCAACGTTGATAAATTCGAAATTGGCGATGTGCCGGCAGACATGGTTGATCAGGTAGAGGAATACCGCGAAAAATTAATTGAAATGGCGGTTGAGCAAGATGATGACTTGATGGAGTCCTATCTAGATGGCGAAGAGCCGTCAATAGATGACATTAAGCGCTGCATTCGCAAAGGCACAATCTCTCTGGACTTCTTCCCTACTTATTGCGGTTCTGCGTTCAAAGACAAAGGTATTCAATTGATATTGGATGCGGTTGTTGATTACCTGCCCAATCCAACTGAAGTTAAACCTCAGCCTTTAACCGATGAAGAAGGCGAACCCAATGGTGAATTCGCTCTGGTTTCTGTAACCGAACCATTTCGCGCATTGGCGTTCAAAATCATGGATGACCGCTTTGGCGCACTAACCTTTGTTAGGGTGTATTCCGGTGTGCTGAATAAAGGCGATACCATTTTAAATTCATTTACAGGTAAAACCGAGCGCATTGGCCGTATGGTAGAAATGCATGCCGATGACCGTAATGAAATTGATAGAGCACAAGCCGGTGACATTATTGCTATCGTGGGCATGAAAAATGTGCAAACAGGGCAGACCTTATGTAGCAAAGATCAGCCCTGTACGCTGGAACCCATGATTTTCCCCGAGCCGGTTATATCAATAGCTGTATCACCAAAAGACAAGAGCAGCGTTGAGAAAATGAGCATTGCGATTGGCAAAATGGTAGCGGAAGATCCTTCCTTTCGAGTTGAGACAGACCTAGATTCCGGCGAAACCATTCTCAAAGGAATGGGCGAGCTACACCTTGATATTAAAGTCGATATTTTGAATCGTACTTACGGTGTTGAACTAGAAGTAGGCGCACCTCAGGTAGCCTACCGTGAAACAATTACGCAGGAAATTGAAGATACCTACACTCACAAGAAACAGTCAGGTGGTTCCGGTCAATTCGGTAAGATCGATTATCGCATCAAGCCTGGTGAACCAGGTACCGGCTATGTATTTAGCTCCAAGGTTGTGGGCGGTAACGTACCGAAAGAATTCTTCCCTGCTATTGAAAAAGGTTTCAAAGGCATGATGGAGAGCGGCCCGATAGCAGGCTTTCCGGTACTGGACGTAGAAATCGAACTATATGACGGTGGCTTCCACGCAGTGGATTCATCAGCAATAGCTTTCGAACTTGCTGCAAGAGGCGCTTACCGTCAATCAATGTCTAAAGCCGGACCCGAGTTAATCGAGCCGATCATGAAGGTAGATGTGTTTACGCCAGAGGATCACATGGGCGATGTAATTGGCGATTTAAACCGTCGTCGCGGCATGATTAAAGATCAGGACACCGGCACCACAGGTATTCGTATTAAAGCCGATGTGCCTCTTGCGGAAATGTTTGGCTACATTGGCAGCCTGCGAACAATGACCTCAGGTCGCGGTCAGTTCTCAATGGAATTCTCTCATTACCTGCAATGCCCAAGGTCAGTCTCTGAAGCTGTTGTTGAAGCTGAAAAAGAAAGGCAGGAAGCGAAATCTAAGAAGTAAGTTGAAGTTTTTTTTTAAAGGCCCCGATAATCAACTTTATCGGGGCCTTTTTTATAAGGGATATACAAATAGCCCAACACTTAATCACTTGTATCTCGACTGTCGGAAGAACAAATGGCGCAGCGGCTGCGCGTTCTTTCGTGCAATTTCTGCTGGATGCTATTCAATAGAACTAGCATTGCAATGTATGGAGGGGACACTGATAAGATAGTCAAATAACTGGGATATTTGAATGTACGGTGATTAGCCGTTTTAGTCGGTCGACGTTAGTTTCTGCCATCTTATTAGTTCCCCTTTCCCCTTTCCCCTTTATTTATTTGGGTTTTATATGCCCAGTTCGGTATATCCAACAACGCCAGCCTTTCCCTTTTTATTGCTTATCGACAATCTCGATCAAGACGAACGATGACGCCATAAATAGGCTGCTTGTGCGCTATACTCATGACCGATCTCGCCTCCCCTGCTAAGACTATGCCTTTGTTTCCCTCCGACATTCATCTACCGGTTACCGAAATCCTCGACGAGCTGAAGTCGACCCTCAACCACCGCCACGAAGCTATTGTGCAGGCACCACCTGGCGCCGGGAAAACCAGCCTTGTACCGCTGGCACTGCTGAATGAGCGCTGGCTAGGCCACAAGAAAATCTTGATGCTGGAGCCACGGCGTATTGCAACCCGCGCTGCGGCGCACCGGATGGCTGACCTCCTTCACGAATCCGTAGGTCAGACCGTGGGGTATCGCATGCGACTTGATACTAGAGTTTCTTCTTGCACAAAAATTGAAGTGATTACGCAAGGCATCCTCACCCGCATGCTGCAGGAGGACCCCTCACTTGTCGATGTGGGGCTGGTTATTTTCGACGAGTTTCATGAACGTAGCCTGGATGCCGATTTGGCACTTGCCTTGTGCCTAAAAGGAAGGTCCCTGTTCAGAGAGGACGATCCGCTTAAAGTAATTATCATGTCGGCAACGCTCGACAGCCATAAGCTGGAAGAACTCACTAGGGCGCCAGTTATTCGCAGCGAAGGGAAACAATATCCTGTAGACATAGTCTATGGTAAATCCAGCCAGCCTAAAGACTCCCTCCATGACAAGACTGTTGCGGCAACTTTAAGGGCAATAGCTGACAACCTCGACAGCAGTATTTTGGTATTCCTGCCCGGCCAAGGCGAAATCAGGAGAGTGGAAGACTCCCTTGCCATAGAGCTGCAGAGCCGAAAAATAACCGGCGTGCACCTGCGAACTCTCTATGGCAATCTTTCCCTAGAGGAACAACAAGCCGCCATCGCTCCGGTACTAAACCCCGGTGAACGAAAAATCGTGCTTGCAACCAACATAGCGGAAACCAGTTTAACTATCGAAGGCGTAGATGTTGTTATCGACTCTGGTTTCGCCCGAGAACCTGTCTTCGATCCGACATCGGGCATGACACGCCTGCATACTCGCAAGATTTCCCAGGCATCGAGCACCCAAAGAGCGGGCCGAGCCGGCAGATTACGTCCGGGGAAATGTTATCGGCTTTGGTCAAAAAGCCAGCAAGATCAGATGGCTCCTCACGCAACGCCAGAGATACTAAACGCCGACCTCACCCCTGTTGCGCTGCAGCTTTTACAATGGGGCATCAATGACCCCATAGACCTCGCATGGCTGGACCCACCGGGCAGAGGTCCTTGGCTGCAAGCGGTGTCGCTGTTGAAGAAACTCGGCGCGACAGTAGAGAGTAATAACGGCCTGCGACTCACCGATCACGGTATCCAGATGGCTAGCCTTGCGGCGCACCCGCGTCTTGCGCACATGCTGATATGCGGCCAATCGATTGGGCAGACAAACACAGCTAGCCTTCTTGCGAGCATCCTGTCCGATCGGGATCCGTTAGGCCGGGACACTCCTGATATGAACGAGAGACTTGATATTCTGCTGGGAAAATCAACATGCCCGAACCAACATCAAAGCTGGTCTCGTCGTAGCCTTCAACTCGCCGAACAATTCAGTGCGCAAATCAGCGGGCTGAAAATCGCTACCCCCGCACAAACACTAAAAAGCCATCAAGTATCTGGATATCTAATTGCCTGCGCCTACCCTGATCGAATTGCCAGGCGTCGTCATGCTGGCGGTTTTCAACTATCGAACGGCCGAGGTGTTAGCATCGCGCATAACCATACCTTGGGAAAATCGAAGTGGCTGGCCGTCGCTGAAGCTGGAGGAAAGGCAGGATCAATAAGCGACACGATTCAATCCGCTGCTACTTTGGATGAAACACTATTTGAGACATTACTTGCAGACCAGATTGTAAACAACACTATCGTCGAGTGGGATAGCAAAACAAAGCGTTTCATCGCCGAACAAAGACAACAGATCGGCGCTCTCGTTTTAAGCTGCAGCAAACTCTCAAAGGTTCCGACTGAAGCAAAGCAAGCAGCCCTCATAAAATATGTTCAAACTTCAGGGCTTGAAAGCTTACCTTTTACGCCGGAACTAAGGCAATGGCAGGCACGTGTCGAGCTCGTCCGAATCACTACCGGCGATAGGGCCTGGCCTGAGGTGTCCAATGAACACCTGCTCGCTTCCATGGATAATTGGCTCGGACCATATCTCGAACCTGTCAACCTGCTAAGCCATTTTAAAAAACTGGATTTGAAGTCAATTCTTACAGCGCTACTGACATGGGAACAAAATCAACAACTGAATGTACTGGCACCCCAGCGGTTGCAGGTACCTTCTGGTTCAAGTTACGCGCTTGATTACACAACAACACCGCCGGTACTCGCGGTAAGGCTACAGGAAATGTTTGGATGCGTTGATACGCCCGCGGTCCTCAATGGTCAGGTATCACTCACTGTCCATCTGCTATCCCCTGCCGGCAGACCGGTGCAGGTCACTCAGAATCTGGCTGGGTTCTGGGAAACTTCTTACCAAGACGTCAGAAAGGAAATGAAAGGGCGCTATCCAAAACATTCGTGGCCGCAAGACCCACACAATGCCGTCCCAACAGGGAAAGCAAAACCCAGGCGAAAGAATTAATATACCTACCTGAAGCACCACTGCTAGTTTAGAGATATGCAAATGGGGACCTGACCCTACCAAGAATAGGAAATAGGGGACAAGCCTCGCTTTACTTTGTCCGCTCCTGGCGTTTAGTTGATCCGCCTGCTGTCAGCTCAAAGAAATCGCGCTGAACTCGCCTCTGTTAAGAACCCAGTTTTGTAACAAAACAGCTTTTAAAAAGAAACGCCCACATTGAATTAGGTGAGAGTGCTGCGTCTACCAATTAAGACCTCAAGCCAAAGTGGAGCATGAGGCCTGTTTAGCTACCTACCTACAACACACGCACCAATTGCTATACTCACTACGTGAAAAGCCAAAAAAATATTCCATGTGTTGTTCGAGCTGTAGAGAGGTCTATCATCAAAATCAGGCCTCCTTTTCGGTTTATAAGTTCTTCGAGGCAATATAGTTGCCAATTAAAGCGACACAGTGAAGGTTCATTTCTTGTGCTTTTTGAAAAGTCTCATCAAAAATACTTATGAGAGGCAGCGGTGATAACTGGCGTACTCTATCGAAAACAATGTAGGACGTAATTGAAGCCAGCAACCCAAAGTCAGCGCCTGCAGCCACAAGCTTATAGAGTTAAGAGACTAGATAGCGAGTAACGCCGTCAAAGCCTTTATTCGCAATAATATCCAGCTTCTTTTTCGTATTGATGCTTTTTATGATTATTTGTGGGTAGTCTCACTGAGAATTGCGTTCACAATATGCGGCAATGATTTCAAGATAATACTCAATCGTTGATTCATGCCCTATGCCACCAATAATTCCTACATAGCTGATCTTAATTATTGCATATTAATTCAACCTCTTAATTGCGACAGCAACACAAAAAATTAGTAGTTCTCAGTTAGAAATCATCGAAAGTTACTTGAACAGTGTCACCGCTGATTGCGTACTCCCGCCCCTGCAAGTAGAGGCCTCTCACAAAAAGGTACTCATCGCCTATTATCAGCTCTTCGAATGCCAAGTAGCCGGCACGCCTACCGGTGCTCTTCGTTGCCAGCAGGCCATTGCGCGAACGCACATGATCTATAGCGGGAATCGGATCAGCTGCTGCTGCATCCACACTTAGACCGAAAGCGTCGCGAGCTGTACTCGGCCCAAAAAAAGGCAACACTAAATAGGGACCAGAACCCACACCCCAGTGTGCTAGAGTCTTACCGAAATCTTGCTTGTTCTTTTCAAGATTGAATGCCGGCTCAGCTATATCGAACAAGCCAGCTACTCCCAGCGTACTATTCGTTATAAAGCGCCCAAAATCCTTAGCTGCTTGCGTGAACCTCAGCTGCATCAGGTCATTTGCCCCAACGCGAACGTCATCCAGATTATCGAAGAAATTTTCTATGCCTTGCTTGGCAACTTTCGGCGTGTAGCTTTGGTAGCCACTTGCAAACGGTTTCAGTAACGCTTCATCGAGCCTGGCATTTAGGCTGTAAGTGATCCGGTTAACTTTTTCAAACGGGTCATTGTCGACCTCTGCGTACAGGGGCGAGCCCGTCATCAGCAGTAATAAAAAAATTGCCGACGCTGTGCCGAAGGGGGCCGACAATCTCTGCGATGACAATTGGAAAATGGCTCGAAACCTTGGAGTAACTTCATATTCTTGCTTAGTAGTCATAGTATTTTTTCTCACTGCGCTCGGCTCGAGAAAGCCAAGGAGACCTTTAATATTGTATGTACATTTCTAGCCCAATTTATTCCTATCTCAATTAATTATTAGACCAGTCTATTATTTTATATTTAAAAAAACACCGGCCTAATGTGAGAAGAAAAATTTCATGAAAACATCTAATGGCTCACGGCTCTTTTCAAGTTTCATCTTCATAATGGCGCCCATCCATGAATTCATTAATAACTGCGCGGCCTCGCAGGGCCTTAAATGCCCCAGATTCAATTCGTTCTGCTCCAATCGTTGCAGACATTCACCTACCCTATCTACCATCTCCGTGGACAACTCACTTATCTTGCTACGCATCTTTTCGTTTACGTCTGCAATCTCCTGAGACAGGTTTGCCATCAAGCAGCCTTGGCAATAACCTACATCGCAGTAATGATCTATGTTCTTTTGAAAGAACGCCTTTAATTGGTGATAGGCATCCACTGAACCGTCCCCTAGCACTTCCTCAAGGGCCTCATGATGTGCCTTGTGATATTGCTCAACAACCTGCAGAGCAAAATCCTCCTTGCTCTCAAAATAATGGTAGAACGAACCCTTCGGTATGGCCGCGCGCTTCAGAATGTCATTCAATCCGACACTATTAAAACTACTGGTGATAAACAACTCCTCCCCTACACTGATAAGCGAGTCGCGGCGCTGATTAAACTTTTGATCGTCACGTGTTCTAGCCATAGCCTTTACAATAGACCAGTCTATTATTAATAGCAAGCCTTTCTCCAGTGGCTTAATCTTTATACGCCGGTAACGTGCCCCATCCTCAAGAATCTAATTGTTACACACAGTCAACGTCGCTAAACACTACTACTTTATTACTGCCGCCTTCTCTTAAAGCTTACGTTCTTTTAATGACATACGGACAACCTAAGCCTCTTTTAAAGAAACGTTCAAATGCCTCTGAACAAGCACCTCCAACACGACCCTGGCGCCGCGTTCGATTGCAGAACATATAGATGTAAACGAATATACCGCAATGTGCTGTCTCACGGTTTTCGTAGCTGTGTTTTATTATTCATTGCTTTTCCCAACGTCTGAAAAGAGATCCAGCGACCGCATTATCCCAGCAGCATTCTCAAACCGTCATAACGGTTTAACGACTCGCGCACGGCCAGCGGCATTGATTGCAGCAGACTTAATCGCATCGGCCACCGTATTCGATACCTCTTCACTCTTCATCCCACTTGCTATATTAATTCCACCGATAAGGACTAGGAGCATTGACCAAGCTCGAACATCACGGCTACTTTCTGTACCACCAGCCAAACCTTGCGCTACGATTTTTACAATAGCTGACATTTTCCCTCAAACACCTCACGCATCTCAGGGCCGAAGCGGACCGCTCCTGGTGTCAGCGCTGCCATCGCGCAGCCCTGCTCCATATCGCTTCTATGAGACTCTCCGAGAGAGTATTCCGCGAAGAACTTAACTCAATCGGAATCTTGATCGCGCTGAATTGCTGAGAGGCTATTCATCACATCATCAAGGCCGATTGCTAAGACCATCAAAAATGCCTCATTTTTTGACCCAAGATCAGAATAGAACGCTCCGGATGTAACACCCGCAGACTTGGATAAGCCATCGATCCCAATACCTGCGTGGCCATGTTTCCTAAAACCTTGACTCACCGCGTCGATCATTTTGATTCTTGTCAGGGCTTTAAGATCAGATTAAGCAATGCACCCTGTACTGCTTAATCTTTACAGAAGCGGCCAACTATTTAAATTGACCTAATTCGCTGTCAAAACTACCAGCCTGCAAAGGATCGGATAGGAGTTCTGCATCTATTCCAGTCCACATTGATGACGATGTTGCCGGCTCGCGATTTTGCAGCTGCGCTTTCAAAAATCTATTTTCCTCAGTCAGTTGATCGTTACTGCTAATCAACGATTTTATCGATGACTGGGTTTCTAGAATAATCTGCTGAGATTGGACAGTAGTTTGCTGAAACTGTTTCACTGTAGTGTTGTATTCTGACGTATTGTCACCGTATTCCTTGATGGTTTCTGCAGCTTCGGCTAGCTGAGCTTCGTTTTCGCGTAACGTCTTAAGCGTTGTTTCATGTAAGTCTTGATATTTTTTCTCAGCTTCCAAGGCACTTAAGTATTTTTTCTCTGCCGATTTCAAACGGTCTTGATAATGTTTATTAAGCCTAAACGATGACTCCAATTCCTCAGTAAATTTTTCTGTGATTTTCTTCGCATCAAGGGTTGTTGTCACTGACTCCTTATTGAGTCGGATACATTCTTTCTGGATTAGAGTCGAGTTACCAATATTGGTACGCATCGAATCTAAACTGTCGCTCGCTTCGCCATGAATATGCTTACTGGTCTTAATTAACTCTTTAAGCTCATCCTTGGTTTCACACATACTGTCCATGTATTCGTTCAGACGAGCGACACTGCTTTGCGAATCATTATTAACTTCAACTGACGTCTCTAACAATGCTGCAGACTTATCACGCACTCTGCGGCAATCAGTTGCCAATCCAACCAACTCATCTCGAGTCTCGGTGCTGTGAACTAGAACACTTTTTAGCTCGGTGTTAAGCAGCGTGTTTTCTTGCTGTGTTGAGCCCGCAGCCGAGCTCAGACTTGTCATACGCTCAATCAAAACTTTGCTTTCACAATTATTGTCGAACACATCTTTTAGAATATGCTCGGCTTGCAGTTGATTCTGCTTACTTTCAGCCACTGACACACTGAGACGCTCTAATGATTCTTTGATGTTTCCGTCATTGCGCTTTTGCGACTCAAGGGAGGTGTCGCGAATTTCCCTACACTCGCTTGTAAGAACGGTGAGTTCTTCCCGTTGTTGCTGGTTACGGTGCAAGCTATTTTGTAGTTCAAGGTTAAGATTACGATTCTGCTTTTGCTTGTCTATGCCTTCGCTAAGCAGCACGGTCATTTTTTCTAGCAGCGCCCTACTTTCAGTGTTGTTTGTTACTACATCTGTTAAAACTTCGTCAGTTTCTTGCTTGCCCTCGACTATTTCGTTCGCAATTTTCTTTACTTTCCCGAGCACCTGGTTAGTTGCTTCAATCTGCTGAGTTTGCAGATCGAGCTTATCTTGAACTTGGCTCTTTAATACCTCGAGCGACTTATGCAAGTTTTCAGATTCACTATTAATGTGCTTACTGATTTCGGTGACTTGATGAATTATGTTTGCTTGCTCAGAAATCTCCGCACGGCAAGTCGTTACATCATCTAAAAGCTGTCGAGACTTTTGATAGACAGCCTGAGTTCGATCCGTAGCCGCATCCATTTTTTGGCGCGATAAACAAGACTCTTCAATGTCTTGACCTAGTTTCTCGGCCAGCGTCTCACATTGCTCATTAAGCTCACTGGCATGGTCAAGATGTTGCGTCAAACTTTTCTGAAGCTTGTCGTTTTGGTCAATGACGTGCTGAGCACCATAGGTTATTTCGTAACATTTATTGGTAGCATTCTCGCTAACAATATTTAGCCCTTGTATCTCTTGTTGAATCTGCTGGCTTTGCTGATTGAGTTCTACTGCTCTCTCTACAAGCGTTTTAAGCTGCCTAGTCGCTGCATCACTCTCAGTTTGCCTCTCGAGAAGAATCGTAAGCTGTTGCTGCTGCTCTGGATTTAGAAAGCCAAGACTGCCCTTTGCTTTTTGGCGGGCAAGTTTCTGTTCCAAGGTTTGGATGTGCTGTTGAAGTTGGTCGCGATCGAAGTCCGGCAGTGATGTCTGACTCGCGATATAGCTCTCATACTCTGCATCATCAAGTGCCTGAATGCCCTCGTCCTCACCAGTTTGCGACTCATCAATCTCAAGGTCTAAAAATGCATCAGAATTATCGTTACTGGATTGTTCGTCATGGGTCTTGCCGGTCATTTGCCTAATCCTCTTTCAGCTCAGTCAAAGCATCATCACTACTCAGGCCTTTAATGGCGCGAGTTTTGTGCTCTCTACCTAAGGTTTAGACTGTTTTAAACTTTTGCGCCATTAATTAATCTCGAATCGAAGAATTATGGTCAAAAGGTTGGATTGACAGGGAAAAAAGAAGGAAAAGGGGAAAAGAGGGAGAAAGGTAATGGGGGGGGCGAGGTCGAAAGATAAGTAAGTAGTTAAGGAAACAGGCAGGTAACTCTCTCAAACGCTGCGCATTCCTAAACAGCTATCATAATTCCTACAAACCTGACGAAGGCATCTCCGTGCTCTTCAATGCCTCAACCGCGTGATTCTGGCTAAGGTAGCAGTTTCCAGACAAGTATTTAATGAATTCAGTCGGTTCCAGTCTATCCATTATTGGTCCTTTAACCTCAGAGAGATGCAGCGATATACCAAGATCGAAAAGGGTATCGTTGATTTTCGTTAAAGTTTCCAAGGCACTCATATCAACCGCGTTAACGGCTGTAAACATCAGGATCACATGCTCAACTTTTGACCGCTTTGAAACCAGCTTGAAGATAAGCTCTTCTAGGTAACGAGTGTTAGCGAAATAAAGGCTTTCGTCGATTCTTATAGAAAGAAGGTTTTCAAAAGTCTCCACGTTATGGCGTTTAACATTACGAAAATGTTCAGAGCCCGCCACCCGGCCAACCACCGCCACATGAGGTTGTGATGTTTTGTACAAATGAATCAGTACTGAGGCTAATACACCCGCTGCGATTCCGAATTCCACACCCACCAATAAAGTCAGGGTTAAAGTGAAAAAAACTGCCGTAAAATCCGCTTTGGAATACTGCCACGATTTGCGCAACATAGAAAAATCAATAAGTGGAATGACCGCAACTAAAATTATCGCCGCTAGGCTAACTTTCGGTAACCAAAACAAAAGTGGAGTGAAAAACGATGCAACCACAGTTACCAGTATTGCCGTAATCAAACCCGCCGCAGGTGTCGCAGCGCCTGCATCAAAGTTTACTACCGAGCGAGAAAATCCGCCGCTAACAGGAAAACCACCAAAAAAAGACGTGACTATATTGGCACTGCCAAGACCGACTAGCTCTTGATCAAGATCGATTCGTTCGCGGCGCTTTGCCGCCATTGTTTGGGCAACCGATATCGATTCTACGAAACCAATAATTGCGATCAATGCCGCTGAGCCTATCAGGCTGCTAAGCAGATCTGTGTCGATCAGTGGGACCTGAAATTTTGGTATGCCGCTAGGGATTTCTCCCAACAATTGAAGCCCATGTAAATCCAGCCGCCAAATATAAGCCGCTAAACTTGATGCGATTACAATAAAGACAGGCCCCGTTCTGGACACCACCTTTGCGAAATAACTTGGCAATCCAACCTTCACTAGCAGCCATTCCATTTTAGCCTTGCACCAAATAATAAATCCTATTGAGACAATCCCAAGACCGAGCGCGATTAAATTAGTTTCGTGTATTGATTCAAGTAAAGACAGCCCCAGGCCTATTAAGTTATGACCCTCGCTTTCTATACCAAATAGATGCTCCAACTGAGTCATCCCAATTATGAGAGCGGATGCTGTTACAAAAGCACTGATGACCGGATACGACAGAAAGTTTGCCATAAAGCCAAGCCGAAATAGGCCGAGGAAAAACAAGCCAATGCCAGAGAGCAAGGCTAAAACGAAAGCAGCATTTAAAATTTCGGCCGGATCTTCTATTGGCAGTTTTGCAAGTGCCGCGGCTGTCATTAATGAAATAACAGCCACTGGCGCCACAGATAGGGTATTGCTGGTACCAAATACTGAATAAACCGCCAGCCCAAAAATACTGGCATAAAGCCCCGTTTCTGGAGGAAGGCCTGCAACCAAAGCAAGGCCTAGCGATTGAGGTATGAGCATAATCGCCACTATAAAGGCAGCGACAGAATCATCCATTAAATTAGCGCCAGTATAATGAGACGCCCAGCGGCTCATAGGAATATAACGAGCTATGAGGGATTTTTTAGCCAATTTATTCTCTTATTTAATTCAGGTTTATATCGAGATAAAGATCACTGCTATAGCCAAGCGATCTTTATCTGTATAGCTAGGACATCAGTATCAGCATGCAGCTTTTTTACAATTATTATTCTTGTTAGTTGTCATTGCATTGACGGTAAAATAAATTTGGTAACGCAGAAAAAATTATCCCCGCTCAAGCAAACGGCGTAAATCTATGATCGCCGCATTCGCCCTAGAAATATAATTCGCCATGGTTAATGAATGATTTGCAAAAACCCCAAAACCAGAGCCATTTAAAATGACTGGGAAAAAAAGCGGCCGCTGGCTTTCTTCCATCTCTCTTATTATTTGCCGAAGACTAGCGGTAGCATTTTTATCAGCCAGCACATCTTCAAAATCTAGCTCAACAGCTTTGAGGAAATGCATAATCGCCCAAGTCGCACCTCGCGCCTCATAAAAAACATCGTCAATTTCTAGCCAAGCTGTCTTTCTTTTCTGCTCATTTGGAGTGGGGGTGGATTGTGCAGCCCCGTTCTCACCAGCTGTATTGGTATTAATTTTCTGCTGGCCGACAGATTCGCTTAAGTTTTGCGAAAGGCTTCCCAAACTTAATTCAACGTATAATAGCCAGCTCGCCAAATTGTCTGCCCTGGCATAGAACTGAGCATCCGCATTGCTAGGGTCTGAGATTCTCGAAAGGTAAGAATAAAGGCTATTTATAGCAACCCGGTACTCAGATTCAGCGGCCGGAAATAACCAGCTTGTATTATCAACACTGAATCTTGGAAAGGCTATTTGTAAATCTGGATCTTCTGTAGACTGGGACTGAGAACGACTGAATCCTTCTCTCAATGACCTAGACAGATCACGAACCTGTTTTAAAACCCCTAGCTCCCAACTGGGTATATTATCTAGATAGAGCCCCGGCGGCATCACGTCGTTACTCAAATAGCCACCAGATTTATCTAACATAGTCTCTGACACTTTTATTAACGTAGCAGTCACCAAAGTCCCGGTAACGATACTGTTACCTGAGACCGCTAGCTTATCTGATACGTTGTCGCTCACTGAAAATGGATCTGGCTCACCGCTCCAGTACACCCCAATCAACAATACCCAACTCACAAGCAGGACAAAGGCTAATAAAATCAGTTTCCTAAAGCCTCCGTTACTTGGATTGAGCTTTTCTTTAAAACGCTGCCACCGGCTTGTCTGTGCTTGTTCAATTATCATTTATTGCTCCGCCTCAGTCGGCATCCGCAAACGAATACTGGTTCGACCAGCAAGTTCGATGTTGCCGCGTAATCGATACCCCGATACGGCCTCTCTCATGACACTGAACATCCAACGTGCCAGCTCGTCATTGGGTGCCGTAATAAGAAAGAATGCCTCTGCTTGTTTTGCTTGAACGGCAATTTCTTGCAGCCGTTGCTGTGTCTGTGCGCTTCGATCTGTCATTTCGGCAGCATCAAAACTGAAGAATAGATCATTTGACTTCATCTCTGCCGTTAAAGCCAGCTCTACTCCAGCTATGCCAGGATGATCCTGATCAACAAACCGGGCACGATCAAGCATCGTTTCTGATTCTACGAAGAGCCCGCGCCGCATAGCCTCTTCGGCGAGCTGCAAATAACGTAAGGTTATGTTTTGGATGCCATCAAGGGCAATTACGTTATTGGGCTCAGTAGCAAGAACCCGCATGAATTTAGCATGAGCGCTATCATCGACCGGGGTAAGCAATCTATCGGCATCTAAAGCCTGTAAGGCTGCATAGAGAAGGTCCGGCGTCGATATTTTTCTACTGCCACCGCTTCCAACAAATACTTCAGCGCTTGAAATCACTCTAATTTGAGGGTCTTTGATCCTTTCCCCAGACCGTTTAGCTCCACCCTCAGTCAAACCGACAGGACTACTGCAGCCAATCAGCAGAACGCATAGCAGCAAAGGCAATAGAGCAAATCTCAAACCGAGCATACAAGGTCCATTAGTTAAGAAGTTCAGAAAAAGGAATAAATCGAAGCGATGCACCAACCTTTACTTCGGTATGCGGCGGCACTACAGCTAAGCCATCAGCGTGGCTGAGTGATACACTAACCCCCGAGCTTTGGTTTGCATAAGGGGCCAAAGTCGTCTCACCGTCGGATTCATTTAAAGACACCCGAAGATATTCTTGTCGCGCGCCAGACTCGGGTGCTGAAAACCCCGCCTTTATAAAAAACGATTGAAAGCCAATATTTTGGCAGCCCAGCATCTTCAACAAAGAAGGTCTTACCAATAACGCAAAAGTTACAAACGCTGACACGGGGTTTCCAGGCAGTCCGAAAAACTGTGCATTGCCAACCTTTCCACTAGCAAAAGGCTTGCCCGGCTTAATAGCCAACTTCCAAAGTTCAATTCTACCAAGCGCCTCAACAGCCGCTCGGACATGATCTTCCTCACCTACGGAAACACCGCCGGTGGTCACAATACAATCTACAGATTTTGAAGCGACTTCAAGCATTGTCTGAGTGGATTCTAAATCATCTTTAAGCACACCCATATCCAAGACTTCTACTTGCAAGGATTCAAGCAGGGCGCGCAGCGTGAAATAATTTGAATTGTAAATTTGTCCTGGAAGTGGTTTCGCACCTGGCTGAATTATCTCATCGCCAGTGGTTAACAATGCAACTTTAAGTTTCCGGCGGACCCGTATCTCCGCCTGACCAGTGGATGCCAACACACCTAAATCTTGAGCTCGAAGTCTATGCCCTTGACGAAATAGTATCACCCCTGTCTCAATATCCTCTCCAGCCTTACGCAGATTCTCGCCGGGCTTTGCGGTTTGCAAAACGGTAAGATTACCGTCGCCGGCACTACAGTTTTCTTGCATCACCACGGCATCAGCACCAGGCGGCATAGGTGCACCAGTAAATATTCGAGCAGCCTGTCCAGATGATAAATCTGTGCCCACCTGCCCCGCAGCAATACGCTGCGTTACAGCTAATTGCTGCGGGGCTTGATTAGTGTCTTTGGCCAGCACCGCATAGCCATCCATTGCGCTGCTGGCATGGGGCGGCACATTTATCTGCGCTACGTTTTCCCAAGCCAGAACTCGCCCTAAAGCCTCTTCGACAGGAATATCTTCGTCTTCGGTAACGGGCTTTAGCGTCCTTAACAAATGTGCAAAGGCTAGGTCTACAGGTGTAAGTGATGAGTTCATGATTGAGCGGTCTACTCTTGGTACTCTAATTAAAATTAAGAACTAAGATTGCACTTCACTATCAGATAAAGCGGTGCAGATTAATTTCTAAGATTTATTTTTATTGGCATACAAAGATTTCACGGTTTCCTTAAGGTCTCCATGCCATGACTTTTGCTTAATCCCAAACGTGTCAGATATCTTTTTACTTGAAAGTGTTGCGCTGTGAATTTCCGGTGAACGCACGTCGCGCTCTATAATTTTTTTATTATCCAATAACTGATAAATCTGCTCGTCATGATTAGCGGCGTATTTTAACGTCTGCTCGGCAAACTCACTTTCGGTTTTAGTTTCCAAACCACTGTAATGGTAAAGCCCCCAAACATTTGCAGCACAATCAATCTGTTGGGCTATAGCTAAAATCGCCGCCGCTAAATCACCAGTATGGGTGGGACTAAATCTTCGCCGCTGCACTTGCAGCTGACCGTCGCTTTTAATAGCCGAACGAATCCAGGATTTAATAAGACCTTTCTTATGTTTGCCAAACAACCACCCAGACCTAATAATCACATGAGAGGCATGTTGCTGAACTGCTAACTCCCCTTGCAAAGACGCAATACCGTAGACACCAATCGGATTAGGCTCATCATTTTCGTTATAGCCTAAGCGCTTCTCGCCATCAAAGACATAAGGATTTGAAAGATGGATCATCGGGACATTCAGATGATTACAGATTTCTGATAGTGCGGCAGGCAGGTAAGTATTTATTCGGTAGCAGCGATCTTGGACTTTCTCTGCCCTGTTCAGGGCGCTGTGATTACCTGAGATAAAATCTGCCATATTGATGAGCTGATCAGGATCGTAGTCAGTGATCATTTTGGCGATAGCAACTTCATTGCCTTGCTCAAAATGCTTATCCGCAGGCGCCAAAAATCGAATCTTACGACGGCGTAGGATTTCGACCAATTCTTTTCCTGTAGGGCTGTTCACACCAACCAGAAACAGCTTCACACACAAATCCTATTTATCTAAGTAGATTAACAACATAGGCTATTAATAAGGGAATATTAACTTCGGTCAATAAGAGGTGTAAGTCAAGCGTTGTTCTGCTGTCGAGACGTGTTTTTCATCAAGTGCTTTCCACCAAATACAGGGAATTCTCTGGGATTCTCGCTGGAAATAGAGGGGACCGCCGAGTGGCGGCCCCTTTTTCTTTTAGGCTTTTTAAGGTTTAACGGCGCTTAGAATGGGATGTCGTCGTCAAAATTATCAAAATTTGATGGCGCTGCCTGCCCAGAAGCCGCTTGAGGCGCTGATTGCGGGGCGCTTTGTGATGACTTTTGTGGTTGCTGAGACTGGCCGAAGGAATTTCCGCCACCCTGCTCCATTGCACCGCCGCCGCGAGAATCTAGCATCTGCATTTCACTAGCCACGATTTCCGTCGTATAACGCTTAACTCCATCCTGTTCCCATTGACGAGTCTGCAGGCGGCCCTCTAAATAGAGCTTGCTGCCTTTTTTAATATATTGCTCGACAATTTCGGCTAGGCGATTAAAGAAAACTACTCGATGCCATTCGGTTTTTTCTTGCTGCTCACCGTTGCCTTTGTCTTTCCAAGTCTCACTCGTCGCAATAGAGACATTAGCCACGGCGTTGCCATTAGGCATGTACCTAACTTCAGGGTCATTACCAACATTACCCACCAGAATTACTTTATTAACGCCTCGACTTGCCACACTGACCCCCTCAAATTTGATTTACCTATACACGTATAAGTCTAACTCATGGCCGCTGGCTTGAGAAATTTTCCAGCAAATTAACTATAAAGACACAACAAAGAGTCAGGACCTTTGCTCTAAGCGTTGTAATTGAAGATAATACCCGGTTTCCCCATTCCAACCGAGACCTGCATGGATAAGATTGTTGTACGTGGTGCACGCACCCATAATCTGAAAAACATCAACGTAACGATTCCGCGAGATAAACTTGTGGTTATCACTGGCCTATCTGGCTCAGGGAAATCGTCTTTGGCGTTCGATACACTTTATGCAGAGGGCCAGCGGCGCTATGTAGAGTCTCTGTCTACCTATGCACGGCAGTTTTTGTCGATGATGGAAAAGCCCGATATTGATCATATTGAGGGTCTATCACCGGCTATTTCTATAGAACAAAAATCGACCTCTCATAATCCGAGGTCAACCGTCGGCACAATTACCGAGATCTATGATTACCTGAGGCTGTTGTTCGCTAGGGTCGGCGATCCTCACTGCCCTGAACACAACGTCAAACTAGAAGCACAAACGGTCAGCCAAATGGTAGACAAGGTCATGGCTCTCCCAGACGATTCTCGAATCATGGTGCTAGCGCCTATGATCAGAGAGAGGAAAGGCGAACATTTACATGTGTTTAGCGAACTTCGCAGCAGCGGATTTATTCGCGCAAGAGTAGACGGCTTAGTCTGCGAGATTGAGTATCCGCCCGAGCTTGAAAAAAATAAGAAACATTCTATCGATGTTGTCATCGACCGCCTGAAAATCAAACCAGGCTTAGAACAGCGTTTAGCTGAAAGTTTTGAGACCGCAATCCAGCTTGCCGACGGTTTAGCGGTGGTCAGTTTTATGGACGAGGATGACAAGAAAGGCAAAAAAGACGAGACTGAAGATCTAGTCTTCTCCTCGTTATTCGCCTGCCCTCAATGCGGCCACAGTATTTCTGAGCTAGAACCAAGACTGTTCTCCTTTAACAATCCCGCTGGAGCCTGCACCGGCTGTGACGGACTTGGTTTAAAGCAGTTTTTTGATGAATCACGAATAGTAGTAGACGAAGCCCTAGCCCTTGCTGAAGGCGCAATTCGCGGCTGGGATCGGCGTAATATTTACTATTTCCAAATGCTTAACTCCCTGTCCAAGCATTACGGCTTTAGCGTGGACGTCCCATTTGAGGAGCTTTCTCAAAAACATCGAAGCTATATTCTAAACGGCAGTGGCAAGGAAGTGGTCGACTTTCACTACGTCAATGACCGTGGTGACACAGTAACCAGAAGCTATCCGTTTGAGGGAATTCTACCTAATATGGAGCGTCGGTATAGAGAGACCGAGTCGAACCATGTGCGCGAGGAACTGTCTAAATATCTTAGCTCGCAGTCATGTCCGGACTGCGCAGGCACCCGGCTTAAAAAGGATGCCCGCTTTGTTTTACTGAAAGGATTGAATCTGCCAGGCATCACCGAGATGACAGTGGCACAGTCCTCCGATTACTTTCGTAAACTCAAGCTTACAGGCACTAAAGCAAAGATCGCTGACAAAATCCTAAAAGAACTGCAAGACAGATTGAAATTCTTAGTAGATGTTGGCCTTAACTACCTTACCTTGAGCCGCAGCGCAGACACACTGTCAGGTGGTGAAGCACAGCGCATTCGCCTAGCCAGCCAGATTGGTGCTGGCCTGGTGGGAGTTATGTACATACTTGACGAGCCTTCTATCGGCCTTCACCAGCGGGATAATGACCGTCTTCTGAATACTCTGTTTCATCTGCGAGATTTAGGCAACACCGTGATAGTGGTTGAGCACGATGAAGAAGCTATTTGCAACGCAGACCACATAATTGATATTGGTCCTGGCGCTGGCGTCCATGGCGGTGAAATAGTTGCGCAAGGCACTGTCGAGGACATCAAGAAGTCAAAACGCTCGCTAACAGGTAAGTATCTCTCAGGTGTTGAATCGATAGCGATTCCAGCTCTGCGAACCGTTAACAAAGAAGGCAAAACCTTAGAACTCCTGGGTGCTAATGGCAATAATCTTCAAAACGTCAATTTAAGCATTCCAATCGGACTATTCACTTGTATCACCGGTGTTTCAGGCTCGGGTAAATCAACACTGATCAACAGCACGCTATATCCCATTGCCGCCACTAAACTAAACAATGCAACCACCCTTACGCCTGCTGCCTATGACGAGATAAAAGGCATCGATGCGTTGGATAAAGTTGTCGATATTGATCAGAGCCCAATTGGCCGCACGCCAAGATCGAACCCAGCTACTTACACTGGAATCTTTACCCCTGTGCGCGAACTGTTTGCTGGCACCCAAGAAGCAAGAACTCGAGGCTATAAACCTGGGCGCTTTAGCTTTAATGTTAAGGGTGGTCGCTGCGAAGCCTGCCAGGGTGACGGCATGGTAAAAGTTGAAATGCACTTTCTGCCAGACGTTTACGTTTCCTGCGATGTTTGCCGTGGCAAACGATATAACCGTGAGACTTTAGAAGTTCGCTATAAAGGTAAGAACATCAACGAAGTGCTAGACATGACTATAGAAGACGCTCGGGTGTTCTTTGATCCTGTGCCTGCCATTGCACGAAAGCTGCAAACCTTGATAGAGGTAGGCCTCTCTTATGTCTGCCTAGGACAAGCTGCAACGACACTCTCAGGAGGCGAAGCTCAACGGGTTAAACTATCCCGTGAGCTGTCAAAACGAGACACCGGCAAGACCCTATACATCCTCGACGAACCAACCACCGGCTTACATTTTCACGACATCAAGCAACTATTGGCCGTGCTTCATCATCTGCGCGATCAAGGCAATACAATCATAGTTATAGAACACAACTTAGATGTTATTAAAACTGCTGACTGGATAGTCGACTTAGGTCCGGAAGGCGGCAGTGGCGGCGGCAAAATTATCGCCCAAGGCACCCCTGAGGACGTTGCAGAATCTAAAAAATCCCATACTGGCACCTATATTAAGAAGATTCTTGCTGCTAACAAGAAAACTTAATGTAAACGGGGGTTTTGACCGCTATTGATTTGCTAACGGTCTGTTCTGAAAACGCTCGGCGGTACGGATTTATCCCCCGCCGGGTGAAAGAAGGAATAGGGCCTCAACAGATAGAAAAGGGTATTAGCGGTCACAGTTAATCCTCCGCTGGCTGCCGCTTCTACTTCTACCTGCACTACTTCTACCTGCACTACTTCTGCCTGCTTCCCGCCAAAAAAATCGCCCCTCGGCGCCCTCTCGGCTCGCACAGCGGTCACTAGCGAGAGTAATCGAATCCTTATTCAAAAGACCTATTGGCGAAAATGGGTCTTTAGCGCTTTTTTTAAAGCACTGAATCATTTTAGGATATCAGAGCAACACATCGGAAAAATGACTGCCGTCAGGCTATTAACACCTGCTTAAATTTCTACTTTTTATATGATATGGAAATAATGAAAAAGATAGCCAACGGGATTATTCCATTTATTTCATAAACTTGCGGGATAATCGAGGAAAATCAATGGGTCTGGCCCAATTGAATTGGGTGATTAGCAATATCTTTGTCACATTTCTCAATGATAATATGCGCTTTTATGAACAACCGGAGTTAGACAATGCAAAGCGCATTTATATCCCCACATTCTTCACAGAATGTATTTGCCTTTTTTGGCAAAGCACTGTTAGCGGCAATGCTGTTGCTTACCCTCCCTGGCGCACTAAATGCGCAGGAAATCACAGGTTCCGTTAGAGGAACTGTGACAGATCCATCTGGCAGTGCCGAATCAGGCGCCTCAGTTGTTGTGACCGATACCAGGACTGGATCGAATCGAAGAGTTTCAACCAACGACAGCGGCAACTTTAACGTCCGTAACCTTACAGTTGGCGGCCCCTATACAATCAGCATTTCATCTGGCAGCTATCAGAGCACTACTATTACTGATGTCTTCACCACCCTTTCTGGTGCTGTAAACTTTAATGTAGCGCTTGAAAACATCTCAGCTGGCATCGAAGAAATTGTTGTTATCGCTTCAGCAGTGCGATCAGCAAATCTGGCCATTGGGCCAAGCAGTTCTTTCGACCTCGGTCAGATAAGTGCACTTCCCTCTATTAGCCGACAAGTTCGCGACATTATCCGACTCGACCCACGTGTTGGTGTTGGCCGCGCAGCTGGCGGCAACGGATTTGGCGTGTCATGTCTAGGGGGCAGCAACCGTTCTAATTCATTTACTATCGACGGCGTAGCCTCTGCCGACGGCTTTGGTCTGAATGCTTCCGGTAATTCAGCCCGAAACACTTTCCCTATTCCTTTTGACAGCATGGCGAATGCCTCTGTTGAGTTCGCACCGATTGATGTCCAGTACGGTCGTTTCACTGGTTGTAACGTCAATGTTGTGACTAAGTCTGGCACCAATGAGTGGCAAGGTTCTACTTTCTATCTCTTTAACGACGATAGCAGCACAGGTGACACGATAAACGGAAACACTGTGATCACTGAGCCTTTCGAAGATCTAAACTGGGGTGCTGAACTTGGCGGCCCAATCATCAAAGATAAACTTTTCTTCTATGGATCATACGAAGAAACTGACGAAGGCGCCGCTCAAAATAACGGCCCTATCGGCGGCGGGTTTGCCAATGAGCAGTTTATTACAGTGGACGATGCTAACCGAGTTCGCGACATATTGATTAATCAATATGGCCGTGATCCAGGCAGTATTGTGCGCAACCTACCCCAGACTTCGGAGCGCTATTTCGCCCGTCTGGATTGGAACATTAATGACTTTCACCGTGCCGAGCTTACCTATACAGACCTTACCGAATCAAACTTAGAAGCAGATGACTTCGGTTTTAACGGCTTCACTTTCAGCGACAACTTTGAAGCTGAAGGCACGGACCAAGAAGCCATGTCTTTTCGTTTGTTTTCTGACTGGAATAGCAACTTCTCTACCGAATTCCGTTATTCACAGCTTGAAGTAATCGACAGCCAAGGCCCACTAGGCGGCGGCGAAGCTCAGGACGGCAACATTCCACGTATTGAAGTCTTTGACGGCGCTGGCAGCGTGGTATTGACGTCAGGCCCTGGCACATTCCGCAGCGCCAACGACCTACAGTACAACTTAGATCAGCTTAAAATAGCTGGCCATTACACTTGGAACGATCATCGTTTTACTCTAGGTTATGAGCGTGATTCATTGGACGTGTTTAACCTGTTTGTTGCTAACGGCACAGGCACTCTCGAATTTGCTGACATTGCTGCCCTTCAGGCTGGTACTGCTCAGGCAATTGACGGTAATGGCTCTTTCACTGGCAACATCAATGACGCTGCCGCGGCATTCGGCAGAGACATTCACTCGTTCTACTTGCAAGACACTTGGCAGCCGACTGATGCGCTACAAGTAGTCGCGGGCCTTCGTTATGACACTTATGCGTCTGACGATAGTCCAATCAATAACCCTGTTTACGAGCAGCGTTACGGTTTTAGGAATGACCAATCATTTGATGGTTTAGATTTGTTGATGCCTCGCCTTGGTTTGACTTACGACCTGCCATTCGATCAGTTTGGGCCGGTGCAAGTGACAGCAGGCTTTGGCTTGTTCTCAGGTGGCGATCCAACAGTTCACTTCGCTAATGCTTTCCAAAACTTTGGCGGCGCCATCGGTTTTGGTGACGAGAGAAGCTGCGCTGCAGCAGACTTGCAAGTATTACAGGGCGGCACGTTCACTGGCATTCCTGGCTGTATTGGGCAAGCACAGCGAGCGCAGGCAGCACTTAACACCGGCCGCGCCGACGCGGTTGACCCGAGCTACCAGCTTCCGCATCAGCAACGTTGGAATCTAGGTTTCAACTGGTTTGTTGAGTCAAACAATGACTTCCTAAACGGCTGGCAGGTTCAAGGTGACTACATCTACAGTGACGCCCAAGACGCTTCAGAGTTCCTTGACCTGACTTTAACTCAACGAGTTGACGACGGCGGCAACCTGCAGTTCTTGCCTGATGGACGTCCACAATTCTTTGCTGTTGATCCTCTGCTGGCAGGCTGTGATGCGCAGTTTATCGCGCCTGGCCAAGGCTTCGGTAACGTTTCTGCTGCTTGTAATGCAGGCCGTGACGACCAAGACATACTTCTAACAAACGGCGTAAGCGGGCGAACTCACTCTGTTTCGTTTCAGCTAAATCGTTCATTCGATTTCTCTGCTAACTCTGCACTAGATGTTCGTTTTGGTTATGCTTACACAGATGCCACTATCGGTAATGCGATTACAAGCTCAACAGCAACTTCTGGCTTTGAAGAAGTCGCTACAGCGATTATCAACCAAAACCGATTGGCTCCAGCGCAGTATGCTAACGAGCACAACTTTGTCTTATCATTGAACTTTGAGCACTACTGGACTGAAGGCACACCACTACAAGTTGGCATGTTCGTTCGCCGCCGCTCAGGTCGTCCGTTCAGCTATGCCTATGACAACAACACGCCGACAACCGTATTCGGTGATTCAGATAACGAAGAACGTAACTTGTTCTACGTCCCTACCGGACCTAACGATCCTTTGGTTGATATGAGCGCGCTTGTTGCGTCTGGGCAGTCTGGTGACTTTTTTAGATTCTTGGAAGAGTCTGGTTTAAACAGCTATGCCGGTGGCATTGCTGGCAGAAACCAATTTGAACAAGACTGGAGCACAGACGTAGATATCCGCATCCAGCAAGATATTCGCCTTCCTGGAAGCTTCGACCACAAATTGAAGCTTTTCTTTGATATCGAAAACCTTCTCAACTTGTTTGATGACGGCGAAAATGTTCAACGCTTTGTTGACGTAGGTGATGTGGCTGAAGCAGTTCCAATTTTGGATGCAGCGTTAAGCGCAGACCGAACTCAGTTTGTTTATTCTAACTTCAATCCGGGCAACGGCAGAAACACAGGCATTCCATTTACAACTGACGTAGATGATAGTGTTTGGAGAATCCAAGCTGGTATTCGTTACGAATTTGGCGGCTTCTAGTAAGCGCTAACGAGAACAAAAAACAGGGGCCTTAGGGTCCCTTTTTTTGTTACAGATATCTAAAATCAAACGCCAACAAGTTGAGGAGGTGCCAGAGTAACTACTGCGACGTGGAAATTAAACGAGTAGCTGAATTTGAACATAGTTACGCAAGCACCTACCTTGCATTAAACCCTTTGACACTGATTAGTATGTAAGGGCTAGCCGACTACAAACCAATTATCAACGGCTGGTCGCTGATAATTGCTTTGTTTAGCCCTACAACTTTTTATTTACCAAGCAATAGCGTTACGGCAAAACTGTAAATACGGGTATTAAATTTATGACTGACGTAGATGAATCAGTTGCAGTGCCTGAGCAGTGTTTTAGCGTCAAAGAGAGACACCGGGGTAATTTCTTCGACACCTCTCCTACCTTATCTATGCTTTTTCGTCACTACTGACCTGCTCTCTCAGCGCATCACCTTAAACACCGGGTAATCAACGGCATCGACTTGCTCTAAAGCGCTCTCCAAGTAAACATCAAAAAAGTTCCAATACGCCAGCCCGTCATCTGCTTGTGGCTCCAACAAATAAAACGCCATATTCGCTAACCGATGATTCATTGGCACATAAAAATCACCAACACTGAACTCTTTCTGCCCCGCCAGAAAACCTCCCTGTAGAACCGAGTTTTGATGGTTGTTTTGCACAAAATTCTGCTTAGCCACCTCCTCTACAGAGAATGCCTGTCCGACAAAAAGTTGCTCATTGATTAAAACTTCAACCGGAATACCGTGTTCGCGAAGTTTCGCCGCAACCTCAGTAAACTCGGCAGAAAACACATAGGCAGCCGGTTTTGTCGCGGTGACAATTGCCTCGAAGCTGTTGTAGTTTAAAACCCCTTTGGTAACCACCAATTCGGAGCTTCTTACAAAATCAATTTCGCCGCTGTCTTTTTCAAAGGGAATGTATTTATAACTGAGCAAATCTAATGGCTCAGCCAAAGGCACCATTTGAAAAGCTACCCCTTTCTCTTGCCCAAAACCGCTGGCCGCAACACGTTCATCCGCTGCCCGGTTAATGCGCTGAATTTCTTCGCCGTGAATAGCGGTGTACTCCAAAATTTCTTCAATAAAAACGTTTGCGGCATGAATCCGTTTATAGAAACGATCATGGGAAAACGTTTCACTCAAGATAGCCATACGATTACGCAGGCCCATCTGATTAGTCAAATATCTGGGCGCATGATGATAGGTTCGCAACTCCGTAGGCGGCCAATCTCGGTAGTCAAAACCACCGTACCAGCTGAAGTCCAGGTCGAATTTAGCTTTCACCGTGCCTTTAATTGATGGCAGCATAACATCGGCCGTGTAGTCAGACGTCGCACCGTCGCCAGCAGTCTGATAGGAAGGCGCATAGGTAAGTGAATAGCCATGCCAAGTGCCATTGGTTGTATGCAAATCTACTAGCAAATCAGGATCCCAGCGCAGGATAACCCTTTCCATTAGCGCTGCGCTTTCGGGGGCCTCTAATGCAATCCCATCTCGATTCAGATCGTAGCCATGGGCGTGACGCTGGCCAGCCATCAGCGGGCTCATTTCCTGATTTGGCCTTGAATCTGCGGTCATATCATCATTGCCGTCGGCATTGTAGATAGGCACAAAAACAATGATCTGATTATTTAGCAGATGCTTTTTATCGCCAAACAAAATATCTCTCATCAAAATCAATGAAGCTTCCTTTCCTTCCACTTCTGCGCCATGGATGTTGCCCTGCAGATAGATTATTGGTTTGCCGCTGGCCTTCGCCGCTGCTGGAGAGTTGACAGCCGGGTTAGCCAAAACCACAATTGGAACTGATCGTCCCTGCACTGTCGTCACTAAAACCTCACGATGCATAAGGTCGGTTTTGGCATCTATCGCATCGATGACATTGACCACTTCTTGGAAAGTAGAAGTCCTCTCAAAATTAGAGCGCTCTGCCATACTGATCATTGACTCCGTGATCATGGCTGAATTGGGAGGTAGCGGCTGTGCCCAAACAGTAGAGAAACTAAAACTGATCACCATAAAAAACGTGAAACGCATGCAAACTCCAGAATTATTAAGGGGTAAAAGATTACCAAAGACTTCGAAAATTATAACATTAAGAAATCTAATCCAGCGCAGACAGATTAGCAAGAAAGGCCAGCCCCCGACGGAGCCGATAAGCCGCTTAGCGGCCACCTCCTCCAGCCTCCTGAATACCGAAGTAGTAACAGTGTGTTACTTTTTACCTCCGAGCATATAAGTATCTATTTTATATAGGTATTTTATAAACGCCACAGTCATTATGCAGTTGATTTTTGGGCAGAAAACAACTAGCCTCAAAGACAGATTTAACTACTGTATTCAACAGTGCACGTTTTCCGCCTAGCGGGTGCATTTCTACTACAATAAAACGGAGCAAAGTCAGTGAACTCAAAACTTACTCGCCGACGTTTTATCAAGGGGGTCATTTTCTCCGGTGCTGCTGCAACTACTGGCACTGGATTCTACCTCGCTGCAAATGCCCAACCGGGACAGACTGCGGCCGAACGCTTGATAACACTCAATGTTAATGGACGCAGCCGCCCTGTCGATGTAATGCCATCGGAAACTCTTGCTTATACACTTCGCTACAAACTGGATCTAACCGGAACCAAAATAGGCTGTAATAGAGGCGAATGTGGTGCCTGCACAGTGCTACTGGACGGCGAGCCAAATTACTCTTGCTCGGTCCTAACCCACAACGTTAAAGACAAAGCGATAATGTCGATAGAGGGAGTTAAATCTGCCGACGGAACTCTGCACGCTGTTCAGCAAGCCTTTATTGCTGAAAATGCACCACAGTGTGGATTTTGCACTCCGGGGCAAGTGATGTCGGCGGTTGCTCTTTTGAACAGCAACCCAAAACCCACCAAAGCACAAGCCCGACAGGCACTTTCAGGTAATCTCTGTCGCTGCGGCGCTTATGAACATTATCTAAATGGCGTCCTGCGCGCCTCGGGGCAATTAGCATGAATACTCATATAGGTTTTGATTTCATCCCACCCGACGTGCCCGGAAAAGTCACTGGAGAGATTAAATACGCCGAAGACTACAAAAAAGAAGGTATGGTCTTTGCCAGATTATTAACTAGCCCGATGCCTAGCGGCCGCGTAATTAGCATAGACGCGTCTGAAGCGATGCGTATGGATGGTGTAGTTGGTATTTTTACTGCTGACGACCTACCTCCAGTGCCACCACCGGCAAACCCTGCATTGGCATCTGAGTACATCACCTACGTTGGTCAGCCGATCCTAGCGGTCGCTGCAACCACAGAAGAAATCGCAGAATCAGCAATCGCCAAAATTAAGATTCAATACGAGCGTCGAGCATTTTGCGTAGACCCCTTAGATAGCCTCGCGCCAGGCGGCCCAAATGCTTATCCAGAGGGAAATACTCTTGTTCGTACTCGCGAAGAAGGTCCTGAGGGAACCCCTATCGTGGGCGCAGAGATAAAAGATATCAAATGGACGCAAGCAGCTATTGATGCTTTTAAAGCTGGCAAAGAACCGGTCGGCGCAGAGTTTACTCGCGAATGGGAATTTGGCGATTTAGAAGCCGGCTTTGCAGAAGCAGCCACTATAATCGAAGAGCCTTTCGTGACGATGGGCTATCCACACCACTCATTGGAAGCACGCACTGGCATGGCTTATTGGGAAAATGGAAAGTGCTATTTCCATGGCTCATCACAAAGCCAAAGTGCCAATGATAATGGCCTTGCCCGTATGTTGAACATCGATCCAAGTGATCTGGTGTTCATCAACGAGGCAACCGGCGGTGGCTTTGGCTCCAAAATCGGCCCCTACCCCTATATGGCAATTACCGGAAATTTTGCTAAGGTTTTAAACCGTCCCGTTCAGCTGCGTATCACACGTGAGCAAGAATTCTATATCGGTTCGGCTCGCTCAGGCATGCAAGGCTGGATGAAGATGGGCGTCAAAGCAGACGGTAAAGTGTCTGCTGTAGACCTTATCATCGTCAACGATGGTGGCATGACCGGTGGCGGCAGTGGCAATTCATCTGCTCAACACGTAACCGTTGCATACCAGCCAGAAGCAATGCGCTTTAGACATATCTCAGTCTATACCAATACAACCCCGCGGGGTGCCCAGCGCGGCCCGGGACAGAACGAGATGGCTGCAGTATTAGCCCCTATGGCTGACAAAGCGGCAAATGCTATTGGCATGGACCGCGTTGCTTTTAGAAAGGTTAATGCAATAAACAGTGACGGATTCCAAGGCGGCAGCCAGGGGCCGGTGACCAGTGCCTTTGTAAAGGAAGCATTGGAACATGGCCAAAGATTATTCGGCTGGGATGAAAAGCTTGCGAAACCAAAACGCGACGGCAATAAAGTTCGCGGCATCGGAGTTGGCATTGGCTATCACGGTGCTGGTGGTCGTGGCTATGACGGATTGGTGCGCATTGGCACCGACGGCAAGCTCTATATTCACAGCGGTGTCGGTAATTTAGGAACTTATTCCTATGCGGGCACCTGCCGAGCGGCGGCGCAAGCACTACAAGTACCGTGGGAACGTTGTGAAATCCTTAGAGGACGCACCGACAATCACTTGCCACATAGTTCAGGACAAGGTGGCTCTAATACCATCTTCACGCATACCCGAACTAACTGGGTAGCGGCGCAAGATGCCATTAGCAAGCTCAAAGAAATCGCGGCCAATGATCTTGGCGGTTCCGCTGATGATTATATGATTGGCGACGAGAGAGTCTATTTAAGCTCAAACCCGCAACAAGGCATGACCTATGCTGAAGCCGCTCAGAGAGCTATCGATCTAGGCGGTAAATTCAGCGGCAATGAGTACCCGGACGATATCAATCCAATCACCCAGCGTGCTGTTCAAGGGCTAGCTGGAACAGGTTTGATTGGTGTCGCCAAAGACAAGATTCCAGGCCAAGGCCAACCACCAGGAATTCTGGTTGGCTTTTGCGAAATTGAAATGGATACCGGCACTGGCAAATTTGAAATCTTGGATTACGCCGCAGTTGCTGACTGCGGAACTGTTGTTCATCCAAAGAATTTCGATAACGCGATGCGTGGCGGCATGGTCTGGGGAATAGGCATGACGGCATTAGAACGTCACGTCTACGATCCACAAAATGGCCTACCAGCAAATACCGGTCTTTATCAAAGCAAGCCACCAACCAATATGGATGTGCCGGTTGAGACGAAAATGGGCGCAGTAAACATTCCTGACCCACAGAACCCGACGGGAGGTCGAGGTATAGGTGAACCAACTCAAGGTGCTGCTGCTGCTGCGCTCGCTAGTGCAATTTCACATGCGCTGGATGGTCATCTATTCAATACCGCGCCAACAACGACGGATATGATCATTAATCACTTGGCTGGCAAGTCTTACAGCTCCAAGTCTCTTAAAACCAATACATTCTGAGGTTAGCTAAAAATGCCATCACATGACGTTATGCCAAATATGGAACTGTACCAGCCGGTACAGGTAGAAGACGCTCTGGCTATTGCTGACCGACTCGCAGAGAGAGGTTGGTTAGTCGGCGGCGGTCAAGACACCTACGGCTGGCTCAAAGATCGCGCCAAGGCAACAGATGCCTTGATCGACTTGAGCGCCATAGAATCGATGCGCGGAATTCGCGATACTGGAAACGGTATCGAAATAGGCGCTCTCTCGACGCTAACTGAAATTACAAACAACCCGCTTATAAAAGAGCGCTACTCTGTTCTTTCAGATGCTGCCGCTGTTGTCGCTAGCCCGCAAATACGAAACATCGGCACCCTCGGTGGAAACATATCTCAAGATGTACGCTGCTGGTACTACCGCCGCGGACTATCTTGCTACAGGGCTGGCGGGAACCTTTGCTACGCCGACACCCCTCAAGGTATGAACCGCGAGCATTCTTTGTTTGAAGCCAGTCGCTGCGTAGCAGCATCGGCATCAGATACAGCACCTGCTTTGGTGGCCTTAGATGCGACGATGGTTATTCGCAGCCTAAACAGTGAAAGAGAGGTTGCTGCACAGGACTACTTTGTAGGTCCAGCTATCGACATTGTAAACACCACAGTGCTCAGACCTGGCGAAATACTGACCTCGGTAAGAATTCCTGCCACGTGGGCAAATGCCACCTTCTACTTTGAGAAAGTCGCCGATAGAAATGTCTGGGATTTTTCTTTAGTGAGCGTGGCGGCAGCGTTCAAAGTGAACGCTGGCAACATCGAAGACTCAAGAATAGTCTGCGGTGCTGTTCAATGTACCCCACGTCGGGTTACCAACGTAGAAAATGCTATTAAAGGCCAAGCCAAGAATTCAGCAACCGCTGAGTCCGTTGGAGAAATGGCGACTGAGGGAGCGCGAGAGTTGGCACACAATGGATTTAAGGTTCCGCTTATGCAGAACTTAGTCAAGCGGGCTATTAGCGCTTAACCTTAATTTAGCGTTACTACTCTGATATAAAAAAGAGAGGCTATGCCTCTCTTTTTTATACCTTTTTTTTGTGCCTTTTCTATCTCTTTTTCTGATCCTACCTTCCTTAGCTACTTTTTCTTCTAGCAGTTTAAGGTGTCTACTTAGTAGGTTTTAGTAGGTTTATGACGCTCAGAGTTTAGGGGGTCAGAGCACAGACTCCAACACTTATCTAATATCAAATGAAGACATTGCTAAGATGCTGCTTCTAAAAAGCAACTTAACCCTGCCCTGAAATGGGAATTTAAAAAAGAAAATTCCCGACAAAATATGACCCGGTAATTATGCCGACACTACACAGCAAAATTATGCCAATTACGGGCACAAGCCGAGCCTCGCGTTCTTGATTATGCTCATTAGCTTGGATTTTCATGCGTTACCCCTTTTTCATTGGTTACGAAATCAGAATAACTAGGCGGTATAGAAAAATTTTGATCTACATCAATAAATAGCTTGTAGGGCACTAGGTTTGATGCAAAGTGACCGGGCAAGGTGTCGAAGTGAGATCTAACATCAAGAACCTAACAGCAGACAAATGACTATCATTTAGACGATAGCGTCTGGATTAGGTGCAATCGCTTTGACGAGCACTTCACGTAGTTCTGAATACAAAAATGGTTTTTTTAAGTAACCATTCATTCCAAGGGCCATCATTTCCTTGGGCTTTTCCATCACCACATTCGCAGTGACGGCGACGACAGGGGTTTTCGAGCGAGGCCCAGGCATAGCACGAATTTTCCGCAGTGCTGATACTCCATCAAGAACCGGCATCTGAAGATCCATGAGAATGACATCGACATCATGATTTGCAAGATACTCAACGACCTCTTTCCCATTAGACATTGTTACCACGTCATGACCATCACTCTCCAACATTTTCGAAAGCAACATGCGATTAACCGCGTTGTCATCGGCAACCGCAATTGAAAGTTGAGGCAACGTCATGTCTGAGCGACTCGATGTCTTCTTGATGGGGGCAGGTGCGGCTTTGAGCGGCAGAAAGACTGTGAAAGTTGAGCCTCGACCAGGCACAGAGCTAACTACAATTTTTCCTTCCATAGAAGAAACCAGCTTTTTTACGATGGTCAGGCCCAATCCAGAACCGCCGAATTTTCTCATAATGGTTATATCAGCCTGAACATAGGGCTCGAAAAGGCTTGCTTGGGCCTGCTTAGAAATGCCAATCCCGGTATCAGAAATTCTCAAACGTATCCGATCTAATGCCGTATCCAAGATGACGGAAATCTCTCCAGCATTCGTAAACTTGACTGCGTTGCCTACTAAATTAAGAATAATTTGCCGCAGGCGAATCGGATCTCCATACACATAGCTCGGAATGTCATCTTCGACTACCAAGCTGAAATTGACGTTTTTTTCGCGAGATTGAAAGCTTAACGGTGCCACTGTCTTTTCAGTTAAGTCCCTCAAATCTAATGACAGAGATTCAAGCTCGATGGTATTGGAATCCAGCCTAGTCAAGTCGAGAACATTGTTGATTAGCTCCAGCAGAGTTTCGCTGCTTTGCAATACGACATTGACCAATTCCATTTTCTTGCTAGGTAATTCACCATCAGCAAGCAATTGCGACGCACCAATGACCCCATTTAGCGGCGTTCGAAGTTCATGACTCATCGCGGCAAGAAATGTGGACTTAGCCTGCTCGGACTGTTTGGCTTCATTTTCTGCTAAAGTCCTTTCATGCACTTCTTTTTCTAATTGCTTAACGGTTTGATTCAACTTCAACTCAGCTACGACCTGCCCATTTCTAAAGACAAACGCCGCCGCTGTGAGCATTGTTAAAACCAGAGACGCCTCCAGCGCCAGAGCAAAGGGCGCTTTCGCACCAATGCCTTGGGCATATTCGAAGTAATAACCCCGGGACTCCATCACCGCGAAAACCCAAAGAGTGATAATGCAAATAACAGCCCATATGACTCCTGCCACGCGCCCGGCAACCAGCAGTCCGATGGCCGGTAAACAAAGCAGCCAAGCCCAGGTATTACCTCCAACCCCCACTGTCATCATAGCCAGACACATAACTACCCAAAAAGCGAAAATAGGGATTTGGGAAGCGAGCAGTTGTCTGTTCAAATAAGCTTGAATATACAAACTTAAAAATACGATTATGGTGGCCGCCGCAATATAGACATTGTCGCGGGCACCGCCGGTGTACAAATTAGAAACAATCAAACCGATAGCCACGGGCAATACTAAAAATATAGTGCTGGCTAAGGTTCTGCGCTCACGGAGGGTGATCGGATCTGCCTTTTTCGGGTCAAGGCCGCCATTCCATAGGTAGAAAATATGATTTATTAAAAACACGTTTTAAGGGGTCACTCGTTTATGCATCAATTCTTATTATCAATTATAAACCCGCAGGCCTAAACTGATCTTTCACCGAAGAACTTTATTGGCTCAATTTTTCCGATCACAAACTATGGAAAGCGGGTTAAAGCGCCCTGATTAAAAGCGCGTAGAATATCGTGAAATTCTAATCAGCTCCCTATATTGTGCGGCCAAAAAAAGTAAGTTGAGAGCAATCTCAAGAAACAGGTTCTGGCACAGGCATCAATGCTAAATGCTTATTGGAAATTTCATAAACTGACCGAAACCATGCTGGATCGTCATTCAAATTTGGTACAAGCTGAAACACTTCTCCACCCGCCTCAATGAATTCCTCATTATATTCAATGCCAATTTCATGGATAGTTTCTAGACAGTCCGAGACAAACGACGGAGTCACCACGGCCACTTTTTTCAGGCCTTTCTCGACCAATCCAATCATGTGCTCATCAAGATACGGCTTTATCCACGGCTGCTTGCCAAATCTGGACTGAAAAGCGATGGAATATTTGTCTTCGCTCCATCCCAAGGATTCAACGATTCCTAGGGTAGTTTGAACACATTGAGCCCGGTAGCAAAGTCGGTTTTTAGCGGTGATAGTTTTACAACAATCGCCAAATTGACAATAGTTTTCAGGATCGTATTTCTTAATCGTCTGCTCCGGAAGACCGTGATAACTAAAAATTACGTGATCATAATCCTTAATCTCAAGATGCTTAGTGATCAATATAGTCCATGCACGAATGAATGCAGGCTCACTATAAAGGTCGTCGACGAAATGGATTTTAGGCTCTGTCTCCCATTTCTTCGCTTGCTCTTTGACTTCGTGAAATACCGAAGCGGTGGTGGCAGTCGAATACTGGGGAAACATGGGCAGCACGAGAATTTCAGTTATGCCTTGCTCTTTAATTGCCGCCATTGCATCCCAGACAAACGGCTTACTGTAGCCCATTCCATTGAATACAGCGATATCTTCACCCGCTTCGTCAAACATACCCTGCAGGCTGCTCTGGAGACGATCTGCGTAGACTTTTAGCGGTGAGCCCCCCTCCATCCATATCTCAGCATAGTCCTTAGCTGTTTTAGGTGCTCGAAAAGGAATGATGATCAAATTTCTGAGGAGCCACCGGCCAATTGGGTTGAAATCGAATACGAAAGGGTCTGAGAAAAAATACTTGTAGAAATCTCGAAGGCCTTTAGCCGTGGGCTCAGATGGTGTACCTAAATTGAGAAGGATTACTGCTTTTGTCATGAATCTATTGCCGCAAATGATTAGAATTTAATCCAAGCTTACTTGTCTCTTCAATAGTCGACGTCAGCAATTTAACACTTGAATAGGGAACAGTGATTATACGCTATACAATGACCGTTGGGATCACTTGTGCTCTTCGAGTGAGACATCTTCCGCAATAAAGTCTTTTAACGCTAAAATTTGGATCTTCCGCGGTGTGCTCTTGTGACTATTGACTCGCATTCTATGCTATTTTTTATGCAACACTGGAGACACTCTTTGATCCGGCTCTCAATGCGACCGCTTATACGACCCCACAGGCAATTTACTATGCAAAATTTTAAGCAATCTCTCCTAAGGTATGCGGCAGTGTCCTTATTTTGCTCGGTCTATGCCCTCTGTTCAGCCAATGCTGCCACGCCTTCAGTCCAACTAATCGCCAAGCAGGCGCAAGTGATTGTGGTGGCTTCTGGTTTCGGCTTTCTTGAAGGCCCTGTTGCAGATCAAATGGGTAATCTATTTTTTACCGACATCAACAATAATACTGTACACAAAATGACCGCTAGCGGCCAGATATCAGCGGTTTATTCGCCAAGTAATCATGCGAACGGATTGACATTGGATTTAGATGGCAGCTTATTGATCTGCGAGCAGTCTGGACAGCGAATCAGCAAATTGGCCGCAGACGGCAGCGTGTCTATAGTAGTCGACAGCTATGCTGACAAGCCTTTCAACAGTCCTAATGATCTTTGGGTTAACCCCAACGGCAGCATTTATTTTACTGACCCAAGGTACAACTTTCCCCCTGGAGAGATTTCTCAAGACGGTGAGTATGTATACCTAATCAGCCCAGATCGAAGTCATGTAGTACCAGTGATTACAGACATACCCAAGCCCAACGGCGTAGTTGGTACAGAGGATGGGGCGTACCTTTATATTGCCAGTACTGAGCTTCGAAAGGTTTTCCGGTTTGATATAAATGCGGACGGTTCTCTCGATAACAGAATCGAATTCGCCGACCAAGGCTCTGATGGTATGACTCTGGATCAACACGGCAATGTTTATCTAACTTGGGTTGGGGGCATTAGCGTGCGCAACCCTCAAGGTGAGCAAATAGAGTTTATTCAAACGCCGCAGATGCCAGCGAATGTTGGCTTCGGTGGCGCAGACGGAAAGACATTATTCATTACTGCAAGAACAAGCCTCTACTCGATAAAGATGAACGTGACAGCGAGCCGCTAACTCAACGGCTATCTTTTTCGAAAAGCTCTTGCAACTCTTGCCGGCCCTCACGTGCTAGTTTGTGAAGCTTATCAACATCATCTACATGCTCAACTGAGTTTTGCAGCATAGTCTCATCGTGATTACGAAACATTTCGGTGAATTCAAGGGCGCGGCCTTCTGGATAACCTAATTGCTCGAGGGTTCTCGTCGCCGCCTCCAAGCTGCTGGCGAAGGTATCTCTAATCACATGTTCAACGCCGCTAGCTAATAAGCGCCGAGCATGAGTGCGATCGGTTGCACGAGCAATGATGTGCGTTCTTGGATTTTGCTTTTTCACCAGCGCAACAATCTCAAGCGATTCTTCGATATCATCTACAGCAACAACCATTATTTTCGCGTGCTTAATTCCAGCCGATCGCATGAGCTCAAGCCGAGTCATGTTCCCGAAAAAAATTCTATTGCCAAATTGCTTAACAAATTCCACATGGGCTGGACTCTTGTCCATTGCGGTAAAGGGAATATGACGAGCTGCCAGCATTCGGCCGATGATTTGGCCAAAACGTCCAAACCCAGCAATGATCACCTCAGGCTCATGAGTATCCCAGTGCGCATTTTGTTCCGGCTGAGATTCACTGCGCGCGTGCCAAATTTTACGGTGTAGAACTACAAGAGGCGATGTCAGCGCCATCGACAAACCAACTACCAGAGTAACTTGGCCGGATATCTCTGCGCTGAACAATCCCGCTTGAGAAGCTTCGGACAAAATTACAAAAGCAAACTCCCCCCCTTGCGAAAGGATCAGCCCAAGCTGAAACCCCTCTTTATATGAGACACGATTTCTTCTAAGAACCGCCGCGATTACAAGGGTTTTAATGATGATCAGCGCCAACGCGGCCGACAGCATCAGAAAGGGGTTTTGCAGAAACAGATCGACATTGAGCGTCATGCCCACAGCGATAAAAAACAAGCCTAGCAATATCCCCTTAAAGGGCTCTATGTCTGATTCAATCTGATGCCTAAAATCAGAATTTGCCAACATAATCCCTGCGAGAAAAGCGCCCAAGCCCATAGAAAGAGAGACGGTGTCCATTAACACGGCAACGCTAACTACAATCAGCAAACTTGCTGCTGTCATTACCTCTCTATTATTGGTTTGGGCCACCATTGCGAGCACATGGTTTAGCCCGAATCGACCGAATATCAAGACACCAACAACGGCTGCGATCGAGTAATACCACGGGTAAGAGCTTTCGCCCGGTCCGCCATTTTGCCCCAAAACTCCAACAAGCAGTAAAATCGGAATAACTGCCAAATCTTGCAGCAGGAGAATAGAGAAACCTTTGCGGCCTAAAGGGGAGGCAAGAATTCGCTCTTCACTCATCAGCTGAATTGCGAATGCCGTCGAAGATAGGCCAAGGGCCAAGCCCAGCACCAAGGATTGTTGGAAGCTGAGTGCACTAAGGTAGAAAGTGCCAGTTAAAACAACGGCAGAAATCACCAGCTGACTGCCTCCTATCAAGCCAATCTGACCGCGCATGGTCCAGAGCTTTTGTGGCGCTAACTCCAAGCCAATAATGAACAGTAAAAGGATTACACCGTACTCAGCAAAATGAAGAACTCCTTCTGGATCACTAACCAAACCGAGAACATGCGGGCCTAACACTACACCGGCACAAAGATAGCCCAGGATTGAACCGAGACCAATTTTCTTAAAAAGCGGAACAGCGATAACCGCGGCGCAAAGATAGTAAAGCGCATCGACTAAGAAGTTTTCTTCGTACATAGCATCCTCATGCTCAGAAGGCCAAAATCAGCACACTGTAAAGCTACCATAGGAAGGCTTCAGACTCACATCGAGATTGTTATCTAACTGCCAATCCTGCCATCACGATAAATCGTTACCTTTGGTTACGACTTAGGCCAAAAGTTCATGCTTTCAATTTTTAGTAACTAAACCACGAAACGTCTGTTACCACCAGCGGTAACACTTACTCTCCGCGGCATTGCCTAAGTATTCAAATCTCTTTCCCTAGGTTCCTAAAGCCCCTGCTATGACTGCCCTACAGAGGCATTGGGTAGGTTTGTAACAATTTGACTAAAAAAGGGCTGATTTCTTGGAAAAACTGAGTACACTTAAAGATGACTTAAATAACAAATTACTTAGAGGAACATCTTGTGAAATCAACTCTACGATTAGTCTTATCGATTGCAATCGCAGCATCGGCCTTGTCAGTGCAAGCCGGTGAGCGCGTCGGTGACTTCGCACTTATTGACCACAAAGGCGCGTTTCAGCACATGGCTTGGTACGACGATCATAGTGCTGCTGTCATTATGCCGTTCACTGCTACTACTGATTTAAGTAAATTTAGCGCCTTGCAGGCTACTTATGCAGATCTTGGTGTCGCGTTTTTCTTGATGAACCCAGGCCTAGAATCAGACCGGGACGCCGTGTCCAGCGTCTTAGCCTCCAAAGGCGTAGATGCATCCGTGCTAATGGATGATGCACAGCTGGTTACCGAGATGCTTGGGATTCAACACATAGACGAAGTAGTTCTCTACAACCCTAGCAATTTTGAACTTCTTTATCGTGGCCCTGCCGGCGATCAGCTTGAAACAAGTATTCAGGCTGCGGTGAAAGGCGAGAACAACGATTTTATAGAAGTGGCTGCCTCTGGTCCTGCGATTGAGTTTATCAATGCCGAGCTGCATGCCAATCTTTCTTATGCTCAAGACATCGCGCCAATCATTGCTGAGAACTGTGCCGAATGTCACCGTGAAGGCGGAATAGCCCCCTTCGCAATGGACAGCAACTTGGCTGTACAAGGTTGGTCACCAATGATTCGCGAAGTGGTCATGACAAAACGCATGCCACCTGGCCAAATCGACAATAAAGTTGGCCACAAAATGAAAAATGAAATGAACCTTAGCGACGAGGAAATGCAGAAACTTGTGCGTTGGGTGAATGCTGGCTCTGTCGTCGAGGGAGACTTGGACCCTTTAGCAAATCTTGTTTGGCCTGACACCAAATGGGCGCTAGGCGAACCTGACCTGATTGTTGTAGTGCCTGCGCAAACTATCCCAGCCACTGGTGTCGTCGACTATATGGATATTCCAATCGACCTAGGCCTTGAAAAAGACGTCTGGATTCGAGGCAGTGAAGTCTCGCCCGGCTCTCCTGAGGTTCTTCATCACATTATTACAACAGTAATCCCACCAGGCGGCGCAGCCAACCCACAGGAAGCGCTGTTCGCTGCTATTAACAGCTTGCCTGAAGACCGCGCTACCGCTGTAAGAGCTGAGCTGTTTGCGTCGGTAGCTGGTGGTGGACGCCCAGACATCGACAAGATTTTTCGAGAAAATCCTGAAATCGATATAAGTACTCTTCTTGGCGGCGGCGACCCTGACCAAGGCTCTGTTACCGGCTATGCACCAGGTAATGCCGTGCAGCTGAATCCTGAAGGTGTAGGAGGCTTGCTCAAGGCAGGCACACAGCTGAACTTGCAGATGCATTACACAACAACTGGCAAGGAAATGACTGACGCTACTGAAATTGGTATCTACTTCTATGAAGAAGGCATGGTTCCAGAGAAGAGAATGTCAGGCGGAGTCGGCAATGCTTTTAGTCTTGCGATTCCTGCACAAGCTAAAGATCACGAGATGGAGTTGGTTACCTACGTCAAGGACGAAGCTGAAATTCGCAGCTTGATGCCACATATGCATTTTCGCGGTAAACGCATGAAGTTTGTTGCTCAGTATCCAGACGGTAGCGAAGAGATGCTTCTTTCAGTGCCGGCCTACTCATTTAACTGGCAGCTAGCACATGAGCTTGAAACTCCTCTGAGAGTTCCTGCGGGCACCAAGATCGTGGCTACAGGCGCGTTTGACAACTCGTCTCAAAATCCTTCAAACCCCGACCCAAGCAGCGAGATCGTTTGGGGTGAGCAGAGCTGGGAAGAGATGTTCATGGGTTTCTATACTTGGCAGAATGTAGAGGAAGGCGGCTCTGAATAAGAACTGATTATCCTTAGCTAAACAAAAAAGGCGAGTTCAATGAACTCGCCTTTTTTTCGAACTGATTTTAGCCTCACCGTATTGAGCTTGGGCGACTGCGGAACTAGGTAGGCGCCTCAAATGGTCGACCTCATTTGACGTTTAGGCTGACAATACTGATTAGCCAACTACTGCTCTCTTGGCGGCGGGGGCGTCCAATCGCAGCCCTCGCAATCTGGTGAAATATCATTTTGCGCTAGCACGTCAAAGATAAAGTCTCGCCATACTTCATTCGGCTGCCATACGATATTCATATCTGCCTTAGCCTCTGTGATCGATATGTCCTCATGAATAACTCTGTATAAAAAGCTAAACGCGGTCGCCCTAGCGTTCACCTGGCAATGCAGCAAGGTTTTCTTATCCGTGTTTCGCTGCATAGAATCTGCAAAAGCATAAAAGTCATCCGGGAGAGGATTATCAAACGTTACAGGCACGTGCATATATTCCATACCCAAACCTTTTACAATCTGGTCAGCATCTGGCAAAGCATTCTGGTTATTGGTAAAGGCTATATAGACAATTCTTTCAAATCCCTGCTCAGCTATAGCAGCAAACTGCTCTGCACTAGGCTGGCCTGCACTTGCAAATTTGTCGCTATACTGAAGAAAATTCACTATTCCTTCCAGCGAGGGATCGACATCTTCAACCGCCCAAGCGGTATTTATCAGCATCGCCACAGAGGCTAGCCCCAAAAGTGTTTTCTTCATGCATATCTCCTATAAGTGATTTAGGGTTTAGGGTTTAGGGTTTAGGGTTTAGGGTTTAGGGTTTAGGGTTTAGGTTAGGTCAACTTCCTATGAAGCCAGCTATAACCAAAATATGCACAATCATAACAGACCCTTTGCTATGATTCCCACGCCTTGAGCATGTGCCACATAGTCACCTAAGACACTGCCAAGATCGCGGGTATCAAAGCCGAATTAAATAAAGTCAGCTATCAATAGATTCAGCACCGCTTGCTCCTAGACTATGAAAATAAGCTAGGCAAAGATAGGCAGTAATTAGTTCTGAAAATCAGTGAGTAACTGAAGGGCTTGTTCAGCTTTGGATAATGGGACAAAAACATGATCATGATAATATGCCGCCACTACATTGGCACTGATACTATTATTTGATAAGCGATTGGCAACCGCAGCAGTTAGTCCGACAGAATCAAGACTGGAATGGACTGTAAGGGTGATACATTTAAAGACCAGGGAAAAATCGAAACCCGCTTGCATAGCGGCTCTTTTAGTTAAGACGAGACTAAGCCCTTCTTCTTCTCGATAGGTGGCAACTGGCTCCAACTCTAAAGCCTCGGCTAAACTCATTGTTTCGCTAGAACAAAAAACAAACTCGTCTGCCAGCAACTTCGGCTGCAAAAAAGCCAGCAGTTTTTCTAAGTGTACTTCACCGCTCAATTCTCAGATTCCTTGTCGACAGAACGCCGCTCTATTTTTATTAGCCACGCTTAAACGGCGGCACGTTCAGAATTCTGACACAACTTGGTCAATAAAAGAACTATCCTAAATTTTAACTGACCGTTTTATAATTTAAGCAGATTCAGGCATTCGTCATTACGCCCCTTTGCACTTCTGCAGGAAACTTTACTGCCCTTTGCGCACCTTTACGGTGCTCTTAGAATCAATTTCACTGCAGCTATAAACACAAAAATAAAGGTATACGTGCTCGCTAGAATTCCAGCGCCCAATAAAAAAAGAGCGAACACTGGATTTAACCTAGTGCCGTCGTCCCAGGATAAATCTGCTTTGAGAACATCTGTGAATAACAGTATAAGGGCGATGAAGACAAGCACACCTATGGGAATCGCCACCCACTTAAGTATTTTTGAGGCCTGTCTATGAATAGCTAAAAGCTTGATTGAAATTCATCCTTTTTTCTAGCGAAGAGCAGCGCCAAGCAATTTATATTACATTTTCAAGGCGACGGTCTATGTGTCTAATACGGGTTTCAAAACGCTCTAATTAAAAACCTTAGCATTCTATAAGAGGCTAAAGGAAGGCTAAACGAAGGCTAAAGGACCCTGCAGCGTGGTTAGCACAAGAGTGTCTCGCGAGAGCAAAACACCAAATCTCACTGCATAATTGTCGAGTACTTTATTGTCTGTGATTTTGTTAAAAATTAAAAGTTTTATTAGATCTAACTGAAAGCTCAGGGCATCCAATTAACAGCTGTTTTGGTCCTCTCAGAAGCTCCAGCGATCCAGAACTTGAGTTAATCCGGGCAGACTGATGGGTTTAGACATATAGTCGTCCATGCCAGAATCCAAACACCGCTTTTTATCCCCTTCCATAGCATTGGCTGTCAACGCAACTATCACTATTTTGCTTAAGTTCCTCTCTTGTTCTTGTGCCCGAATAGCAACAGTTGTTTCAAACCCGTCCATGCCCGGCATCTGACAATCCATAAAGATCAGGTCGTAATTCTCTAAGCCAAATTTTTCAATAGCCTCTTGCCCGTTCATGGCGACATCAGCATTAACCCCGAGCCGTTCCAACATCGAGCACGCAACTTTTTGGTTAATCACATTATCTTCAACAAGCAGAACCCGCCTTTTGAAGAACCTCTTCTCTGAATTCTGAAGCTCATCTATATCAGGCTTATAGTCGCTATTCCTGAGCATAGAGGCTAGAGCGCTCAAGGTGAATGGAAAGCTTAAGCTTTGAATACTTAAGTTTTGTATAACAGCACCTTGCGTTTTGTTTATAGCTGGTTCAGTGGGGTCGCCTAAAAAAACTACGGGAAGAGCGCCGCAATCTATTGACTCCATGTCTGAAACAACGACCTCTGCATCGTCTAACCGGCTAATCGTGCAACCCAGCCGTTTTAACATTAACCTAACCGATCGACTGTATTGCTCGGACTCAACCACAAAGAAAACGTTTTTAAATAAATTTGGATAGTTAATAGACTCGTTCTTAACGACACACGGCTCCACCTCAAATTTCAAGCTAAACTGTGAACCGACGGAGAACTTGCTTTCGACAGTAATTAATCCTCCCATTAACTCAGTCAGCTGTTTAGAGATACTGAGCCCAAGACCAGTGCCACCAAATTCTCTTGCCGAAGAATTATCAGCTTGACTAAAGGCATCGAATAAATGCTTTCGCTGCTCATCCAGAATACCAATGCCCGTGTCATTGATTTCGATGGTCAACATCTGCCCCACTGCCTGACAGCTAATCTTAACCATTCCTTGATCGGTAAACTTTAAAGCATTACCGACCAAATTAAGAATGACCTGCCGTAAGCGCGTGCTATCCATCAAGTAAAAATCGTAGGATTCCGGAGATAACTCATTTATCAGTTTTATATTTTTCGCTCGAAACTGCGGAGCCAAAAGGCTAACTACATCTTCTATCACTAGGGCAGGAGACACAGCTGCGTTTTTAATCTGCATTTTACCCGCTTCAATTTTTGAAAGATCCAAAACGCCGTTTATAATATCCAATAGGCCTTCAGCGGAATTGAATGCAGTGTCTATCTTCTCTTTCTGATCTTCTGATAGTTCGGAACTTTGGACCAATTCCAGCATGCCAAGCACCCCATTCATCGGAGTGCGAATTTCATGACTCATATTAGCTAGAAAATCTGTCTTTGCCTTAGCGGCCGCCAAAGCTTGCCCGGTTCGCTCATGAACCCGCGCCTCTAAATCACTCCGATTTCTCTCTAATTCAACTCGTCTTAGCTCAAGCACGTTTCTTAAGTAAAAATCACGGCGCGAAAAAAATTCGGAGCTATATGCCACAACCATGCCCAGAAAGCAGGTCGACAAAGCTAAGTTAGCGCGCATGAATTGTTCTTCAAATGCAGTTTTACCCAACAAATAATCTGCACCTATAAAGGCAATAAAAATGGACCACCCAGCTAAATTGGCCCAAACGAATCGTAGACCTAAAAAAGTATAAGCAAAGAAGATAGCCAGCATATTGCCGGCAAAGTACAAAGGTGAAGTATCCACTGGTGCCATCAAGATAATAGCCGACAATCCAAACCCCATAAACGTCACCATGCAGGTGACCGCGCCTTGTACATGTCGCGTAAAATGGGAAGAGAAGGTATAGACTAGAAATAGCAATGTGGCTGGAACCAGAACACCGTATCTAACAGCGAGGACCGTATCTAGAGCCCCCTCCAAAACTAAAAAGTCCATGACACCGAATGTTGATATCATCAACGCACCTACAAATATGCCAACTCGCTGTATTTGCAGAACACCAATCGCATGATTGTCTAAATAATCTTGCTCAAGATGGGCGTTTTCACCTTCAAAGACCAATGTAAGCCAATTGAGGTTTATCTCAGGCAGCCTGTCTTCTGGAGAAGTGAGGAATTCATAAGGAGCTTTCTTAACGGTCATTAGCTAGGTTTCATTTCAACGTGCGCGATGTAAGCATAGTCCGGATATGAGGTTTATGCCAAAGCGATTAGGGGCCTATGAAATCGAACATAAGCATTTTAGCGATCTACACGCTATGCCCTCAATGTCAGGGGATAGATGGAAGAGCCTAGATCTCCGAGCCGAGGTATTGGGGGCGGGTTTGGGTCGACAGACGTCTCTAACTTTTGTTTTTGCAGGAGAGCTGGGAATACAGATCCTAATAGTCAATACCGCCAAAGGCATCAACCTGAAGAAATTAGCCCCCCCCCCTCTCCTTTTTTGAGCTGAATCTCTAAGCCTCAATTCCATAGGCTAGCCACTGCAGCATTCAATTGAAGACAAGACTGGACAGAGGTAAACTCTTGTCTTTTACCTTTTACCTTCCACGGCTAAGCTCGCGTGTCAGTTAAAGCCTCTAGCACATCCAAGGAGTGCACTATGCAATTTATTAGGCAATTCACAGCCAAGGACGCTAAGAACAGTCTGCTAGGCTTCGCAAGCCTAATCACATTAGCCAGTTGTTCTCTCCCTAGCGTTTCCATTTTTCAAAACAATGACACTGGCACGCTGTTAAGTACCGGAGACGTAAGCACCGTCCATTTCTTTACCAAGGAGATGAATCACGACACCGGCATACGCCTAGAAGCAGGTGCGGATTACACAGTCGGGGTGACTATTTTGAGCAATTGGACGGATAGCTCTGTTGCCATAAATGAAGACGGTGGAGCATTAAACGAACTTGGCTTTAGCAACACTTTGATGCCCCTTGAATTCGTTGGCCTAAGCAGACGCTCTCGAGACAATCAGTGGTTTGAATTAATGCTCGAGCAACCGAGTTGCAGCAGACAAAGTCTTGTCGGTGTGAGCGAGTTAAGTTATGACGATGCTTCTGGAAATTACAGTTTCACTGCAAGCTGCGACGGCAATCTAAACCTATTCGTAAATGACAGCTATGGTTTTTACCTTAACAACGTTGGCTATGCGAACATCGCACTAAAGAGATCGAACTAAGAGAGGGGGGCAGAGGCAGGGCTAATTAAGCCTGGCTCAATCTCATAAGCCCCAACTCGATTTAACACAAAACTCAGAGACCTATTCAGACACAGGGGTCTTTCTGCAGCTACATGGCTGACATAAATTAGCTGCGCGGTTGTTACCCTTGCAATTTCATCTAGTAACTGCAGGATGTGGATGCGGTGATAGTCGTCAAGCCCCACGCAGGGCTCATCCAGTACAAGAATCCGAGGCCCCTTAACCACCGCGCGGGCCAGCAGTGCCAAACGTTGCTGACCAAAAGACAGCTCGTGATAATAGCGACCCTCGTGACTTTCTAGACCAACCAAGGATAACCAGCGCTTTGCCTCATCCACCTGCTGAGCGCCGCTATCATCGTACAAGCCAACAGAGTCGAAGAACCCAGAGACAACAACGTCCAGTAACCGCCACCCCTTTTGATATTTGTTGTGCAACTCATTTGAAACCACGCCAAACTTAGCCTTTAGCTCCCAAATGGTTTCACCACTGCCTTTGCGCGCACCAAAAAGTGAAACATCCTGACCATATGCTTTATGGTTTTCACCGTTGATTAGACTCAGCAAGGTGGACTTACCGCAGCCATTGGGGCCCTCTATTAAGACATGGTCACCCGGCATCATTGCCCAGCTAAATTTGTGTAATATCTGGTTATCACCATAGCTTGCATCAACATTATTTAGCTCAATTAAAGGTAATTGCGGATCACCTTCTGCGGCAGTTAGCACAGCCGCCGCTGGCAAGAATATTGGTTTAGGTCGAGCACTTACGCGGGCGTACTCGCCCCCTGCTTTAATAGCAGGGCATTCTCCTTGTGCCACTATGCTCAGCGATTCCATTATTGCCAGATGTGTACATCCAGATAAAATATCCTGCTCACGGCGGCACAGCTGTAAAATACAATTGTGCGTGCTAGTCATAGATTCAATACAGCCTTCTATCTTCTTTTTTGATGCGATGTCCACGGTCTCTAACGGATCATCCAGAATAATTAGCTGCTCAAAACCGTCTCTAAAAGCATAGAGAGCTCTAGCGACAAGCGCTTTTCGAACCTGCCCTGATGATAAAAAACGAATACCTTGATCGAGAAATGGCACTAAATTTAGTGTATCTACTAAGCTCTGAAACAAACCCTCATCAGCGTAGTTTGCCACTCGCGCCGAATGAATAAGCATCGCCACCGTCGTGCCTTTATCCTCTGCCCTGTCGCTAAATTCACTCATATCCAATCGGTTATCTACCTGCCATAAACGCTGCTGCTCTTCAAATGACACTATATGAATATCTGAGATAGGATCCAAATAACGCGGGTAGTGAACATAGCTTGAAGACTCACGGCGACGCCCAGCGATCAGCTCTGCCAGTATCGATTTCCCAGCACCATTGCCGCCATAGATGCACCACTGCTCACCGGGACTAATAGAAAATTCATCTATACTCAGCACCTTGTCGCGGCCAAGCCTACAGCTTGCATTTTTAACAACCACTAGTGGTTTGTTATCTTCGATCAACAACCCTTATGCCCTACCTGAAAAATTGATGGGTGAAATAAATTGCACTAGGGACGGTTCCCCAGTGCGCGATGCATTACCTCTCGTTGTATAGAGAGCATATGGCCTATTGAGCGTCTCCAGTATTCCGAATTGTGCTTGCCCTCGGACTGCATGTAATTAAACGACACATCATTTAGAATTAATATTTGCATTATTTCACGAGCCTCATTGATCAGCCCATCCTCAGTTCCTGAATCTATGTAAATGTGAGGCATCTGGCTCTTTGGGACTTTATAGATAATGGAAAAAGGGTCATAGGCATCAGCCTGCTCTGCCGTTTCGAAATCAATTCCTGACGGAGTTCGTTCTGTCTGAGTACTAAACCCTGGGATATTGATTATCTGAGAAATTAAAGCATCGGCCTGCGCGATGCGCGCGTCGCGCTGCGAATCTTCTGTATTGGCCTGGCGATCTGCGCCTGCCCTTATAGCCTTTGCAGCTGTGCGAGCATAGCTTAGAGCGCCACTAGTACTTCCAATTGAAGCGAATAAATGAGGCCGCCGAAGACCTAGCGCGAAGGCGCCAAAACCACCCATCGACAGGCCCGAAATAGCGCGACCCTCGCGCCGGGCTTCAGTGCGATAGTGGCTGTCCACATAGGCTATAACATCCTCGACAATATGATTTTCCCAGTTGTTAGTCTCACCATTTTCACTTTTGGCATAGTTTACAAACCAGCTATTACCGCCATCAGGCAGTACCAAAATGACATCACCCATTAGTCGTGAGTAATACGCCGCTGCTAGATTGCGTCCCCAAACCGTATAATTTTGCATATAACCATGAAGCAGGTACAGCACTGGATAGTTCTGATCACTGCTTGCATAGGACGCGGGCAGCACGATATCGAACTTCATTTCTCTGTCCACCGCAGGGCTGAAAAACACAACCGTCTCAAGTCCGTCGGGAATAGGCGCTGACACAGCCTCTAGGCCTAACTGTTCTTGAGCGTTAGTCCACACAGGGAATAGAAAAATGAAGAAAATAAAAAGCTTTGAAGATCGATACATACTGAGCCCAGCATTAGTTCTTTAAATACCATTTTATAGCATTTTTTTGCGGTATCTACCTACTAAGCGTTTCGCAGCTCTACAACCTAGTGCTATATTAAAAGGCCGAGCTACAAGATGTCTCTATATTACTCAATGAAAAACTACCGATGCAATTTCACGCTGATATCTTTGATTGCTATGGCTTCATCGGCCCACTCAAACGAGCATATTGAGGGTGAAAAACTATTCAACCAAAATTGCGTAGAGTGCCACCAAAGCAACGGCCAGGGCATAGCTAATATCTACCCGGCATTAGCAGGCAGTGAGGTTGTAAAAGGTAGCCCCGCCGATGTAGCACTTATATTAATTATAGGACGGGGAGAAATGCCCGCGTTCGCAGGAGCCATATCCGACGGGGACTTGGCTAAGATCATCAACTATGTGAGCAACGCTTGGGGAAACGAAGGCGAGCTAATTACCGCGCAGATGATAGAGCTTCTTAAGTGAATGGTTAAAAATTAGTCGCAAATTACACTCAAAATAAAAAAGAGGCCGAGGCCTCTTTTTTATTTCCTCCTTTTACTCGATTTTTGCTCGAGTTTTGACTCCACGTTAATCTCTACCCAAACGCTTAGTCTTCATACTCAATTCTTGAATTCAATCCAATTCTAAAAACTGTAACGAATCCCTGCCCCATAGGTCGTTCCATACTCGTCATACTGCGACAGCCGAGAAGAACTTCCAAAGTAGTAGTGTTCGGGCTGATCATTCAAATTGAGCGCCTCTGCCGTAATCATTAAGTTTTCATTAACTTCATATCGGGCCGTTAGATCAACTTGAGTAAAGTCGTCAGTATAGCGATCAACTAAAGGTGAATCACCGATGTCGTCCAAAAAAGAACTGCGATAGTTAGCGGCTAAACGAACATCCCAAGGGCCTCTATCATAGCCAATGGATATATTGCCAGTGTTCTTAGCTTGTTTGAAAAAGGGAATCGTCCTTTGCCCGTTTACCGCATCCGCTGGTAGTTCGGTCTCTCCATCGGTGAAGGTATAGTTCGCTACGAATAAAAACCCATTCTCCAGTAAGGTCTGAAAGGACATTTCAAAACCTTGGATACTACTGTCATCAGTATTTATAAACGTACTAGTCACATCAAAAACCTGACCTCGAAATTGTGCATCGGTAGACTCAACGGCAACAACGGCATCGGTAAGGGATTTGTAGAACAAGCCAGTGCTGAAGAAGGTGTCTGTGCCTAAGTAATATTCGTAAGTAAGGTCAAAACTCCATGCTTTAGTCGGATCGAGTTTTGGGTTTCCTCCTTCGATTTCATTATCTTCTGTATCAACAACAGCCCCTGCATTGGATTCCTGAAATCCAGGCCGAACTAGTGATCTAAAAACACCAATGCGCATGACCTCATTGTCTGATAGGTCATACTTAACATTCAGTGAGGGCGCTAGAAATGAATAATTGTTTTCAAACTGCGTAAAACCTGCAAATGCCCCATCGAATGCTTTGCCTCGATAAGTTGTATCAGTATCCTCTATTCGCAAGCCGTAAACCCAAGTCAAATCACCCGTGACCGTCGTACCCATAGCATAAGCTGAAAGCACATCTTCTTCGGTAACCCAGTCTGCAGCAATAGATTCTTCTTCTTCGTCACCGCTAAACTCGAACACCGTACCTGGGTTCTGACACGTTGTGCCATCGGACAGCGCTGTAGTGCCTCTGCCGAGCTGGCTTATGAAACCTTTCACCTGCTCAAAAGTTGCTGTAGGACCAGTTATGGTATTGAAAAATTGCGGCGCGGTCGTGAAATCCACACTGGATAAGAGAAGGTCGTCAATTGGCTTATAGCCACAGAAATTTAAGGTGTTGGTCTTCTCACGAGAACGATACTTTACCCCGAATTGAAGCTGTGTGTTGTCGGTAAACTGACTGGAAAAATCAACTTTTAAGCCATTGTCTTCATCCGTATTCAGCGCAAATTCACGCTCGAATGCATTCAATTTAAACGCGGAGGCTGCATAAAGATCTGTAGGAAACACAACTGTCGGCCGCTTAGAATCACTGTTGTCATATAATATGGGGGCAACGCTCTCCAAACTTCGAAAAACAACCGCTTGCCGATCCCCATCGTCTTGCTCGGCTGCAGACGTAAACAGTTCAACCTCTAGCAAACTATTATCGGAAAGCTGGAAGTTTCCACCCAAACGAAGAGATGTAATTTCTCTTAGCTCTGTTCGGTTTCTGCTCTCACTGTCAGCTCGACCATTTGCATAACTCAAGACATTGCCATTGATAACAGGCTCATTATCTTCCAACGAATCTCTGGTTTCCCACTTTGAACGCCATTCTGTATCTGTGTATTCGTTATGAAATACATGAGCGAAATAAGAATTTCCATTCTCCGCCCTATAATCCAGCGCTAAGACGACGCCTTGTCGGTCGCGCTCCAAGTCATAGAAGCGAGTCTCATAGTCGTCGTTGGGTGCCGTGTCGCCCCAACCGCCATTTTCATTATTGTGTGCAACTATGCGGCGAGTCTGGTCGCTTAAAACCAAAGCAACACCAAATTCACCCTCACCTAATTGCCATCTATTGGTAAAAGTTCCAGCTAATTTTGGATTATTGCTGTCCTGAGTTAGCTCGTTGTAGGAGGTCTCTGCTTTAATCCTGACAAACATATCTGGATAAGAAAATGCTGTTATTGTTTCCAGATCAATTGCTCCGCCAATTGTGTCTGCATCTAAATTTGGCGTAAGAGTTTTGTAGACTGTCATACTGTCCAGCAGATCTGATGGCACTCCATCAAGAGTAATTCCGCGCCGATCCTCTGGAGAAGCTGTACTCACTCCGTTGATGGTCATAGCGTTCAAATCTGTATTCATTCCTCTGACCGTAACGTAGCGCCCTTCCCCTTGGTCATTTTCGACCATAATACCGGATATTCTTCGCAGTGACTCGGCAACGTTGGTATCCGCAAAATTACCTAACGAGTCAGCGTCAATAACGCCGGCAACCTTGTTTGAGTCCCTTTGCTTTTGAATTGCACTTTGCAGGCTTGATCGGCTTCCACGAACCACCACTTCTTCGATCGTGTTTTGAGACTGAGCAAAAGACTCCACAGAAACTGTAAGGCCGATAGCAACGGCAAGATTATTTTTAATAAAGTGTTTAACGAGCATTGGTTTTGTCCCCTTATTTTTGAACTTCTTGTCAGGGACATTAATGAAATGACATTACAAGAAGATTACAAAAAGGTCTAAAACCTGCATCGAAGAGAAATAATTTCAATATTTCAGCTGAGCTTAAATTTTATAAGGCGCCAGCTATACTTTTATTGAATTTTAACCTATATTTTGTAATCTATCTGTAAAAATACTGAAATGAAACTGACTTAAAAAAGAAACAAATTTGTAATGTTTTCTAAAGCGACAAAGCTTTTTCTATTTCCCCCCAAGAAATATATTTAAAATTCTGCGACTGAATCGGACGTGTATTGTAACCATCTTGAACGACTAAAAGACCGTTCGGAAAGTCAGCTGTACGCAACTGAGCACTTATAGCGAGCCCATCGGTTTCCTGCGAGCCGTCAATTCCGTTGAGTTCATTGTTTCCAATAACAAAACTACCGCGATAACTAAATGGCGCCAATCTGTCGTAAACTGCATAGCTATAATTACCCTGACTCGACACAACTAGATAACCTTGCCCACCATCCTGGTACAGGGCTATACCCTCCACGTCCGCTGCCAATATGATTCCGTCGATTTCCGCAATCGACTTTAATTCAACAGCGGAGTCAAACCTCGCATCGATCACGCGAACACCTTCCGCCTCGACACCCAAGAACAACTGTTCATTAATATCGTCAGCGACGCAACCTTCTGGCTGACTTGGCGCTGAAAATTCTCGTAACAATGAAGCTGATAACTCAGGCTTCTCAGACTCAAAGCTGTTGCCTATTTCATTAAGTCCCCACTGCTGATAGCGCCCATCTGTATCGTTAACAAACACTTGCATCCCGTCAGCATTCTGAAACATACAGAGTCCATAAGGCTCGGTTAGCCCAGTCACTATTTCACTGCCGCGTAACCAAGTAACATATCCACTGACAGAGATAGCAAATAAACTTATCGTATTTGTTGTTCGGTTGCTTGCCGCGGCGAGAGCGCTCCACCGCGCATTGCCACTCAAATACCTAAGATCGACGTTGTTGGTGCGGCCTGCTTCTATGGATTGAACACGGCGCCCCTGAAGGTCATATACTTCTAATCCCATGCCCTTATCAGTACCGATGACTAAGCTCTTGGTCATATCTTGCGGGTGCAGCCATATGGCTGGATCATCAGCGGAATCACCTCTGTTAGCAACCGGCTCGGTTTCAAATGAAGGTACCACCACGAATGCTTTTGGGGGCGCTGGTGCAACTACCTCAGTAGCGCAGGACAGCAAGTTAACTGTGACAATAAAAAGAAAAGTCTTGATTGAAGGCACTGTTAATTCCATGTGATTCCTTAATTGCGCATAGGCTTTAGAGAAGAATAACTAAAAACCTGAACAGGGTATCCTAGAGGCTTATAGTTACAAAAATATTACGGCCTCAATAAGTAACTTATCTAAAGCTTCAGTTTATAAAAGACAAAAAAAAGCCCAACATAATTGGGCTTTAAACTAATTCGATTGGGTTTACGACTGGAGAGAAAGATAAAAGAGCATCGCAGCACCAAGCTAAGGCGGCTGTCCTATTTGGTAAAACAACACGTTAAGCAAAGCCTACCCGTGAAATATTTCTCTCTCGTGACGATACTATGAAACTTTCGTGACAGGTGATTGATAATTGGCAACCGCCGTTAGATATCACCACTGACATTACCTACAACGACGCAGACTTTATCACTAACAATTTTTCAACCTGCATTTCTCGAAAAGTATATGGAATACCGCCCACCCCATAGCCCGACTGCTTTAAACCGGCAAATGGCATCCAGTCAACTCGAAAGGCAGTGTGATCATTCACCAGCACTGCAGATGCTGCCAAGTTTTTGTACGCAAACATGGCAGTGTCCAGACTTGTTGTCATAACACTAGCCTGAAAAGCGACGCTTAGACCATTCGCCCGTTCTATCGCTTCCTCTATGTTCGCATAGCTGTAAAGACAAACAACCGGACCAAAGACTTCAGTCTTACTTATTTGTGCACTTTCCGGAGGATTAAGTAAAACAGTTGGCTCATAAAAAGCATCACTTATTTTTTTAGCACCACACAAAACTTTCGCTCCGCCTGTCACTGCGTCGTCTACCCATTCTTCTACGCGCTCTGTTTCCCTATGCCTAATCAGCGGGCCAACTTCTGTCTCGGGATCAGCAGGATCGCCGACCTTCAACTTAGAGACCAGTTTGGTCATCCGATCAGCCACATCGCCAATGATTGATTCATGCACATAGACTCGTTGTACAGATACACAGACTTGACCCGCATGGTAAAACGCTCCTTTGACCAGCAACGGCAGAGCTGTCTCCAGATCAGCATCTTCAGCAACTATGGCCGGAGCTACCCCGCCATGTTCTAACGCACAGCGAGTACCCGGCGCGAGTTTACTTTTCAACATCCAGCCAACTTTTGCGCTTCCTATAAAACTGAAAAAGGCTATGCGTGGATCGGTTACCAGAAATTCCCCTATCGTATTATCCGTTACCGCGATGGCCTGGCAGAAAACATCAGGAAGCCCCGCCTCACGCAGTAACTCAACAAATCGAAAACAGCTAAGCGCCGTGTCCGAAGCCGGCTTAACGATAACTGGACAGCCAGATGCAACCGCCGGGGCGACCTGATGCACGATAAGGTTCAATGGGTGATTAAACGCACTCACCGCCATCACCGGCCCTATCGGTTCACGGGAAGTCATAGCTAAGCGATTTGCCGAGCCCGGGTTTATTCTCATGGGAATTTCTTCGCCGTGATCTGTGCGAATACATTCAACACAGCTTTTCACGCCATCAATTGCTCTGAGGACTTCTACTTTAGTATCAGAGTAGGGTTTGCCTCCCTCTAATAAGGCCAACTGAACGAGTTCTTCGAGGTTGTCCCCCATGAGCTTTGCGGTTTTTTCAAGGATCGCCACCCTTTGTTCAGCAGGCAACCAATTAGAGCGCTCTGCAAAGGCATTAGAGGCATTGCACAGCGCTTGTTCAGCCCCGGCTTTGTCTGTTAATGGTACCTTTCCAACCACTTTGCCATCAAACGCAGAGGTGACTTCGTGCACGCCCACAGATGTTGCCGATGGCACCATAAGTCCAAATTCCCTCATCGCAATCTCCTTTTTTTACTCGCAAAAAACTAAATCGGGCACACCAAATTGCCTAGTTTTTCTGTCAGCTTCATATTTTCGGAGTAATCCACCGGCACATCTATAATCACAACGGTATTGTCTGCCACTGCTTTATAGATGGTCGGTAAGAGCTCATCGGCAGATTCGACTCGGTAACCTTTGGCACCAAAACTCTCTGCGTATTTAACAAAATCTGGGTTTTTGAAATCGATATGAGAATCTCTGCCGAACTTTCTATCTTGATGCCACTTTATCAGTCCGTACTTGCTGTCATTCCAAATCATAATAATCATTGCAATGTTACAGCGCAGCGCGGTTTCGATTTCCTGAGAGTTCATCATGAATCCAGCGTCGCCGCTGATGGCCATGATTGTTTTTTCAGGGAAGGTCATTTTCGCTGATATAGCCCCTGGCAAAGCGATACCCATCGATGCAAAGCCGTTTGAAATAATGCAGGTATTCGGCGCTTCTGCTTGATACATGCGCGCTATCCACATCTTGTGTGCGCCGACGTCAGAAATCAGAATGTCCTCGTTGCCCAGTGCCTTTCTCACATCACAAAGAATACGCTGCGGCTTCATTGGAAAACTAGTGTCACTGGCCATCTCTGTCAGTTCATCGACGATCAGTTTTCGTAGCTCTCCGCTATTGTTATTCTCACCTCGCTCAGCAATAGCTGATATACCATCCAAAGCTTCAGCAATGTCGCCGACAACCCCCACCTCCAAAATATAATGCTCATCCACCTCAGCATATATTGGGTCGATATGAATTATTTTCTTGTCTTTGCCCTCGTGCCATAAATGCGGGTGATATTCCACCATGTCGAAACCTACGCAAATAATGACATCGGCGCGATCGAATCCACAGGCTACATAATCATGAGCCTGTAGACCTACGGTACCCAAAGAAAGCGCGTGAGAAAATGGCATAGCGCCTTTTGCCATGAACGTTGTCGCAACAGGAATATTCAGTTTTTCTGCGAATTTTATTAACTCATCGCACGCACCGCCGCGCACTACGCCATTGCCGGCCATTAAAATTGGATTTTTGGCTGCAGAAATTACTTTCGCTGCTTGCGCCATTTTTTCCGCTGGTGGCGAGGGGATCTCAGCTTTTTGAACTCGCAAGGGTATTTTACCCTCAGCCACGGTAGCTTCCGCAATATTCTCAGGAAAGCTAATAAAAGCTCCACCTGGCCTCTCAGCCTGTGCATCTTTGAATGCTTTGCGCACAATTTCCGCAACAATATCAGGATGAATTATTTCGGCACTGTACTTTGAAATTGGATCGAACAAAGCCACTAGATCTAGCATCTGGTGGCTTTCCTTATGCATACGCGTGGTCGCACCTTGAGCGGCTATTCCAATTATTGGCGCCCTGTCCATATTCGCATCGGCGAAGCCGGTAATCAGATTCGTTGCACCCGGCCCGAGAGTTGACAAACAAACACCCGCTTTACCTGTAAGGCGGCCATAGACATCAGCCATAAAGGCAGCACCCTGTTCGTGCCGCACGGTTACGAATTTGATTGTACTGTCTAAAATGGCATCCATAACATCAATGTTTTCCTCACCGGGAATGCCGAATATGACTTTAACTCCTTCATTTTCTAAACATTTTATAAATAGTTCTGCCGCTTTCATTAGCTCTCCTGAGGGATGATGATTCCCGTGGATCGTTAGTTATGCTGTCACATTAATTCTAAGCTACGCCTCTCATGACCGGATGCAGCGTTTTTTGGCTCATAATTGGCTAATAGCTGGTCAAGAGCTAAAGAATAGCTGCGTCAAAAAAATCCAAATAGACTATTAGCGCGTTACAAATCTGATATAGATAATTGGAAAACTCAAGCCAATATTGAACGCTCCTAATATAAAGTGCCCCTGCAACAGAGCGGCCCTTAAATAGAATTACTAGCTGCGCATATGGGACGCGCCGTTCACATCAATAATCGTACCGGTAGAAAACTCGGCCCCTTGGGATGCAAGAAACAAGACCGCATAGGCGACTTCATCCGGCTCTGCCACACGATTAAATGGACTCTGCGCCTTGATCTCGTCACCTTCTGAGCTTGCCAACCTTGCAGCGGTGAGATCGGTGTTTACAAAACCGGGCGCCACAGCTCCTACAAAAATACGATGCTTGGCAAGATCAATTGCCAGTGACTGAGTTAGCGAATTGATTGCCGCTTTACTTGCACCATATGCAGGCTTAAGTGGCTCGCCTCTAAATGCACCGCGAGAACTGATATTGACAATCCTGCCGCCCCCGGCTGCAATCATTTTATGAGCAACACAATAGCAAAGGTTGGCGGGACCAATTAGGTTTGTGGCGATTGTATCCTGCCACGCTTTTTGCCAATCCTCATAAGAAGTTGATTCGATTGGGTGATAAATACCGATGCCCGCATTATTTACCAGAATATCAATACCACCTAACTGCTCTGCCACATTTTCAACTGCTATAGCCACTTGTGCAGAATCAACGATATCACACTGCAAAGCTATATGCCCCTCGCCCGGTAGCTCGCTCAATACCGCCTCAGCAGCAGCAACATTACTATTGTAAATAATCGCCAGCTGAGCGCCGCGTTCAGCGAATGCCCGTGATACAGCTCGACCAATTCCACGGCTACCGCCGGTTACCAACACTTTTTGATTTGTGAAATCCATTTCGAGCTCCTAGGTTTGATCTTGCTATTTAGCCGACATCCCGTCCATTCTTGCCAGTCTACCGATAAGTTCCTCCACCCGAGTGCTATAGCCCCACTCATTGTCATACCAGCTAACTACTTTTACCATGGTTTCATCCATCACCTGGGTAAGAAGAGAATCAAAAATACTGGAATGAGAGTCACCGATAATATCGCTACTTACGATCGCGTCAGTCGAGTAAGCCAAAATATTCTTAAGAGGCCCCGCTGCCGCTTCAGCGAAAGCTAGATTCACTGATTCGACAGTAACAGGATTGATTAACTCAACGGTCATATCTACCAAGCTACCGTCAGGTACAGGAACCCGCATTGCCAAGCCGTCCAACTTGCCTGCTAACTCTGGAAGCACCAGCCCTATAGCGCGGGCAGCGCCGGTTGATGTAGGCACAATGTTGGTAGCGGCATTGCGCGATCTTCGCTTATCTTTATGGGGAGAATCGATTAACCGCTGATCCGATGTATAGGCATGAACCGTAGTGAGCAGTCCTCTTTTGATCCCGAAATTCTCGTGTAAAACTTTTGCCAGCAGTGCCGCACAATTTGTTGTACAGCTGGCATTACTAATGATCTGCGCTGAACTTGTTACTACATGATCATTTACGCCGGTTACCAAAGTCGCATCCAGCGGGTCTTTGCAGGGTACTGTTAATACAACTCGCTTAGCACCGGCATCCAAATGTTTATTCAAATCGAGTAATGTCCTAAACACACCAGAACTTTCTACAACATAGTCCACCCCAAGCTCTTTCCAAGGCAGGCGAGCGGGATCCTTTTCACAAAGCACTTTAAATGGATCTCCATCTATAGTTATTTGATCCCCATCTGCAGACACCTCACCGGGATATACGCCGTGAATACTGTCGTATTTAAACGCATAGGCCAATTGATCTGCATTCGCCAAGTCATTCACTGCCACCACGTCGTAGTGTCCACGCATTTTTGCCACACGCATGATAGTGCGACCAATGCGGCCAAAACCATTTATTGCTATTTTCGGAACTGCCATAATACTTTCCTCCGGCGAATCAATAAGGTCGTACCCAAATAAAAATTGAGAGCTGCTTGATCTTCGCTTGATTGAACTAGCTGCTCAACATTTTTTCGCTAATTTCCCAAAGTCGATCAGCCCCTTCATCGCTTGCAGCCCAAGGTGCCACATCAACACCTCGCGGAGACTCGTCGGTAGCTAAATTGGCCACGTCACAGTCTTCACAATAGACCCCGCCAACACCATCGAATAAGTCGCTGGTTGCAGCCCAGAGTGAAGTGCTAGAACCTTGGGTTGTGCTCTTAAATCTGGCTGCCGCCTGCTCAGTGAGATTACCATCTGCGTCGACCCAACCAAGAGCCTGCATCTCTTCATTGCCTAAATGTCGCTGCAAAGGCGTTAGTATGCCGCCAGGATGCACTGAAAGCGCTTTCAGACCTTGAACACTGTATTTAATGTCTAAACCTCTAGCGAACAGCGCGTTGGCTGTTTTGGCTTGAGCATAGGCAGTCCACTTTTCATAAACTGTTGATTCGAAGTTAATGTCATCCCATAAAACATCAGAGCGACGATGTCCAATTGATGACAAACACACAACCCTAGCGTTACCTGCTGCTAGCAACAATGGTAGGAGCTGCATTGTTAAAACGAAATGTCCTAGGTGATTAACTGCAAACTGCGCTTCCCAGTTATTGCCAACTCGCATTTCAGGGCAGGCCATAATGCCAGCATTGTTTATAAGAAAATCTATCCGAGACTCTCGATCTTTAACAGAGGCGGCATAGCGCTTTACGGTGTTTAGATCTGCTAAGTCCATAGCATCAACCGTCACACTTTTGATGCCAGCTAAGGCCTCCGTGGCTTTTTTTGGGGTACGCACAGGAACATAGACCTTGGCCCCCGCTGCAACCAACGCCCTAGTTGTTTCAAGTCCGATTCCAGAATAACCGCCCGTAACAACAGCTACTTTGCCGCTTAAATCTTTGCCATGTAGAACTTCGGATGGTTCTGATTTCATTCCAAATCCTGACTTCAGGCTTTTCTGATCTCGATTTGACATTCTAGCTCTCATTTTTGTTATTTATTAGGTGAATCAATTTGATCTGAATAGGTTTTTGCCATTTACCGACTCGACAATCCCTGTGGTCTCAAGTTGATCGTGACTCATAAAATGCTGCAAAAAGATTGGGTCCGAACTTGTGTTGGCAAGAAAGCGCGTACCATTGTCTAACCTCCCAACTACAATCCCTGCTATCGGCCCCGCTCGATCACAGGCCACTGTGTAAGTTTCTATTTTCGCATGGCCAATTGGCTCTTCGGTAAAACTGGGACTTGTGGCACCGTCTATTGCAGGCTGATAATTGGCTGGGTTCTCTCTAGCCCACTTTCCTTGCGTTGGCGTCGTTGAATAAATCCCTGTTGAATGTTTAGTGAGTCTACCGCCATTTGTGGAAACTAAACCGAATTTACCGGGGTTGGCCCTTAACATGGGAATCATCGTCGCTATTGCATGCATTGAATAGTTATTGCCGGGCCCACCGAAAAAAGGCAGGCCTCCAGTTACCGTTAGGCCGCGGGCATCGTTCGTGGCCAGATTTAAAGCATCACAGGCAACCTCAACTGCCGAAGGGAAGCAGGAATAAATATCTATGAAGTCCATTTCATCAATAGACTTACCCGCCATATCAAACGCCTTCGCCGAGTTCAGTTTCATTGCTGGGGAGGTATGATAATTTACCCGCTGGCTAAGCATAATTTTGTCGTTAGCTTCCCCACAACCATGAAGGAAAACCCATTTAGATGGGTCGACTCCTAACTCTCTTGCTTTGGCTACTGACGTCATAATCACGGCTGCGCCTTGGTTTACGCTGTCGCGCGCGTTCAGCCATTTAGGGTAAGGAAAACCAATGAAACGATTCTCGACTGTGACTGTAGCAAGTTCCTCAGCTGTTCGCTGTGCCGCTTTAAATGAAAAGGCATTATTTGCAGCGACACGAGAAAATGGTGCAAACAACTTTCCCATTTCCAGCATGTGGGTGTCTATAGAGCGACCCAGATTGCCTCTAATAGCATTTTCAAACAACGGATACGCGTAGATAGGCGCCGCTATACCGTGATCCTGCTCGTGCTGGGTAGACATTGGCTCACCAAGCCCGCGATCTTCCAAGGTCCCTTCGTCTTGCTCGACCCAATCTAGATTGATGCCACTGCGCGTTGCAAGTTGAGCCGTATTGATCGCCTCAGACCCGGTAAGCAAAGCGATGCCCACCTCTCCAGAACTAATGCGCTCGGCCATCTCGTTTATCATTTTCTGTGGGGTATTTCCCCCAACCTGCCCGTAGATAGCCCGCTCAGGATTTGCGCCGATTCTTCTGGCAACAGCTCGCGGTGGATTTTCGGCGCGCCCAAAAGGGTTGGGTACACGGGGGTTTTTATAAGAATCGGGAAATATACGAATAACCGCAATCGTGTCTAGCTGAGCGACTAGTTTTGTTGCGCAGCCGGAGTCTGCTAACGCAGCCTTAGCCGCTAGCGCTGCAATACCCATTGGTGGCTGAGCAAGCTGAGGCGCAACTCCTTGTTCGGTGAATTGCCCAGCGCCGATTAATACAGGTGTAGAATCTTCCAATAGAGTTCTCACTGTTTAGTGTTGATAATCAAGAAATGGCTGGCGCGTCCGCCGGGCCAATCCATTCAAAGGGATTGTATGTCAATTCCCAGAGATGGCTATCAGGATCTTTAAAATAGCCTGAGTAACCGCCCCAAGACACTTTTTGAGGTGGCTTGACCAGGGACTAAAGCATCGTCGGCTAAGGCTTGACGACCATAAAGGCCGAGCCACGTCCCGTTAAGAGTAAAAAAGGCGACCTCTGGCGGACTTTCGAGCTGAGGAAACCCAAGCCCATCACGATAAAACGCCACAGATTTTTCTATGTCACCTACACCGAGCGTGATCATGCTTATTCTTGGCTTCATTACATTCCTCCTGATTAAGCCGGATGATAAAACCATAGAGTCTTATTATGTTTATCACAAGCTTACGTTTGCCTAGCTTTCTTGTCCTGCCGCCTCATCTTATGCAAAAGACTTACAGCCGATTTAATCCAGATCAACAATGCTGAAGAACCCTCAATTGTTCAGTTGACGAATCGCCGCGCAAGTGACACTTTAAAGCCCTTTGTGTTTCCAAAGGCTTGGCTTGAGGTTAACTTGCTACAGCCTAACATTACTATTGCAGCCCCTATCTTTTCGCTTGTCTTATAGAGTAAATCATGAAATTAACAGTCACCGCCAGCCACCTTAAACTGCCCCGCTTTTTACTCTCTCTGGCTTTTCTACCTGTAGCCTCTTTCAGTTGGGCCAACTGTGATTATTCAACAGCAACAGCCGAAACAATTCGTGGCAGCATTTACATCGAAACCAATAGCAACAATCGCCGCGATAGAATAGAAGCCGGCATCGCCGGAGTCAGTGTCAGTAATGGCTGTGACGTCGTTCAAACTGACGCTGGCGGTAACTACCAAATTGCCATACACCCGACTCAAATACTGTTTATATCAAAACCCGCTGAATATGATGTCCCCGTTGACGAATACAATGTGCCTCAGTTTTTCTATAAACACTATCCAGACGGCACGCCAACTCAGATCGCAGGGACCTCGGTTGCCTGGGAGTGGCCGGTTATAGAAGCAACAGGCCCACTACCAAGTTTCATTAACTTTGGCCTAATCGCAAGAGCACGTTCAGACAACGAATTCACTGCCCATGCGTTTGCTGACACGCAGGCAAAATATGAACTAAGCCAAGATATGCTCCGTGAAGATCTAATAAACCCTCTCATCCAAAACCCCTACGGTGTAGATTTTGGAATCACTGTAGGCGATGTCGTGTATGACAATTTAGCGCTATATAACAGACACAAGGCAATGATGGGGTTGATGGATATACCCCAGTGGTATCTTCCTGGAAATCATGACATTAATTTCAAATCTCCCAACGGGACTTTTGCTAATGAAACTTATAAAAGCCATTTTGGCCCTACCTACTATTCCTTTAATCATGGCAATGTGCATTTCATTGCTCTGAATAATGTCGAGTATGCCGGCGCCGGCAAGCAATTTGGTAATTCTGGTTACCGCGGGTTCATTCCAGAGAATCAGCTTAAGTGGCTTGAGCAAGATTTAGCTACTGTATCATCGGACAAGCTTATTGTGATCGCGACGCATATCCCATTAATTAGCGAAGCAGACGATGGCCAATCTCAGCCCCATAGTGGACCTAGCACCGAGAACTTTTCAAGATTACTTGAGATATTAAAACCATTTTCAAAAATCTACGGCCTTGCCGGACACGACACCAGCAATAGTTGGAAAGTCGAAGTCAATCACAGTCATGGCTGGCAGGGTCAAACTTGGATAGCACATACGCTCGCCGAAGTGCGAGGTAGCGGCTGGACCAGCGGTCTTACAGATGCACGCGGTGTAAAAGATTCGGTAATGGAAGATGGCAACCCCAATGGTTTCTACGTACTGAGATTCAGTGACACCTCGCTCATCCCAGACTTTATCCCTTTCCCGTTTGGCGCTGACGCCAATGCGCGACTCAGGATTACGCTCGATCCTCCTTTAACCCAGACCAGCGCAGCCACCCTTAACCGAGGCTCATTGCGGCTGAACACTAAAATTGTCGTTAACCTTTTTGATGGTGGCGCCCGCGATAGCGTCTGGGCATCGATAGACAAAGGCGAAAGAGCCGCTATGAGTTATGTAGTTCGAGCCGACCCCTTTATTGAAAATCTGTCAAAGTATGAAGATACGGAAAACGCTTACAGCGGCGTCAGCCGCTCTTCTCATATCTGGGAAATCAAGTTGCCAGAAGATCTGAGCTCAGGACTACATTTAATACAAGTTGATAGCTTAGATGAATTTGGTCAGAGTCGGAGTGCAGCCATGACATTCGAAATAGTTACTCATTGACTAGTTGCTACAGCGTTGCTTTCTCGACCATCGGCGCCAGGAGGCGATTACAAAACTAGTTACAATCGCTCTTAAAACCGCGACTACACTGATCGCTACAACAATTTTTACAACTACGAATACAACGAGGGATAAAAATAATAATGATGATATTTTACTTTGCTAAAAAGTCCGTAGCTATTGCAGCTCACCTCGCGCTTGAAGAATCAGGCGCTTCTTATGAAGCAAGAGAAATCGATTTCGCTGCCACCGAACAACGTAGTGATAAATATTTACAGATCAACCCAAAAGGGCGAGTGCCCGCTTTAGCGACGGATGAGGGAATCATCACTGAGACCCCTGCGATTCTTGCTTACATCGCGCAAACAAATCCTGCCGCCAACTTAGCCCCCATTAACAATCCCTACCTGTTCGCTAAATGCCAAGAATTCAATCTCTATCTCTGCTCCACCGTCCACGTAGCACACGCCCACAGAGTCAGAGGCAATAGATGGGCTGACGATAATCCATCTATTCTAGCCATGCAAAATAAAGTCGCCGAAAACATGAGCGATTACTTTGAATTAATTGAATCAGAAATTTTTCTCGGCCCGTGGGTTTTGGGAGATGATTATTCAATCTGCGATGCCTACCTGTTCACAATCACTCAGTGGCTGAAAGGTGATGGCGTTGAGCTCTGCAAGTATCCAACCATCAGCGATTTTGAAAAGCGGATGCGAAGCAGAGAGGCAGTTAAGCGAGTTATGAATATTTACGGCATATAGTCAATAAATTCAATAATACGCGGCAAAGCAACAGGCCTTAAGGATTACAATTTCAACGTCACCGGTCAAAAGGAGAGAAAGCATAATTAGTTCAAGTAAAGAAGCAGCCAGATATGGCATCACTTTTGGAAGCGCGCTTGCAATAACTATTTCTTGGAGTGTAAACCACTCGGTTCTATGGGCTATATTACATGGCTTTTTTTCGTGGTTTTATGTGATCTGGCATGTGCTAACTCGCTAAGCATCAGAAAAAGTCAAAGGGGCAGCATTGAAAAAAAACACCAGTTAACCGCGACTCTACCGGCACGCTGATCCCCTGCTCTACTGTTTTTAATATATGCCGCAAAAACTTAATCTGGCCGCTATCACTAGCATTGCGTGACACTTGATGAATCCCCTGGAGTGTTTCATAAAACGTCTCACCTGGCCCTAATAACTCAGCGGCGCAGCTCGCGACTGCGTTTCGACGGTGTCCTCTAATACGCAAACAACGACGTGCGCAGAAGCTTGGCTGGGTGCCAGTTCAATATTTAGAATGAGTATTTCTTGATTTTCTAAGACGCAGGAAAGCGGATAAGCATTGGGACCACTGATTTTGCTGCAAAAGATACATAATGAGGCGTGCTAAGCAGCAATAGTGATCGTGATAGCGTAGCCCTTGATTTCATGATGACCGACTTTGTTTTCATTTCGAGCCTCTTTAGGCATCCTTGGCTAAGTAAAGTTAACCTCATGGTTTGGTTCATCGAATTACGTTGAATTAGGACGTGGCGGGGACTGATTGACGATGCCCCCGAGGGCACTTCCCAGCCCCAAAATAAATGTAAGCCAAAGCCTATGAATAAGTATTTGCATTGTCCTTACTCTCTTGGCACCCTAAGAACCTTGACCTATCACCCATAATATCTATTGTGCACTTATCATCAGTTCTCGATTATAGTGATTGGATCAGCAACTCAACAAAAATGGCAAATTTATGAGTGATAAATTGGATAGAGTGGCCGGCAATGGCCTGATAAACCGACGTCATTTACTTAAAGTAGGATTAGGAGGGCTTGGCTCAGCGCTGGCCACTAATGCGCTATCAGCAGATGCGGGGCTCAAACTTAAGATTCCCCAGTGGTCACAGCAGCCAGGACCAGGAACTAGCGCTTATGGCAGTCCCTCACCCTTTACCGGTCAGATACAAAGAATGGCAGGAACTCCAGACCCTCTTTATCCTGGTGGCGGCGCATCGCGTTCCCCGCTGCAACATTTACAAGGCACGATTACTCCGAACAGCCTGCATTTTGAGCGCCATCATTCTGGCGTACCGGCCATCGACCCGGCTCAGCATAAACTGGTTATCAATGGCCTGGTTAATCAACCCTTGGTGTTTTCGTATGAAGACCTTTTAAAATACCCGATGGTCAGCAAGACCTATTTTCTAGAATGCTCAGGCAACAGTGGCACTTTATTTGGCGACACTCCTGTCGATGGCTCAGCGCAAAGTATGCATGGCTTGGTTTCATGTGCGCAGTGGACAGGAATTCTCTTATCAACCTTACTTGATGAAGCCGGAATTAAAGCGCAGGCCAAATGGATTGCTGCCGTCGGAGCCGACGGCGCAAGCATGGGCCGCTCGATACCACTGGACAAAGCACTTGATGATGTTTTGATCGCCCTCTATCAGAATGGCGAACCTATTCGGCCAGAGCAAGGCTATCCGATGCGCCTATTTGTCCCGGGTTGGGAAGGAAACATCAGCGTTAAATGGCTTACTCAGTTAAAGCTAACTCGCCAGGCGAGCCAATTTAGAGACGAGACTAGTAAGTACACAGATACCATGGCGGATCGACGAAGCTTACAATTTACCTTCCCGATGGGAGCCAAGTCACTTATAACATCGCCTTCCGGACAAATGTCACTCCCTCAAAAAGGCGTCTACAAAGTCACCGGTATCGCCTGGTCAGGTGCTGGGAGCATCAAAAAAGTCGAAGTTAGTGCAGACGGCGGCCGCAGCTGGGCAGATGCTATAATCGAATCGCCGCAAGCGGACAAAGCTCTAGTCAGGTTCAGCATTCCCTGGCAGTGGAATGGAAGCAGCGCCGTTTTACAAAGCCGAGCCACCGACAGTGCGGGCAACATTCAACCCAGCCGAGATGCTCTGCTGGCCGAACGCGGCTTAATCAGCTTTTATCATTACCACGGCGTTCAAAGCTGGGGCATCAGTCCCGCGGGAGAGATTAAAAATGTATATGCCTAAAGCTTTTAAATTTGTTTTTTTGTTAGTCAGTGCAGTATTCCTTTTACTGTCTAACAGCCAAGCTCAGACTGTGAAGTTAGGCCAAGCAATTAGTGAATCTCAGCTTATTGACTTCGACTTGGTAGCAGGCCCAGATGGAAGCGGCCTTCCGCCTGGCAGCGGCACAGCAAAGACTGGAAAGGCGGTGTTCGAACTTAAGTGCGCTGCGTGCCACGCCGCAAATGGTGAAGGCGTTTCCGGTAATACAAGACTGGTAGGCGGAGACATGCACTCTGAGAGCAGCCCGCTGCGCACTGTCGGCAGCTACTGGCCTCATGCCAGCACGGTGTTTGACTTTATTCGCCGCGCTATGCCCGCAAATGCTCCAAAATCATTGAGCAACGAGGAAGTCTATCAAGTCACAGCCTACGTATTATTTCTCAATAATATCATCGAAGAAAAGACTATTTTGAACAAAGAGTCTTTAACACAAATTCAAATGCCTAACAAAGACGGCTTTGTAGATTTAAGCCACCTTCACTAGCTTCCTCAGTTTTGGGTCGGCACCTATAAACCCCAAGGTGGCGGCTCGCTTACCATAATACTAAACCCGTCAAATGGATATTCCCGATCACCGCCGACCAATCTAAATGGAGCATTTGGCGCCTGTATCGCATTGAACGCATCACGCATTGCTGTTAGGTAATATCCAGCAACTAGCGGTTCATTGTGCGCTGGCAGCAAATAATCGACATCATTTCTAAAGCCCGCTAATTTCTCAGCCGATTTCGCGTAATCAAAGAAATCACTGTCATCCATGTGCGCATACAAAGATGACGGATAAAAAGTATCCCCCATAAACATCAATCGATTTTTTCGATCTAGTAGCACCAGCGAATCAGGGGTGTGTCCCGGGACTAAAATAACTTCCAACACACGGCCGCCTAGATCTATCTCATAGCCGTCGGTCACATAGTCAGTAATAGAAAAAGCTGCACTGGAATAATTATCCACAGTAGTGCTATCGGGTAGCGATTTCCAGGTCCAGCCCGGGCCGATAAATTCTTTTACCTCGTCATTAGTTCTGCCGCTCATGTGATCCACAGTAAAAGCGGAGGCAACGCCGTAAAGCTTTTCAAACAAGTAGTTCCCCCCTACGTGATCATAGTGAGTATGAGAGTTAAGAACTGACACGGGCAAACCGGTTAACTGCTTTACGATTGCTAAAATATCGCCAACGCCAATGCCTGTATCGAAAAGCAAAGCATTTTCACTGCCGGTGATGAGGTAAGAAATAACCTCCTCAAACTGGCCATCTTCATAAATGCCATAAACCCCCTCTCTAATTCGATAAACTTGAAACCAATCTTGATTTTGCTGCACTGCAATTCTTTCAAAAGGCGACCACTGCGCTCTTGGCAGTGAATCCCACCAGTTATCCTTACCCTCACCCTTGCCCTGAACTTGTTGATTTGTCGACTCCTCAATTGGCGCCGGCGCGCAGCTGGCAAGACTGGCTATAATTGCAAATCCCAAACTCGCTAAAATTAGTTTATTCATCTATGTAAAATCATCTCTAGTTGTATCAATGCCTTATGAAAAAAAGACAGGAGCCATATTGAGCCCGAAAAGCTACCACAAAGGCCCGTCCCTTAACCTTGTAGGAAATTTTCTTACATTTGAACTCCACTTTTGCTATGCCATTCTTTCAGTAGACTATCCGTGCGTTTTAAAAAACATATCCTATTTTTGTAAGATGGCGGACTCGATCCTTTTGATGCCGAGCCAGCCGAGCTTAGAAAAAGGCGCGCCTTCTCAGTCTCTGTTTTAATTCTAAATCCGATTGCATGCTTCATGATGCTGTTAAATTGGCAGCTTGGTTCTCCGTCTGAGAATGTATTTATTGCCGCGGGACTAAGCGTAATCAATCTCGGCGTATAGGCGCAGGCCTTTTTTAATCAGAGATTCTGGGCTGCAAATTTTACCCTATTAGTTTACTGGCTTGTTATTGTTCGCTTACTTGCGCTTTACGGTTTGATTGGAACTCATATTTTTTGGTTGTTCCCAATTGCACCAATGTCGATTTTATTATCAGGTACACGGACTGGCTGGTATTGGTGCCTGATCTGCATTGTGACCTTACTTAGCGTTTGGCTTTTGGAAGCCAACAACATCCTAACAATTCAATATAGCTTAACTAACTTAGTGAATCAGGCTAGGAATACCAATAGCGGCTTTATCTTTGCGAGTGACGCGAGCATTATAGTACTGGTTCTTACGGCCGCCACAACTTTATTTAAGCGCTCTCAATCCGTTGCACAAAGAAACCTTCAGAATACGGTCTCTTCGCTTCGAGAAGAAATTACGATTCGGCGATTAGCCGAAAAGACAGCCGTAGACTCAGAAAAAGCAAAGACCGTATTTCTTGTAAGTATGAGTCATGAGCTTAGAACGCCCATAAACGGTATCATTGGCGCTTCCCGAATACTGAATAAGGCAACCGACCCAGACCAGCGGCAAACTTTCAAAAATGTCATAGTTCAGACCAGTGAAACTCTACTAGAACTCATTAATAATATTTTGGACATCTCGTCTATAGAATCAGGCAAAGTGATTCTATAAAGCCGGCTATTTAACTTAAAAAGGTTCATTGACCAAACATTTTCTCCTTTTGTATTTAAGTCCTATTCTAAAAAACTGAACATTAGTTACAAAGTGGCGGATCAATTGCCTGAAACTATCAGGGGGACCAATCCCGGTTACGGCAAATTCTAATTAATCTGATTGGCAATGCCGTTAAATTAACTCAAGAAGGCTCTGTTTCGGTATCTCTAAGCCAAGAGTTCAAGCAGTTGAAAGTTGAAGTGCTAGATACAGGAATAGGAATACCCGCCGGAACACAGGCTACGCTCTTCGAACCCTATGCCCAAGCCGATGCAGGTACCACTCGAAAATATGGTGGCTCTGGACTTGGCTTAGCCATTGTTAAAAGATTGAGCGATGCAATGGCCGGGGACATTTCATTCGAATCTGAGTTAGGAAAAGGGACATGTTTTACACTCTATCTACCACTGACCGAAGCAGCCGCGAACGAGAAACATGAACATCATGAGGCCACTTTTCTATTGCCTAAGTTAGATATTCATGTGGTCGATGACAATGCGGTTAATAGAATAGTTTTGGCAAAGATCCTAGAAAAAGACGACCACAATGTAGTCGCCGTTACAAATGGCACTGAAGCCGTTGAATACGCTAGTAATAACGACCTCGACCTGATTCTCATGGATATTCAAATGCCCGAGATGGATGGACTTACGGCAACACAGACGATAAGAGCGAGCGCTATAAGAAACGCCAATATTCCGGTCATAGCCATGTCAGCAAATTTCGCCAAAACGGACCGTTCAAATGCCGGCATGAATGGCTTTGTGTCAAAACCATTCCGCTACGAAGAGCTAGTATCAGAAATAAACTACAGTCTGCAGGGGGAAAAACCTTTCCTCTTAGTTTGAGGTATTGTTCCCATCCCATCTTTGCAAGAAAATGCCATATAGCATGGCAATCATGGTCTCGATTAGGCAAAATACGAGTATGCAGGATCTAATCAAACAAGCCAAAGGCGCAATACAGCACTGCTATGCCCCCTACAGCCAATTCAGAGTTGCAGCTGCAGTTTTAGACGAGGCGGGTAACGTTCATATTGGTGTCAACGTAGAGAATGTCTCCTTTGGAATGACTCAATGCGCAGAACGGAATGCTATTTGCTCCGCCGTAGCAAAAGGCGCTAAATCGATTACAGCGGTAGTCATCTACACACCAACCGAGACTCCCACACCGCCCTGTGGCGCATGCCGCCAAGTTATTCGAGAATTTGCATCTCATGCCACGGTACTGTCTGTGTGTGATTCAGAAAAGCGGACAGAATCGACAATTGACGATCTACTGCCGCATTCATTTAACCAAGAGCAGCACTTAAGCTAATGACGTCCGACGCAATAAAAAATTTAAGCCTACTGGACCTAGAAGCAGATCGAGAGACGTTCACTCGCGAATTGTTTGAAGGCCTCAAGGAATACGGATTCGTCGTTATTCGCGATCACGGTATATCGCCGGAAGAAATGGCTAAAACCTATTCCTTAGTCCAGCGGCTATTTGAACTGCCTGTTGAAACGAAACTTCAGTACGACAGCGGCAGTGGCGGCGCAAGAGGGTACACAGCATTTGGGCGAGAGAACGCGGCAGGCAATCCGCATGCAGATCTAAAAGAATTTTGGCATGTTGGCCAAACACTTAGTTCAACTAGCCAATACATCGGCACATACGCCGAAAATGTCTGGCCAAAAGAGCTGCCAGAATTCGAACCTGTTCTTGGCGGAATGTACAGGGAGTTAGAAAACCTGAGTAAAACTTTATTAGAAGTTGTAGGCGATGCGCTCGGTTTGAAAAGAACATTTTTCGATGAAATGGTCAGCGATGGCAATTCAATTTACCGATTGTTACATTATCCCAAAGTGGAAGGCTTGGACACTGGACGTGCTATGCGGGCAGCGCCTCATGCAGACATTAATTTGCTCACATTGCTTTTGGGCGCCACTGATTCAGGGCTGGAATTATTAGATAATGATGGCAAGTGGCTTGCTGTAGAAAGCGGCCCTAATGAGATAGTACTAGATACCGGCGACATGATGTCACGGCTTACCAACGAGTTGTTACCGTCAACTGTCCATCGAGTGGTCAACCCTCATAAACAAGATAAGTCTCGGTATTCTATGCCATTCTTTCTGCACCCACATAGCAAAGCAGACCTTAGCTGCCTGCCACAGTGCTTGGGTCAAAATGGCGCCAAATACCCTCCTATTACAGCTGGAGAATTTTTACAGCAGCGGCTAGAGGAAATAGGTTTAGTAAAAAGGTAATGAGCAGGGGTAAGAAAAAAGCAGAGAGTAGTAAGAAGAGATCACGACCAAGTTTTGAAAGCCATCCTCATAATCTAAATCCCCTTCAAGTCAATGAAATGAAGAACCCAGCAATCGCTGCGCTCATTAGATTCGCCATGAATCCAGCGAAGACCGCACGCAATCCCAATTCCGCAATATCCGATCGGCGATTCGGTGCCATTACCCCCAATCCACCTAACATGATGCCAATAGAAGAAAAATTGGCGAACCCACAAAGCGCAAAGGTGACTACAGCTTGAGTATGGTCACTCAGAACTTCCATCTGGTTGGTAAAAGCTACGAACGCCACGAACTCATTAAAAACTAGCTTTTGCCCAATAAGACTGCCAGCTATTTGGGTTTCACCCCAGGGAACTCCCAATAGAAACGCAAGCGGCCGAAAGCAAAAACCAAGCACCAGCTCCAGCGAGAGCTCATCAAAACCCACTAGCGCACCACCCCATGCGAGCATCGCATTAAGTAAGGCGATTAAGCCCACGAACGCCAAAATCATAGCTCCAACATTGATTGCCAGAGTCATCCCACTGCTAGCACCTGCAGCGGCCGCGTCTATGACATTTACATGCTCTTCAAATTCCAGTTCGATTTCACCGGTTTCATTAGCGATCTCCTCGGTTTCCGGCAGCATCAGTTTTGCCATTAGGAATCCGCCGGGGGCAGCCATAAAACTGGCTGCCAGCAAATAGTGAATTTCTACACCCAATAGGGCATAGCCTGCCAACACAGACCCTGCAACGGTGGCCATCCCACCTACCATAATTGCAAAAAGTTCAGACCGAGTCATAGTAGCAATATAAGGTCGAACAATTAGCGGCGCTTCAGTTTGCCCAACAAATATGTTCGCAGTTGCAGACATCGACTCAGCTTTACTTGTTTTTAGCAGTTTTTGTAAAGCGCCTCCAATAACTTTGATTAACCATCCCATAATTCCAAGATGGTAAAGTACCGCAACTAAAGAGGAGAAAAATACAATAACCGGCAAAACATGAAAGGCAAAGATAAACCCAAGCTCGAACGAGCCTATGCTGCCGAAAACAAATTCAATTCCGTCTTGAGCATTAGTCAACACCGCGGACACACCAGTGGACACTGCTTGCAACAGGGTGACCCCCCAAGGAAGGTAAAGCGCTATTCCTCCTAAGCCGAATTGCAACAATAAGGCGAACCCGACAGTGCGCCAATTCACACTCGCTCGATGGACTGAGGTGGCATAGCCAATCCCAAAGATTACGGCAATGCCAAGTAAACAAATAAGCGCACTCATGAATGAGCCTCTGGAGGGAATGAATCTGGTGGCCGAGAGGCGCAGGCCAATGAGAATTCATTGATCAAAGGTTCTAGATGCACTGACAGCTCTGCTAACATCGCGCTGCGCGCCTTCTCACCACTGATTAGAAGTTTGGCATGGCATTTATTTGGCTCTATGAATCGATGAAACATTGGTTTTACTGTGGTCTCGAATTGGGCCACCACAGATTCTTCGGTGCGGCCTCTCTCGACCGTATCACGGGCTAGACGCCTGGCGAAACAGACATCCAGAGGAGTATCTACAAACAATGTGGCGTCAAACTGCGCTCGAAGCAGAGGATTGCTGAGCAGTAAAATACCTTCTACCAAAATTATCTGCCCTGAAGAAACCGTGCTCGTCTCGCACTTTCGATTGTGAACTACATAATCATACTCCGGAACTTCAACTGCCTGACCAGCTTTAAGTTTTCGCAGATGCTCTACTAATAGTTCATGCTCTAAGCTATCTGGGTGATCGTAATTAACGCCCAGCCTCTCTTGCATTGGCAGGTGAGATTGATCTCGGTAATAAGACTCCTCCCGAATAACCGCCAAGTTTGTGGCACGGCTTTGCAGAGATTCAAATAAGCCGTTGGTAAGGTATGTTTTCCCAGACCCTGAGGCACCAGTAATAGCGATAATACGTGCAGCCAAGAGTCTTCCTGCTAGATAAAGTAATTAAGTTTTACGAGCTTGCTCAAAATGGTAATTATTTAGTGTTTTGGGTGCTCGAGTAAAGGCTTAATCTTAGCTGCAATTTCCCCGCGGTGCGGAAAGCGCTGGAATTCAGATTTTGAAAAAACTAAGTCGTCGCCAAAAAAGACGTTAAAAACACCTCCCGAGCCCGCTTCAAGCTGTGCTGAAACTCCAGTAATCGACTCAATCTCAGCAGATACACGATCTGCTTCTGGCTTGTAGTTTCAAGAAGTGCAGTAGGTAATTCTAGTATTCATATCAATTTCAACGACAATTTATCGCTCGGTTCGAGCCAGAGACTAACTCTATCACGCCCAACCTGTCTCATAAATGAGTTGTAAGTGCTTATGAGCCTAATTATAAACATGATTCGGTTGCAGTAGCTCGGTGTTAAAGCACTAAACTCCAAAGCGTCCTTATTTTCATTTTCCTGTAAACTAATTGCCATAACATGTCATTACTAAATCACATTTGGGTCATAGACAATGAATAAACGCGCTAAATACTTTCCTACATCCAGCCTCCTTAGCCTCATCATCCTGAGCTCCGCGTGCAGTTTACCAACGACCACTGCTCAGGAGACCCCAGAGTCTTGGTATCAGGAGGGCCAAGCTACAGTTCGCCGCAATCTAGCCCTACGTAACCAGATCCCGGTTGATGCGGTTGCTAAGAACGTCATTTTATTCGTTGGTGATGGAATGGGAATCTCAACAATTACAGCTGCTCGAATCCTCGAAGGGCAACTTCGTGGCGAAAGCGGCGAGGAAAACGAGCTGTATTTTGAAAGCTTCCCAAATGTAGCCCTATCAAAAACCTATAACACTAACGGTCAAGTTCCCGATTCTGCTGGCACCATGTCAGCGATGGCTAGCGGCATTAAAACCGACGTCGGCCTAATCAGCGTCAATCAGAATGTGGTTCGTGGTGACTGTGATTCTGTTTCTGGCAACGAGACTCTTACTTTTCTTGAGCGGGCGGAAATGCGCGGGCTTGCTACCGGCGTAGTCTCTACTGCTCGCTTAACCCACGCTACGCCTGCTGCAAATTATGCCCATTCAATGGACAGAAATTTTGAAGATGACCGTGATGCCAGCGGGTTATCCAATGCGGGGGATTGTGCAGATATTGCTCGGCAGCTAGTTGAGTTCTCTAACAACGTAGAAAATTCCGATGGCATAGAGGTAGCATTGGGCGGAGGACGTCGCAGTTTTCTCCCTAGAACAGGCGGCGTCGATCCAGAAACCAATGGCCAGGGCGAGCGCCTAGACGGGCGCGATCTGAGCCAGGAATGGATTAATAGCCATGATAATGCAGCTTATGTATGGAACCGACAGCAGTTTAATGACATCGATCCAGCAACTACTGATCATTTGTTAGGCTTGTTTGATCCATCACATATGGAATATACAGTGGATCGTCTTAACGATGCTGCAGGCGAACCTAGCCTTAGTGAGATGACTGCAAAAGCAATCCAAGTGCTTGATAAGAATCCCAAAGGATACTACTTGAATGTCGAAGCAGGACGTATCGATCATGCCCATCACGCAGCCAACCCGAATCGAGCCCTCATGGATACTATCGAGCTCGCTGAGGCAGTAAGAACTGCTGTCGAGATGGTTGATTTGAGCGAAACGTTAATCATAGTCACCGCGGACCATAGTCATGTCTTTACAATCGCTGGCTATCCAGCTCGAGGCAATCCTATTTTAGGCAAGGTGGTAGGAGTTGATAGTGCCGGTGAAACAAGGACAGATCTAAGTCTCGCCGAAGATGGCCTGCCCTACACAACTTTAGGTTACAACAATGGTCCAGGATTTCACTTGATTGAGGACAGCGGCTCAGCTGACGATGTTTATGAAGAAGACATACACATCAGCGGCAGAGTAGATTTAACCAACGTTGATACAACCGCAAAAGGCTATCATTCCGAAACAGTGGTCCCCATGGCGAGTGAGACCCATGGAGGTGAAGACGTTGCTATTTTTGCCATTGGCGCAGGAGCAGATTTAGTAAGAGGGGTTATGGAACAACATGTTATTTTTCATATCATGATGGAAGCCAGCCAACTTGAATCCCGTTAAATCAAGCCAAAACCCTTCGGCGGGCAGGTTGAAAAACTCTCCTGAAGAAGAGCTATGAGCGTTCAAACAAGGATTGGAATGTTTGGAAACCCTTCTTCAGAATTTTTTATATCGGAGGACGAGCTGCAACAGCTCTTGGTTGCTAACCAGACAAAGGAGTCAGGCTACTGGCTCCTGCAATCGAAAGGCTTAAAACTGTTTGCGAAAAAAATCGAAAAGCTTTTTGTAGTATCCAATGGCGGATTTACTTTTCAAGCTACTTGGGAGGGAGAGCCCACCAACTGCGTTAAAAGTATGTCTATCGTAGAATTCTTAGCATTAGTTAAAAAAAACCGCATTGGCAAAAGAACGAAATACGTGGTGGTCGGCAGCGTGTAAGCCAGAGCTAAGCGGTTTGAAACTCATAGATCGAGCCCAAATTCAATATAGAGGTGAGTTCGTCCAACGCTGTGCGAGACTCAGTTAGCAAGCTTGGATCAGCCAAGTCATCTGGATGCAATTCATCTCTATAGTTTTTATTGATCCAAGCTTCGATATCGGCAATTAGTTCATCGTCCAAAAAAACTCTGGCTTGCATAGCCTTAATTTGTTCTGGGCTCATCACCACGCGAAGCCTCAAACACGCAGGCCCCCCGCCATTACTCATACTTTGCCCGAGATCATAGTAGACTACTTTATTCACTTCAGCTTGGCTGACCTCTAACTCGTCCAAATAACTCTTTACCGCCGCATTAGCTGCACACTCTGCGGGCACTACCATCACCGAGCCCTCGGTATTTGGTACCGAAAGCAACTGAGAATTGAACAGATAAGATGTCACCGCGTCTTCTAAGCTAACCGATGCTGATGGCACTTCGATATAGCTCATACTGCCGGTTCCCATAGCCTTATCTAAATCACTTTTTACCTCATCAGTATTGAGAAATGCCTTTTCATGGAAGATTAATAGCTCGCGATTGCCCACCGAAATTACATCATTGTGAAAAACACCGGCATCAATTGCTAGAGGGTTCTGCTGCGCGAAAACGCTGTTTCTCGGGTCAAGCTGATGACTGCGAGCAATGGCCTCGAAAGCTTCGCGAGTCTGCCTAGCTGGGTATTTTTTTGGTCCCAAACTGCTAGACTTCGCCGAAACGCCGTAGACAAAAAACTCTACGCCAGATTCGCCATACTGACTGCAAAATCGCGTGTGGTTAGCCGCCCCTTCATCAGAAAAAGCTGGGGTTGCAGGCAAGGGACAGTGATGCGCATAGCTCTCGCCCTTAAAAATAGCTTTTAGAATTTTGGCCGTCACGTGGGGCTCGATAGAGCGGTGCGTCATACTTATTAGATTGGCCGGCGTAAAATGAGTTCTACCGTCGGCAGCATCGGCAAACGGTGAGACTGTGGCCGCATTAGCTACCCACATATTAGAAGCTGAAGAAACCGAGGCCAAAAGGTTTGGCGCCAATGCAGCGGCAGAAGCCAGAATTGCGGCTTCATCCTTGCCTTGAAAACCAAGCTTTTTCAAACTCGGTAAATGAGGTCGTTCATGAGGCGGCAATATAGCCTGTTTCATGCCCATAGCCACTAAGGCTTTCATTTTTTCTAGCCCTTGCAATGCAGCCTTCTTCGGGGATGACGTACGGCCACCGTGCTGGCGACTAGCAACGTTACCAAAAGAAAGACCAGCAAAATTGTGCGTAGGCCCTACTAAGCCATCAAAATTTACTTCAACACTGCCTATTTTTTGCAGTCCCATTAAAATGTAATTCCTGGCGCTAAAGAACCGGGAAGCTCAACTGCCTTGCTCGACATGCTTGCAATAGGATAAGCACAATAGTCAGCCGCATAGTAAGCACCCGGCCTGAAGTTCCCGCTTGCTCCCACCCCGCCAAATGGAGCCGAGCCGCTAGCGCCTGTTAGCGGCCTATTGAAATTAACAATCCCGGCATTGATTCGAGGGTAAAAGTAGTCCCAGGCTGAAGCGTTATCGCTAAGCAATCCGGCTGATAATCCATAGCGCGTATGATTAGCAACCTCAACAGCCACCTCCAAATCGTCGACCCATTGGATTTGCAATAAAGGGCCAAAACACTCCTCATCAACAACTCCATCTGCGCCAGTCACATCGATAAGCCCCGGCTGAATAAATGGCTTACTCGCATCATCTCTAATTAGCGCTAATAAGGGCGTAGCGCCTACTGACAACAGCTGAGCTTCAAATGCCATGGCCCCATCGGCTGCGGCATTAGAAACTACCGGCCCGATGAAACAACTATCATCAGAGCCAATTTTTATTTTCGAGGTCACCTCTATAAGCTTTTTGATAAGCTTTTCATTGGCAACACTTTTAACGACTATGAGGCGACGCGCACAGGTGCAGCGCTGGCCAGCCGAGATAAAGGCTGACTGAATAATCGTATAAACGGCTGCATCAATATCAGCGACCTGATCAAGTATCAGCGCATTATTGCCTCCCATTTCCAGCGCAAGCATTTTGTCAGGCTGACCTGCCAGCGATTTATGGATAGCATGGCCCGTTTTCGAACTTCCTGTAAATAACACACCGTTAATATCCGCGGCATTTACCAAGGCCTCACCGGTATCTCTTGCACCTTGAACTAGGTTTATTACACCCGCAGGAAGTCCCGCTTGCTCCCAGCAAGCTATCATTAGCTCGCCAAATTTTGGGGTTAGCTCAGAGGGTTTAAATACAACGGTATTGCCCGCTAAAAGCGCAGGGATAATATGGCCATTGGGAAGATGGCCGGGGAAATTATACGGACCCAATACGGCGAAAACACCAATGGGCCGGTGCGCCAATCGCACCTCAATTGAGTTTGCATTACTTTCTTTTTCGCCAGTGCGCGCATCATAAGCGGCCACTGATATTGCAGCCTTACCAATCATCGCAGCAATTTCTGTTTTGCTTTCCCAGAACGGCTTACCGGTTTCCTGATGAATCGCTGTAGCCAATTCTTCTTGATGTTGTTTTAGGCAATCTATAAATTTAGCGACATAACCTTCTCGCTCGGCAAAGCTAAGCAGACGCCAATTCGTAAATGCATCTCTCGCCGCAGCTACAGCAGATTCAACATCGACACTACGTGCGCTTGCGGCCTCCCATAGAACCTCCCCAGTAGCGGGATTCTCTGAATGAATAAACTCACCACTAGATTTCACCCAATGCCCACCAATAAAATTTGCTTCTCTTTTTTCTTGCATACCGGTTTAAACCTTCCTAATTTAAGGACTAGACTGAGGACTAAGTTGAGGGCTAAGCCTAGCCAACCCAAATCACCTATTCTAGAAAATCAGCCAAACGAATTGTTATTTTTCAACACGCTATTAAGCTGAGCAGCTGAGCTAACGAACTTGTAAAAGCGTTACTTGCGACCCTACGTCGGCTTGCAGCGCCTCGGCATCTTTTTTCAACATGATTAATTCACCATTTTCAGTAAATTTAACCGGCCCTAATATGACACGATAGTCGCCCAGCAGCCGATTACTCACCATGCATAGTGGGCTCTGCTCACCCAGCGCGGCCGCATCAGACAGCTTGGCTATTTTTAGATGTTTGGCGTTTCTGATCGATTCAATATTAGATCGCTCGCATTGCATAACAGGACCTGCATCAAAAATATCGACCGTGCCTCTGTACTTGAACCCTTCTCGTTCCAGAAGTTTAATAGCAGGCACCGAATCATCATGAGGCTTGCCGATAACGTCAACTGCCTCCTTTGGCAGTAACTCCATATAGACTGGAAAACGAGGCATGAGGTCGGAGATAAATTGAGATCCGTTGACTGCGCTAATGAAGTCCGCTTTGGCAAATGGAATATTAAAAAACTTGGAACCAAGGTGCTTCCAGAACGGTGATTTTTCACTCTGATCTAGCCAGCCTCTAATTTCGGCAAACACGATTTCGTTAAAACGTTCTGGAAAATCATTCATGAAAACATAGCGGCAGCGAGACAAAAATTGGCCCGCGTACTTGACTCGGTGTTCTGGCATTAAAAACAAAGAAATCAACTCGGTCTCGCCGGTAAAATCATTAACTAAATTTAATAAATTACTGGTGACTCTTATATCTAATTCTTCAGAGTGTTTAACATCTTTGGACAGCTTATAATTATAGAAAGGGTGAGTTAAACCTACCCCGGCGACAATTCCTGCAGTGCCCACAATGCAACCCGTTTCAGGATCCTCAAGCACTAATAAGTACACTGATTCCTGATCTGTGCGAATGGCGCTTTGCGTGCTCTCGTGAACTAACTCTAACTTTTTTTCCCAAGTAGGTTTATCAAACGGCATAGATGTCATGCCCGGGGGCAACAAGGCTGACAGCTTAAGCAGTGCATCGAGGTCACTGGGTCGAGCAAGACGAATTAACATATCAACTCTCCCTTGTATTTACTGAAATTATTTGCCCGCCTTCGCGAGATAGTTTATCTAGCAACAAAAAACTAAGCTTAGTTCGCTCACTTAGGCTCTCAGTTAACATATACTCTTTGTCTGTATGTATATGAGCACCTAAGACACCAAGCGTATCGACGTTGGGCAGGCCAGCAGCAGCCAGATTGTTGCCATCACAGCAACCGCCGGTGTCTTTGAACTTAACTTCAACGTCAATAGCGCTTGCGCACTCCACCACCCAATCCATTAGCAATTTATTAGCCGTTGTAATGACCTTGGGTGGGCGAGAGAATGCACCGGAGAGTTCCACCGAATAACCCTCTCGCTGGTTAATTTCTTGAACTATTTCATCTAATTTAGCCGCAAGAAACTCTTGATCAGAAGTAGTTTCACAGCGAATATTAAACTGGCAAACGGCTTGATCTGGAACCACATTAAACACGGTGCCGCCGGTAACTCTCGATATGTTGACGGTAATACCACGCTCCACATCTGCCAAGCTTGCGAGAGTTTGAGCAGCCTCGGCCATTAGTAGTATTGCATTTCTACCCTTACTAATTTCTCTGCCAGCATGGGCCGCACGTCCATGAGCTGTCAGAGTGAAATTACCAGAACCTTTGCGGGCTCCGACTAGCGTGCCATCTGCCAAGGCAGGTTCATAAATCAAACCAACATGGGCATTTTTTGCAGCAGATCGAAGTAGCTCTGCCGAACCATGAGAACCGGTCTCTTCATCGGCGTTTAAAATAACTCGCCAACCTAGCTGGTTGCTGGTTTGGGCTCGCTCAAAAGCTCTTAAAGCATTAAGCATTACTAATATTCCGCCCTTCATGTCAGCAACTCCAGGGCCGTGAATTGTTGACTCATCAACAATTCTTGGAGATTGGAAGTGATGATCTTTTGGGAATACAGTATCCATGTGCCCCACCAGCAGGATTTGAATAGGCGCATCTACCCGCTTAACGCAGCTAATAATGTTGCCGCCTGTCTCGGAAATAGTTTGCCCTAAATGATTCACCCTTTGAATCGACTTTGACTCTAGTACCTCGATGGAGTCACTAAGCGGCGCGAAAGATTTATAATATTCATCACAGACGTTCGCTAAACCTTCAAGATTTCCAGTGCCCGAATTAATTGCTGATAAATACATTAATTGATCAACCATGGATTGCTGCTGAGACGCAATCCATCCCTCAATATCCTTTTGACTCATTGCAGAATTCAATTATTTAGCCCGCAGTTCTTGCAAGACCGAGCTCATAATCTTGACGCCTTTTACTATATCTTCATCGGACATATTTAGCGGCGGCAGCAAACGAATCATATTGCTGCCTGATTTTCCAACGATCATATGATGCTCACGAAGCTTAACCAGAACGTCGGTGTTAGGCACCACACATTTCAGACCTATCATTAAACCCAAGCCGTGGACTGACTCAATTATGTCGGGAAATTCTTCAGTCAAGCGCTTCAATTCGCCTTGAAGGAACTCGCCTTTACGGCTAACCTCACTCAAAAGATTCGGCTCCAAGAGAAGGTCCATTACCGCATTACCAACAGCCATCGCTAGCGGATTACCACCAAAAGTACTGCCATGACTTCCGAACACCATAGAGTTCCCCACTTTTGCCGTTGTCAGGCAAGCGCCTATTGGAAAGCCTCCTCCGAGCCCCTTAGCCAACACCATTACATCGGGTGTAACATCGAAGTGCTCGTATGCGAACAACTTACCCGATCGCCCTATTCCACATTGAACTTCGTCAAACATTAAGACCAGATCTAGGTCATCGCAAAGCTTACGTACTTGACTGACAAACTCTTGGGTTATCGGGCGAATACCTCCTTCCCCCTGAACTGTTTCAAACACAATCCCCGCGGTTTCATCGGTTACAGCATTTTTAAGAGCCTCGAAGTCTCCCCATTGCACTTGATCGAATCCATAGTCAGTGGGAATAAAGCCCTTCATCTGCGCTTGATTACCTGCTGCAGCCAACGCCGCCAAAGTACGGCCGTGAAAGCTTTCGGTCAGCCCAATGATCCGCGTGCGCTTGGTGTTACCTTTCACGGCTTGATAACCGCGAATCGCCTTGATGCCCGCCTCCGCTCCCTCTGTGCCAGAATTAGCAAAAAACACACTATCCGCGAAGCTGTTTTCCACAAGCCGTTTGGCAAGTAATTCGCCTTCAGGGATTCGAAATACGTTTGAAAGATGCCAAAGCTTTTCACTTTGATCTTTGAGCGCCTTCACCAAATGTGGGTGAGCGTGCCCAAAGCTTGTTACGGCTATCCCAGACAAAAAATCCAGATACGCATTACCCTGTTCATCAAACACTTCGCTGCCAATACCGTGGGTAAAAACCAATTCTTTAGGTGGGTTATAGTTTGGCCACAGTGCCTCTCTTGGATTGCTTTCACGGGTTACATCAAATTCAGTTTTTTCAGCAATTGCAGTCATGGATATCTCCAACGAATAATATTTAGTAATATAGCTTATCAAGAAAGCCACAAAAGGAATTATTTATCTTCTTGACTATGATAAATAACATGTTTTTATTTAGTAGTTATTCCGAATTATATTCGGAATAACGGACAGGTATTCTTTTACGAACTGCTTTTTAAGAAAAATAGATACTTTATGACCAATGTAAAACTCGACAAAATTGACCTTAAAATACTCGAAACCCTGCAGCAAAACGGACGAATCACTAATCAGGATCTTGCCAAAAAGGTTTGTCTGTCGCCGAGCTCTTGCCTACAGAGAGTGAGAAGACTCGAAAGTCAGCGGGTTATCTGCTCTTATCATGCAAGAATTGATCTTGCCGCTGTCGCTAGGCACATCATGTGCATTGCCACGGTTTCATTGAAAAATCATACACATGAGGAGTTTAAAGCCTTTGAAACATTGGTCGCATCAATTCCAGAGGTAGTGGAATGCTTCACAGTAAGCGGCGAATCGGATTTCATTATCAGAATTATCTGCGCCGACATGAACCGCTATTTGGACATTAACAATCATCTAGTGAGTTCGAGCACCTACCAAGTCAATATTAATTCCTACGTTGTGATGAAAGAAAACAAGGCTTTTAAGCAAGTAGAACTCAAAACCTTAAAGGGTGCCGACTCCCCCGCACCGGATTAAGCTATCTGCTCAGCTCCCAATTCACCTAATTACGTCAATCTACGTATTTAGAACGCAAAAAAAAGCCTACGCGGATCAACCGCGTAGGCATCAATACCCAAAAACATTCAAATCCGATTTGTTACGTGAGCCTCCAAGAAAGAGGGAGAGGTTCGTTCAACTGGCTCACGTAAGATTTAATGTAGGTAATTATTATAATGCACAAGCCGTGCCAAACATAGAAACTCCCAGTTTAGCGGGGCCTACCAAGGATTTTTCAGAAAGTAGTAGAGATACCCGATCCATTTTAGCTCGGCTTTGCCCGATTTTGGTGCCCAAAAGGGCGGCTTAGTTAATCAGTGCGGGTCCGGTGCAGCCCTTGCCCAACGCTCAATTTTACCGATCAAATCAGCTTGCACAAAAGGCTTAGCTAAAAAATCACTCATGCCTGCGTCAGCACACGCGCTCATATCAAATTCTGAATTGTTTGCTGTGAGTGCAACAATAGGAGTGTCGCAGCCTCGATCTCGCAGCTGGCGAGTCGCTTCGATGCCGTTCATTCTAGGCATCTGTACATCCATCAAAATAACGTCATATTTGCTAACGACTGCCAAATCCAAAGCGACCTTACCATTTTCAGCACTCTCCACAATCACGCCGATGCCCTCTAGAATCTTTCTAACCAGAAACTGATTAACCTCATTGTCCTCAGCGACAAGAACAGTCACCCCTGTCAACGCGATATGAGCATCTGAGATTTTTATAGGGTTAAGCTCCGGAGCAACGCCCTCTTTATAAGGGATTTGCAGAGTAAAAATACTGCCCTTACCTACCTCGCTTTTGACACTTATCGTGCCGCCCAATAGGTCAGAAAATTGCTTCGCAATACTTAACCCCAAGCCGGTGCCTCCAAAGGAGTTAACGTTACCAGATAATACTTGGTGGTAAGGATCGAAAAGCAATTGAATCGAATTCTGGGCTATGCCAATCCCCGTATCTTGAACGGTAAACTCTAAGCGCCCAGATTTCTGCTGTACGCTGAGATACACAGCGCCATTCTTCGAAAACTTAATCGCGTTGCTTAACAAGTTGATCAAAATTTGGGAGCAGCGAACCGGATCGGTAACCACATAAATAGCAACGCCATAGTCAATACTCACCCCTAACTTAACGTTGTTCTCAGAGACCATCGGCCCAAGTGTTGCAACAATATTGTCAATCGTGTCCTTCAGATTCATTGACTTAAGCGAAACTTCTACCGCGCCCGCTTCCAATTTTGAAAAATCGAGAACCTCGTTAACGACGTTCAGCAGCAGTTTAGACGAACGTTGAATTTGTGAGACATAGTCAGCTGCATCAGCACTCAGCTCTTCCTGTGCACAGAGTTCACTAAAGCCGATGACCCCATTCAATGGTGTTCGGATTTCATGGCTCATTGATGCTAAGAACTTTGCTCTGGTTACAACCACCCTAGCCTCGATCGATTGCTTTTGAGAGTGTTGAACTAACCTAGTCAACACGGCAGCGATAACGAAGAGTAGCGAGACAGTTCCACAGACTGCAATAAAGTTCTTCGCCATTGGGAACTCTCCAGTAATCGGAAACGGTGCAACAGCGATAACTATCGCGACCACAAGGTATCGAGAAGCTATATCCCCCCTTAGGGCACTGACACTGGCAGCGAAAGCAATAAACACACCCGTAGTTACCATCGACAGCATAACTACTGGAAGCGCTAAAATTAATACGGCACTGAGCAAAAGCATAAAGCAATTGAGCCAGATACAGAACCTCACTCCTTTAAGAAAAAAACTATCTTCTGCGCTTTTTCTCAAAAAATGCCAGGCAAACCAAGCTGTGCTTAGAGCCGCAAAGAAAGTAAATATTGGGTAAAGTCGAGTGCCGACTTCAGGAGTGTTAGGCCAAACCAAAAGGTTTCCATAGCCAGAAACCGTAATCATAGTGAGTAACCATGCTAGCAAGCAGATGCCTAACCTCCTCGCGTGGCCATAGCCGTTAGACAATGTAACGAAGAATGAAAAAATGATAAGTAACGTGATTACACCGTAGTACATACCATCGCCTAAAAACCGGATGGCCGTGACGCGCGTAACCTGTCTCACTGTCAAAAATCTTATCGCTAGTGCAAGATCACCGTTTATTGCGTCGACGCGAAGCAAGAGATCATTGTCCCAGGCTCCCGGTATTGGATATAGAAAATCAGGGTAAAAAACAGCGCGGGATGCCTGGCCTGCATCAAGACCGCCTCGGTATAGGATTTCCCCACTTGCGAGTGAAATGATTTCATAGTTTCTTACAGTGGGATTGTCTAAGTAGAGAACTATAGGCTCTCCAGGTGGGATTTGCAGATGAAGCCACGCTTCTTTGCCGTCAAAATTGATCACCGAGTCAATTGCTACACCTGAGCCGCTGGCTACGATGCCAACAGCCTCACTCCAATTGCTAGCACCCCAAAGGTGAGTGATTGGCTCAGCACCATAGCCTGAATGACTAAGAAAACTGAAACACAGGACAAATAGGATTCTAACCTTCACAATATCTAAGCACCCAAAAAAGACAGAATAGTCTTTCACTGTTTAATTGTAGTGTGCAAACCAAAAAATCGCCGAAATACGCCTGATGCTTTGCGTGCCAGATTTCTAACAAGCCCATTCGCCGGTGATGGCACGCTCAGCAATTCTTAGAGTTTCTGGTTATCCACTTTTTGCTATGCCACAATTACAGCGCTTTTAACAAGCTAGATGGCGACAGAATTTCTGATAAGGCCATGAATCCTTTGCACCAAAACAGTGTAGCCTTTTGATCTTATGCACTATTTTTGAATGCCTCTGGCCCGCCAACGGCAGGTAACAATCTGTTACTTCTCCAACTTGTTGATTTTGTTAGAATCACTTTAAAGCTGGCACAACAAATGCTTTGTCTAGTTTTTAATATCAGTCTATTTTTTTCAGTGAGCAAATGAGTTATGAAAAAGTTTGTATCTAGACGTGAACTGTTAGGTTTGATTGGCAAAACAGGCGCCACTGCAGCGGTTCTCAGAGCAAGTACTGCCCTTGGCTTGGTTCCTGAAACCAACGTGCAATTTCCAGACATACCGAGCGTCAACCCAGCAAATCGCCCGAGTGTTGTTATTCTAGGCGCTGGTATTTCGGGCCTCACCACAGCTTACGAGCTAGACAAAGCCGGATATGACTGTGTGGTGTTAGAAGCGTCACCAAAAGCCGGCGGACGCTGCATGACTATTAGATCTGGGGACTTGATTGACGAAGTCGGCAACCCTCAAATTTGTGAGTTCGATGACGAACCTCATATGTATTTCAATGCTGGCCCTGCCCGCATCCCTAGCACTCATAGAAATCTCCTTCGTTATTGCCGCGACTTAGACGTCGAGCTAGAAATCTTTATTAATGAGAACAAAGAAGCCTACGTGCAAGACGACGCCATGTTCAAAGGTAAGCCAGTTAAGAATACGGCGGTGACTACAAGTGCGCGCGGCTTTATGGCTGAGATAATGGCAAAGAATTTTACCGGCCATGAACTTGACCAGCCGCTAAGTCAATACGAAGCCGAAAGCTTGCTAGGGGCAATACGCTCGTTCGGCGATCTAAGCGAAGGCGATGTCTTTAAGGGAAGTACCCGATCTGGTTACGCTCACGGTGGTTTTATCGAACACGGTGTCCAAAAAGACATAACGGACTTTTCCGAGCTGCTTAAAACAAATTTTATGCGCATGATCCTCAGCCAGAACGAAGGAGAGACTGGTCCGGTTTTATTCCAACCAGTTGGCGGAATGGACAAAATCGCGCAAGGCTTCACCAAAAAATTAGACGGCAAAATTTATTACGATGTAATGGTGTCCAGCGTTAACTTGAACAACGGCAACGGCGTTGAGGTTACATACGAACATAACGGCATGAAGTACAAGATTGAAGCTGATTATTGCTTTAACTGTATTCCTTCTCATTTGATGACAGGCATCGAGAATAATTTCAACCCAGACTACATTGAGGCGATGAGTTATGTTCGTCGAGGTGAAGCATACAAATCAGCCTTTCAAGCCAAAACCCGCTTCTGGGAAAAAGACGATATCTACGGCGGTATCTCTTGGACCAATCAGCCAATTCAGCAAATTTGGTATCCGCCACACGGTATGTTTAAAAAGAAAGGCATTGTCATGGCCGCTTATAATTTTGGTGGCGGTATGCATTTCACAAAACTATCTCAAGAGGAGCGTCTAGAGACGGCGATACTTCAGGGCCAGAAAATTCATCCAGACTATCGCGACCAAGTAGAAAAAGGCATTACCATTGCCTGGCATCGTATGAATCATATGTTGGGCTGTGCAGCCAGATGGCAGCGTGACAGAGCGGGCATGAGCGCTGAAGAAGAGCGCTTGTATCACACTCTTCAACAGCCTGCTGGCGGTCGTCACTATATGATAGGTGACCAAATATCTGTTCACTCCGGGTGGCAGGAAAGTGCGATTCTCTCGGCTCACTGGGCTATCAATGACATGATTAAGCGTCAGTCAGGCATTTCAACCATGCCTGGTGAGAAGCTTTCCTGAAACAACGAAAATTAAGCACAGGTATAAATGAAAAAGTTAATAAGTGGTTTTGCGCTCGTCCTTGTTTTATCAGTACCTGCGCAGCAGCAAACAGCTTCTGCGCAGCAATACGACAAGCTAGATTTAAACAACCAGCCTTTGAGTAATAAGGTTTGCGCTACTTGTCACGGCAGCTATGGTGTGGGTAATCCAATTGTTGGCGGTCCTAGTCTTGCGGGTTTAGAACCTTGGTATTTAAAGCGCCAGTTAGAAAGCTTTCGCGCTAAATATCGAGGCAACAATAAAAACTACATTCCAGGGAATGAGATGCAAGTTTCAGTTGCGCGCCTTTCAGATACCGAGATTGAAGGTTTAGTTTCCTATATTGCGACGTGGCCCCCAGTGGCGCCAGAACAAACTATTAACGGCGATGCCAAAAACGGCTCAGCCCTATACGCCAGCTGTGCGGCTTGCCACGGCATCAACGGCGAGGGCAATGAACTGCTTGGCGCACCCGCGCTGGCCGGCAGAAATGACTGGTACATGGCCCGTCAGCTGAAACTATTTATGTCGGGTGATCGCGGCGGCAATCTAGATGATGTTTACGGACAGCAAATGCGCGCCGGCGTTCAAGCTTTATCGTCAGAGCAGGATATCAATGACGTATTAGCCTACGTCAGCACGATGAACTAAGACTTTCACAACAGACACTACAATTAACTTAAAAGAAATTGATTCAGCATTTAATAATAATGATTCTGGGCAAGCACTGAGGAACTAGGCATGGCAAATAATGAAGAAGAAGTAATCGAGCAAACCGCCGACACGGTTGAAGTAGAAGACGCTGCCGCACAAAGCGGATCACTTGTCCCCAAGATTAGTAATTTTAATATGATCCTGATCACCGGCTTTGGAATGGCGATTGTTATTATCATTGTCATGCTTGCCAGTGGCGAACCTGCATCAGATATGGCCTCAGCTGCGCCTGTTGCTGTCGAATCCTCTGTCTCAGCATCAACTACATCGACCCCAACTGCTCCTCGCTCAACTACACCAGCCGCCGTAACATCAGGTGACGTGAATGTAGGTGGAATTGAACGCAAAGGTGAAGGCCGTCATTTTTACACTACGATCAAAATCCCAGCAAACGCGGAGACTCTCTACTTAAGCGGTTCTGGCGCGAGTCGAAATGAAGATGGCAGCTGGGGTGACATGGAAGCTCAGGTGGAAGATACCTTTAATAGCTTTAGAGACAAACTTGAAGCCGAGGGATGGTCGATGTCTGACATAGTGCAAGTGCGCGCGTTTGCTGTTTCAGATGATTATGGTCTGCTAGATTTCGATGGTTTCAATCGCGGCTACAGAAAATTCTTTGGCACCGAAGAGAACCCAATGAAGCCGGTGCGCTCGTTTGTTGAAATAGCAGGCTTGGTCGTTCCTGGCTGGTTGGTAGAGATCGAGATTCGCGCAGCTAAACTACTTTAAAAAGCGACCTCAAGAAAAGGTTTGAAAAGGCTCCGCATCAAAACAAAGAGGCTGCTCAAGAAACCTTGGGCAGCCTCTTTGCGTTTAGGGCGATCGATCGTTTGACCGCGCTATCCAGCGCCAATCAGCTTTGCCAGTCTCGACTTCTATATCAGCATGCTATTAATAGCCGCGCCTCTTATTTCCCTCAATTTCACAAAGCTCGTGATCCAGCAACATACAACTAACCGGTATCAACTTGGCTGAAATTTGACCTAAAGACGTCCTATTGACCGAAATTTTAGCTCTATATTAGTGCCTTTAAGCACCAAAATAGTCCGCTTATTAGCATCAAAAGTCTTTTTTGCTAAACCTATTCCGCTACGACCCACTATTTCAGAAGGCTCAATCCCCCCCCCAAACACTGTAAACAGGCTGAATATGCTGCTCTTTAACGCGACAACGCACTATTGACGGTCAGCTTTATCGATATCAGTGCTATTAAGGGCAGTAATGGACCGCTAATGCGCATTAAATTCTATTTGTGGTAAAAACGTGTGCATTTTGGTATTAAATTTGCAACATCGTTAGTTGTACTTAATACTGATGGACATAGCTACACTTAATGATTGTGGCTTTCCAATAAGAAATACCTACTATCAATGAGGATCCACATGAAGACTAAAACTCTACGACACCATATAAATGGCGGCGCTGTAGCTCTGCTGGCAGCAACCACCCTGCCGCTGTCGAGCTTTGTTGCCGCCCAGAGCGAAGACTTAATCGAAGAAGTCATTGTGACTGGTTCTAGAATCGCAAGAGATGCAAACCTAACTGGCGCGAATCCTATTCAATCAGTCAGCGCGGAAGATATTCGCTCGTCGGGTGAATTTTCACTAACCGACGTGGTAAACGACATTCCATCCTTACTGCAATCTGTATCCTCAGAACAATCAATAGATGCCGCTGGAGTCAGCGATGGCGCTAACGTGCTTAACCTGCGTGGGCTAGGCGCTGAGCGAACGCTTGTTCTAGTAGATGGCCGCCGACATGTCGGCGGTGTACAAGGCTCAGGAGCCGTAGATATTGGCTCAATCCCAGCAGGACTAGTTGAAAGGGTCGAAGTTTTAACCGGCGGCGCATCTGCTGTTTACGGTGCCGACGCTGTTACAGGCGTTGTTAACTTTGTTCTTAAAGATGATTTTGAAGGTTTAGAATTTGGCGGCAATTTCGGTATGTCTGAATATGGCGACGGACAGCAAAGCTCTATGTCTGTCTTGTTTGGACGCAACTTTGCTGACGGCCGCGGTAACTTTACGGCAGCACTTGATGTTCGAAATGATGAAGGTTTAAAAGTTTCAGATCGATCTGACGGTCTTCGCATAGGCTCTGGCGGCAACTGGGTCAACCCTGACCTACGTTTCCAACAAGGTGACATCACCACCAGCACACCTAACTTTGCTCGGTATTATGATTATGCAGCCACAGGCCTAACCAATTTTGGACTGCCAATTCCATCTGCAGGCGGTTTTGCAGACGACTATACGGGTCAGTTTGGTGCTGCACCTAGCTTAACTGCACAGGAAACTGCACTTATCAATAGAGCGGGCACCGCGCCACAACGAGCGGTTGGCGCCTTTCGGACTTTCCCTTTCACTTCGGGATACGGTTACATCATCCCAGGCAACCCGTTCACCTTCGATGGCTTTGACCCTGAAACCCCAATAGATTTAAACTCAAATGGCACTCCTGACTGTTTGGACTCCTTTTCTGGATATAACTCTGTCTTCGGCGCTCAATCGTTTGGCGTCGTGGGCGGTTGCTGGAATGTGTCTGAAGATGGCAGCTATGCGCCAGTTCAAGATGGCTTAGTATCAGGCAACTTCCAAGGCTTTGGTGGCGACTCTTACAATGCGTCTAGAAACAGCAAAGCAGATGTCTTACTCCCAGATCAGAAAGTTACCTTAAACTTTCTTGGCCATTATGACTTAACTGACCAAATGACAGCATTTGGTGAAGTTAAATATGTAACCCAAAAAACTAGCACCCAGGCACGACCTAATTCATTCTGGGATCTATTGTTTGGAGCCCCGGACAATCCCTACCTGCCTGCGTTTATTCAAGATGTGGCCAATGCCACCGGTGGCGTAGCGATTACCATGGATCCACTTATTTTTGATTCAAATCGAACAACAGAGCGAGATACCTACAGATTAGTAGCGGGCTTAGAAGGCGAATTCGATAATGGCTGGACCTATGAACTCAGTGTTAACTATGGCAACTTCCAGCAAGATGTTAACCGCAACGGACAGGTAATTAATGACCGTTTCTTTGCCGCTCTCGATGCGACCACTGATGCTTCCGGCCAGCCAGCCTGTCGCTCTAGCGTCGACCCTACCGCAGCAGCGCTGAATACTCCGTTCGAGATCCCTGCCTACGAGGAAGGTTACTTCTCCTTCACGCCTGGCGACGGGTCTTGCGTGCCCCTAAATATTTGGGCAGGTCAACCAGGAGTTACACCGGAAGCAGCGGCTTTTGTTACCACTAATACTTGGGACAAATTAGAGATTGAACAAACTGTTTTCCTTGCAACTATAGCGGGTGACAGCTCAGACTTCTTCGAATTGCCGGGCGGACCAGTAAGTTTCGCAACAGGCGTTGAATACCGTGAAGAAAAATCAACAGCATCATTCGATCCATTCCAATTGGGCCAGATTCCTTCAGGCTCCCCATTTCCACAAGGCACCCTTCTGGAAGATGTGTCTGCCAACTCAAACTTGATATTTCGACCACAGCTGTCTAACAAGAACGAGTCTGGTAAGTACGACACAACAGACATATTCCTAGAAGCGGCGCTGCCGATTGTAAATGGCATTACTGGCTTTGAAGAACTAACCCTGAACGTAGCAGGAAGAGCATCTGACTACTCCACTATCGGAGACGCTGCCGCTTGGGAAGTTCGTTTGATATGGTCTCCAATCGAAGACTTGACTCTTCGTGCTGGCATCTCTGAAGCTGTACGCGCACCAAACATCACTGAACTGTTTGGCCCACAAATAGGCACAACGTTCCGCCCAGCTGACCCTTGCGACGCGGCACAAATCAACGCGATTGCCGGAGATAACGCGACTTTAGCAGCAAATACCCAAAGCAACTGTGTCGCTGCATTTCAAGCTATTGGCCTAAATCCCTTCGATGCCAACGGCACTTACAACTTCGCCGACCCACTGTCTGCCTCGTTTGGTGGTGTAGCAGGTGGCAACCCTAACCTAACTGAAGAAACAGCAAACACTGTTACCTACGGTTTTGTCTACCAACCTTCTTTTTTAGATGGCTTTAGCCTCACAGCGGACTATTGGGATATCGAAATTGACGATGCCATCGAATCAGTTACCGGCCAAAACATCGTAGATGGCTGTTACCAAGGGGTCGCTTTAAACCCAGCTTTTTGTGGCTCATTAGCTCGAAACACAGACCCGGCCTCGGCTCAGTTCGGTGGTTTTAATTCACTTACCTCTACCGATATCAACTTTGCTCAGCTGAAGACGGACGGATATGACGTAACCGCAAGCTATAGCTTCGATATTAGTGCCCATAATTTTGAAGTCTCCGTTACCGGTACCAAGGTAAACGACATCAACTTTTTCACTAACCCGTCTGACCTCAATGAAGTTAATCCAGAGCTAACAGAGATTAATCGCCCTGAAATGGCTGGCAACATCTTCCTAGGGTGGAACTGGGGCGATCTAAGCGTCGGCTGGCAGGCTCAATACATAGGTGAAATGCTAGAGTCAGGCCTTGAAGTTGAAACCGCCAACACGCTGTATGGCCCATCGGTTCTTTTAAAAGAAACGTGGCTTCATGATTTAAATGCAACCTACACTGTCAGCGATAAGCTGCAGGTATTCGGTGGCATTAATAACGTGACACAGGAAACTCCATTCATCACGACTAACGCATTCCCTGCAAGTCCTCGTGGCCGAATGATGTTCCTTGGTGCTAATTACACTCTGTAAGTTAGCCAGATAGATAAAGAGCCCACTTCGGTGGGCTTTTTTTTGCCTATAAAATACACACGCGCAAAGCATCCCTATGAACAACAAGTAAACATTCATATCTGAAAACGGATCGTTACGTCAGAATAACTGTCCATAATCTTGAGTGTCATGTGTAGACATGGTTTTATCTGGCACTAACATGTAATAAATTGGCCACGCTACCCCGCGACTCTAAAGACGCATCCGACAAAGGATTAAGCAATGGCTCTCGGGCTACGAAAACTATCGCAAAGACTTTCGGCGACAGCAATTGCCCTCATAGCTATCGCTTTGGCTGCTTTGGTTTTCGCACCTAACCAGACTACACTGCTGCTTTCAAAGCCGCTTTTGGCATCTACAAACATCACTTTGAAAGAACTACAAGGCTTTAAGATTAGCTTAAGGGACGTTAGCTTTGATCGTATGGTCTTACTAGAAGAGGGCAATTCGGCAATATTGA
>JBLGBJ010000007.1:0-149857 GCA_047617605.1 Pseudohongiellaceae bacterium | reverse complement strand
CAGGCAGCGGAGCAAGTCCTTGGCAGTGCTGGTATTCAACATTTCAGACTCAGACCGCAGTAGCTCAGAGCACAACTTCCTGACACTCCTAACTGACATTGAAATGTCAGACCCTAACTGACATTGAAATGTCAGACCCTAACTGACATTGAAATGTCAGACCCTAACTGACATTGAGATGTCAGGTTTACTCTTGATTTTCCTATCGCCATCCCAATATCAATATCCCAATGCGGCGTTCTTTCATTTACACAAAAATGGCTAGAACTCGGCAATCCGCGATCCAATAAGGAGAATGCTTTGGAACAATATAGAGGTACAACGATACTCTCCGTGCGCCGCGGCAACACAGTTGTAGTAGGTGGTGATGGCCAGGTGTCCCAAGGCAGTACCGTGATGAAAGGCAACGCACGCAAAGTCAGGCGACTTTATAAAGACCAGGTTATTGCTGGCTTCGCTGGCGGCACAGCCGATGCTTTTACTCTTTTCGAGCGCTTCGAAGAACAACTCGAGAAGCATCATGGCAAGCTGGTGCGCTCGGCAGTAGAGCTTGCCAAACTTTGGCGAACGGAGCGTTCCCTCAGAAGATTAGAAGCATTGCTGGTTGTTGCAGATAAAGAGTCCTCACTAATCATCACTGGGAATGGCGATGTTATTGAGCCTGAAGATTCAATTATGGCCATCGGCTCAGGCGGAACTTTCGCGCTATCAGCGGCACGCGCACTGACTCAAAATACCGAAATGGATGCCCGTCAAATAGTCGAAAAAAGCCTGACAATCGCAGCCGAAATTTGCGTCTATACAAACCTCAATCACACAATCGAAGAGCTTAGTTTCTAATTACTTCGTATTAGTCTTTGGCTCACTAAGCCTCATACACGCTAAGCAACTACTACTTTACAGGTTGATCCAATGTCCCAAATGACCCCAAGAGAAATTTCTTCAGAGCTCGACAAGCATATTGTTGGGCAAAAGTCGGCCAAGCGTGCGGTAGCCATTGCGCTGCGAAATCGCTGGCGGCGCATGAAGCTTGACGAGGATTTACGCGCGGAAGTAACGCCAAAAAATATATTAATGATAGGACCCACTGGCGTCGGTAAAACCGAAATCGCCCGCCGTTTAGCAAAACTTGCACAGGCCCCATTCATAAAAGTTGAGGCCACTAAGTTTACCGAAGTAGGTTATGTCGGCAGAGACGTCGAATCAATCATTCGAGATCTCGTTGATGTCGCGGTAAAAATGCTGCGGACAAAAGAAATACAAAAAGTGCAGCAAGCTGCTGCAGATGCTGCCGAAGAACGTATTCTTGATGTCTTGCTGCCACCGTCGAGAACCGATTCCGGCGACCCCCAGAAAGTCGGAGAATCTGCTTCTCGGCAGGTATTTAGAAAAAAAATGCGACAAGGTGAGCTGGACGACAAAGAAATTGAAATCAAGGTCTCCGAGTCCCCCGCAGGTGTAGAGATCATGGCGCCTCCAGGCATGGAAGACATGACCAGCCAGCTTAAGAACATGTTTTCCAGCATGAACAGCGACCGCAAGAAGACCCGCAAGTTAACTGTAAATGAAGCTCTGCGCATTCTAAAAGATGAGGAAGCCGCGAGGCTAGTGAATGATGATGAGATTAAAAACCGCGCCATCGAAGCAACAGAGCAAACCGGAATCGTGTTCATAGATGAAATAGACAAGGTGACCAATCGTCACGATCAGGGCGGCGCAGGCGTGTCCAGAGAAGGCGTACAAAGAGATCTGCTACCGCTAATCGAAGGGTCAACGGTGACCACCAAATATGGGAGCGTAAAAACCGACCACATTCTATTTATTGCATCTGGCGCTTTTCATTTATCCAAACCCTCCGACCTGATTCCAGAATTGCAGGGACGGCTGCCCATCAGGGTTGAATTAGAGGCGCTCACTGCCGAGGATTTTGAACGCATTTTGGAAGAACCATACGCCTCACTGACCAAGCAATACCAAGCCCTGCTTGCAACAGAAGGCTTAGAGGTAGAATTCACCAAAGACGGTATTGCCAAAATTGCTCAGACTGCATTTGAAGTCAACGAGCGCACTGAAAATATTGGCGCGCGCCGGCTTCACACCATAATGGAAAGACTTCTAGAAGAGGTCTCTTTTGCCGCAGCAGATATGGCTATCGGTGAAAACAGCAAGATTATTGTCGATAAGGCTTATGTCGAGAATCAGCTAGATGACCTTGCTAAAGATGAAGACCTCAGTCGTTTTATTCTCTAACATTAAGCTTGTTAACACCAGACCACAGAAACTGCGTAGACGATGAAGCACAATGACTAGCCCGACACCAACAAACGTTAAGCTGCACAAGAAATCAGCAATTCTAGAGCTTGTTTACAGCGCTAGCGAGAGCTATGAATTAAGTGCAGAATTTCTGCGCGTTCATTCACCTTCTGCGGAAGTTAAAGGCCACGGACCGGGACAAGAGGTGCTGCAGTTCGGCAAGCAAGGTGTTGCTATTCTCAAGCTTGAGGCCACCGGCAGTTACGCTATAAAGCCAAGCTTTGACGATGGTCATAATTCTGGCATATATAGCTGGGCATACCTTTACGGGCTTTGCCGCAATCACTCAGCCCTCTGGAGCGATTACCTTGATAAACTGCACACCGCAGGCAAACTTAGACAGGCATTGCCTGATCAGACCGAGGTGATTACACTTAAGGTTTCCCCTAAACCCTAGACGAAGGCGCTATTGCCCCCTATGACCTATAGCCCGCCGTCAAAACAAAGATTAGTTCTATGAGCAAGCCAGAAAACTCAGAAGCCACAACCCATTTTGGCTATCAGGAGGTCCCCGTTGCAGAAAAAGAACAGCGTGTCGGGGACGTGTTTAGGTCTGTAGCGGCGCGCTACGATGTGATGAACGACATTATGTCGCTCGGGTCGCATCGCTTAATAAAACGCTACACTATCGAGCTCAGCGCGCTGAGAGCTGGCCATAAGGTACTTGATTTGGCTGGCGGCACTGGCGACTTTAGCCTTCAGTTTTCAGAAATCGTAGGCCCAAGCGGGCAAGTTGTCCTCGCCGATATCAATGAAGCGATGTTAAGCGTCGGTCGCGATCGAATTATCGACAAAGGCATGAGCGGTAACATCGAAGTAGCTCAGGTTAATGCAGAATACCTGCCTTTTGCAGACAACACCTTCGACTGCGTTTGTATTGCTTATGGCTTGCGTAACGTAACCGATAAAGATGCTGCGCTAAAAAGCATCCAGCGCGTATTGAAACCTGGCGGCCGGCTGCTGGTACTGGAATTCTCCAAACCTACCAATGCCATAATAGGCAAAAGCTATGACGCATTCTCAAAATTGTGGCCAATAGCGGGAAAGCTAATCACCGGTGACGCAGACAGCTATCGTTACCTGGTTGAATCAATTCGCATGCACCCTGACCAAGACACGCTCAAGCAAATGATGGAAGACGCTAATTTAATCAATTGTAAATACCACAATGTCATGAGCGGTATATGTGCGATTCACATCGGCTTTAAATCACATTAGTCAAGCGACACTTTAAGGTAACCTCGTGAATCAAGTACTGGGATCTGCGGCGCTTTGGCCCATCGAATTTGCACTCAATCAACTGGTAAAATCTGATCCGCATTTAAAGTCTATTGTGCATAAGTTCGACGACCAGCTGCTTGAAATTCATACCACCATGCCTGCTGCCTTTATCTGCGTTCATTTCAACAATGGTATTAAGCTGAGTGTAATTTCTAGCAATGATCTCGGGGTGACACCCACTGCGCGCGTTTCCTCCAAGGCAACATCACTGCTAAGCCTCTTGCTCACCACCTCAGGTTCAACTGCTTTATCCAACCCTGAGATCGAGATCAGTGGTGATGCTCAGTTTGTGCAGGCTATTTTTCAAAATTTAAAAAACCTAGATCTGCGCTGGGACGATCTTCTTGCTCCATGGCTAGGTGATCATCCGACTCACCTAGCCAAAACCAGTCACGACAGTATTAGGCATTGGAGCGCTCAGTCCAAAGCAAGCATTTCTGCTAGCCTTAGCGATTACCTCCGTGAAGAATCGAAGCTTTTGCCGGTCCGGGGGCAACTCGACCAATTCAATAGCGCGATGGATGATTTAAAGCTGCGCATTGACCGGGCCAAAGCGCGAATCGAGCGACTAAACAGTCACTTATGATCAGCGTCCATGCAATCGAGCGCCCCCCTTCCTTGTGAGACGTCCGAGCAGGTGGTATCTTTGCAAGCCTTCAAAACCCTTAAGTAACCTCAACGCCTGTGTCTTTTGTATTCCGTCTAGTTAGCATTCTCAATATTCTCGCCAAGTATCGGCTCAGCGAATTTTTACGTGGAAAATCAGGCGGCACAGCCCTAAAGCTCCTATTACTACCATTTTCGATACCCTGGCTGTTTTCAAAACTGAGGTTTGAGTCCAAGGAAGCCCGGCTCAAATTGGCGCTTGAAGAGCTCGGCCCTATTTACATTAAGCTTGGCCAGCTGCTCTCCACTCGCCGAGATTTTTTAGACCCACTTTTAGCGGATGAACTGGCCTCACTTCAAGACAATGTTCCTCCTTTTAAGACCCCCCCCATAGAATCAATTATTCTCGAGACGTTGAATCTTAATTCAGCGGCAGTGTTCAGTCAGCTTGACGCCGAACCTTTTGCAGCAGCATCTGTGGCACAAGTGTATTCAGCGACTTTACTCAGCGGCGAAGACGTCGTCATTAAGGTTGTCCGCCCGGGCATAGAGAAATTAGTAAAGTCAGACGTAAAGATACTTAAGTGGATAGCAAGACTAGTCGAAAACCGCACTCAAATCGGGAAAAGACTGCGCCCTATAGAAATTATTAACGACTATGAACTCGTTATCCTCGAAGAATTAAACCTTCAGTCTGAGGCCGCTAATACCTCTGAACTAAAAAGAAACTTTAAGGATTCGACTGAGTTGTATGTGCCGAAAATTTATTGGGACTATGTTTCGCGCGGCACCATGGTCATGGAAAAAATCGATGGTATCCCAGTCACTGACATCCCCTTGTTAAAAGCTCACAAAATCAATTTACAAAAGCTTGCTGAGACCGGCGTTAACATTTTCTTCACACAAGTTTTTGAGCACAATTTCTTTCACGCGGACATGCACCCGGGCAATATTTTTGTTGCCAAGCATAGCCCTGAAAACCCTCAATATATCGCCATAGACTGCGCTATAGTTGGCTCGCTCACTGACTCAGATCAAGACTATCTTGCGAAAAACCTATTGGCGATGTTGAAGCGAGACTACCGCCGCGTTGCACAGCTACATGTTGCCTCCGGCTGGGTTCCTAGCGACACCAAGGTCCACGAATTCGAGTCAGCTATTAGAAGCGTTTGCGAGCCTATTTTCGAGAAACCTTTAAAGGAAATCTCGTTTGCAAATTTGTTGCTTGAACTCTTTCGCACCGCCGGGAAGTTCAATATGGAAGTTCAGCCTTCTTTAGTCTTGTTACAAAAAACATTGCTTAACATTGAAGGTTTAGGACGACAGCTTTATCCAGACCTAGACCTTTGGGAAACTGCACTGCCTTTTCTGGAAAGATGGCAAGCAAAGCGTCTTAGCCCTGTCACATTGTTAAATAAAATCCGTGACAACCTGCCGGAACTGATTGAGAAATTGCCGGAGATCCCCCAGCTAGTAATAGACGCTGCGGCTCAACAAAAGCAGCTCGAAAATATTAATTTAACACTGAAAGCTGAACTAATCGCTCGTGCAGCTCAGACCCTTCGCTCGCGCCGAAGAGCCAAAATGTTTGGCACAATGCTTCTCGCTCTAGGCCTGTTTAGTGTCATTCCTAGCGCAAACCAGCTTTTAAGTGGCATCCCCTTAGTTAGTTTAGGCCTCGGTGTCAGCGGCTTCTATCTTTTGTGTTTTAGACCCTGAGCCCTCATACTTAAACGATGACAGACTACCTCAAACAAATTAAGTGGAATGCCGACGGATTAATCCCTGTGATCGCTCAAGATGCCCAGAGCAAGCGGATTCTGATGCAAGCTTGGGTCAATGAAGAAGCATTAAAAACCGCCGTTGCAGAGAGTCGCGCGGTATACTGGTCTCGTTCACGCAACAAGCTTTGGCGAAAAGGCGAAGAGTCCGGTCACATACAGAAACTGATAGGCATTTATTTGGATTGTGATAACGACTGTATTTGCTACGAAGTAGAGCAAATTGGTGGAATTGCCTGCCACACAGGCAGAGAAAGCTGTTTTTTCCAAAAGTTGGAAGCTGACAATTGGCAAAACGTTGATCCGGTGTTAAAACAAGCAGAAGATATTTATCAGAAATAGAAATTGAGATAACGATGTCAGATATTCTGAGGCAATTAGCCAGTATACTAGAAGCGCGCAAAGCCATGAATGCTGAGGATTCTTATGTCGCGTCCTTGCATAGAAAGGGGCTTAATAAGATTCTAGAAAAAGTCGGTGAGGAAGCTACCGAGACTCTACTTGCTGCAAAAGATGCCACGTCTGGTTCTGCCAAATCAAAGCAGGCGGTTATCAGTGAAACCGCCGATTTGTGGTTCCACTGCATGGTAATGTTAAGCCATTTAGACCTCCACCCAGATCAGGTGTTGGAAGAATTGGAAAAACGCTTTAACATATCTGGCCTCGACGAAAAGGCTTCTCGAACGAATTAAGGCACATCAGGGCAAATTACGAAAAATCAGATAGTTGCGATCGATATTTAACTCGACTGCAACCTAGGAGAAATATCATGGGTTTAGGTGGAATAGGCGTTTGGCAGTTGGTTATCATACTATTGATAGTCTTTATGCTATTTGGCACCAAAAAATTACGAAACATGGGTTCTGACCTCGGCGGCGCTTTGAAAGGTTTTAAAAGTGCAATGGGTGATGATGACAAAGAAAAAGATCCGAACCAACTTTCGGAAAGTGCTGAAGATATTGACGGCGAAGCTGTCGATACCTCTGCTGAAAAACCCGAAAAGTAAATTTTACACCCCCGTCGATCTGCTAGCGATATTCTATTTAATTAGACGATCACCTGCAGGTTCGATTCAGTCATCTGTACTTCGCGTGGCATCAACCTATGTTCAATATCCATTCAACTGAATTGTTACTGGTATGCGTTGTGGCACTTATAGTCATTGGGCCAGAAAAACTGCCGGGCGCGATTAAAACAGTGAGTCTTTGGGTTGGTCGTTTCAGACGTAGTTTTTATAAAGTAAAAAATGAAATAGAGCGCGAACTCAATGCCGATGAAATTCGCAGACAACTGCATAATGAATCAGTGCTAGAAGATATAGAAGATGCCAAATCAAGAATGAGCGAATTGGCCAAAGAGACGCAGCGATCGGTGAATAACCTAGTTAACTCCGACACTTTTGATCCAGGGGCGGTCACTCCCCTGGATGCTGATAGTGAAGATCAAGACGCCAATCAAGCCTTGCAGAAAACAATAGTTGGGGAAATATCTGAGGCGTCTGAGCAGATCGAAGAAACCACAGAAGATATAAAAGAAACGCTTTACGGTAACGGCAAAAACCCTAAGCTTAGCAGCAGCGGCAACAACGATGACACTCAAGCAGAAACTAATGATCGCAGTTGATAACGAAAAAGAGCTTACTCTAATTGATCACTTGGTAGAGCTTAGAGATCGAATTTTAAAGTCTTTACTTGCCGTAATTATATTGTTCTTAGCACTATTCGCATTTTCTAATGACATTTATTCCTATGTCGCCGATCCGCTAATCTCTGCGCTTCCCGAAGGCACCAGCATGATCGCGATTGACCCGACGTCGCCATTTTTTGCACCCTTTAAATTAACGTTCTACGTGGCCTTTCTAATCGCTGCCCCCTATATTCTTTATCAGCTGTGGTCATTTATTGCGCCTGGGTTGTACAAAAATGAGAAAGCTATCGCTATCCCGCTTTTCATTTCCAGCGTCGCGCTGTTCTATGGAGGCATAGCCTTTGCCCGCTACATTCTGTTCAGTATCGTTTTTAGTTTCTTCATTTCGGTGGCTCCAGAGGGCGTTCAGGTGGCGCCGGATATAAGCAGTTTTTTAAGTTTTGCCCTGACGATTTTTTTCGCCTTTGGAGTCGCCTTCGAAATTCCAATAGCGGTGTTTCTTTGCATTTGGTCTGGCATGGCGGAACCAGATGCCCTCACTGAAAAAAGGCCATATGTCGTTGTTGGCTGTTTTGTAGCGGCAATGCTGCTAACGCCTCCCGACCCCTTTACGCAATCGATGCTGGCTTTGCCGATGTGGGCATTGTTTGAAGTGGGCATATTGGCTGGACGCTTAGTTAAAAAGCGCCAGGTGAAAAGCGACGATGAAGAAAACAACATCGCCGGCTAGTGGCTCAGGTTTACTGTTTTAGGCCTTTAAGATAAACGTTACCGGGCCGTCATTTTCCAATGCCACTTGCATGTCAGCGCCAAATACCCCCGACTGCACAAACTCATGCTCATTGCTCGCGAGCGACACTAGATAATTGTAAATTTCTTCGGCTTCGACAGGCTCTTTCGCGGATGAAAATCCTGGCCGCAAGCCTTTGTCAGTAGTTGCGGCTAAAGTAAATTGGGACACCAGCAGTAGGTCACCGCCGATGTCTTTGAGATCCAAATTCATCTTGCCTTGCGAGTCAGCGAACACTCTGTAGGCCAACAGCTTTTTTACTAACTTATCCGCTATTGCAGAAGTATCTTCTTTTTCCACACCAATAAGTGCAAGCAATCCTTGGCCAATTTCACCCTGAAGTTCTTTTTTGATATGTACTTGAGCCCAATTGACTCGTTGAATGAGCGCAATCATTTGAATGTCCTGTTTACGCGCAGAACGGTGGATGCGTTAGGTAGCGGCTTGTAATTGCTTCGCAACATCTTGAACGGCATGAATTAAAGCGTCAACATTGCCAGGCTCTGAGGCCGAATGACCGGCATCTCGCACTATGTGCAACTGCGAGTCACCCCATAGCTTATGTAGAGTTTGCGCGTTTTCTAGTGGGCAAACCATATCATAGCGACCATGGATTATCTGACCCGGAATGCCACTCAGGGCCTCGGCGTTTGCTAAAATGTGATTCTGATCAACAAAACCGTCATTAAAAAAGTAATGTGCTTCTATTCTAGACAGTGCAAGTGCGTTATGAGGCTTAGTAAATTTTGCAAGAGCTTCAGGGCTCGGCCGCAATTTTGAACAACTTCCTTCCCATGCTGACCACGCTTTTGCCGCAGACATTCGAGCTAGCTCATCGCTTCCGGTGAGCCTGGAGTAATACGCCAAAACCAGATCTTCGCGCTCAATCTCAGGAATTGGTTTGATGAAGGCTTCCCAATAATCTGGGAAAACACGATTAGCTCCATCTTTGTAAAGCCAATTTATGTCAGCCTTGCGGCACAGAAATATCCCCCGCAGAACTAAGGCTAAGACACGACTTGGATATTCGATGGCATAAAATAAGCTTAATGTTGAGCCCCAAGAACCACCAAATAAAACCCATTTATCAACCAAAAGGGTTTCTCTTATTTTTTCGATGTCTTTGATTAGCGCCGCGGTGTTGTTATCCCTCAATTCCCCATGAGGGGTAGAGCGGCCGCAGCCTCGCTGATCAAATGTGATAATTCTGTAGATGGCTGGATCAAAAAAGCACCGGGAACTCGCATCACATGCACCCCCCGGGCCTCCATGAACAAATAGCACTGGAATACCGTCTGGACTGCCCGCCTCATCAACGTATAACTCATGAATATCGGACACCTTTAGCTGGTGTCGCTTATACGGTTTTATTGGCGGATACAGAACTAGCATTAGTTAACCCCACTGTTAGTTTGGCTATACTCAATGTCACCCAAACTCAGCCTTTTAGCCTCGCGTGACGCTGCCGCGACTGTGGCGCTTACGCTCATTCTCGGTCAAATAGCGCTTACGCAGGCGAATATTGTCTGGCGTAACTTCCACCAATTCGTCATCAGCAATAAACTCCATTGCTTGCTCTAACGTATGATTTACCGAGGGCGACAACACGATATTCTCATCGGTGCCGGACGCTCGAACGTTAGTCAACTGCTTACCTTTAATGGGGTTTACCGCAAGGTCATTTTCACGGCTGTGTAAGCCGATAATCATGCCTTCGTAAACTTCCACGTTTGGCTCCACAAACAAGCGGCCGCGATCTTGTAAATTAAACAACGAAAAACCCAACGCTTTACCAGTAACCATCGACACCAAAACGCCTCGACTTCTTCCTGCTAACTCAATATCTTTATAATCACCGTAGTGATCAAACACGTGTGTCATTAAACCCGAACCCGATGTCATGCTCAGAAACATCGAACGAAAGCCAATCAAGCCCCGTGTAGGAATAAGAAATTGCAATCGAACGCGGCCTTTACCGTCGGGCAACATATCTTGCATTTCAGCGCGGCGTAAACCTAACTCTTCCATTACCGAGCCCTGATGCTCGTCATTACAGTCCACAACTAAAGATTCGAACGGCTCTTTTAAGACACCCTCTTCTTCATGAATAATAACTTCTGGTCGGGATACGGCAAGCTCGAAGCCTTCTCGGCGCATGCTTTCGATCAACACAGAAAGGTGCAGCTCGCCACGCCCTGATACCTTGTATTTATCGGGTGTTTCGCCTGGCTCTACACGCAGCGCCACATTGTAAAGTAGCTCACGGTCTAATCTATCTTTAATCTGGCGCGTGGTTACATATTTACCTTCACGACCAGCAAAAGGAGAATCGTTCACTTGAAAGGTCATGCTGATGGTTGGTTCGTCAACTGACAGCGGCGTCATTGCCTCAGGCTTTTCTGGGTCGCATACCGTGTCGGAGATGTTAAGTTTATCGATGCCTGTGATACAGACGATCTCGCCAGCACTAGCCTCAGCCACGTCGATTCGTTCAAGCCCTAGATGGCTTTTCACCTGTAGAATTTTGGCCTTACGCTGCTTACCATCTCGGTCGATGACGACAACCGGTTGGTTGTTGCGTACTTTCCCGCGGGTTACCCGTCCAATACCTATAACTCCAACATAGCTGTTGTAATCTAATGCACTAATTTGCATTTGCAAAGGCGCATCAGCGATAACATCCGGCGGCGGAACTTTATCTACTACGACTTCTAACAGAGGAATCATATCCTCTGCCATCTGATCAAGTTCAAGCCCGGCGAACCCCATCAAGGCTGAAGCATAAATAATCGGGAAATCTAATTGTTCGTCAGTGGCGCCTAATTTATCAAACAGGTCAAAAACTTCATCCACAACCCAATCTGGTCGAGCGCCATCGCGGTCGACTTTGTTGATTACTACAATTGGATTTAAACCTTGAGCAAAGGCTTTTTGGGTAACGAAGCGGGTTTGTGGCATAGGGCCATCAACCGCATCAACCAATAATAGAACACTGTCCACCATGGAAAGAACGCGCTCCACTTCTCCGCCAAAATCGGCGTGGCCAGGGGTGTCAACGATATTAATATGGTAGCCGTTCCAGTTGATGGCCGTATTCTTGGCTAGAATCGTAATTCCGCGCTCTCGTTCCTGATCATTGGAATCCATCACACGCTCAACTTGAGCGCCGCGTGATTCCAGTGTTCCCGATTGATGCAGCAACTTGTCCACCAGGGTTGTTTTACCATGGTCGACGTGGGCAATAATGGCTATGTTGCGAATTTTTTCTATCACGATTTTTCCAATAAATAAGTAGGCTTGCAGATCTATAAATATCAGACTTGCTAGCGAGAGTAATTAGACTGTGGCGCTTGAGCTTAAGACTTAAGGTTTAAACTTGGCGAATAGAGCCTTATATTGAGGAGCCAATGGAGCCCTAAAGCCCTTATTCTCCGGCACAAAAGGCGGCGAGTATACACGATCCTGCAGAGTTTTATGAAATGAATCTTACGCCGGGATTGATATGTGTCGTAACCTACGCCCTCAAGCTTGAGAATTAGCCTTTAAATGGAGTATCGCCGCGCCTGAAAACGCAGGCTCCCCTTACCACACAGGCTTCTCTGTGTAGGGCAGGCCATAACTCAGCTTGCTCTCAATAAAGCATGATATAGGGCATCAATACGCAGCATCTATCAAGCTCAGCTAGCATCGCAGCGGGGTAGAAATCTAACTTTAGAGTGTCTTAAATAAACTGGCACAGATTATTTCAATTTAAAAGAGGCAGCTTATTTTGCGGGCAATAACATCCACCCTTTATGACCAAGCGACATTATCTGGCTCGCGCACTATAATCCTGCAAACCCACCCCTATGCGCCCCATCTTAACGCACTTACACTAATTTCGCGCCATTATGGTGCCCTAGCTGTTGAGTTTTATTACAAGGTCCCGTAAATTCGGCCACTGCGAGGACTCAGCCAATGGCATACATCTTGCTGCTGTCCCAGTCACGATGGCTTATGCCATATATTAAAAGAGTTGGCAGCGCTGCGATTCTAAGGTTTGATAGATCTCTTGCCACGAGGCATGACGATTTAACGGGCCAGAAAACCCAAGAATACGCTGAAGGGTAGGTTTTCCACCGAAGTCAGTGTTTAACAAGAAGTCGTAAATCATTAGGAGAAAGACACGTAATGAAATCTAAACTCGAATACATCTGGCTAGATGGTTGTGCACCAACACAAGGTCTCAGAAGCAAGACTCAAGTCAGAGACAATTTTGGCGGCACGCTAGAAGAATGTCCTATGTGGTGCTTTGATGGCAGCTCAACTCAGCAAGCCTCTGGAGATGATTCGGATTGTTTACTGAAGCCAGTCGCTATCTATCCAGATCCAGACCGTGACAGCTCTTATTTGGTCATGACTGAAGTACTAAACTCTGACGGCTCGCCACACATAACTAATGGTCGCGCCACTATCGAGGATGACGACGAGGATTTCTGGTTCGGTTTCGAGCAAGAATATTTCCTTTGGGATACCAAAACAAATCTTCCTCCTGGTTTCCCAGCTGGCGGCTTCCCTGGACCGCAGGGCCCCTATTATTGCTCAGTCGGCGCCTATAATTCATTCGGCCGTGACTGCGTAGAAGAGCATTTCGATATCTGCCTAGAAGCTGGCATCAACGTTGAAGGTATTAATGCTGAAGTAGCCGCCGGGCAGTGGGAATTCCAAGTATTCTCTAAAGGCGCTAAAGATGCAGGCGACCAAACATGGATTGCCCGCTACCTGCTAGAACGTACCGGTGAACGTTATGGCTATGCCATTAACTGGGAGCCTAAGCCACTAGGTAAAGACACAGATTGGAACGGCTCTGGCATGCACGCTAACTTCTCGAACGGTGGCATGCGTGAAGATGGCGATGAGTCACTCTTTACTAAGATTTGTGAAGGCTTTGGCAAGAACATTGAGCGCCACATGAGTGTTTATGGTGCCAATAACGACCAACGCCTAACCGGCTTGCACGAAACTCAGGCTATTGATGAATTCAGCTACGGCGTTTCTGACCGTGGCGCATCGATTCGTATACCAATAGGCACAGTAGAAGACGGCTGGAAAGGACGTTTGGAAGACAGACGAACCGCGTCCAATGCTGATCCATATAAAGTTGCTGCTGCTATCATAAAGACTACGAAAGAAGCTCTAGCATAGTCTGTTAGAGTGCATAGCGCAGATTGAACTTAGGGCTTAGCTATTGGGGTGATTACTTCGATACTTTTTAACCCCATTTCAAACTCGAACTGCAAGCAATTCGAAAAAGCCCAGTAACCTGGGCTTTTTTTTGCCTACAATTCTTGCCCTATCACAGCGTGAAGTGTTGGCGTAATTGATAGCGCGATAAGACAGAGAAAATACCAATAAACACTGGCAAACTTGGATATAAGGGTTAGTGAGTAGTTACTTTAAAGGCATCAAGCAGGCCCAGCAGGCCCAGCAGGCCCAGCAGGCCAGGCTATTTTTTGCTATTCCAACGCTTGCTATCAGAGTAACTACTATAAATCGCCGCAGAAAAGAACGTTAGAATTTGAAAGTCGTTAATCCGACTCCGTTGGGTTGATTACCCCTGCGCCTATTGCTCCGGGCACTCTTGCCACTCTCGGGGGCCATTGCACCTTCTTTGACTTAAGTTCTTTGCTGCACCTTATTAATGCACTACTATAGGGCGCTTCTGTAGAGTTCGAATCATAGCGGTGCTTATAGGCCTCTTTCTCTGCCCAAACCTCCCGCAAACTCAATGATTCGGCCTGCACAACTTTGGTTTACTTATTGCATAGCTAATATCAGCGTTAAAGCGATTTTAATAGCACAGCGAGCTCGAGCAACCGCGTGACCCCAGACAATGTCCACAAGCGCCTACTAGACACGCTAAAAACTGCGGTGATTCTTCTCGACGAGAACTTATGCCTGCTGTACATCAACTTGGCCGCCGAGACCCTGCTGGATATTAGTGAAAGCCAAGCAAAACACTCCTTTATTGGAGATTTATTTTTAAATGCTGCAGCTGACATAAATGAAATGCAAACAGCCCTGACAAATAACAGAAGCACCACACAGCGTAAGGCGGAACTGCGCACGGTTCATAACAAGGCCATCGTGGTTGATTACACAATTAGTCCGTTTGAGAATAATGGAAAGATGCAAGCTCTTATAGAACTGAACTCTCTAGAGCACGCCCATCGGATCAGCCGAGAAGAAACTTTGCATTTGGCCCATGCGACAACTCAGGAATTAGTGCGGGGACTGGCTCACGAAATCAAAAACCCATTGGGAGGCATTCGCGGTGCGGCCCAATTACTGGCGCGGGAAATTCCAGGCAGCGAGCTTAATGAATACACTAATGTCATTATCGAGGAAGCAGACAGACTGCGCAATCTCGTCGATCGCATGGTCGGCTCGAAAAAGCCTCTATATAAAAAAGAAATCAATATTCACGAAGTGCTTGAACGAGTGAGAAGTTTAGTCACCGCCGAAATTGCAGACCAACACATTTCTGGCATCCAATTAGTGCAGGACTATGACCCAAGTATCCCAGCAATCATGGCTGATGCTGAGCAACTCATTCAGGCTGTTTTAAATCTGGTGAGAAATGCGATGCAATCTTTGACCAGCCCTGACATAGAACATAATTTGGGCAAAATTATAATTCGCTCTCGGATTATACGAAACTCAACTATAGATTCTAAGTTTCACCGCTTGGCGGCGAGCATCTCTATTATCGACAACGGACCAGGCGTTCCAGAGGATCTCATTAATACAATTTTCTATCCGATGATAAGTGGTCGAGCCGAAGGCACAGGACTGGGCCTTTCCATCACTCACGGTATTATTAATCAGCATGAAGGCATGATCGAATGTCAGAGCGGTCAGGCAGAAACAAAATTTACAATCGTACTACCCCTTGAACCAACAGCAGCAAAATACGCGTAACTTTGTATGTGGATTAAAGAAAAGGTGCACCGAGACATGGCCAATCACAACTCCGTCTGGATACTGGACGACGACCGCTCCATTCGTTGGGTATTAGAAAAATCATTAACTAAAACAGGGGTCAGCACCGAGACCTTTGAGAACGGCGACCAGTTACTCCACCGGCTATCCCATGAACTTCCTGATGCTATCATCAGCGACATTCGAATGCCGGGAATTAACGGGTTAGACTTGCTCTCCACCATTCAGGAAAAACATCCGCTACTACCGGTCATTATAATGACCGCTCATTCGGACTTGGACAGCGCAGTTTCTTCCTACAGCCGCGGCGCTTTTGAATATTTGCCCAAGCCATTCGACATTGACGAAGCCGTTGCTGTAACCAAACGGGCGTTACAACATTCGAAAGAGCAGAGTAGCGAGCCCGTTTTAGATGCCCCTATTCAAGACCAAGAGATAATTGGCGAAGCGCCTGCGATGCAGGAAGTGTTTCGCGCAATTGGCCGGCTCTCACAGTCCAATATCTCGGTATTAATCAATGGCGAGTCAGGCACCGGTAAAGAGCTAGTAGCCCATGCCCTGCACCGCCACAGCCCGCGCAGCAAACAGCCTTTTGTGCCGTTAAACGTCGCCGCTATCCCGAAGGAGCTTATCGAGTCCGAATTATTCGGCCACGAGAAAGGCGCTTTCACTGGCGCAACCTCTCAGCGTACCGGGCGGTTTGAGCAAGCCGATGGCGGCACTTTATTTTTGGATGAGATCGGTGACATGCCAGCCGAGACACAAACTAGGCTGTTGAGGGTGCTGTCCGATGGCGAGTTCTATCGTGTCGGCGGCCACATGTCGATCAAAGTCGATGTGCGCATTATCGCGGCTACTCACCAAAACTTAGAACAGCTTGTAGAAAAACATTTGTTCCGCGAAGACCTTTTTCACCGTCTCAATGTTATTCGTATTCATATACCTAAGCTTAGCGATCGCCGCGAAGATATTCCGACGCTTGCTTCGCACTTTCTAAAGTCGGCGGCTAAAGAACTAAAAATGGAGCCTAAAATACTTAGGCCGGAGACTGAAAATTATCTAATCGGCCTAAGCTGGCCTGGCAATGTTAGGCAATTGGAAAACTTCTGCCGCTGGGTCACCGTCATGGCCTCCAGCCGTGAAGTCTATATGACAGACCTACCTCCAGAATTTTCAGCTCAAGAAGCCGAGAGCAGCAATACTGGCAGCTGGACATTTGCACTGCAGGCTTGGGCGGATCAGCAATTAAGTTTGGGCAATACAGGAATTCTTGATCAAGCCACACCGCTGTTTGAACGCACTTTAATCGATATTGCGCTAAAGCACACATCTGGCCGGCGCAGAGACGCCGCCAACCTGCTTGGCTGGGGACGCAACACCCTTACTCGCAAGATTAAGGAACTAGGCTCCTCGCATCCTAAGAGCACAGATTCAAGCTCTGAGTTGGATGACTAAGGCTTGAGTTGAAAAATTCGGCCGCTGGATGGCCTTCAGGAAAGACTGCAGCAAAATTAGTGTAATCAAGTAATTTTAGGGTTGGCTGGGGATCTCGGCCAACCTTTTTTTGTTGACGCAGTTTCTAACGTTTAATCTCATACTGGCAACGCTGAAAGTTGAATATCTAACCGTTAAAGCCGAGTCGCTGCTTTTTGACTATCTATTTCTAAAGGTTAGCTTTGAACGAAGCAGTCCAGTCAAGCATGCTGCGACTTGAAAGAGATTCTCCTGATTCAGCATTCTATCCTTTGGCCCGTTAGAGCAGACCCGTTCTTATCTGGAGCTGTCCGGGGTTTAACATTAGCCGAGCTCTCCTAGCTAAGCTGTGTTGGCTTAGCCTCGACGCATAGGTCTCTTGCACGAGAAGCCCGAGCCAAACACCTATTGCTAGGTTTGTATAACTATCCTTGTATAGGATGCCAATATAACTAGGCGTCTTTTAAGTAGCCGTCTTTTAATTAGCGACACCCTAATCAGCCATATCCTAACTAGATTCTCTTTTTGAAAACCTCAGTAATTTGGCCGTTTTTCGCTAGGCTCTTTTTAATTACTGGGCTCACTTTAATCGCCAAATCCTTTCTTTTTACTAGATCTTGTCTAATTACTTGGGCCCGTGTAAATCTCTTGCCAATTGATGACCCTGTCATGACCGCGGTAGCTACCGAATTCGATAATCGCCCTTGGATTGTCGTTGTAGTTTGCGCCTTCTGGAGTTTCATCATACAAATCAGCTACCGTGCGCCAATCATACTTTAAAAAATCAAGCGTGCTTTTAGGCACATCCGGATCAATAGGATTATCTAAATCAAGTTCAACAATAACCGTGCCCACCCTCTCACCTGTCGTTGGGCCCACAATAAATGGCCTGTCCGCATCTAGAAAAACATCGGTTCCGTTAATGTCATTAGCCGCAGTTCGGCCGTCATTTAAAATAATCGTAAAGTCAGCGGCAGTGCCTGATTCCATCGGAACATCTGGTTCATCCAACTGATCTCCTGGCACTGTAATATAATCAGCAGGCACTGCACTGTTGGCCACCACAGACAGCGATGGCTCGGTTACGTCAAAGTTAATTGTGGTGCAGCCATCAAGGGTATTAAGAACAAAATTTGAGCCATCATAATACTCAGCCAGCACCCCAACCCCTAGGGACTCAGTTTCGGAACCAAAGGAATCCTCCATGCGCAGCCGGCCATAACGGAACTGCGTGGTCGCGCCGTTAATAAGCTTATATATATTGGTGCCACTGTTATCGACGTCAACATCAAAGATGCTGTTAGTTGATGAGTTTAGTGCGTCGTAACCACTGCCGATCTGAATATCATTTCCCGCAACACCCACATCACCGTTCAAATCTAGAGGAGCGAAGGCGATCTCAACGTTAGAGAAAGGACCATCCTCTGACCCTGCAACCCCAGTGGTTTTTCGACCAAAACGTAAATTGCCGCTTATAGTCAAGGCGCCAGATGCATTGGGGGCGCCTGAGCCAATGTCTGAGGTCCAATCACCCATGAAATTTGGGCTGATGGTGATAAAAGTGCTGTGGGATAACCGAGCTGTCACATTAGAACTTGCTCCTACTCCGCCAAGAACGGCTTGAATATTTAATTCTCCTCGCGCGGTAAGCTTGGCAAAATTACCAAAGTAGTTCTTCGTATTCGCATCCAAGCCGTTCTTCGCCTGCAGCACAAAGTTTATGCCGAAGTCTTCGCCCATATAGGTAAAGGTCGAAGCCGACCTTGGCGACATAGAACAGGACTGATTAACTCGGTTCTCAAAGCTGCTGCTGACCAGCTCAAAGTATGCCGGATAAATACGGCCCACATTGGCCGTGCCGCCAATGACTCCTGCACTGGCCGCTTCTTCGAAATAGTTAATCGCAGTTTGGCTGCCGCTGCTTTGAACCAGCAACGCATCAAGGTCAAAAATACCCACTTCATTGATCGCCATGTCGTGGGTGCTAGTGCCATTGTTAAAACCATCGAAAACCGCGCCGCTGGAAATACTGCCGACATCACCGCTAGGTACACCAGGGTTGTCATTAGGAATCCCATTACCGGCGTCTGTATCGGTCACTACACTAACCAGCACGGTCGGGTCATTAGCAAGACCGGTCTCATTGCCAAAATTGGCGGTGATGGAGTTATCGGACAGATCAGTGCCAAAGGCAGGCTTACCGTCGACGCCTAAGACATCAACACCGTCCCAAGCTACCGCCGCGACTGTAGTGCTAAAACCAACTCCGGCCCGGGCGAAGGCTGGACCGGTGGCACCGGTTGGATCGGAGGCTACTGAGGCGACACCGCTGTTAGTTCGACGATCACTGCCGAAATCAATATCAAAGCCAAACGGCCTGACTATGAAGGAGTTACTGCTGCCTTTTGCTAAATCACCTGACAAAGTGCCTGCGCTGGCATTATTAAACGGAATGTCATATTGGGCATGCAAGGAGATCTTACCAGCGTCAAAATAGGTAAACTCTAGGGTCGCAGCAATGTTCTCAGTACCGTCCACCGTCGTGCCACTGTTCTCGAAAAGCAGCTGAATATCAGTTCCCGAGCCGGCAGGATTTGCGGCCCCACTATTAGACACGGGAATGTTAATAGTTGCGGCTGTTGGGGTTACATCGTTTATAAATGGCATGGTTGTAATACCGGCGCTGCAGGTGCCAGGATTGTCACACACCGCCGCAAGCTTGATCGTGACCAGAGCCCCATCAGGAACTAAAGACGAACAGGCCGAGGCCTCGTTGCCAGCACGCAGCACACTGCGAACTAGCTGAATAGTCGGCAAGGCGGAGAATGGCGCTAAAGTAGAGCGCTTGCCTGCGATCTGAAACGGAATCGGGGTCGGCGCAGTAACATCAGCATTATTGCCGGTGGTAAAGATCAGACCCACCTCGTCAAAGGTGATAGAGGGATCATGAACCGAGTTAGGGTTTGGGTCCTGTAATTCAGTCTTGGCAATACCAGAAACCAAACCGGCGATATTAAAGTTAACCAGCGGGTTATCACCCACCGGTGAATTATTCGCTCCTGTGTCAGGATTAGTGTAGTTGAAATTCAGCTCAACAAAGGTTTCAGTCACAGGGAATGTGTAAGTCGCCTGACCGTCGGTTAAGTTACCGGTTTCCGTCAAGGTCCCTGCGCCAGAGACCTTCGATGGCCAAGTGCCCGCGCCTGTAGACGTACTCAAATTAATCGTCGAGCCGACCCCAGGCGCAGTAAGGGTGTGCGATGAATCGTGCCCTTCGATACGCACAGCAGAGACCACACAGGCCAGCCCGATCTGATTGCTTATAATTTTGAAATGATCGAATGAGCCGAAGTTACAATCTGTGGTACCTGTTGCTATCTCAACATTGTCGATAGAGAACACACCACTAGTGGTATAGCCACTGCCGACTCTAAATTCGATCTTTGTGATGCCAGTGAACTTATCACCCGAGCCGTCAGTTGGCGCGAGAGCACTGAGATCAAGACTAACAGCAGTGGCCGATGCATTGGTTCCACTTAAGCCTGTATAGGTAGCAAATGGTGTCCCAACACCACCTAACTCTGTGCCGTCAACCGTTACAAAGAGTTGAATAACGTCAGGGCCATTAACCGAGGAATAGCTGTAATCAAAGTTCAAATATACAGTTTCTGTAACATCGAAGGGTGCTAGATTTGCCTCTCTGATAAGACTCGGCACTGTCGCGCTCGATGGGGTAGAAGTTAAGTTAAGCTTACCGCCAAGGGCATTTACCTTGCCTGAGGAAGCCCCGCTGCCGGTATCATCAACTTCTGTCCAAGGACCGCCCCATGAAGCAACTCCGTCGCTGTTGTTGTACGCAGCTGTACTCACTTCGTCTCGGTAATTGACAGTACTCACTACTAAGTTGAAATCGAAGTCATCATCTTCCACGCCAATTTCTTGAACTAACCTATTAGTCACGTTGACATCGATGGACTTGGCAGCCGGCGGATCAGACGTCACGCTCAAGCTCAAAGTGACATCACCGTTATCAGAGCCAACAAAGGTATAAACCGCCCGGCCATTAGTTGAGCTTCCACCAAGGCCATTATTTAACGTGCCATTGCCAGACACTATTGCCCAAGTACCACTGTCAGCACCGCCGACGGTATCTGCGGTAATTTCAATGGATCCCGTGTAATCAGTATCGGTGGCATGCCCGGCACTGTTGAGATGTTTTACGATTCTTATCTCACCGGCCGTACAGGCATTGCCAGCCTGAGACTGAATAATCGCGAAATGTCCTACATAGGCACTTTCCAAAACATGCAGCGCATTCAGTTTTCTCGCCGTATCCACATTAGTGCCGCTTGGGGTGGAAAACACTCCAATTGGCACGTTACCTCGGAAAATAGTTTCTGAAGTCGCGCTGGCAGGCCCGGGTATCGCATCCGGCTTAAACTCAACAACATCGTCCTGACCGAAAAATGCGCCGCCTTCGATTGTGGTACTTTGATTGTCTGAGGAAAAGAAGAACTCATTCAACGGAGGATCAAAAGGATCCCCCGTATTAGTACGCAAATAAGCCGCGTCGATATCCGCCGTAGAACCATTAAAAACCTGCGCGTCTTCGCCATTTAAGTAAATGGCGAAAGACTCTGTGGAGGCCGTATATTTGATCAGATCAGAATCATTCCAATCCAGCTTTGGACCAACACCATCGGACACGTCATTGGTGGTGGAGAATATAAAGTCGCCGCTAAACCCGCCATCTAATACGTAAACCGCATCGATGTTTTCGCCGTCCAAATTATTGCTTGAATCGGCATTGTCCTGATCAAAGAACAAGCTACCTTGTCCTGAAATGGGGTCCCATAGCACTAGATCGTTCTCACTAAATGCTTGGACGTTACTGCCGACGGTACTGGCACTGGCAGTGGAGAGAATCACTTTGCCATTAGGTAATAAATGCACTGCGTCAGGATCGTTCAAACCATAACTCAATGCACTGTTGTCCAAATACATCACCGCTACATCTTGAACCGGGTCGTAAATAACCAGGTCGTTGTCATCAAAGGTCAGAGCACCGGCGCCATCACCGATAGAGCTTAAGCCTCCGCTGGAGACCGACAATAAGAACTTTTCCGTCGCCGAGGCAACCGGCGCGGTAATACTGGTGTTGTTGGTAGATGAGTTATTAGTGCCAGTCTGATCAAAGTTGTAAAGGCCTCTTGATACTGTTGCCGTATTAGAGACAAGGGTTCCTGAACTGCCTGTAACATAGCCCGAAACAGTGACAACGGTCGTCGCACCAACACCTAAGGAGCCGGTGAAAGCGCAGTTCATTTGATCAGGGCTTCCTCCCGTAATAGGGCAAGTCCAACCGGTGCCAGCACCAGAGGCAAAATCTATTCCTCCAGGCTCATTATCTACAATCTTGATTTCGCGATTGCCAGCAGAATAAGTAAAAATATCCGGGCCGTTATTAGTCACGGTCAAGGTGTAAAGCGCAGAGGCAAGACCAGGCGATACAACCCCATCATTTTCCAAAAGACTGACAATCGCCTTAACGATCGAAAGCTCAGTTTCGATGCCTTTAACGACGGTCGTAATCCCATCGACGTTATTGTTGTTGCCCGTTTTTAGATTAAGATCGTTGATATCAACGACACCGCCCTGCAGGTCGTTGACGTTGTCAAATTCTGCCGCCTGATTGCAGTTAGCTGGGTCGGGTATAACGCCTGTTGCAGCGGTACAGGCAGGCGGAGTGATGTCGCTAAAATGCGCAACACGAGCTACCACCAACGCATTGTTGTTCAAACTCGGAAACGCGATCGGCGGTGATCCCGCATCTGGCATGGCGATGGTGACGGTTGCAACAACTGTAGGCAAGGGAGTCGCGCCTAGGGCTGTTATATTATTTAGACAAGTAAATGCACTAGCAATCACTGTACAAGTCCAGCCTGTGCCCGCGACAGATGTCAATGCCATGCCGGAAGGCACAGTGCCCACCAATGTTAAAGTACCTGAAGCCGTGCCATAGCTGGACGCGCCGTTGCCGCTGTTTTTAACAACAATGTCATAGGTGCTGGTAGTGCTGCCGACCTTATAAGTGCTGCCCGCTCCCTCAGTAATAGTCACTTCAATATCAGCGATAGCTGCATTCTGAACACTAATGCCCTCGTGGACCAACAACACCAAATCCTGGCCGGAGGAGTACCGCGTGGTAATTTCTTCAGCCTGTTGGTCGGCGAAATCAAACAAGACGTTGTCATCTGATCCCTCGGCAGCTTCCTGATCACCGGATATATAGTGAGTATCGATATCCATTCCCCAGCTTCCGCCGTTCTCCGCGCCAATTGCCGTTGAGGGTGGGAAAACAACCCCGGGAAAGTCTATTTCATAACCTGCACTTTGGTTAGTGCCATTGGAGGCAGAAGGATTCCACCGGTACTTATAGTTAACAGCTGCTGTAGGGTCTATGTCAGTCAATACAAAAACTGGCCGGCTGACAGTTCCATTAAATTCGGCCCCCGGTGGATTAAACGGGGTGTCCAGAACGAAGTAGTTGTCGGCATCTGTGCTGCCCGGTGTGTCCTGAATCCTTAGTGACTCATCACCATTGGAGAGGGTCTCATCTCCCTCTAAGGTCACATGAGTCACCAGCCCGTTGGGGCGCTCACCACCGGCTAGATCTTCCGCCATTCGAAAATTACGTGGCACAAGGGTAAATGCTGAGTTTTGGAACGGTTGAAAGCCATGAAATAAATTAACCACCCTAAACTCTTCATGCGGGTTTTCATACACCACGATGAGTGACCAGCCAGCACCACAACCCTGACCGGCAGCCCACGGCGCGCCATTATCAAAATCTATATTCAAGACATTGTAAGTGCCGTTGACAGACCCAGCTGCTGGCATTAAATCTTTCACTCGCTTATAGGCGGCGTAATAATCATTAGCATTACCGCCGCCCACATTGTCTATCAGAAAAACCTCATCGGCGGTGATTGCAGTAGTCCCTGAGGGGGTTACAAAATCGACTGCATTGAAACCCGTGCCACCTGCCACTGGCAAGGCTTGATCACCAGACGCCATCCAATAAAGGTAGGCATCGCGAATCGTCGAATCGGGGTCGTCTACCCCGACACCACCAAAATCGGTAATCCCTGGATAGGTACCGGTATCTCTTTCATCAATTTCTGGAAGAGTAAGCGGCGCAGATCTGTTGCTTACAAAAACACAGCTGTTGCCGCTGCCGTTATTACCATTTCTTAATGTTGCACCAACAGCCATATAGCTAATATCGCCAGAATAGGTCTGAAACAAAGTGACCGGCACATAGCCAACAGGCACTGGCGGCCCGGTGATGATCGGGTTAAATGAGGCAACCAAATGGGTGTGGCGATTCGGGGTTGACCCACCAGCTGAGTCATAAGTCTCATCAACAGTAAACAGACCTGCGTTGGCGCTAACCCCAGTGCTAATGGCAAAGTCGGCCGACACTGGTGGATCGTTACGCACAAACAGTTGAGTCATCGGCGGATTAGGACTCACCTGATCATAGGATACAGCATCCTGATTGGTACCCTGACCGTTGCCGATAATGCTCACCACGAAGGCATTGTTCTGTGTTGTTTTAATCGTTGTTGAGGCAACTTGAGTATTCGCCGCCTCTGAAGTATTCACCGGGTCGGTGTCATTTTGCGTTCCTGAAACAGTCTGGGCTGGAAACACCTGTTCAACATCGGTGAGGTAGAGCAAGCACATACCAACGGAGTTGCTACCAGAATTGGCAAACTCACCTCTAAAGGATCCGCCTGTTGCGGGCAAGTTGGCGTCCAGAATTCCATACAAAAACGTGTTGCTATCGAAAGCACCAGAATCGAATATTTTAGAAATTACTTCAGTCATATCCACGTTAAAATTATCACCTACCGATAAGGTATTAAATCTAACGGTAGACAGAGTATCTTCTCCTTCCCAAGTGAATGCCATCAACACCATGCGGCCTCGAAGGGCAGTATTAGTCGCTCTTGCATCAATGGTGATGTCAGCAAATTTATCGGTACCGTTAGCGCAAGACTGGGCTGCGATAGTTGGCGAACATGACGTGATTTCTAACGTTGGGTCGGCTGTGCCTATTTCGACAATTGCGCCAGGCAGACCATTAACAAGATCCTTGACGTTGACACTCATGGACTCGGTGTTCAGATTGATAAAATCGATGGTCACCGCACCCGTATTTACAAATACGGCTGTGGCAAGACCATCATCATCTCCACTCACATCGGTGACGCTAACAGTAGCATCAGACCAATTGCCGTGATTCAAGCTAGTGGAAAGCTGAACCGTGCCGTTGTAATCAGCCGCAAGGCCACTTCCGTTTGCTGAACTGCGAAAAACCTCGATTGTCACCTCCTGCACGGTGCAAGCAGTCTTAGTGAAATCGTCATGGGTACTCCCACCGCCCCCGTCATAGCTAATCTGAAAAGTACAAACATCAACAAAAAGATTGGGGTCGAATGTCGTTCCTGGAGTACCGGTATCTGAGACGCCACCGCTGCCAGTAACATTGATATTCAGCGCACTGGCATTGTCTCCTGCATGCAAAAAATCCAAAGTAATAACGCCGTCATCATCGGCGGACCCGCCCGCGCCGTCATCTATAAAGGTGTAACTGGCCCCTCCGTTTCCTGAGGTACCGCCACTTACCGTGCCTTGGGCGCCCCCACTATTTACCCAGGTGCCCAAAGACGTACTGGTACTCAGCGCAATGTTGCCTGTGTAGTCAGTAACCACAGTCCCATTAAAACCGACGATCTGAAATTGCACCTCCTTAACGGTACACACATCCGTCTCATAGGGTGCGGTATCTGAAGGGAAACTTATTCTGGCGACACAGGCGTTAAACGTGAGGCTATTATCCCCGCCCGCTGAGGTGACTCCTGTAGTGCTGGCAGTAAACGTGACTGTGTCAGCCGTATTGGTTGAATAAACCACCTCGAGAACCCCCTGATCGGCTAAGGCGGGACTGAGATCATTAGTAGTAAACTGATAGGTTGCAATGCCATCGTTACCAGCGCCGTTGTCCAGTGTGCCATAACCGCCAAGCACAGCTGTTGGAGCCCCTACCGCTTTAGCATAGTCACCCTCATCAGCAAGCACGCCATCGGCTTGCAAAACAATAAGCCCTCTAAACCCTGTCGCCGTAGCACTTTGTGAGTTTGTGACTGTGTAGATTACCTTTTCACCCGCTGCGCAGACGTTGGCTTGGCTTACATTACTCAGCGCCGTGTCCGGAGTTGAGACCACCACTGTGCAACCCTGCACGTTAATCGAAGGATCTTGACCGGCTGCGCCACTAACATTCAAACTAGATACACTGTCCAAATCATCACTAGCATCAAAGCTCAGCGCACCATTAACAGAAGGGTGACGAAAGCCTAAAGTAACTGCTGTGCCAGCTTCGGACCCGGTAAACTGATAGCTAGCCCGACCGTTGTCAGGGCCACCATCATTATTGTCTACCGTAGTACCGAGCGAGAGTGATACCCAATTGCCTTGATTGGACTGGGCTTCCAATTCAATTGATCCGTCGAAACCCAAAATTGGAGTGCCTGCCGAATCGGTAATTGAGTAAGTAACTTGGATAATACTGCACACGTCAATAGGGCCAGCCGCCACACTAATGCGAATTTCGCAGGCTACAACGGCTAAGTCACGGGCAGAACCCACGCTTAAACTTAAACCAAGCGTCGTTGTAGATGCCGCAGAAAACTGAATATCTTCAATCTGTGTACTAGTAAATTCTAATAGCACTTGGCCAGTATTGGTGCCACTAAAGGCATAAGTAGCAATGCCATCGTTTGCAGTTCCGTTACTAAAGCCGCCGGCGCCGCTACCGCCAGATTCAAAACTATAGTCACCGAAAGTAGAATCCGTTTGAATCTGAATTCCACCCACAAAATTTGAGACTGAATTCCCATCTCTGTCCTGCAAAGAAATCGTCACTGTTTGGCCGTCGGCACAAACGCCATAATTAGCAGGCACCTGAATATCGATAAGGCAATTAGCGATATTCAAATCTTGATCAAATAATCCTGAAGTGGGATGGGTATAACCGTTGGTGTTCTCAACGATATTGAAGTCTATTCCCGCATTAGCGGTTTCCAGACTGAAGCCAAGAACAATGTCACCGCCGTCACCAGTGCCAGGTGTCCCATCGAACGTTATCTCGATTTCTCCCGAGCCGTTATTGGTTATTACATTGTTTGCGCTCACAACAGACCACGTGCCTGCCCCGGCAGTGTTGCTTATGGTAATAGTGCCGCTGTAGTCTGTAACCAAGGTACCAGCAGGATCTGTAATCTGAATTATGAGGTCGTGAATCTGACAAGTGCTAGAAGTAGTATCTGTATTAGCGGTGGGATAGACAAGGCGTATATCACAGGACAGTACATTTAAATTCGGGTCGTCCGCCGGGGTAGTGGAATCGATAATACCCAGGACAGAGTTTTCTGTGACAGTGAAATTCACATTATTACTGGCAGTATCATCACTATAAGTAAGAACAACTGAGGAAGAACTAGCTGGCCAAACAATAGTGGCCGTACCATCTCCTCCGCCATCAGTCACGGTGCCATCACCACTGGCTTTTACGTAACTGCCGTGGCTAGTCAGATTATTATCAATGGTTAACGTACCGCCGGGATAGTTAGTGGCAACTTCATTTCCCGTACCAGTACCCCTCATTTCCAGTGATATCGCTTCTTGAGAGCAAATGCCCATGGTGCCCGGATTCGCATCGGTATAAGAAATTCGAATTTCGCAGGGGTTAATCACGAGATTGGGAGAAACGTAACCGGGTGTTGTACTTTCTGTCCAGTTACCAAAGGTCACGTTGAAGTTAACCGTTTCGGCATTTCGATTTTCAAAATTGAGAATCATCTCACCGTTATCAGTAGTAACGAATTCATACGTAGCGACACCGTTATCGTCGCCCGGAGTGTCTGACAATCCGCCCTGAGCATCTGCAGCTGTGGTTGTTTTCGTCCAGTTGCCATTCCCCGTGCTGGTGCCAAGTGTCACCGTCCCCGTGAAGGTTGGCACGGTATTGCCTAACCTATCGGTAACTCGAAGTGTGACCTCTCGAATACCACAAACCATAGACTGAGCGGCAGCTCCGGTCGTTGTATCTTCAAGAAAAAAGCGAAATTCGTAGGGCTCGATGGCAAGACTTCTAAGGTGGGTGCCATTAGTCTCAGCCATAGTAACAAACTCGGCAGTTGAATCACCTGCGGCGGCTTGATACGCGTAGGCCGCAGCGACTCCCATTTGATTGTTTGCCCCTCCTCCTGATGCTTGCGTCCTCTCCTGAATGATATCGTTGTAGGGTGGCGGCCCCCAAACATTCCCTGCATTGTTGCCAGGGCCTAAAGGAGCATTGTCGAGTCCCGTTTGTCGTGCAGCTATCGTACGCAAAATGACGTTGAACGGAGAAAGAGCAGTAACAATTGGCAAGTCTGGTGTGGCGTCATTATTGCCTTCGGGGTCAGAGATAAATTGAAAACCGCTGCCGGGAATGGTTGCTATGGATGAGGTGCCGGTGAAATGAAGCAAAAAGCCCCCGTTTTGCTCACCACCTGGCCAAGAGAAGATGTAAGTCGGTAACGTTATATCCACTGCGGCAGCAACCTTGTACCAAATCTGCGAATTCAAGTCCTGGCCATCCAGCTGGGCTTCTAATTGAGTCCACCCAGCTGGCGGGGCATTAAAAATTTCGTCAGTACTGTCGTTTGCCACATGGGCAATCAAAAGATCGCCCACCGCGATATCCGTACCCACCGGGAATGTTAACTCGTTACTTGTATCATTATTGGCTCCATCAAAATCAGAGGCACAAGACTTCAATTGCACCCTCTCACCGACTATGTCAGCAATAAGTGAGGCGTCGCAGTTATCTATGGCACTGGCGTCAGGAATATGAATAGAAAAAGCCAACAGGCAGGTCAGCAGCAGCCACGCTGTGTTTTTGAGCGATCCGCGGGATGATTTGTTCATGTTTTTTCTAAAAGGATTCATCTATTGGCTAATTCACATGTAAAACCGAATGCTCATTGGGCATTACCTAATATTTATTATTCTTGTCTAATACAAACAGTAATAAGTTTAACTACTTAGCAAAATTCCCCGCCATATCACCGCTCGCTGACTAGGGCCATCAAACAACGGCGCATGCCCGTTACTTTGATAATAGCAACATACGATCAAGAGCCCGTCATTACGACCAAAAACTAGGGATCAATAGGGGAACAAACCCAACTTTTGCTCCTTATACAAACCTTTTTTTGGAATAAGCCGCTGAATTGATTGCAAATATCCCTTCGAAGCAAGAAGATAGGCGAGTATTTACAGCAACTCTATTTTCGTCCAACAGTGCCAGTAAACATTTTCCAGACTCCGGAGCGATCCATGGAACTCGAATACAAAGTCCTTCAATCCCAAACGCCTTTATTTGTTAGCACTGCCAAGATGCAAGAACTATTGGCCGAAGAGTCTAAAGCTGGCTGGCGCTTGCTGGAAAAAGAAGACAATTACCGCATTAAACTGCAGCGGGATATTTCCAATCGCGACAATGACAAAAACTTAGACTTTGATGCCTATCGGTCTACAATCGGGGTGAGCTCCGTTTTGACTTATGGTGCGACCGCATTATTCACGCTAGCTGTTGTTTCTATAATTTTGTATCTCGCTATTTGGAGTGCTTAAGCCCTTTCGGTTAATCGCGACTTTCCGCTTTTTTTAAATTCTTTCCCGGCACCTAAAGACTCCAGTTTAGTCATCAAAAACTGTCCTCACCTGAACAGTTCTTTCTACATCACCGCAGGTGCCAGTGCTTTCTATTGTTGCATAGTTACTGCTTCCATTCTCGACCAATGTACACGACACTGATGCCGTGCATTGGTTTAGCCCGGGAACCACCAGATTATAAATCGTTGGATTTGCAGGGCACTTCTGGAGCTGGGTATTATTAACATAGCCACCGGCATAGTCCTCCGGTGGGAAAATAGTATTCATGGCGAAACCCGCCCCAGATTCTGCTGCAAAAAAAGCACGGGTTAAACCAACTTCCTCAGCATAGGTTTGTGCGTTCTGGCTTACCAATTGATTCACTGCCGCTGCGATCAATGCCATCACCGTGATAATAAAAATCGCGGCCGGCAGACCGATACCCACTTGTCTAAAACTTAGAGCCCGCGGCATGTCATATGTTATCACTTTCCCCTCCGCCATTAAGGCACACTCCGGGTCAGCACTTCGTTTTTAAGCGCAATAGAATCTGCGCCCGAGGTCAAATTAAATTCTATTGAGACTAGAGAATTTCGCGCCAAATTCTGATTTCCAACGGTAAAACCCCCGCTGCTAATGCTGTCTACGACGAGAACTTTATTCGCCGCTGTTGTATGGTTTTCGTAATTGGGCAGGCATCTATTTGCGGTTGACGCATCGCAACTGCCACTCTCCTCCACCACTGTTTGGGTTCCGTGAAACCCATAGTTGGAATAGCGATAAAGGTTGCTGGCCACTACACAAAAGCTCACCGGCTGAGTCACCACAAAAAATCGTTCGTTAGGAGATCGCCTGCGAAAGCGATGGACCGCCTCCAAAGTCACTGTACTCAATTCCGAGATCGAGCCGTGATCAGCGATGGAAGCAATCGCCTGTATGGGGCGTCGATCATTAAACACCGGCGGCAAAGCAGCCGTGCCATTATCCCCGTCATAAACCTGACTGCTATTTCGGGGATAAATCACGGCGTACAAATCAGGTGGTTCCGTCGGCAGAAAAACTGCATTCTCTTCAACAAAATCGATGACATCAAATGCAATTGTGCCGGGATTGGAAAAAGAAGGGTTTACGTAAGTAGTGGCCGCCCGCACCGGAATAAACTCGATACATTGATCGCTTCCCGCTCCACCTGCTGTTCGAATACTATTAGGCAAGGCGTTATGCAATTCCAAAGACATTCGACTGATTGCCGTACGGCCCGCCGAAGCAAGTTTATTTCGATTCGCCGCTGCGTCCAAACCCTCAACAGTGCGAGAAATAAATGCCACTGTGCCTGTTGCAAGAATTCCGCTTATCACCAGGGTAACCACAAGCTCTATAAGCGTAAAGCCCGAACTTGTAGCTTTAGGTAACTTAGCGAAACTGTAAGTATTAGTATTACTCATCATCAAAAATTTGATTTATATGCACTAAAATCAATCCCCTCATCCGAGCCATCGCTGACCGTCACGGTGATTAACTTGGCATCAAAAGAATCATCGGGCACAGGGTTGTTAGCTAGAGTAGCAGGCAAAACTTGAGTGAACTGTTCTGTGGTACTGACATCAATGCGGCGCACTGAAACCTGAACTCGAAAGTTATCATAACCAGTGCGAGGGTCACCTTGAGCATCTCGCAATATTGCTGTTGGCGAGCTAGACAGCCCTTCATCAAGGCCATCGTAATCGTCCACATCATCAAAACTTGTTCTGGCGCTTTCAGATCCGTTCAAGCCCAATGCGGCTGTGCAATTTCTGCCAGCCAACATTGGATCGACGCAGGGCGGAATGCCGCTATTGCGGGAGCGCTCGTCATATTTTTTGCTTAAGATCTCATCCAAATAAGCTTGGGCCAAGGCCGTGGCTCTAAGTTCAAACAAGGTATTCGAGCTTTGCGAGACACCCAAATTTAACGTCGCAACAATACCAATGAGAGATATGGATAAAATGACGATGGTGGCCACAAGCTCGACCAAGGTGATGCCCGCTTGACGGACTCCTCCCTCGTTACAAATACTTCCTTGAAATTTACGGTTCAGCATCACAGCTTCCTGCATAGGCAAAACCGGCTGGAGAAACGCAAACAGAATCGGTGTTCACATTCGCGTCATTGTTCAGGCATATTCTTAGTGCAGAGGTAATAGCGCCGGTTGCACCTGTTACACCACTTGCCGCCAAATCTCCTAACTCATCGAAATTGATAGTCATTGGTGTTAGTGCTGCAATGGGATTAATTCCGCCACTCGCTGCACAACTGGGAGTTTGGTTACTGACTAGAGTATTGATATCACCCCTAAGGCTTACACCACTGAGATCAAGAACCACAGATTGGATAGAACCACCCACTTCAGATACATCAATAGTTACAGAATCTGGCGCGGTTGGAGTGATGGTTAAACTAACATCGGCGCGGCCAAGGGAGGCTTGCTGGGCAATACGTGCCATTGAGATGATTTGGTCGCGAACGATTATTGAATTGAAGGTGTCGTTATCTAGGAATCTAGTAAACACTGTAGCCGCCAAGATAGATACAATCACGAGGACAATAACTATTTCGACTATTGTGAAACCGTTTGGGTTTCTGCATTTACTTGTTTTAAGAGTCTCGCTCATATAGCCGCTAAAAGATAAGTTGCCTAGCCAAACAGAAGGTTGAAACAAAAAAGCAGCGAATACACTACTGATAATTTCTCTCTATCGTAATTTGAGCAATTCGCCATTAGTGAGCCCTACACTCGCCGAGGCAAATTTGTAAGATTTGTTAGATGCGGTCCTTACTATTACTTATGTAAGCTAAAAAAATGGACCAAGATAAAGAAAACCGGCTGCAATACCCCTCATTGTTTACGGGAGATTGCAGCCGATAGCCTCAATTGCTTAGCAGCTTACGCTGCTGCGGTTAGATCGCAGTTAAAGCAACAGACGTTAGTAGTGTTAACGAACCAGATTGTGGATAGTATCGTATTACGCGAGGCGTTGCGGCAAGGCTCTGAAACTGGCCCATATAGTAGAAGTCGCATCCAACATCTGTAACGACTGTAGATACAGAAGCAGCGGAGTCGATAACTTGAGCCGCCCATGAACCATTGTCTAAATCCCACTCAGTGGCGCCATTAGCTATAATAACTCCAGTTGGCGCTGTTCCTGCAGCATAAGGGGATCCTCCAGGCACAGACGCGCTTGCTGCCAGCGCAGTTCCACCGTCTTGCATTATACCGTTGAATATCCCAACACAATCTGCGTTAGTTATTGGGTAGTTACCAGTAGTAGGAACACTAACCGGGTCTATAGCTGATGCAGTTAAGCTTGCAGGATAACCAAACTGAGAGGCGAATAGATCGGCGGTTGTAATACCGTCACCCAAATAATCTACTCGATCAGCAAGTGTGACACCTTTTTTCTTACCTTTTGCAAACCAAGCTGCGCGATAAAGAGCGACGCCTGTCGATAAAGAACCCATATGCGCATTTACTACCGCTGCGTGAGCGTCATCTGAAATATCCAAAAATCTTGGTAGCGCTGTTGCTGTCAAAATTCCTAAAAGAAGAATCACAACAACTAGCTCGATGATAGTGAAACCAGCTTGCTTAGCTGCGCCACCCATCTTTTTAACATTTAACATTTTCATAATTTTACCTTTTTATCTATTAAGTTAGTGTGTAGCTGGTCGCCTGATACAGAAAATCCATGCTATCGAACTACTGTGCTAGCACTGAATCGGTAGGTACTCAGAGTTATAGATCGTCGAAAAGCCATGGCCTAACTAATAACGGCCTATTTTTTAATAACTTAAAGAACCAAGTTAATCTAAATTAGCCAACGATCTTGTCTGAATGTATTGTTAAGGAATCTCGAGGCGCTGTACAGGGCAAGTCTAGTATTTCTTCCCTTGTTTACCCCATATTCGGATTTCCTTAAAGCCCAATAAACTCGCGGCTTTCAGCCAATCAGCTAAACGCTTTTTCTTCTCGGATACCAAGCATGTGACTCAGATCACATATTTTAAGCAACTTAGCGGGTGGTAATTAGTTTTCTGTGAACTCAGCTAAATCTGCCTGAATATCACCAATTGACCATTCAAATGGTATGACTGGCTTCAGTCTAAGGCCGCTAATAGATCGCCGAGAGCCAGCATTACCAGCAGCCTCACCGCCTGTTAATTCAACAGGGAGTCCGCTGGCATCACGATAAGAGTATTCAACACTTAATATGAATCGCACTTCATTCGTCGGCATGTAATTGCCGTTAATTAGTTTAGTTAGCCCTTGCGCATCACTTGCCAGGTAGACGAGCTCGCCACTGGATCTATCAAAGTACCAAACCCTTCTGCGTATTCCATTTATATCCAGCGCGTCAAATGCCCCAATATAATTACTTGGGGCCTGTAGTAGCAAATCCATTGGATTGGAATTGGCAAACGCTGCCATTTGATCTTTTAGTCCGCGTGTTATCCCCATCATCATTTCTAAATTGATGCCAGCACCGATCTGAGTACTGATAGCGTAAAAATTAGCCCGTTCGGCATCTCCTGGAAAATTTTTCACTTGCCTTGCAGCGCCCGCGTAGACTATTGCGGAGACGATGATAAATACTGTTAATTCGAACAAAGAAAAGCCCTGGCTTCGGCAACCAGTTCCTCTAATGTGTTTTTGTTTTCTGTTCGAGTATCTCAATTTGAAATTCCAGACATAGGTATAGCTTGGAATGAAGGATTATTACACACAAAAGTATTAGCCGGCGGCCGAACTGAGGTCCCAAATGGGTAAGAAAACCCCCAAAGCTAAGATTAAAACCAATCCTGCGATAAAAACGATCAGTATCGGCTCAATTGAATCGCCCAGCTTCTTTAAGTCGTATTCCACTTCAGTATCATAGAATTCTGCAACTTCGAGTAACAATTCATCCACAGTACCAGTCTCTTCACCAACAGAAATCATTTGCAGTACTAGGGGGGTAAACATTTTGCTCGCCGATGCGGTACGGTGAAGTGACTCGCCTCGCTCTATGCCTTCGCGCATTTTGTCAATATTTTTTGCTATAAATGCGTTTCCTACAGCGCCGGACACAACGTTCATGCCTTGCACTATAGGAACACCAGCTGCTAACACCATAGCAAATGTGCGTGAAAAGCGACCGAGCGCAACCCGCTCGAGTATAGGCCCTGCCAGCGGCATTTTTAACGTTATCTCATCCCAGCGCAGCCGTCCTGCTGTGCTGTGCTTCCAGCGTATAAAGCCAGAAACGGCAATGAAGATGGACCCAAGTATAAAAGGCCAGTAATTTACCACGAAAGAAGACGAAGCCATCAGAACCCTTGTTTGCCACGGTAGTTCCGCGCCCATCTGACGAAAGGCGTCTTCGAATACTGGGATTACAAACACCGTCACTACGCCGATGGCTACTGCGATGGCAATCATTACAAACATTGGATAGCGGGTGGCACTCTTTACTTGTTTACCGGTGTTTTTTTCCAGCTCCAAATACTTGCCCACCTCTTTAAACGCCAAGTCTAATCGGCCCGTGTTTTCTCCTACATGGATTATACTTAGATATAGGTTTGAAAAAGTTGTGGGGTGCTGACCTAATGCGGCGGCAAGACTGATACCGTTTTCTAAGCTATTAATGACATCTTGCAATACTGCTCTAAATCTTTTATTTGTAACAGACGCTTGCAAGCCTTTTATGGCCCTGTCCAAAGGCAGGCCTGCTTTGGTCAAGCTAAACATCTGCCGAGAGAACATTATCAGGTCATCGGCTTCGACTTTGTTCGCACCGAGAAAATTATTAATCTTCTCGATTGGGTTGGCATTGGTTTTTAATGCGCTGACATTGGTTTCCCTACTTTTCTTTTTCGCCTTCTCTTTCTTTTGCGTGATTTTTATATCAATAGGTGTGACGCTGTCCCCGAAAAGCTTGGCAGCCACGTCATCAGCCGAGCTTGCATCCAAATAACCTGAAACTAGAGCTCCAGTATTATCTCTCCCGCTGTATTGAAAGTATGGCATGCCTGATTTAGCTCCAGTGGCTTAAGCCACATCCATAAAATCGCTAGATTCATCAATTTGCTCAGCTACCCGCAGCACTTCTTCTAAACTGGTTATCCCTTTGGTTGCGAAATCCAATGCGCTTACCTCTAATGGTTGATAACCAGGGGTTTTTCTAGCAATTTTTACAAAATCTGACGTATCTGCCCGACGCAAAGCATCAGATAAAGCATCGTGCATTACCAGAATTTCAAAAACACCAATTCGTCCTCGGTAACCGGTGTTATTGCAACGATGACAGCCTTTGGCCTTTTTCAGCTGTACACCCGCCGCCGCGTCTCCCAAAATGCCTTTTACCCAGGCAGCATCTTTCGCGCTTAACTCATGATCTACATAACAATTATCGCAAAGACGACGAACTAATCGCTGAGCCACCACCGCCCTGAGGGCTGTAGCGGCCAAAAAGCCCTCCGTGCCCATGTCGACCAAACGCATTGCCGAAGACACAGCATCATTGGTATGCAATGTAGATAGCACCATGTGGCCGGTCATTGCAGCTCGTAGCGCAATCTCAGCGGTTTCACTATCTCGAATCTCGCCCACCAGCAATATATCCGGGTCTTGCCTTAAGGCGGCTCGCAATACTCTGGCGAAACTAAGATCGATCTTGGTGTTGATTTGCACCTGGTTAACACGGTGGAGCTTATATTCAACAGGGTCTTCAACTGTGATTATTTTTTTACCGATTTCGTTCAACTCTTGTAATGCGCCGTAAAGGGTTGTTGTCTTACCACTACCGGTCGGGCCGGTAACTAAAATCAAACCATGGGGCATATGAATCAATCTTCTGAATCGCGCCAACATATCCGCAGGCATACCCACTTCATTCAGATCTGTAACGCCAGTGGTTTGATCTAATAGACGCATTACGACCGACTCACCATTTTCTATCGGCATAGTTGATAAACGAACATCGATGTTTCGGTTCTTAACTTTTAGGCTAAATCGCCCGTCTTGGGGCAATCGCTTCTCTGAAATATTTAAACCACAGAGCAGCTTTAAGCGGAGCACAAGTGCTGGAGCAATACGCCGTTCTTTCATCACCTGTTCTTGTAAAATACCATCCACACGCTGACGAATACGTAGAACATTTTCATCAGGTTCTATGTGAATATCCGAAGCTCTCACCTGAACCGCATCTTCAAATATAGACTGCAGGAGCTTTACTACAGGCGCGTCACTGTCATCTGCATTTAGGCTAAGCGCCTCAAGGTCGAATTGCCCCTCGGTGAGCTCTTCATCCAGCTCTTCTGCGAAATTAGCAATTTCCTCAGTACGCCTATAAACGAGATCTAAGGTATTAAGCAGCTCGCTTTCACGCACCACCACCTGCTGAATTGGCTGTTCTAGCATCCTTTCCAATTCATCAAAGGCAAAAATGTCCATCGGATCAGCCATACCAATAACAAGGTGAGCACCTTCATTCGACAGCACAATCGCTCTATATCGCCGGGCATAGCTTTCAGGTAAACGGTGAATAAGCGTTATATCGAAGTTGTATCGCTTCAGGTCAATAAAAGGTATTTGTAATTGCTGGGATAAGAAGCTTAGAAACTGATCTTCATCTATATAGCCAAGTTCGATGAGAACTCGGCCTAGGCGCTGGCCTATTTCCTTTTGTCGATCTAGTGCCGTGGATAACTGACTTTCAGTTATGACCAGGCTTTGGACCAAAAGATCGCCGATGCGTATTTTTTGTCTAGAGATAGCCACAGTTTTTACTCTCTAAGCGCCAACAACCGATCTTGGCTGCGACGTCGAAGATTAGTGCTCAAACTTCCCTGCTGCACCGCGCGAGCATAAGCCTGACGCGCAACATTGGTGTTACCAAGCAATTCTTGAGCTGCAGCATAGCCATACCAATACTTGCCCTGGGACTGATCAGCACCAACCAATTCAGAATAACTAATAGCAGCACCTGCAAAATCCTTGCTCGCAAGCTGAGCCGACGCCAATATTTCGTGATACTCAACATCCTCAGTCACCGGTGGAGCTTTCGATACTAGCACTTCTACAGCGTCAACAAGCTTGCCACTGCGGATCAAAATCCGGGCTTTGACCTTTTTAAACCCCAGATTATTGGGCGATAACCCCAAACCCTGTTCAATTAAGGCGTCTGCCGCTTGCAGTTCTCCGTCGTTAATAAGGAGCTTCGCGTAGGTTTCGCGGGACTGATGTGCGTAGCGGTTTTCGGCAATGTAATCATTAAAGTTCGCGTAAGCTTCAGGCACTTTGTTGTCAGCAATCAGACGCAGCGACCTTTGCACAGCCATGGTATCTTGTTGATCTTCACTAATGGTCGCTTCGTTTATGACTGATTCATCAATCCCTGCACCCGAGGTCATATCAAAAAATTCTTCAGGATTAGGCCGTTCACTATCTGTTAACTCAACCCCGGCTACATCATTAGCTTGTTCAACTTCTTTTGGAATTTGATAGAGTTCCGGTTCTGGTGAATTAGCTGCTCGTTGCTGAACAACTCTAGATAGAATACTCGAGGGAGAACTTGCCTCCATTGGGCTTTCAGGTTCTGATGGCACGAAAGTATCTTGCGCAACCTCAACCACTGCTACTCCAGCAGGCTCATTATCCTCGGATACCGTCGTCGGTTGAGCCACCTCAAAGGGGCTAGCGTTTTGTGGGGACGAGTCAAAAGTTCGGCTATTTGGACCTGATGACGATTGCAGCCAAGTAAAACCTAATACAACTACGGCCAATATCAAAACTCCCAAAACATAAACAGGATTAAGCTTAGCTATCTTTTGGGGAAACTCACTTGCTGGCGTTAACTTAACCCGGCCACTGCCATTGTTAGAGTCACTGCGGCGTTGATCTAAGTCCTTGAGCATGTCATTGACTAAACTCATTAGTATAGCCCGCCTAAATAAATAAGCAGACCCGCTCCAATCACTAATCCGCCAACGGCGGCAGCTACAGGCATATAATTAAAACTAGGCAAATCTACGCCTTCTGTATCCGTCGCGGCGCTACGGATATTTTCCACCTGAACTGAACGTTCACCCTTGCCAAAAGCCACCATTAAAGACTTGTGACAGAGAATATTAACTATTCGAGGTATACCGTAGCTCGTTCGGTAAAGTAAATCGAGCGCACGCTTAGAGAATAAGAAAGGGCCGTTGTAGCCCGCGGTGGCCAACCGGTGAACAACGTATCGCTCGACGCCATCTCGATCCAAAGCTTCAATCTCGAATGAGAAAGTAATTCTTTGACGAAGCTGACGAAGAGATGGCTGACTAAGCAATAAGTCCAACTCAGGTTGTGCAAATAAAACCACTTGGAAAAGTTTGACCTGCTCGGTTTCAATATTAGTTAATAAGCGTAACGCTTCTAATGTTTGCTCTGGCATTGCATGCGCTTCATCTATAAACAAAACAACCTGCTTATTATTAGCAGAATGTTCAACCAAACGTTCGGTTATTGCTTTGAGCAATCGATGATGACCCACGTCTTGATCAATTTCTATATTAAGCTCTTCGGCAAAGGCAAGAAAAAGCCCTTTAGGGCTGAGTACGGGATTAGGAATGTATGCCGTAATGTAATTTTCTTTGTCTTCCTCTAGTGTATTTAACACTTTACGACAAAGCATTGTTTTACCGGTGCCAACCTCACCAACGATTTTAATAAAGCCTTCTGCGTTAGCAAGGGACACCATCAACATATTGTAGGCTTTATGGTAACTGGCCATGTTGAGAAAGAAATGTGTGTTTGGGGTCAGAGAAAAAGGTAACTCTCTTAATCCAAAATGTTGTAAATACATGTCTTGTTTACCTTAGCCTAGTTATTAGCGAACGGATCAATCGCACGATTGATATTCTCGAAGCGCTCTTTGCTTTCAGTCAGCACTTTCCGATCACCTGCCTCGTTCGCAATGATTGGTTTTATCAAAATCACAAATTCTCGTTTTTCGGACCGAGTCTGGCGCTGCTCTAATACATCTCCTAGGACTGGCACGCTCGAAATTCCCGGAATCCCAGCAGTATCATTAACATCTCGCTCAAAAGCTAAGCCACCGAGAACAACAATTCTGCCATTGGCAGCCTTGATTATACTGTCTATTTCTCGTGTGGACGTGCGCGCAAGAGGCACCACCTGCCCACCTATACTCTTTTGCTGTTCATTCACCGCGCTTATGGTCGGATGTACATGCAAAGTGATATCTCCATCGGCACTTATCTGCGGGGTAATATCCATGGAAATTCCGGAGAAAAATTGCTCTAGGTTATTCTCTGCATTGGTAGTCGTGTTATCTCCGGCAGCCACCGTAGTAGTATCAGCTTGAGTTTGAAAAAACTCTTGGTCTCCATCCTGGAAAATCGCTTTTTGATTATTTAACACGCGCAGCTGTGGGCTTGAGATAACCTGCGTTGTACCGCGCGTTTGTAGTAGTTGAAAAACCGCATCAAAATCGGTGAAGCTGGTTGAAAATTGTAGCGGGTTAGCAATTCCTTCTATGCTGGTCGTCGCCCCAAGAAATTGGGCCGCAGTATCACTACTACTTCCAAGAAGACCCTCGGAGTTACCGCGGAATGCACCAGATCCGGTTGCGGGGTCATTAGCCTGTTGGCCAAACGTATTAAAGTCCAGCGCATATTGAAACCCCTTATTCAAAGTCACTTCTAAAAATTGAATCTGAATAATCACTTCTCTTTGCAAAGACTCTTGAGCGGCGTTAAGAAAGTTTTCAACTTTCTCCAATTCAAAAGGAAAAGCGGTAACAATGATTAGGCCAGTCAGTGGTTGCACCAAAACACTTTTACCTTCTTCGGTTACTGTCGATTGATTGCCTGAACCTGCGCCAACGCCGATACCACCAAGTCCACCAAGACCACCAAGACCACCACCTGCGTTTCCGCCACCGCCACCGCCACCGCCGCTTGACTGGATGCCGAGCAAATTCGTTATCGCCGTTTCGAGATCAGACCAAAAGTCAGTTGAGGTTGTCGTGTTAACCGAATTGCCTCCCCCTTGACCACCTCCCCCTTGACCACCTCCGCCAATCCCACCTTGTTGACCACCGATACCACCTTGTTGACCGCCAATTCCGCCTTGCTGACCACCGATACCGCCTTGCTGACCTCCTCCACCTTGCTGACCTCCTCCACCTTGCTGACCTCCTCCGCTCTGTATTTGCATGCTAGAAGTGCCTTGTCGCTGCACATTCAAGTAATTGATTGTGAACTGACGAGTTTGCAAACCACCGGGACGAACACTAAAAATATTGCCTCGGCGAGCAATATCTAGATTGTAAATGTCGGCCACGGTATCCATGGCTTCTTCGATCGTGACATTGGGCAGACTGAGATTGATATTTACATCTACATCCTCGCTAATCACTACCCCATATTCTGTATCCGCTACCAAGCTGTTGAAGAACACATCTGCAGACAGATTTGGTGAACTTATTGAGATTCGATTTTCCACAGGCGCCAATAGGCTTTCATCTAACGACAATGAGGGAATCAGCTCAGCCAAAAGATCGGAATCTTCTTCGCTGATTTCATCAGTGGGTGGTGAAGTGCTAACAATAGCTTCTTCTATGCTCGCTTGAATGACCGCTAATACTTGAGTGTCAGGGACAGATGCTTGACGTGACGCACACGCAGACAGAATCAAACAAAGCAAGGCAGCCCCTAACTTTGATTTCTGATTTAATGTGCTAGTAAAATGTCTACGCAAAACTTGTCTCCAAAACCTACTTTTTCAACACAGCCCTTTTAACGCTAGTGTTATACAAACCAATTACACGTTCTTCATCTTGTATTTGAACGGTCACGCTGCTGCGTGAAATTTTTGTCACAGTAGCTCCGCCAATAATGTCACCAACTGTTACCCGCTGATCATTAATTACAGCCATTGGGTTAGTATTGCTTGCTCTAATGAAACTTAGCTCAAAATTCTCTGGCCCTATATTTTGGTATAGCGCGCTTAAATCTAACCCAATGCCTTCATTTTCTGTAAGCAATGCTGCAAGGGGCACCGTAGGATCGACTAATTCCTCACCGTCAATGATCTCCGCCACAGCTTGAGTACTGACCAAGAGAAAAGTTAAGGCAACGGCTGTTATTTTAACTTTACACACCAATAAATCCTTCTTCAGTGCTCAAGGTGTGAATCTTTAAAGTGACTATGGCATTGGGCCATTCAGTCTGCTGGAACGACACGCTGTCCCAAAAGAAGCTGCCGCTAATATCTTCCAAAAAACGTAAATAGCGCAGAGTGTTGAAAAAGTCACCTTCAAATTCGATGGTCAGGCCATGCTCAAAAACCTGACCTGCTTGGCCTTCCGCGGGCGTTGCCGCCACGGCATCGACTCCAGCAGTGGCAAGATTCGATCGCAGTGGCTTAGCCTCGTCGTTGCTAAAATTAATGAGATCCAAACCTGATTGACGGCCAAGTACGCTGCTCAATATTGCCGTCATTTGATTAGGAGTAATCAGGTTTCCTGCCAAGTTGGCAATTTCATCTTCCTTCGCCTGCCTTTGCCGCGCAATTGCCTCCAGCCTATCTCTCGCAAATTTCTCTGGATCTTGTTGGCTCTCAGCAAGCTTTGCTGCAAAGCTTGTCTGTTGGTTTATGATCTGGGTATTAGCACTAGCAACTTGATTTCTAAAGGTAGAAATATCGCCGTGCAGCGGATCATACACAAAGCTAAGATACGCCATGCCAATGACCAAAACTGAAATCACCAGCAATCCAGCCTTTTCTGTCTGATTTCGAGAACCCAAATTCTTCAGAAAACGTGACCAAAATATTTTTAGTCTGTCATTCATAACGATTACTCAACACAAATGAATAGAGCTGGCCATCGCGACTAATTCTTGGGCTAAACCGTGAACTTCGCAGAGGGCTCGAACCCTGCTTTACATTGTTAACGTAAAGCGGCACTAGCGCCGAATCGGCAACCTTCCCAGATATCAAGATGCCCTCACCGCCTTCAGAAAATTCAAACCCGCTTACTGCTAATCCGGGAATCATTGCCCGTGATATATCTTTAAAATACTCTGAAAACCCTGTCACATTGCCGAGCTTGGTCTCGCTTAAAAACTCAGCGATCCGTTCCAAATCGTTTAATACCGCCTCGTCATTGGCCAAGCGAGCGACCAAGTCAGAATTTTGTGAGCGACTTGCAAGCTGAGCATCGATATCATTCGTCTTGGTGGTCTCGGCTACCAGTACTTGTCTCACCTGGGTGAGCTCACCTTCCAATTGCCAGCGCGTAAAAACATCAAGCGCCGCAACCACGATCATGGTCAAGACGATACCACCGAGGATTTGCCCCATCAGTAAGGGGGTCAACTTATCTTTCTCAACTCGGAATTCTGTTAGATAGAGATTAACCTGCTGTTTCATTAAGCAGCTTCCTGTGAATCAGGTGACTGCTGGTCAGGCTTTTCCTGCCTTTTGCTGCCGCGTAAAGTTGCGCCAATAACCGGCAAAAAAACTTGCTGGATCTCAGGCGTTAGCTCTACATCACCTCTTAACATACCTGCCATATCTAGCACACTAACCGAACCGCTGAGCATTTCATTGAGACTTTCTGCCATAGCAACGGAGTCATGTTGCCGCGGAGCTATAACAATCTGATTAATGGAACTCTTGCCCATTTGGCTTTCGTAATAATCCAGTGAACGCTGTATTTCTAAAACCAAGCGATCTTTCAGAGTTTCCCAGTCAGCGGCCTTCATAACATCAGGGTCCAGCTGAGTGTTGATGCGACGAGTAAGGTAAAGACTGTCCTCGCGGCTTATGTTCATGGTACTGCCCGTTCGGCGAAGGTCCATAAAGGCAACTCCGTTGTCATCGTTAACGAAGCAGGTGGATATATTTTTCATGACTAGTTCTGGAATGTCGACTATGGCGAGTTCTAAGCCACTGGCTGACACCATCTCTGCGATAGACCTAATCTTGGATTTTAATGAAGCAATCACATAAACCATATCGCGGCCGCGATAGGCATCCTCCGGCACCTGGAATACATCGATTGCCGCATCGTCGATTTTCATGTCGAGCAAATCTTTTATTTTCCAGCGTACGGCAGAGCGTAATTCGTCAGCCGCTACACTAGGCGCTTCGACTAAGTGCAAATTGTAATCTTTGGGGTTTAACACATAGCTGCACTGCGTCCCCTCAATATCCAATTCCTTAACTAGGTTCTCCAACACTGCCGGGGCGTGCTTGGCAGATTCTAAGGCTATCCGCTTGCAGTTGAGTACGTAAGGGAAGCCACCTCTTTGCTCCACATGAGCAAGCACAAGCTGATCGGATTGAACCATAAGTCCAACGCGGCCTGTCGATTTCGTCTTTTTCTTCAAAAACTGAAACATTGCTCATTTACCCGTTTATTAAAAATCCGCTTAAAAGCTAGATTCTCTGTGTTTGCGCAAACGTCTCTATCTGCAGATAAGCCTCACGCAATTCTTGTTCTAGCAAATCTGCCAAATAAACCTTTGACCCGCGCACGCGCCTGCTTAACCTAAGAAGCCCATAAGGAATATCGTCTAAGTTGTTAAATTCTAAAACAAAATACACCCAAATTCGGGATAAACTAGGGTAAGTACCCTACTTATTATTGGAGAGCCCCTGTTTACGGGACTGTCATGGGTTAAAGATGGGAAGGATTCAAATAGTTAGGCAATCCAAAATTAGCTGATTTTAATAATCAGTAACTGTTAAAGTGTCAAATTGACTGTAACCGAGTGGTTAAATTTTGATCAACATCGTTCTTTTCGAACCAGAAATACCTCCCAACACGGGAAATATTATCCGATTAGCCGCAAATACAGGCTCACAGCTACATTTAATCAAACCCTTTGGTTTTGAGCTTGACGATAAGCGAATGCGTCGGGCGGGATTAGATTATCACGAGTTCGCCGGTATTACGATCTACGATAACTGGCAGAACTTTAAGGAATTCAACAGTAAATCGCGTCTTTTCGGCATTTCCACAAAGGGCCAGAACAACTACGCTGAAGTTCACTATCAAAAAGGCGACTTTTTGGTTTTTGGACCTGAGACGCGCGGCCTGCCCGATTCGATTAGAGACGAATTGGGCACCGAGAGCCTAATTAGAATCCCTATGCTAGCCGAAAGCCGAAGCCTGAACCTGTCCAACGCTGCCGCTGTATTAGTTTACGAGGCCTGGCGCCAGCTCGGCTTCGAATTAGGGCAATGAAGATAAAATAGAAGAGCAAGAAAGACCCAAGCAAAGAAAAGTAAAGACCCGTTAGGAAATGGTCAAGAAATAATTAAGAGACGCTTAGGAAAGCTAAGGAACATCCAATCAAAAAAAGGCCGCTAACAGCGGCCTTTTTTGATCTACACGAATGACTACTGAGTAGTATCTGATGCAGGAACCTCAGCAGCCGTGTCTCCGCCGTCCGCTGCCGCTTGCTGAGCCTGCTGCTTTTGCTGCACATAAAGCGCATCAAAGTTTATAGGCGCCAACATCAGCGCTGGGAAACTGCCTTTAATGACTAAGCTATCCACCGCTTCGCGAGCATATGGGAAAAGGATATTAGGGCATACCGTCGCCAGAAGCTGCTCTAACTGTGCATCATCAAAATCTTTAGCTGTAAATATGCCTGCCTGGTGAACTTCCACCAAAAATGCAGCTTGCTCTTCAATTTGCGCTTCGGCAGTTAATACCAAGACAACCTCGTAGACATCGTCCTGAACTTTGCTGCTGCGCGTCTTAATATCAAAGTTAATCTTTGGGCTCCACTGCGCCTGAAAAATAAGCGGACTGCGGGGCGATTCAAAAGAAGAATCCTTCAAAAATATACGCTGCAAAGCAAACTGAGGCCCTGTAGGCTGCTCAGTCTCCAAAGGTGCAGCGGCCGCTGCTGTTGTGTTTTCTTCATTCTCGGCCATGATTAATCCTATAGTGTCTTTGTAACGTGTGAATTAAGTTTGATTGTAAGTAACCGCTAACGGGAAATGTCATTGAATACTTAATATTTACTTCTTTTTAACCGCTGTTTTTTAATGATTATTTTCAACTGCCATAACCATTATTTGTTAACCACAGGCAGCGACTGAGCTCGCCATTCGCTTATGCCACCGGCCAATTTGTGAACGTCCAAAAAACCCGCCTCTTGAATTTGCTTTGAAGCCATGCCTGATTGCTGCCCAAGCTTACAAACCACGATTACCGGCTTTTCCTTGTGCTTGCCCAGCTCGGTCAATCTCTGAGCTAACTTTGCATAAGGAATGTTGATCGAATCGACAATGTGCCCAGCGTCAAAATCTTTCTTTTCCCGCAAATCAATAACAATCCCGTCACTGCGATTAATAAGCGCAACCGCCCCTTGAGGACTGACAGACTTGGAACCTGTACGTTGGTGGTAAAAAACAATCCCAGTCGCAACCAGCAGCCAAGCTGCCGCTAAAATTAGATGATTGCCTATAAATTCGATAAATTGAGCCATTATAATTCAGCTGTATCCCACGGACGTTAAGTCGCCGCTGCCGCAAAAGGCAAGGAGTATACACGGACCGTCGCCGCTAAAGAAGTCGCTCATCGTGATTCACTCGCTATGATTACGGGTTTAAAGGATAATATTGAGTCGGATTAAAACTCACAGTGCCTTCGGATAAAACTCCCTCCATGACCCATAAGAAAACTGCCCTTCTACTCATCCTTGATGGCTGGGGCCATCGAGAAGAAACCGCCAGCAACGCAATCCACGCCGCTGACAGCCCAAACTGGGACAAACTTTGGCAGGAACGGCCTCACGCTCTCATCGACACCTCTGGACAATCGGTAGGACTGCCGGCCGGACAAATGGGCAATTCCGAGGTGGGCCATATGAACCTCGGTGCTGGCCGTGTGGTCTATCAGAGCCTTACCCGAATCGACAAGGCTATTGATGACGGTACATTTTTCACCAATCCAGTTCTGCGTGATGGCATCCGCAAGGCCAAAGACAGTGAAACCCCTATCCACATAATCGGCTTACTTTCTGCCGGAGGCATTCACAGCCACGAGGACCAAATTAACGCCATGGTCGAAATGGCCATTGTGCGGGATGTGTCGCAAATATTCGTGCATGCCTTTTTAGATGGCCGCGATACAGCACCTCGCAGCGCGCTGGCCTCGCTCCAAAAAACCGATGACCTGCTTAGAAAATCTGGACGTGGCCGCATCGCTTCTTTTTGTGGCCGCTTCTTTGCCATGGATCGCGACAATCGCTGGGATCGCGTGCAACCAGCTTACGACTTACTCACCCTGGGCAAAGCCCCGTTTAGCTACAGCAATGTAAATGACGCGCTGGCAGCGGCATACGAGCGCGGAGAAGACGATGAGTTTGTGCAAGCAACCTCAATTACCGACTCAGATGCTAACAGCTGCGTCATAGATGACGGTGACGTGGTTTATTTCATGAATTTTCGCGCCGACCGTGCACGAGAAATCAGCCGCGCCTTTGTGGATGACAAATTTAGCGGTTTTAATCGTGAAGCAAGACCCATGCTAGGTGACTTTATTACATTGACGCAATACGCCGCTGATATTGAGGCAACTGTCGCCTATCCTCCCATAGCATTGGAAAATGTCCTCGGTGAGTATCTTGCTAACACCGGCAAAGCTCAGCTGCGCATTGCCGAGACCGAAAAATATGCTCACGTGACTTTCTTTTTTAACGGCGGCCGTGAACAGCCTTTTACTAACGAAGATCGCGAACTAATACCTTCTCCTCAAGTTAAAACCTATGATCTGAAACCTGAGATGTCAGCTTTCGAATTAACTGAAAAACTAGTTAAAGCAATCAACTCTGGCAAATACGACGTCATTATTTGCAACTATGCAAATGGCGACATGGTGGGCCACACCGGTAATTTTGCCGCCGCAGTTAAAGCGGTGGAAGCCGTCGATAAATGTCTAAAACCGATTGTTGATGCCATCCTTGCAAATGATTGTGAGCTATTGATAACAGCCGACCACGGCAACGTCGAGCAGATGCTTGACCCTGCAACCAATCAGCCTCTCACTTCTCACACAGCAGGCCCGGTGCCTTTGGTCTATGTCGGCAACAGTGGATTTCAATTTACTCAAGATGGCAGCCTCAGCGACATTGCGCCAACACTGCTTACACTGCTGGACATTGAGGTCCCTGCCGAAATGACCGGTCAGGTGCTTGTTGCGAAAAAAAGCTAAAAGCCAGGTGTCTTCTTTAATGCCGCATACCTTAAAATACAGCCTAAAAAAGCACTGGCTTGTGTTTGCTGCAGCTTTGTTGGTTTCTAGCCCAGCCCTGAGCCAGAATCAGAACAACAATAGTAGCCGTCAAGCACAGCAAGAGCTTGAGTCTGTGGCTACTGCAATCGAAGACATACGTGGCTGGCTCAACACAGCCACTCAAACCATGAGCACAGAAGAAAGCTCACTTAGACAAGCTGATAGCGACTTGGCTAAACTAAGCAAACGCACGAATGAGACCCGCATTAACATCCAACAGGCTCAGACCGAGCTAGACGCTTTAGCGGGCGAGGTAAAATTCCTGAACTTGTTAAAAGCCAAACAAGCAGCAATCCTAAACCAGCTTATAAAAGCAGCCTACATTCGTGGCAGCCCAAATTTACTAAAAAGTTTTTTCAATCAAGAGGGTCAAAACGCTATTAGCGACAGCGCCAGAATACTTCACTACACGCTGAAGTTTTCCGAAGCCCAGTTACAAAAAGTTAGTGAATTCGAAGTCTTAATAGAACGAATCAAGAGTACAGAGTCAGCAGCAACTGCAAAAGTTGCCGAGCTAGAACAACAAAGTAGCACGCTGAATAATCAGCTCGTGGCAGTAGACTTAGCTAGGCTGGAAAAACAAAATGCACTGGCATCTCTTAGAAACAGTATCGCCTCGAAAGGGCAAGAATTAGAGCAATTGGAAATCAATCAAGCGGATCTTCAACGGCTCGTTGAGGAAATCCGAATAGTAATGGAGGGAGTAAGATCGTTTGCCGATGTGCCTCCGTTTGCCGACACCAGAGGCCGGCTTATTCCTCCTCTAGCCGGAAGATTTGGCAGCCGCTTTGGTGAGCGCTACGGCGATGGCAATCTAAGCCGCCAAGGCATCACTATTGAGGCAGAAACTGGCACACCGGTGCGAGCTGTTCACGCCGGCCATGTGGTCTTTGCAGACTGGCTGAGAGGTTCTGGCTTGTTAGTCATTGTTGATCATGGCAGTGGTTATTTGAGTCTGTACGGCGGCAATGAGGCACTTTCCGCTGTCGCCGGCAATTGGGTTGATGCCGGCGACATCGTGTCCACTTCAGGCACCTCCATCAGCAGTGGTGAAGATGGCTTGTATTTTGAAATCCGCCGCAACGGCCAACCCCAAGACCCCAGCTCTTGGTTTAGCACTAGTCGCTAAGCGCCAGTTCTCAGTCCGCTCTTGTAGGCCATCGATCATGGCCAGCTATTATAAATCAGCTGTGCCACCAAGAATCTCGGTTTTGTACTCTAGGGCCTCCGAGTTATCGAGCACTGAAACTAAAATTGGCCACGGGGGGTGAAAAAGCGGCCAACGGCCCCACATTTAACGCTATTGAGGCAGTTTCCGAATTGCCATCACGTGAATAAACTGAAACTATTAGTCTATTCATTAAACTAAATCATTTAGCTGAATCGTATAACTGTTTAGTGCAACTCATTCGTGCAACTCATCCGAAATACAAGCATTGCTTCTCGTTTAGGGGCAAAGAGCCCAGCAAGCGCAACTAGGAAAGTCTTATGAATTCGCTCCAAAACGCTCACACCAAGCTTAAATCAATCAGCCTAGCCTTGGTTTTAGCAGGCAACTGCCTGGCACTACCTTCTACCGCCCAAGAGCAACTACCTTTGCCATTAGAGGAAGTGCGCATCTTCACCCAAGCATTGGATCGAATTCGTGCCGCTTATGTCGAAGAAGTCGATGACAGTACTTTGCTGAAAAACGCAATAAAGGGCATGCTTTCTGGATTAGATCCACATTCGTCCTATCTGGTAGAGGATGAGTACGAGGCACTTCAAGAAACTACCACTGGCGAATTTGGCGGGCTGGGCATCGAAGTCGGCCGCGAGGATGGCTACATAAAGGTCATCAGTCCTATTGATGACTCACCGGCTGATCGCGCCGGCATTCAGGCAGGCGACCTAATTATTCAGATAAACAGCCGGCCTCTTAGGGAATTACTCCCCGATGAAGCAGCAGAAATGATGCGCGGGGCACCCGGCACCGAAATTACTGTAACAATCGCCCGAGAAGGCGTAGATGCCTTTGATGTCACCTTGGTGCGCGAAATCATTACCATCGCCAGCGTGCGCAGCCGAATGGTTGATCCCGGTTATGCCTATATTCGTATTTCTCAATTTCGCGCCAATACCGGCATTGAAACACAAGCCGAAATCACCAAATTATTGGAAGAAAACGAATCACTAAAAGGCCTTATTGTAGATCTGCGCAATAATCCTGGCGGCGTATTACAAGCCTCAGTAGGGGTGGTTGACGCTTTTATCAACCAAGGTAGAATTGTTTATACCGAAGGCCGCATGGACGACAGTGGTATGGAGTTTAACGCAAGCCGAGTTACTGTCGCCGGCGATATCCCTGTTGTCGTCTTGATCAATAACGGATCGGCGTCGGCGTCAGAAATCGTTGCTGGCGCGTTGCAAGACCATGGCCGAGCCATCATCATGGGAACGCGCAGCTTCGGTAAGGGTTCAGTACAAACCATACTGCCACTGGGGGAAGATCGAGCGATTAAGTTAACCACCGCTTTGTACTACACCCCATCGGGCCGCTCAATTCAGGCTCAAGGCATAGAGCCAGATATTATCGTTGATGAAGCATTTGTAACTCGCCGCTCCAGAAATGCCGCGCAATATAGCGAAGCTGATCTACAGGGCCATTTAGGTAATGGTAATGGAAGGAGCGGTAACACCAACACCGAAATGACCGAGGCATTGATTTCAGCAGAAGAAGTATTAGTGAGCGATTACCCACTTAATGAAGCCTTAAATCTGCTGAAAGGAATAAATGCTTTTAGACCTCCGCAGGCCCGAGCGGCATCAGGCGATTTTGCTCAGCGCAGCAATTAAACTACAACGGGAATGCGGCAGGAACGGACTTAAGTCAGTCCCCTCACTTCAATTCCCTGCGAGGCCATATATTCTTTGGCCTCGCCTACGCTAAATTCGCCAAAGTGAAAAATGCTCGCAGCTAGCACGGCGTCGGCCTCTCCTAATAAGACGCCATCGGCGAGATGCTGAAGATTACCAACACCCCCGGACGCTATAATAGGAACCTGCACCGCTTGGCTTACCGCTTTATTTAGTGCCAGGTCGAACCCTATTTTGGTGCCATCTCTGTCCATGCTGGTTAGCAAGATTTCTCCAGCGCCGTACTCCACCATCTTCACTGCCCATTCGATCACATCAATGCCAGTTGCATTGCGTCCTCCATGGGTGAATATTTCCCAGCGATCGGCTTGTGCCTCCTCCCCTCCTTTACCAGAAACTTGCTTAGCGTCTATGGCCACAACAATACATTGAGAACCAAAGCGCTGCGCTGCCTGGCGGACAAATTCAGGGTTAGTCACCGCCGCGGTATTGATCGACACTTTGTCTGCACCGGCGTTGAGCATGGTGCGAATGTCCTCAAGGGTTCGAATTCCACCGCCTACAGTCAGGGGAATAAACACTTGGCTGGCAATGGCGCGAACAGTATCCACGGTAGTCTGCCGACCTTCGTGACTCGCGGTAATGTCTAAAAACGTTATTTCATCGGCACCGGCATCGCAGTAGCGCTTGGATATTTCAACAGGATCGCCGGCATCTCTAATATCCAAAAATTTTACTCCTTTGACAACTCGACCATTTTCACAGTCCAGACAAGGAATGATTCTTTTTGCTAGGGCCACGGTATCTCCTACTCGTCACACAATTGTTGAGCCATAGAAAGATCGAGCATACCTTCGTAAATCGCACGGCCAGTTATCACACCAATAATGCCGGCGCCATATTCTGACTCGGAGGCCTCGCGAATGGCAGCAATGTCTGCAAGCTTACTTATTCCGCCTGAAGCGATCACAGGAATCGGAGAATGGTTAGCCAATTCTTTTGTCGCTTCGATATTGACGCCTTTCATCATCCCATCTCGAGCGATATCGGTGTAGATGATCGCGCAGACACCAAAATCTGCTAGCTTTTCAGCCAAGTCGATAGCCAGTACCTCACTTACCTCTGCCCAACCTTCGGTGGCAACCATGCCATCTATCGCGTCGATTCCGACAATAATTTTACCCGGAAACGCCGCGCAAGCCTGGCGGACGAAATCTGGTTCTTTAACAGCTTGAGTTCCTATAATGACGTAGGCAACACCTGCATCCAAATAGGATTTGATGATTTCTAGACTGCGAATTCCTCCGCCAATTTGAATAGGTAAATCCGGGTAGGCTTTGGCGATTGCCGCAACAATTTCCGCATTCACTGGCGTGCCAGCAAACGCGCCGTTGAGATCGACAATATGTAACCTTCTAGCACCTTTCGCAGCCCAGATTCCTGCCATGCTAACGGGGTCATCTGAAAAAACGGTGGAGTCTTCCATTCGGCCTTGCTTTAGTCGCACACACTGACCATCTTTTAAATCAATAGCTGGAATTACTAGCACGTATTTTTACTCACTTTAGTTGAACCATCCCACTGCAAGAAGTTTTTAAGTAACGTAAGGCCCGCAGTTTGGCTTTTTTCTGGATGAAATTGAGTCGCGAAAATATTATTGTCAGCGATGGTGGCGACTAGTTCGACGCCATAGTTAGTGACACCAGCGACCTTAGTATGGCCTGCCGCATGAACATAATAACTGTGCACAAAATAGAAACGGCTATTGTCGGGAATACCCTGCCATAAAGGATGAACAATTGTCTGTTTGACCTGATTCCAGCCCATATGGGGAACTTTTAATCGGTGGCCACTATCATCCACGTGATTATCCCCAAAATAACGAACCTCACCTTCCATGAAACCTAAACACTCTACCCCACCGTTTTCTTCACTGCGTTGCATCAATGCCTGCATACCAACACAAATGGCTAACACGGGCTTTGATTTCATAGCTTCTTCGACGATCTTGCCAACGTTTAGTCGTTTGATTTCAGCCATGCAATCTCGAATAGCGCCAACCCCCGGAAAAATTACACGATCTGCGGCAGCTATGATATTTGCATCAGCCGTGACGGTGACTTCGGTAGCCACCCCAGTGTACTTTTCAAGCTCGCGCCCAACATGCTCTACCGCCTTGGCAACAGAGTGCAGATTTCCCATACCATAATCTATTACTGCTACTTTGTTCATTGATCAGTTCAACTGCGTAATTTTATTTCGGATAATTGATAGCGCCAAGAGAAGGCAAGACGAGCCTGCCGGCGCACCTAAAAGTAATAACCTTTGGTTACGCCGGCAGGCTCGGCAAACTTAAATTCAGATTAAAGCACACCCTTGGTAGAGGGGATCGTGGTGGAAGATCTTGGATCAATTTCCATCGCAACGCGCAGCGCTCTGCCAAAGGCTTTGAAAATAGTTTCGACTTGGTGATGAGCATTTTTGCCACGCAGATTGTCGATGTGCAAAGTCACCAAGGCGTGATTTACAAAGCCTTGGAAAAACTCGTGAAATAGATCGACATCAAAACTGCCTACTGTGCCTTTTACATATTGAACATGGTAATCCAAGCCTGGGCGGCCAGAGAAATCTATGACAACACGAGACAGCGCCTCATCTAATGGCACATAGGCGTGGCCATAACGACGAATACCGGTTTTATCTAGCGCCTGATTAAAGGCTTGACCTAAAGTAATGCCAATATCTTCAACGGTGTGATGAGCATCAACATCCAAATCCCCAACCGCTTTAACCGTTATATCAATCAGCCCATGACGAGCGATCTGATCTAACATATGATCAAGAAAAGGCAGACCAGTTTCACAATCTAGCTTACCCGTACCATCGAGATTGACGGTCACGAAAATTTGGGTTTCTTTAGTATTTCGCTCAACACTGGCTTGACGAGGATTGCGACTTTCAGCAGCACTCGGAGATAGTTCACTCATTAAAATTCCTGTGTGCTCAGTGCCATTTTTCAAGCCCCCAGCAACCGTAAAAAACCCTATTATAAATGGCGTGCAGCCGCTTTGAAAGCAAGGGCTGCAGCTATTCACACCAAAACAGCGACCTTTTGCCTTAGATCGAAGCCATTTTAGCCAACCACAGCGGAATTTCATCAATCGTGCAACAAACCTGTGATTCCGTTAAACTGATTCAGTCGCAGCGTACTCTATTGAGTTAGCCCATATCGAACAATACGGCACCCTATTCTCTAGTTTGGGCTACCCTGGCCTGAACCTACACAGAAGCTAACTCGATGTTGAAAGTATTAGTAAAATTCTTCTTAAGTATTGCCGCCCTCGCCATTGCCCTCGTCGTTGGCTTGATAATACTTGTTGATGCTAATCAATATAAATCGGCTATCGAATCTGCTGTTGCTAGCAATACCGGCTACGACCTCTCCATAGCAGGGGACTTGGCACTGGATTTTTTCCCCACACTAGGTCTCACTCTTAACGACGTGAGACTTAAAAATCCTGCACACCCGCAAGAGCTGGCATCCACATCGGCAGTATCTCTAAAAATTGACGCCTGGGCTTTGGTAGGCGGCAAGCTCCTTATCCAAGAATTCATCACTAACGACTTTCACGTTAACTACACGATCGATGAATCTGGCATTAGCGCCTGGGAAGTGCAAAACGCCGCCGGGGAGACCTCTCAACCAGTCAGCTCTGAAACAGGCAGCATTGTCTCAGCAACATTCGAGCGGATCAGCATTTCAAATGCCAGCATAGATATCCAAGACCTATCCAAAAATTCTCGCTACAGCCTTGCCAATGTAAATGTCGAGAGCAGCTCTACGAACATAAGCGGCATCCCTTTTCCAGTTGATCTGCAGTTTAACTATGTTACCTACAACGATGCCACTGGATTGGCTGAGCCCGTCCCGATGGGTCTGCGCAGCATTGTCAGCGCAGACTTAAACAACGGTATTGTTGAGATTAGAGAATTTAACTTCCACCTAACACCAATGCTATTGCAAGGTCAGGTATCCATCACTGGCCTCAATGACTCCATGCAGGCTAATGGTTCAATGCTAGCCAGCTCATTTGATGTGGCTGGTCTTATGCAAACGCTCGGCACCAGCGCAAGCGAAAGCCAAGAAGTGGGTTCTAATGCCACCACTGCACTACCAAGGCTTTCTTTCAAGCTGGACTTTAGCGGTGATGAATCACAGTTTTCTATTTCTGATCTAGGCGTAACACTCGGCGAATCTACTGCACAAGGCAATGTTGAGATCCGCTTGGCAACTGAATTTACCCCGATGAGTGTGAGCTACAGCCTGTCATCTTCGGCACTCGACTTAAGTCCTTTTATGCCGGCTGCCGCAGACACTTCGCTGGCAGAAAATGCCCCAGATGCAAATGGCGCCACTAGTGCAGAGCCAAGTGTTAACTCCGCCAGCTCAGATACTGCCTTGCCTGTAGGATTACTGAGCAATTTTGACGTTACTGGTAGCCTATCGATTGATTCTTTAAAAGCAAACGAGTACCTGTTTGAAAATATAACTATTTTTACGAATATTGAAAGTAGCGTTCTGGACATTGAAATTCAGCCAGTTTCTGCTTTCGACGGCACCATAGCCGGCAACATTAGAGTGGACGGCCGCTCTCCAGATGCGCCAATGACCTCGAGACTAAACTTTAACCAGCTTAACTTGGTCAATTTAGTACCTTCGATATCACGCTTTAACTCGGTTACCGGAAGGCTAAACATGACTTCAGAGTACAGCGCCAGCGCTGCAAGCACTGCAAGTCTTGCAAACACTCTAGACGGTTCAACTCAATTCGCAATCTCGGGGAATTCAGTGGACATCGGTGTTATTAAACAAATATTCACTACCATTTCTGCGCTAAGCCCAACCGGCGGCAGCATTCAGCAATGGCCAGATCAAGTTCAGTTTAGCCAGCTAGGAGGTTACATAGTTTTCGACAATGGCATTGCCGAGGACCAACTGATAAACCTTAAAATGGATAACTTCCAACTCGATGGTGGTGGCGGAATCGATCTAGCATCAAGAGCCTTTAATTATCAGCTAGCGTTTACACTACTAGGCGAGCCGGAATTACAAACCATCCCAATCGGTGAGCTATATCACGGAGTTCAGTGGCCGGTAGAATGCGCTGCCGACTTTGCCGATGAGGTCAGCCAATATTGCCGACCTGATTTCACCCGTGTCCGTCAAATATTTACTCAGCTAAGCAGAAATGCCCTACGCGGTGAACTCGAAGAAAACATCACCGACAAAATGCCAGAAGACCTTCGCGATACCGCACGCGGCTTGCTACAAAATCTTTTGAACTAGCTCTTTCTCCTTCTGATAACCTCATCGACTATCACAGTCGCCAATGTCTAATGTCTAATGTCTAATTTTTCAACGCTGGTTTTAACGTGGTTTGATGACCACGGCCGAAAGAATTTGCCCTGGCAGTCTGATCGAACTCCTTATCGTGTTTGGCTGTCAGAAATTATGCTGCAACAAACTCAGGTCAGTACGGTTGTACCCTACTTCGAAAGGTTCACCAGCAGGTTCCCTACGGTTACCGATTTAGCAAAAGCAGATCTCGATCAGGTGCTCCACTTGTGGACCGGGCTAGGCTATTACGCTCGTGCTCGAAATTTACATAAAACTGCCAATCAGGTCGTTGATAAGTTTAGCGGCGAGTTTCCAAACACCGTTGAAGCATTAGAATTACTGCCGGGCATTGGTCTGTCAACCGCCGGTGCTATTGCCTCATTATCGATGAATATCCGCGCGCCGATTCTTGATGGCAATGTAAAACGAGTACTTTCTCGCGCGCACGCTATCCCCGGCTGGCCGGAACAAGCGAAAATCAAAACCCAGCTGTGGAAGATCGCTGAGTCCCTGCTACCTGACACCCGCTTTGCCGACTATACACAAGCCATGATGGATCTGGGCGCCACCGTCTGCACCCGCAGCAAGCCTATTTGCGAAAGCTGCCCATTAACTAATAACTGCTTATCGCTTAAACAGGGCAAGATTGCTGAAATTCCTGGCAAGAAACCGAGAAAGACGCTTCCCGTGCGAGAAGTGACGCTGTATATCCTGCGCCGCTCTCAGAATGAAGTGCTGCTGGAGAAACGCCCTGCCACTGGAATCTGGGGAGGCCTGTACAGCCTGCCAGAGGGACAAGCAGTCGATAAGACCCCTAACATACCAAACCTAACAGTAGCCACCGGCAGCAAATCTGAGCTGCCGTTATTCCGGCACACTTTTTCACACTATCATTTAGATATATCACCGGTAGAATACAGCGTGAAAGAGCAATCATTGGGCGTATCTGAAACCGACCGCTGGCTTTGGTATCCAATCAACCAAGATGACAAGGCTGGGATGACAGAAATTGGCCTAGCCGCGCCCATTAAAAAGATATTAAAGCAACTGACAAGCAACAAGTAGTCAGCAACAAACACTGAACCGAGCCTAGCACTCGCAAAGGAATCATTATGTCGCGCATGGTTAACTGCAAAAAGTACGGCAAAGAGCTACCTGGCCTTGCCCTAGCCCCTTACCCGGGACCCAAAGGCCAAGAAATATACGAGAACGTCTCCCAACAGGCTTGGAAAGACTGGCAGACCCTGCAAGTCATGTTAATCAACGAAAAACAGCTCAGCATGGCCAGCGGCGATGACCGCAAATACCTGCAGGCGGAAATGGACAAGTTCCTCAACAACGAAGACCATGACCACGCCGAAGGTTACGTGCCAGAAGAAGGATAAATACAGTAAAAAGCAAAGGCCTTGACACATAAGGGCCGTGAAGGTTTAATACGCGGCTCGCGAAAGTGGCACAGACTAAAATCTACCGAAGATTTTTAGTGTCACAAAACCCAAAGCAAGTAGGTTTTGGACGTAGCGAGCGAAGATGAGACAAGGCGAAGGCTGGATCGAACGAGGGAGCTTACATCAGGTAAGCGACCGAGAGAGAGCACAGACTACAACGCGGTATCATCGAGCGCAGTAGACCAAAACAATGCCCAGGTAGCTCAGTCGGTAGAGCAGAGGACTGAAAATCCTCGTGTCGGTGGTTCGATTCCGCCCCTGGGCACCATATACAACAAGCCTCGCTTTCAGCGGGGCTTTTTTGTATATGGAGTTCAGGGGCCGGATGAGAACCACCGCGGTTCGAAAAACTGCGAAAGCAGTTTTCAACGGAGCGCAACGCGCGAAGCCCGCAGGGGATAAACAGCCTTAAGGCTGTTTATATTATTCCGCCCCGAGCAGCCATCTCCTAACTTTCTGTCTCACGGCTATACTTTTCACAACCTTAAGTTGTTAAGTTGTGAGTGTCCCTTGTAGTTACTTATATGGAGCTCAGGGGCCGGATGAGAACCACAACTTGGTTCGAAAGCTGCGGCAGCAGCGCAGACGGCGGAGCGCCGCCCGTAGGGTGAGAGTTTTGATTTAATCAAAATTCGAATCACTAATTGCGCCAGCAATTTTCAACGAGCGCAAAGCGCGAAGCCCGCAGGGGATAAACAGCCATAAGGCTGTTTGGATTCTTCACTCGTGCATCCATGCACTCGGCCTTCGGCCAGTCTGCGACTGTGCTAATTCGCTCCTGCGAATTGGTGACTCACCCATTCTGGGTTCGGGCTACGCCCAGCCTTTGGCTGTCCTAACTTGCTCACGCAAGTTGGTCCGTCCCGAGTCGCCATCTCCTAATTGTCTGCCCCACGGCTACACTTTTCACATCCTTAAGTTGTTAAATTGTTAAATTGTTAAATTGTTAGTGTACCCTGTAGCTCCTCTTCTTTTTTCGCCACTGGTATGAGTTGCCGCTACCGTTTACTTTTGCGAACATAATTTAAAATTGAAACGGGAACGACTTTTCTAACCGGAAAGCCTTCGATCTCTTTCCGTTTGATGACATGGTTTAAACGGCTTTCAATGGCGCACAAATTTTTAAAATCGCCCATTGCCACAAACGATATCGCTTCACCTGCAGCGCCAGCACGACCCGTGCGGCCAATGCGGTGAATGTATTCTTCAGGTTTAAAGGGCAGGTCATAATTAACCACGCGACTCAGCTCACCAATATCTATACCGCGGGCGGCAACGCCTGTGGCAACTAAGTATTTTAGTTTTCCAGATTTAAAATCAGCTAAGATCTTTTCACGCATGGCTTGGCTTTTATCACCGTGAATGGCATCTGCTTCAATACCACGTTTTGCAAGTTGAGCCACCAGTTTGGCAGCAGAGTGTTTCTTCTCGATAAAAATTAACGCCTGATCCCACTTCCGCTCGTTAATTAAGTAACTCAGCAAGGCAGACTTTGTGTCTTTATCTATGGTGATTAACCACTGGTCTATACTGGGTGCCGCTGTGGCTTCTGGTGAAATCGATATCTCAACAGCGCGCCGACCCATTTTGCTGGCTGAAAAATGATCGGCAAAGATACGAACGCCATTGTTCACGGTGGCAGAAAACAATAGGTTTTGACGGTCTGCAGGTAAGCGCTCAATGATCTTTTTGACATCATCAGCAAAACCCATATCCACCAATCGGTCTGCTTCATCTAACACCAGCACTTCAAGCTCATCAAAATGCAGCGCACGCTGATGAGCCAAATCCAACAATCTGCCCGGAGTGGCCACTAAAATATCAATGCCTTTAATTAAGCTCTGCTTTTGCGGTTCGCTATCAACACCGCCATAAACAGCCATAGAACTTAGGTTTAAATACTTGCTGTACTGCGCAATATTCGCAGCTACCTGCACCGCTAATTCCCGTGTGGGAGTCAGGATAAGTGCGCGTATACGTTTACCTCGCAAGCAACGCTCTTTGTTAAATAAGCTTAATAGCGGTAGGACAAACGCGGCGGTTTTACCTGTCCCCGTTTGAGCGGTGGCAATGAGGTCTTTACCAGAAATAATGATGGGAATGGCTTTTTTCTGAATCGGGGTAGGAGTCGTATAACCCAATTCCTCAATCGCTTGTACAATAGGATTACATAATCCAAGTTTTAAAAATGGCATAGAAGCTCGGTAGATTGTCGTAGAGGGAACAGAGCTCATTATAGCAGCAAGGAGTATCGGAGGGTTGGTTAATCCAGGGGCAGAATAAAGCGACAGTTGTTTTAGGGTACATTTACTAGAAATTTATAGCACACTTCTTAGCACACCCCGTTTCACATTTTTAACTCATTGATTCAAAATAAGAACCGGTCACGCTGACTGCTGAAAATTCGCGTATCGGAGGTTCGATTCCGCCTCTGGGCACCATTTCTTACTTATATTTCAATGAGCAGAAACCGGATGTTATAAAGTATCTGGCCTACTGCGAAGTAATCACAGCGTCACAAGCCAAGCGCTCTGTCAGCGGCCGTCCGGTATGGAAATGGCCCTGTTCAGGGTTGGTGGCAACTTCGCGATATTTCGATTTAACCTGATCTCGTAGGGCCTCTGCACCAACCGAGGCCTTCGTGGATGAAGTGTTTTTGCTCATGTTTCGATGCAGCTAAGATGAGGCTAAGATGGGGCACTGACTATCTGGTCAAGCCTTTCCAGCTTGCCAGAAAACCTGAAATATCTTGGACTCGCATGGACTTTGCAATGAGATCGCCAATCACGTAATCGCAGCCCAGTCTTCTTACAAGTTCTATTTGTTCTTCGTGCTCGACACCTTGCACCGAAGTTTCCAAGTTGAGCTTTTTAGCCAGTTGAATGCTGGACTCCAAGATTGCCATACCGCTTTTAGTCTCGAGAGCTCGCTGCACAAGAGTCTGGTCGATATTCATAATACTGAAAGGAATATCCTGTATATGCGATAGTGAGGCTGAACCAGTTCCAAAGGCATCAATAGCAAGCCCGAATCGTTTCAGGCGTAATTGCATCATGGCTGTCTTAACGTCTGCCGAAAGGTTAATAGCTTGGGTTTCTCGAACTTCCAGTACGATCGCATGATTAGATATGTCGTGATCTGCTGTTAGTGTCATTAGGGCCTCTCGAAACTGGTAGGTGCCCAGAGACTCGATATTTAATTTCACCCATGCATTAAGGTATTGGTTTGATTGCCTTATTGCAGCAAGGTCAATCACGGCATTCTTCGCCGTAAGCAATGTTACCTCATCAACCAACCCTGATATTTTGGCGCGCGGCATGAAATAAGAAGAATCCAATATTCCATGCTCTAGACTCGACCAGTGCGGTTTAGCCTCTATTCCAACTACCTTATTATCCTTTAAAGAAACGACCGGCTGATACAAGATAACTAATTCTTGCTTAGCCGATCCCTTGAGACCGTCAATCAGGGCCTCCTTGGAAATCACTGGCTCTTTTGCTTGTAGACTGGGGGAGGTTTTCAGCGGTGTATATGCGCTGAGTAAATTTGATAGCTCAACCTTGTTCAGTGGCTTGGAAAGAGCCCCTAGCACATTCACATTATGTGCCTTCGCTAATCCATAAGCGGTATCCAACATTCTTTGGTCCTCACCGCTCAATAAGATTACTGCTCCCTTGAAGCCGCTATCGTGGGCGAGACGCAGTAACTCGACACCATCGAGATCCGGCATGTTGAGATCTGTAATAATCAGGTCATAAGGCTTGTCGCGGGCTATGAGTTTGACGAGTGCGTCATCGCCACCCTTGGCCAAGTCAACTTTACCCTGGCCCAGCTGCTCTAGTACTTTGGAGGCAAGGCGAAGCACGAAAGGTTCGTCATCAACGAGCAATATGTCCAGCTCACGGCTTGGGTTCATGTTCTCCAATTCGTTCTTCTCCATTTATTAATTCGAACGGGTAATTGAGTACTACTTTATGTCGTTTTGAGTAATATTTCTAACTTTTCGCTACATTTTGAAGGCTGATTTGTCATTTTTGTCGATTCTTGGGCTTCATTCTTGTAACTTGGTCGTCTTGTATCGGGCGCTTGTATCGGGCGACGCCAACCTTTACGAAAACTAGTGTGCAGAGGGCAATTACTATGGAAGATAACGGATCAAATGACAGTGGAGAAGTTTGGTTTAAGTTCTTGATGGACTTAACACCCGACGCCACAGTGATCGTTGACTCCGAAGCGAGCATTAGCGTTGTCAACGATAAAGCCCTTGAGCTTTTTGGTTATGCCAGAGATGAGCTGTTAGGTCATTCTATCGAGATGCTTGTACCTGAAGCTGCCAGGGGGGTGCATGTCGGGCTCAGGAATATCTTCTTGAAAAACGCCTCAGTAAGGCATATGCGGGAGTCTATCCAGTTATCTGCCCAGACTAAGAATGGCGAGATGGTCCCGGTTAGCATTGGATTGTCGCCGTTGTCGACCATGGGTCGCGGCGAATACATCCTTGCCTCGATAAGAGATAACAGTGTTCTTAATAATGCTTTGCGGGAGCAGGCTGAAGCACTACAGCAGGCAGAGCTCTTTAATAAGATGGCAGTTAACCGCGAGTTAAAGATGATTGAACTGAAAAAAGAAATAAATGACCTATTAAAGCAGTCGGGAAGTGAGCCTAAATACGAAGTTTAAGAGCATTAAGCTGCGTCTGACGTTAGTCAGTTTAATCACTCCTGAAAATTGCCGAAGAAACTTGATGGGGTTCCACTTTCTCGCTATCGACTAAGTGCTTGTCAGTGAAAGGCCAGTGAAATGAGATTTATGCAGCGGTAGTTTTTATCGAAGGATCTATAAACCTAAAAACCAGAATCAGTGAAATAAGGTTTCTACTAAAACCTTTCGATGAAATCGGTAACTTCGGCCATTAGCGTTTCCAAGTCACCTATTCTCGCATCAATAGTATCAAAATCATTATCTTTCCCCGCTTTTTCCAGTGTGTAACACAAGTCGGCGAGGGCATTTGCACCAATGCTTCCGGATGAGGACTTGAGCTTATGGGCTGCCATTTGAACCTCTTTAGCATCTCTTCTTGTATGTCCGCCTTGCAGCTCCTTGACTATATCGAGTGATGGTGCGACAAAGTCTTTAATAACATCTCGCAGCATCTCTTCGTCGTCGCCTAGAAGGCTTTTTAGAACATTGGTGTCTACAACGGGTGTTTCTGTTGCGTTTTCTAGCAGGGGTTCCGTTGGTTTTTCAACCATGATGTCATGGTCCTCTACTGCTTGGGCTAAAACATTCTTATTGTTACCTTTAGCTTCTGTAGGCATCCATTGATCTATATTTTTTGCCAAATCCTTTAGATCTACAGGTTTTGACATGTAGCCATCCATGCCTGCCGCCAGGCAGCGTTCAGCCTCACCCTGAAGAGCATTGGCGGTAATCGCTAAAATAGGGGCGCGTTCTGTACCGCCATCATTTTTTTCCAGCTCGCGTATTCCTGCAGTAAGTTGAAAGCCATCAAGGTTCGGCATGTGGCAATCGGTTAGTAATAGGGCATAGCGGCCTGATTTCCACATTTCTAAGCCCTCGGCTCCGTCCTCAGCCATCTCACAAGTATGCCCGAGAAGCTTTAGTTGGCGGCCGATCACATCTCTGTTGGTATGGTTGTCTTCCGCTACTAGAATAAGACGGCCGGCAGCTTCAGCGTCCTCTACACTTAGCGCTACTGCGACTTTGTTAAAGGTGTGAATGTCTTCTTCATAATGAATCTCTGGACTGGCGCGGCCCATGCAAATAGCTATAGCCGATATAAAGGCTGTTCGAGAGACGGGATCGGTATCCAGTTGCACATATTCATCTTTGTGGAGTCGTGCTTCTGCGCGACCACCAGGGTTAATCGCAAGAATATTAATCTCACTGAGACCAGCGTCTCTAGTAGCTTGTTTGAGAGCCAGTATTTTTTTGGCATCGGGGGCAGGGCCGATCACCATGATATCTACTTGCTTACCCATAGCCTTGGCATTCAGGCAGTAGTCTACGGAACCTTCGCTAGCTCCAAGCTCTTCGACCTCGGCCTGCCAGTGTTCGAGATACTTTCTAAGGGCGCACCGCTCATAATGATTTTCGTCGAGCAACAATACGCGGACTCCAGCTAAGTTCTCGGTTTTTTCTTCCAAGACCTTCTCAGTTTCGGTGAAGGGAATCTCAGCAATGAACGTAGAGCCTTCGCCGAGGACGCTTTCTACGCGTATTGACCCGCCCATCAACGTTGTTAAACGCTCGCATATAGATAGACCCAGTCCGGTTCCTCCATATTTGCGCGTAGTAGAACTTTCAGCTTGTGAGAATGCTGTAAATAGTTGTTTCTGAGCTTCCTCCGAAATGCCAATCCCTTCATCGCGAATCGAGAGTTGAACTACTATCTGGCCTCCTTTCCTTTGAATCAATTCGGCGCTAATCCCAATAGTGCCTTCATCGGTGAATTTAATAGCGTTACCTACCAAATTAATAATGATTTGCCTAAAGCGTACTTGGTCTCCCTGCACGAATTGAGAAATAGATGGATCAACATAGGTAACCAGGCGCAGATTTTTATTTCGAATATTGACTGCTACAGTTCGAACGGCATCTTCTAAAACATTACAAAGTGGCATGCTTATCTCTTCCAAATCCAGCCTGCCCGCTTCAATCTTGGAAAAATCGAGAATGTCATTAATGATAGTGAGTAGTGATTGGCCTGATGATGATATGGTTTGAAGCATATGCATCTGGTCGCTATCCATATTGGTTTGACGCAGCAGCTCAACCATGCCGATTACTGCATTCATCGGGGTTCTAATTTCATGGCTCATTGAGGCAAGAAAGCTCGCTTTGGCCTCAGCGGCAGATTCTGCCTCTTCTTTTGAAACCCTTAGGTCCGCTTCCAATAGCTTAAGATCATTGATATCGATTATTATGCCCGACACCTTGCCGGTAAACTTTCCTTTGCTATCAAACACTTGGCTGCCAGCAGTCATAAGCCAACGCCATGTGCCATCGGCGGCCTTTATTCTGCACTCTGTGCGGTACTCTGACCGGTGTTCACCTTCTCTTCCACCCGAGAAAAGATAAAGATCCTCTCCATAGGATGCGACATCCTCGGGGTGCATCATTTCAATCCATGCATTCAGCGTGGTGTGAACCCCTTGGTCAAATGGGTTTTCAGGGTAGCCTAATAATTCTTCATAGACGTTGCTAACGATGAGCCTGCTATCGTCATTAGAAAACTCCCAAAACCCAAGATTACCACCCTTTAAGGCTAGATCGAGGCGATTTTTCTCTTTCAATACCTCCTCTTCCAGGCGTTTTTGAGTATCGATATCTTGCTGTATACCGACTATACGCAATCCCTTGCCGCCAGCATTTTCAGTAAGGGCCTGGCCCGCTCCCATTAGCCATTTCCAGTTTCCATCACTGGTTTTCGAGCGGTATTCAGCTCGGTATTCAGCTGTCTTGCCGGCAATTACATCCTCCATTGCTTTTTTTACGATGGGTAAATCCTCAGGATGCACTAGTGTCTCAGCAGCTCCAATGTCATAGCCATATACTTCTTGTAATTTCCCTTCAGAATAACCTAATTGTTTTTCATACAAGTCATCAATATGCAATTTGCCAGACTTTACATCGAAATCCCATAAGCCTAGGTTTGCGCCTCGCAAGGAAGTGTCCAGTAGTTGCTGGCTCTCGGCTATTTTTTCACGAGAGTCCTCAGCATCTCGCATCATGTTTAGCGCCGCAGATCTGGCGTCAGCTAGATCACTCAAATTCCTCTTGATTGCGGTATCGGCGATTTCTCGTTCTGTGGTATCGCGGATGGATGCGGCTATCAGAGTCTCTTCTTCGTCTTGGACTATGGGGCTCAGTGCTATGTCGACACTGAACGCACTGCCATCCTTTCTCAGGCATTTTAGGTTGCGGTTGCGGTCAAGAAATCTCACCTCAGGGTCTTTCATATAATTTTTTCTATGCGTGGCGTGATTGTGCCTAACAGATTTGGGCACCAATAAATCGACAGATTTTTCTAACAATTCTTCTGTAGAGTACCCAGTTAAAAAACTAAGTTGTCGGTTCGCCATCTGAATGATGCCGGCTTCATTGATTACTATCATGGCGTCAGGCGCTGATTCTATAAGCGCTCGAAACCGCTCCTCATTATGTTGAATTTCTTCTGTCTTTTGGGCAACCAGTTTTTCGAGATCTTCGGCCTTGCGCTGTATTGCTACAATTAGGTATGAAGACAAATTCTTAAAAATATAGAGACCGATGACTATCAACCCAAGAGAGATCAAAATCGTGATAACTGCGGTACGAATAAAAGGTGCTCTGACCGTTTGAATGTCCTCGTAAACGACAATTCCAACATTAAGCGCTGGCAGATAGCTGTAGGCAGCCAAGACTCTAGCGCCTCGCCAATCATTTCCTATCAGGGTGCCCGTCTGTCCTTGCAGAGCTCGTAACATGGGGATGTCAGAATCTGAACCTATAGCTAAGTCGTCGGGGAGCGTTGAGAGATTACGGCGTCTACTAGCCAAAAATTGCACCAAACCCTGGCTTTCCTGCGCTAGAAGATATTCCCCAGTTTCGGAGGAAGGCCTGACGTCATTGATAGCCTGGGCTAGTTGCTGGATAGTGGCGGAACGCGCTCCGCCCGGAACCGCATCGGCGCTGTATTCGGCATCAAAAGCAGCAACAGCTGTACCAATTAATACCTGAACCTCGACCAGTTCAGCCATGCGTTCTTGCGTGCTTTGTATATAGGTGGCGTAGCTCAGGGTGATGCCGACGGCAGCAATCAGAAATGAGATTGTGGCCATTGTGAGGGTCATATAGATTAGTCGGACCCGCTCTGTGGCAATACTGGCTTGCATCAGTTTAAAAGTTATCGGGGTGAATACTATAAGCCCAAGAGTTGAGCCGAGCCACCAAATGAGCCAGGTTTGGAGGCCTGTCATAGAGCTGGAACCCGTCAAAACTACCATCACCGTCCCAATACTTGGCACTAGTAGTGATGCAACTGGGGCTATAAGGATAAATCGGACTATTGTGCTTCTATTAGTGAAGGGATCTTTGTCGATGTGAGCGCGGCGAAGTAGGAAGCTTCCCCACAACGCGGCCACTGCTGCTAATACAGCTAACCCTGCGGTGAAAACTATTTCACCTAAACCGTTTCCCTCGATTGGCCCATCCAGATTGACGAGGAAAGCACCGGCTACAATTCCAAGCAGAGGCTTCAGCTTGTATTTCAAGACAAAAGCTAGGGCAATGCCTACCGGTGGCCAGAACACGGTAAAATTGCCAGGTTCGATAGCTGCGCTCTGGCCCAGCTTCCCTGCGAGGAAATATAGAATTGCGACAATCAGGTTTAGACCGAGAACTTGAAGCATTTTAGTTTTACCGTTATTTGCACTACAGCAGTTTCTGGTAAGATTTGCTCTTCTCGCGAGCAGATCGGTTTAAACGGTGAAGCTAGGCTGGGTTTCAGCCCCGAAGTTTACTGCGTGACCACTAATGCGATCGAACTTAGATTGTTTGGCCAGGGCTAGTTGATTTGCACTATGAATATTGACTGCGGAAGTAGCTAGATTGGCTTTGTTTGCCATTGACACCATGGATGCTATTTCAAATTCGATTTCTTGATTGTCCAGCAAGGCACCGCTGAATTTTGCTCCAGCCATATCCAATACAATTTCGTCTACGGGTAATCTACCGAGGCTTGATAGAATCTGATCTATTTCGGTGTGTAAGCGAATAGCTATGCGAAGGCCCTTGATCTTAAGTCTAGAGAGGGTGTTGAGGATAACATCTGAATTGCATGTGATAGCTGTTTCGTCAATTTCGAAGGTAAGTTTATTCTTTTCTAGCCCGGCCAGCTGGATGCTCTTTTCTAAATAGTCAGGGCATGATTTTTCGAGTAGCAGAGCGTCGGGTATTGAAATTTTGAAGCCCAATTTATCGCTGCCAACGATATTCTTAGTTTTATTGTTGCTGAGCAATTTGAAACATAGGTTTAACTGGCCTCTGGCCGCTCTTTCTTTATAAGATTGGTCCAGCATATCAGAGAAGTCTACGATTTTTTCGTCGTCCAATTGCCACCCCAATTTAATACGACACCAATTAAGATTATCTTGATTGGTATCGTCGACATAGAGTTCGGGGCTGAATTCCAATCGTGGGCCAGGCAAAGCAGTCCGCTGAATTTTCGGGCCGCTCGCCGCTTGAGCCGATGCGGCTTTAGAGGCGACCAGAGGTCCGATTAAACTCTCAATCTTTCCTGGCTGGAAGGGCTTGGTAATCGCACCAATCACATCAAGGTTGTAGCCCTTGGCTACTTCTGCAACCGATGATATATACCTCTGGTCGAGACCGCTCATAAGAACAATTTTTGCTTTGCAGCCAGCTTCACCGAGAAGATTTATAACCTCAACGCCATCGATATCGGGCATCATCAAATCGAGAAAGATTACCTCAGGGTCGAAGGCAAAAAGTGCTTTGCCAATCGTTCTGCCATCGTCGATATTGTCAGTCTCGCAACCCAGCTTCTCGACAATATTCTTCAAAATGATCGTGATATAGCCTTCGTCATCAACGATCAAAACTCGCAAGCTATTAGGCATCGTATCCCTTCTCCTATTGGTAGAGCGGAACTTTCCGCAAATTATAGCACCACGCAGGACTTAGAGAAAAGAATCGGTCACGCAGGCTACTGAAAATCCTCGTGTCGATGGTTCGATTCCGCCCCTGGGCACCATTTATTTTTCATAGTTCAACGCCTCCTTAGATTTAACCTTATCCTGCAGCAGAACCTCGCGGCTCGATAGACTCGTCCATCCATGGACCCGGGCTTCGCCCAGCTTTCAGGGGCTGGATGAGAACCACCGATCTGGTTCGAATAATTGCGCAGCAATACTCTATCGAACCCGTGCGCAGACAATTTCCAACTAGCGCGTCCGCGCGAAGCCCAACGGCGAAAAAAGAAAAAGACAGTTTGTATCCACGCCGAAACTATTAGTGTAGCGCCGTGTAGCCACGTGTCTGTCATTTCTTCTTCGGCATTTTCTGAGTCAGATCTCCGAGTATAGCTGTCTCCTGCCTACGGCCATCGGATACGACTATGATCAGATCTCTGTCACCGAGCTCGAGTGCAACTTGAAGGCAGGCTCCGCAGGGCCAAGTTAATTCGCCGGAAGTAGGTTTCGATACCAGAGCTAGGATTTCCGGTTTGCCTGCTTCGGTTGCCACGGCGGCGAACAGCGCCGCACGTTCAGCACACATAGAAAGGCCGAGAGAGATGTTTTCTACTAGGGAGCCGCGGACAACATGGTCCTTATCGGTCACCACTGCCGCACCCATCTTGAATCCAGAGTATGGAGCGTAAGACGAATCTCTGGCTTCAGTGGCGTCCAGTAGCGCATCACGAATACGTTGATCAGGCTCATTCATTTTTTTATCCTATTTTTAAAACATCGGCCCTTTAACCTTAAAAGGGGGCGTAACCCAACAAGAAGCTGCACGGAAATAAGCTTTAATCCTCGCATATTGCTGCTCCCTGCCGCAAACCTTTGATGACGTTAATAGTTTAACGAACTTTCAATAGAAAAATGACGCTAAAGCTATGAAACTATCAGTGCCCCATCCCGCGGCACTGCGCGGCACACTTTGACATCTCTATTTCAACTCATTAATTCAAAAAAGGAATAGGTCAAGCAGACTACTGAAAAACCTCGAGTTGTTGGTCCGAATATGCCCCAGCGATTGTCAGCGAGTTTGCTAGCACTTAACCCAGCGAGCAAACCAGAGCAAAGTATTTTGGGATTATGGGCTCGTGCATCCACGCACTGCGTTTGCTACCGGTTTTCAACAGCACTAATTCGCTTCAGGCGAATTGGCCAACTCACTCGTAAATCGGCTCGGCCACGCCTAATCTACAGCCGTCCTAATTTGTTGCCGACAAATTATTCCCGATGACCTACATTCAGGTATAGTGCTAAATAATTCTCAACATTAGTGATTTTCAGAATATTGCTCGGCTAAACAATAAGCACTCAAGTTTTACTCTGGCTCTATTCGATTTTACCAATATAGCGATACACCATCGATTAATAAACTATGCCCGCTTCATTATGAAAGAATCTGACCTCTATCTTCCTTTAAAGAAGTTTTTCGAAAAACAAGACTACGAAGTTAAAGCCGAAGTAGAAAACTGCGATGTCGTTGCAATTAAAAAAATCGCTGCCAACGAAAAAGCACCACCGCCCACTATCATTGAGCTAAAATTGTCGCTTAATCTGGACGTCATTCTTCAAGCCGTTGACCGCTTAAAATTGAGCACGATAATTTATATCGGTGTGCCCAATTCCTGTAGCGCCCTAAAAAAGAAGAAGCGCAGCCGAATAATTAAGCTCTTGAAGATGCTCGGCATAGGCTTGGTCGCCATCAATCCAAAGCGCAAAACTACACAAATTATTGTTGACCCTACTACCTATCAACCTCGGCAATCTAAACTCCGACAACAACGGCTAATCGATGAGTTCGTGGCACGAGCCGGCGACCCAAACCTCGGCGGTGCCTCTACCAAGGCAGGGCGAATGACCGCCTACAAACAACAAGCCATTGAAATTGCCAACTACCTGAGTGAACACGGTGCTACTAAGGCCAGCGATATTGCAAAGGTCCTAGAGATTCCTAATTCCAGAGCCGTAGTCTACGACAATCATTATGGTTGGTTTAAAAACGTATCCCGGGGGGTCTATGACTTATCCGACCTAGGCAACACTCTGTTAAGTGAATAGTTACCAGAAGCCAGAAAGAAACTAAGGGGATACCACCTTTAAAACTTTACAGAACGACTGTATTTTTACACTGACCCCAATTATTATTACGCCAATTATTAAAAATGGAGAAATTACAAGTTAGCGAGGTGCGCCAATCCTAGCCTCTCGCCATTGTTTAGTCATCCGCTGCGCCCTACCGATCTGTGCTGAAGTCATTAGCTGCGCTAAAATTTCTCGGGTCTCAACTGCGCCTTTTTTACCGTTGTAGGCGGCGAGATTTATCCACTTATAGGCTATAACGAGGTCTTGAAAAACACCTTCGCCGTTGTGATAGGCAGCACCCAAACTGAATTGCGCATCTGAATCGCCTTGATCAGCGGCTAAGCTATACCACTTTACAGCTTCCTTTTTGTCTTGGAGAACACCTTCGCCGTTGGAATAAGCATCACCTAAAAAGAATTGCGCAATTGCATGACCCTGATCAGCGAGCACCTGCATCTCAGCGACAAATTCGGACTCTTCAGAGGCGCCTGCAGCGCTCGCGAGGCTCAGCGCAGTCATCAGTAAAATTAATCTAAACATACCTTTCTCCCAGCGATCCACTTGCGCCCCACTATTTGGAGTATAAGAAAAACAAAAGCTATGTCAATTTGAACCGACGCCTTCATTTGGCTAAAATCATCGTTCTGTGAACATTGAAAGCCCCTAAAAATTCATAAATCTCTCTAAAATCCATAACCGCTGCCAATCTCTGTCTTTGCGGTATAGAGTTCAGCCATGAACAATTTGTCATTACTAAACGGATTTTACTTACGAAGAAAATTCCAGGAAGACCAAAAATACTGTATTTTTGCTCTGACTTTAATTACGTCGCGAATGCCTCACTGCTAGGAAATCAATGAATAAAATAGAACGAACAGAATTATCTAAACAACAAGTAGAATTTTTTAAAAACTTAAGGTCAGCGGATGGACAACTTCCTGCGGGGATTCTCAATCTAGGGATAAAGCCCCACCTTTGGTTGAAGGAGGTATCTTACGGCCGTGTTGTTTATGAATGGCCAAATGACGGTAGCCGCGATATTCAAGAAGGACGTGTTTTTGGCGGCTGGATAGCAGCACTCGCTGATCATATCGTATCGATGACCATGGCCAGCGCGTTAGAAGATGGTGAATGGTTCACCACCACCGAACTGACAACGCGTATGTTTCGTCCTATGCAAAGTGGGATTATTCGAATAGAAGGACGCCTAATTAATCGTGGCCGCTCAACTGGGTTTGTTGAAGCAGACTTTTTCCAAGAGAACGGCAAACTGGCCGCAAAAGCAAGTGCGGCTAAGGCAATCCGGGCTTTTAGTGATTTTACTTAATGCCCTTATTACTTGGTTTATTAATAGGGCCAGAGTAAAAAGTACAGTACTTCTATTTTACTTATGCTCCTAGCTGATGAAGAGGTTTATCCCTTCGGTACTAATACTAAATAGTGGGCAATACCAGAAAGCATATCTAATCTTCATTCAAGCGTGACAGCGAAAGCCCGACAGCTAGCACCGAGAAGAAAGTTGCCAGTATGCAGGTCCCAAGCCAACCACCAAGTTCGAAGGCGATCGTGCCTCCCCAGCTACCCAGCCCGCCACCCAGAAACATAATCACGATATAGAGAGTCATCAACCGCGTTCTAATCACGGGGTCTTGTGTTAATAAAGACATACGGCCAGTAATGTCCACAATCGGACCGGCAACACTCATAAGAGAAATCGGCAGCAGTAATATCCAATAGCCGCTGTCCGTAAAAAACAGGGTTATCACTCCTAGGAACTGAATGCAGACAGCAATGGTCCGAGTACGCATCGGTCCAATCCGGTCTGCGAGCCTTCCGAGGCTCGGTGTTGTCATAAGGTTAAGTGCGGAGAACGCGGCGAGATATCCCACATCATCTACACCAAAGCCCATCTCAGGACCTGTAAGATGCAGACCAATTCCCAACCATACGCAGAGGAAAACGCCGAAACTTAAGCCTTGGATAGCACCGGACACAATGACAGCCGGGTGCCCCCTTAATAGACCAACCAAAGAGGAGATTAACTGCCCATAGGAGGCCTTGCTAGCATCGTTCGGAGCGACTATGTCGTCATCGAGTAACAGAGGCACCACCAGGGTTGCCGATGCCATTAGGGCAGCCGCGATCCAATAGATATTACGCCAGCCCAAATACTCACCAACAATACCGGCTCCTGTTCGAGACATCAGTACTCCTGCGATGACCCCTGTAGTGAGAATCGCCGTCACAGCTCCAAGACGCTCCACACTTACTCTCTTTGAGACGAATGCAGGGAGTAGATACGGTGTGATGGTGAAAAACCCCAAGAGGGTCGAACCTGCCACGAACAACCAGAAAGATTGCGCTACCGCCATGATTAGAAGTGCCACCACCTGAGCTGCTAAAAAGACAGTCGTAAGTTTGCGATTGCTCAAGCGATCGCCCAGAGGCAAAAGCAGTAATATTCCAAGAGCCAGCGCGATCTGGTTCAGTGCCGGGACAGCACCGACCATAGCGTTGCTAACACCAAACTCCTCAGCCACATGACCGATTATCGGATGAATGTAATAGGCATTGGCAGTGACAATTGCTGACGCTATCGCGAGTAGTATGACAGCGCGTCGAGTTAAGATTACAGGCAAGACTATTCCTTCGTAATTTCGGCAGTGCAGCCTGCCCGTAGATACTGGACAGAGATTTCTGGGCCGACTTCTTCCCAACAATGAATGCGTTATGACTCCATATGAATCCCGAAAATTAACTAGCAGACAGTTGAGGTAGCGTTTGAACTAAGATTAGGCGATAAATTCGGATTGCATATTATCACGATAGCGCCACTAAACCTCAGATGACATTAAACGGGGACAGGGGGCCGCTATAAACCTACCCCTATATTCAAACTACTCTATTTTTACCCTGACCCCAATTATTCTCAAATCCCAATTATCATTTTTATTACATCTTAAGAAGCCGCCAAGCTGTACTTTAGAAAGCGAACTCAACACCGGTTAGTTCCGTAGAAAGGTCCCATAGCCGAGCAGCATCTGCTTCATCTTTTGAAGCTGCGGTCGTGTTTACTTTATGTGCAGAGTGTATCAATTCACCCATTCTCATTGGCCCGAAGTAATCCCCCCCATGAACTTGCCCACCGGTGGTGGCCATCAAGGTCGGCAGCGCACCTTCAGCGGGCGTATTCATTAACAAGTTTAAGGGCGTCAGTAGCAGTCTAAAAAAAGGTGGCAGGTACCTACCCAGCTCTGTCGCCGATCCACCGGGATGACAGGCCACAGATATTGCCGGCGAGTCTGCCTTTTCAAGCCGACGCTGCAGTTCATAAGTGAAGAGTATGTTTGCAAACTTACTCATGCTATAGCGAGTCATGCGCTCATATTTTTGCTCTGCGTGGATATCCTTGTAATCAATTCTGCCACTGCGATGAGCCAGACTACTAACGCTAACAATCCTTGCGCCAGATTGATCTTTGAGCCTAGGTAGCAAATGTCCCGTTAATGCGAAGTGACCAAGATGATTGACGCCAAACTGTAATTCGAAACCATCACTGGTTTCTTGCCTTGGAGGGATCATGACACCGGCGTTATTCACAAGGGCATCCAGCCTTGCCTCCTCACTAACTATGGCAGCGGCAGCCTTAATGGACGCCAGACTGGTCAGATCCAAAGGCACCCATGAAACGTCTGCATCGTCCTTAATCGCTTTGATTTTACCAATCGCCCCAAGCGCTTTTTCTTCGGACCGACAGCCCAGCAGAACTCGGGCGCCCCTTGCTGCTAGCACTCGCGCTGTTTCAAAACCAATACCAGTATTTGCGCCGGTAATAAAAACGGTCTTTCCTTCCTGAGAGGGAATATCAGATTCTCTATAGCTTGTCATTTTTATGTCCTTTAGCTGGAGTTAATGAACTACTTTTTTTTATAATTTTCCTTTCACTGACGTTAGATTTTTTGACACTTGTGGATGCTGATAGCTTAAAACCGCAATGATAATTCAACAGCCAAAACCATGCTAAAGCTGTTAGCGCCCCTTCTTCCTATATGTCACTTGCGCCTACAGAAGCTAGTCAAAACCTACTTTACCCCTCATTAAAAAGGACTCTCTAATTTACTCATGCCCATATACACCGCTTTTGTTTGTGTATATTGATTCAACGCCTCTAAGCCATTTTCACGGCCTATGCCTGACTGTTTAAAACCACCCACGGGCATTTCGACCGGAGACAAACCATAGCTGTTAATCCAGCAAATACCAGCATTTAGAAGATGGATAACGCGATGGGCCCGTTGCACATCTTGGGTGAAGACGCCTGCCGCTAAACCTAAAGCAGTATTGTTGGCGCGGCTAATCACATCGTCTTCGTCGCTAAAGGTTAACACTGACATAACCGGCCCAAAGATTTCGTCCTGTACAATAGTCATATCGTCATGGCAGTTAATAAATACTGTCGGCGCAACAAAATAACCATTAGGTGCGGAGCTCGGTTGTAATGCTGTGCCGCCAGTTAATAGTTCTGCGCCTTCCTCAATGCCTTTGGCTATGTAATCTAAAACTAGCTGTTGATGTTTGGCAGAGATCAAAGCTCCAAAATTGACATCGCTATTCAGCGGATCACCGGCAACTATATTAGTTTCAATTCTGGACTTTAGCTGAGCAAGAAATTCCACTCTAATACTTTCATGCAAATACACTCTAGTGCAGTTTGTACATATTTCACCTTGGGTATAAAAGTTTCCCAACATGGCAGCGCTCACGGCCTCGTCTATATCGGCGTCCTCAAAAACTATTAATGGAGACTTGCCTCCAAGTTCCATAGTGACATCCTTCAAATTTTCACTAGCGCTGCGCATTACTTTTTTGCCAGTGCCTACTTCTCCGGTGAATGATATTTTTTCAATTTCATCATGACTGGCAAGCCATTGACCAATTTCAGCACCACCTTGCACCACATTAAACACGCCCGCGGGAAGGCCTGCTTCGGTAAATATTTCGGCTAGTTTCAGTGCCCCAAGCGGGGTTTCTTCTGACGGCTTGAAAATCATACTATTGCCGCAAGCAAGTGCAGGTGCAGATTTCCAACAAGCAATCTGTAATGGATAGTTCCACGCGCCGATACCCGCGCAGATGCCTAGTGGCTCTTTGCGAGTGTAATAAAAATCAGCGCCTACACTCTGTTGCTGACCAACCACCGAGGGAGCAAGACCAGCAAAGTACTCTATGGCGTCGGCGCCGCTTGCAACATCAACACATTCTGCTTCTTGCCACGGCTTACCGGTATCCAATACTTCGACGCGGGCTAGTTCATCATTACGCTCACGCAGTAGCGCTGCGGCGCGGTTTAATACTCGCGTACGCTCTATTGCCGTCAGTGTCGACCAAATAGCAAAGCCTCGATGCGCACTGTCAATTGCGGTCGCCTTTATACTGTTATCAGCTACCTCAACTTGATAAATCACCAGGCCGGTAGCTGGGTTAATAACATCAAAATGCTCACCGGTTTGATTGGCAACATAGCTACCATTAACGAAATTTTTATAACGCGGTAAAGCCATTACTGTCTCCGGAAATTCAATTCGTGGCTATTTTATAGATTACTTTAGGGTGGAACTACTATACGCAAACAACCGTACACTAACGAGCATTTCTGCCGCGGGGGCTTTGGTTACGGACCGGCAGCCCATGGGAAAAGGCAAAACCAAGCTACGGCGGTTAAAGGGGTCGGTTAAAGGGGTCCGGTTAAAGGGGTCGGAGGCATTTAATTTTAAATGCCTCCGACCCCTTTAATTCCAGCCCAGTACCGTCAATAGAGAGTAAACTTAAAATCCCGCGAAGAATACATTCGCGGCCTTATTTGGTGAGCGCGCAAGCAACAAAAAACTACTTAGCAGTTAGCAAGCCAAAAAGTTGAATCCGAATACCGTTGATCCTAATAACCTCAGCTAGTATCAAACAATCCGTCGGACCAATAACAAAGCATGGACTTGCAAGCCAACGATAATAGAACATTAAAATCGAGTTCAAATAAGCCGAGTAAGAATCAATGTCTTGCTAACCAGCGCGCTCTTTATGTCTGAATCTGGCGCACCTTGGGAGGCAACAACTCGATAATGCTGTTGTAATCTTGTTGCCGTTTATTGAAGGCTACTGCATCACTTTTTCTAGTCTTAAAGTTTCGACTAAAAAATTGTCCGACCAGCTAGGGTTCATACTCTACAGAATTTGAAATTAGTCATTACTAGATGCTTAGTTATGAATCTACCTCTAAAATGAGAACAAGGGGGACGGCCATTTGAGTGATGAACCTATTAGTATCCCGATTTTCTGGAAACCACCTCTCAAAGCAGTTATCAATCTGAAACTGAGCTAAATCTTGCTTTCATCCGTAAGATATTCATATAAAAGCACCGATCAAAACCTCCGACCTAACTTTGAAACTCACAAATATGTTTGTGGTATGACCAACAATCCAAACGACAGGCGCTCTATTCCCATCCCCCATAGTCGCCTGTCTAGACTTGGGCGCATAGGCGCGATGGCCATTGGAGTTGCAGGGAATATGGCGGCCAACAGCGTCGCGCAGTGGGCGAAAGGTCAAAATCCGTCTGTGCGCGACCTTATGCTCACCCCAAGCAACATCTTTCGCATTACACGGCAATTGGCCCAAATGCGCGGTGCAGCAATGAAAGTTGGCCAATTGATTTCGATGGATACAGGGGATTTTATGCCGCCTGAGCTCGCGCAAATCATGGCGCGTTTACGGGAAGATGCCGACAGCATGCCACCCTCTCAGCTAAAGCAGGTATTGGCTAAACAGTGGTCAGATAATTGGCCTGCGTCATTCGAATTTTTTGATATGCGCTCCATAGCGGCAGCATCCATTGGCCAGGTACATCGCGCGCAACTCATCGATGGGCGTAGCTTGGCAATCAAAGTTCAATACCCAGGAGTAGCGAGAAGCATCGACAGCGACGTACAAAATATTGGCGTTTTGATTAAGCTCTCTGGTTTGCTTCCCAAAGGGTTCGAGCTAGCACCGTATCTACGAGAAGTGCGCGATCAGCTACACGAGGAAACCAATTACGCCAGCGAGGCTGCACACCTGAGACGATTTCATACACTTTTGGCTGACGTACCACACTTCATTTTGCCTCGCATTCACGAGGATTGGAGTACGCCGAGCATCTTGGCGATGGAATATGTCGGAGGCATCTCAATTGAAGAAGTGGCCGCGCTTTCTAAAGAAGAGCGTGACCAGGTTGCCAAGCATTTGATTGTGTTGACGCTGAAAGAGTTATTTGAATTTGGAGTCATGCAAACAGACCCTAATATTGCTAATTACCGTTATCAGCCTGACACGCGTAGGATTGTTCTGCTAGATTTCGGAGCGACACGAGAAATTGCACCAACTATTGTCGATCAATACCGCCAGCTAATACGCGCAGGACTATTAGATGATGATGGTGCGCTGATGGAGCTTGCACAACGCATCGGGTTTTTCGGCGCCCAAGCCTGTTCAGCGCACCGTGGTCAGATCTTGAAAATGATGCGGCTGGTTTTTGAGGAACTTACCACACAAGAGACATTTGAATTTAGCGATAAGACCATCGTCAAGCAGCTGCAAGCTGATGGTTTAGCCTTGATAGAAGATGGCTTTATACCCCCTCCATTACCGATTGAGCTCATGTTACTGCATCGAAAAATTGCTGGCATTTTTCTTATATGTTCACAACTTTCTGCTTCAGTCGATGTGGCAGCTTTACTGCGGCCATACGCGTTAGAGCAAACTAATACAAAACAGAGCAATTGCATCAAATGAACGGGCCCGCACAAATTGTCTGGTTTAAGCGCGATTTACGCATCACCGATCATGCGCCGTTGCTGGCTGCGTCACAGTCGGGCGATGCGATACTGCCGCTTTACATTGTAGAGCCAGATTATTGGCTGCAACCATTTGCATCAAAGCGGCATTGGTACTTCATTCATGATTGTTTGACCGACTTAAACTTATCACTTACCAATATAGGGCAACCGCTTGTTATCAAAATTGGCGAGGCCGCTGAGGTACTGGGAGCACTTCATTTGGAGCACGAAATTAGCGCCGTACACACGTTTGAAGAAACTGGCAATCGCTGGACTTATGATCGAGACATCGCGGTCAGGGCTATGTGCTCTGAAAGCGGGCTTATACTGTATGAATACCCATCAAACGGTGTCGTTAGGAAACTTGGCAGCCGCGATAACTGGTCAGCAATCCGAAATGCAAGGATGATGCAGAAAATATTGCCCAAACCCGGCGCTATCACGCCACTACCCGCCGCCATGTCAGATGTTTTGCCAGGTAAAGATGACCCGATTTTTGGCACAACGCCAATTGGTAGCGTTCAAAAAGGTGGCCGCAATAATGCTGTTGCCGATTTACGTAGCTTCCTAAATCACCGATCCCGCGAGTATCTTTATCATATTTCGGCGCCTGACTTATCAGAGATTCATTGCTCTCGACTTTCTACTCATCTGACGTGGGGCACGCTGTCAGTACGTGAGGTTGCTCAATCGATTGCCAAGCGTGGGGCGCAGTTGTCTCCTAGTGAGAAGAAGAGTTTTGGCCGCAACCTGACAGCATTTAGTTCACGCCTTGCATGGCGTTGCCATTTCATTCAAAAAATTGAAGATCAGCCTGAAATTGAAACTCATTGCATGCACTCGGCGTTTGAAGGATTGCGAATTGACGAACACAATGAAGCTTTTTATCAAGCATGGGCTAACGGTCAAACCGGTTATCCCTTTATCGACGCGTGCATGCGAAATTTGAAGGCCGAGGGCTGGATAACCTTTCGCATGCGAGCCATGTTGGTGAGCTTTGCAAGCTATCAGCTTTGGCTTGATTGGCGCGTCATCGGATATCACCTAGCGCAGCTATTCACTGATTACGAACCCGGAATTCACTATAGCCAACTGCAGATGCAATCAGGCGTAACCGGCATTAATGCCATGCGTGTTTACAATCCACTAAAGCAATCTATGGAGCACGACCCAAGTGGCGCATTTATCCGTAAATGGGTTCCCGAGCTAAAGAACGTACCAACTGCTTTCATTCATGAGCCTTGGAAGTGGCAAAAGACCCTAATTGACGACAGCGATTTTACGCTTGGACAGGACTACCCCAAAGCAATCGTCGATCAGGCCATTTCGGCAAAAGTTGCCAAACAAAAAATTACTGAAGTCCGCAATAGCTTAGATTTCAGAATCGCGGCCAACGCCGTTTTTTTGAAGCACGGCAGCCGTAAAACTCGCTCCAAAAAGCGCAAGTCACCGAAAGTAAAAGACGATGATCAATTTTCATTATTCTAAATACCAAAAAGGAGAGCAATTAAAGGGGTCGGAGGGATTAAAATTAAATCCCTCCGACCCCTTTAAGACCAAATCCCTCCGACCCCTTTAATTTTTTAATTGGTATCACCCACTGCGATCTGTGGCGCCACTTTTCGGATGTTACGCACACTAAGGGGGCGGCATGAATGAGCGCAAGTACTATTCCTTCCTGATCCCATCTGCACCCTATGAGGAACGAAGCCCATAACATGAAGCTAAAGTCTGATAAAAGTTTGGCGTACAAATTGCATCGAGGACTATAACGTTTGGCGTCCAAACTTCGTGACAGATCACTTGGGGCATACAAAATGACAAAACAAACTAATAAAAAACTTACTCATCAAGCAAAAGGCGTGATTTTAATGTTTGCTGCTATTCCTGTAATCATAGTCATCAAACTTTACTTTGAAGACAATTTTGCATTAGGCCTCGCGGCTTCACTTTTACTCGCTCTAGGATGCATAGAGATAGGCAAAGAGGAGAGCTAGGGTTTTGGGTGACCGACATTAGACAAAAACTCCCACAACTGCACGAAGCTCGAAATTTTATGGCCAGCTCGCGCGCTCCGCCTCAGTTCCTCACCACCTACCAAAAAATTAGCCTAGTCGGCCTAGACAGGTGCAAGTGAGCCTAAGCTCATTACCAGGGACGATATCAGCCTTTTTACTATACGCAACATGGATCAAAGGGGTCGGAGGGATTAAAATTAAATCCCTCCGACCCCTTTAAGACCCTTTAATCTGGTCCTTTTAATCCCTGAATAAATTTATCCCTTATTACTATAATCGTTACCTACAGCAGCTGCACCCTGTCCATATCTTCCATTTGCCCGTAGCCGGAGGTGATTACCTTCTCTCCTTGCCTCAAACCTTCGAGCACCTCTAGATAGCGATTATTGCGTCGCCCGATCCGAATATCGCGCCGCAGCGCATTGTCACCTGCAATATCGAGAACGAAAACCCAATTGCCACCTGTATCTTGAATGAATCCGCCAATTGGCAGCAATAGGGACTCTACTGCATCGCCCAACACCAACTCCATTTGCAGCGTCTGGCCACGGCGGATATTAGTAGGAGCCGAGCTCTCAAACACCATATCTACTTCAAAAGTGCCATTAGTGATTTCTGGATATACTTTAATAATCCGAGACTGATAATTCTTGTCCAATAATGCGAAGCGGCTGCTTTGATTTGCCATGACTCGAGATACATAGAACTCATCGATTTGAGCGACAACTTTATATTGACCAACAACATCTACCTGACCAAGACGCTCACCACTCATTTTGCTCTCGCCAATATCCACTGGCAATGAGGTTAACTGCCCTGAAATCGGTGCGCGCACTAACAAGCTTTCAAAACTACTTTTAGAGACCTCTAAATTTTCTTCTAACTTTTCAACCTGAGAGGCAATCTGCAGCATTCGCTCGCCTCGAATCTTATCCTCTAATGCCTGCCGAGCTTTACTGTTGTCCAGCAATTTACGCTGATAGACGATCTCATCTAATACCGACGTAGTTTCTTCCTCGGATATAAGACTTCTATCTGCTAAGCCCTCAAATCTATTTTTTTGCCGCTCAAGTACTGTAAGACGGTATTGGATATCAATAACTTCCCGCTCGGTCCGAAGCTTATCGGTTTCCAGGTTATTGGATATGTTGCCAAGAAAGTTCAGTTGCTCAGTAATATTAGTATCGTTCTGCGCAGCACTGAGGCGTAGATTATTATTACTTAATTGCAGCAGCGGTTGCCCTGCTTCGACAAAGCTGCCTTCTTCCACAAAAACTTCTTCAACCACTCCGCCGTTAACCGCATCCAGAAACACACTGTTCAATGGCTGAATAGTGCCCCTAATTGGAATAACATCTTCAAATGCACCAAGGTTCACTGTCGATATTATTAGTTGCTCAGCAGGCACTCGATAAGTACGGATAGAGGAGTCGGCAAACAGCGTGTACACGATGTATGCCAGGACTAGCGCAACGGCGGCGATTGCAACGATCTTCCAACTTGGCGTTTTTTCCCTTTCAATCTGTCTATCCATGACCTGAGATAACCTATGTGTGCAGCGCAGATCCTCACTAATTAAGTAAGGCTCTGCCTGTAATTAGTTTAGCGGTATCTAACACTCATTTTCAGTACCTATTCAGAATCTATTCATAGCGCAGCACCGTCGCAGGCCTTACTCGAGCACTCTTCAGCGATTGAGAAAAAACTGCAGCGAAAGCAATCAACGCTGAAAGACCTAGGCTTATAATAAATGGCATTAGCGATATCTCTACTCGGGCAGCAAAAAGACTGGTATAGCCGTTTCCTATAAAATAACCCAGAGGCCATGCGAGAGCGTTAGCGATTAAAATCGGCTTAGCAAAGTCTAAAAGCAACATCCTCAATAGCTGACTACTACTCGCTCCCATCACCTTTCTAATACCAACTTCTTTCTGACGGATATTAGTAATAAAGGTCGCATTTCCAAGCAGCCCTATGCTTGCAACAAAGAATCCAAAAATTGATAATGAACCAATAGATAAACTGACTCCTAAGAACAAACCATAGGTGTTATAGAACAGGTCATCAACAAATTCCCTTTGCAGAGAAACATCAGGCATCAGCTGATTCCATGTTGTATCTAAATGCTGCAATCCTTCATTGAGCCTATCCCTAGCCAGGCGCACTACCATATACTGCGCTGCTTCATTTTGCTGGATGTAAATATTGCCATCAACACCGAAAGCGCCAAAGTCGATGAACTCATACTTACGCTCACTCATAGCACCAATCACTTTATACTCTACGTTAAATTCCTGTGGCACTGTTGGAGGACCAATTTGTCTAAAAACAGATTCGCCTATTGCCGCCTTCGCGTTATCCCAACCAAATGACTTTGCTGCGACGTCATCAATTATTACAGCAAAAGGCCCGCTTGATGGGCTGATTGTTGCGACCGGAGGCGACGTATCCGTAGTTCTATCACGAGAGAAATCACGGCCCCCTAGCAGTGGCTGGCCCATCGTCTCGCTAAAGTCATAGCCAACCCAATGACGCGCCATTTCATAGGTCGTTGCATTGATATCCCGCGTTGTTGAAAAGGTCATCGAGGAGCTACTAATATTCCACGGCAGGGTGTCGATCTGAGTGACCGAGAGTACTGAAGGATGTTGCTTTAGCTGCTGAGCTAAGAGTTCAGGCTCCACAGTGAACGTATCAGTGGACACTGAAATGGTTAACTTTACATCTTCCTGACCAACATCAAGTTGATTGGTCATTGCGCTATTTTGGCTGAACATGATCAACGCTAGAATCATCAGAGTGCCGGAAATAAAAAACTGCACGCCGACCATGATGCCTCTCAATCGCCCCGAGTAACCGCTTGAACCCTTCGGGCGCATGAGTGAAACCAATGGCACCCATGCTGTTCGTATCGCGGGGTAACCTCCAGCAATCGCTATAATAATGGCAATAACGCCAATCAAGGTTAGCCATAGGAATGGACTTAAAAGCATTGCGCCGCTTATGCCGATAACTCCTGCTGCCTGAAGTCTATTCAATACTGCAAACAGTATTAACAGCGTCACACCTAGCGACATGCCAACGAACAACACGCTTTCATAAGCATATTGGACCAGCAACAATCCACGTTTTGCGCCCAGGATTTTTTGCACTCCTATTTCTTGGCTACGCAGGGACAGCTGGGCGATGACTAAGTTCGAATAGTTCAAACAGCCTATTAGCAAAACCAACGCACCGGCGACTATTAGAATATCTGTAAGGTCAAAGCCTCCAGTAAAGAACGCCATCTGCGTCGGCACTAAATCCTTAATTGGCAGCAGCTCAAATGTCTGAATTTCTACGCGCTCGGCAGGCAGGGTCTCTTTGACAAAAAGGTCTAATCGATGGTTAAAATCTGCCACGTTGACCTCCATGTTTTCGGGGAACTTTAGGTAGACAAAATCAGATTGATTACCCCACCGGTCCGCATCCGGATCAGCGCCCGAGGCAATTCTAGTTTCTCTAGCTACCTGCTCCGGAATTTCGATTGGCGCGTATAACTCGGTATTAAAAAATGCTATCGAAGCCTCTAAGTGAGAAGGAAAATCGAGGGCTTTAGCCACCCCAGCAACCACCACATCATGACGATTCTCAATCATCAACCGCTCACCGACCACATCGGTGCGACCAAATATTTTAATCGCTCCTGCCTCACTCAACATCACCGAGTTCGGAGGTAATGATTCGCCAGCATCTAAACCATGCAGAGTTTGCAAGGGGAAAATACTAAAAAATTTGCTCTCTACATATTTAGTATCCAATGCAACTGTGTTGCCTTCATAGGTAATAGCCTGAGGAAACCCTGAAGAAGCCCTTGCGATATTCGGTATTTCGGGGAAGGCAGTGCGCAAGTAACGCGCTGTCGGTTCATTCACAATAGGGAACCGATCTGGAACAGGGCTATCGCCAACTGCGCGAATCATAATGTTAAAAATTTTGTCAGAGTCAGGAAACCCCTGATCAAAACTGCTAGCGTAATTTGCAATTAAGATTGCAGAAATAAAGCAAAGAAACCCAATACATAAACTCAACATACTGATAACAGAGTGGAGTTTGAAGCGAAGCAATGCTTTCATCGCCATTTTTGTGAAGTGAGCAATCATCGACCTGCTCCGTTTTATGTAGCTTGGGTTAGCGATTGGCTAGCACCGGTGCTAATGGGTACCACAGAAAGTTTCGCACCGGATGCATCGCCGACTATCTCTCCATCAAGCATTTGGATTATGCGATCGGCTCGTTCTCCATGCTCAGGAGAGTGGGTCACCATCAAAATCGTAACCCCTTTTTGCTTTAGGGCATCCAACATTTTCATGACAGCGTCACCATTCGCAGTATCTAAGTTTCCCGTCGGTTCATCTGCCAGAATGAGCTTAGGTTCTCCCACCACTGATCGGGCCACAGCAACCCGCTGTTGTTGCCCGCCTGATAACTGTTGCGGCTTATGATTGGCGCGACTAGCAAGCCCAACGAGTTCTAACGCTTCAGCGACACGCCTGCGCCGTTCCGCCTTTGCCATTCCTAAGTACAGCAAGGGTAGGTCGACATTTTCTTGTACCGTAAGGTCATCAATTAGATTGAAGTTTTGAAAAATAAAGCCGATGTTCTGCTTCCTCAAATCAACCAACTCATTTTCAGAAGAGTGGCCTATTTCTTGACCATCAAAAATATAGTCACCCGATGAAGGGCTGTCTATCATGCCAACAACATTAAGAAGGGTAGACTTTCCGCAGCCAGATGGTCCCATGACAGCAACAAATTCGCCTTTGTCTATTTCAAGATTGATTTTATTCAGCGCCGTTGTTTCCATATACGCAGTGCGATGGAGCTTGCTCAGATTTTGTAATTTGATCACGGTGTCTCCCCCCTTACCTTTCTCAGCATTGGTTTTACTCCTAGAACTTGCAAGATTTTAGAGGTTAGACGTGATTTTCTTAGAAGAGTTACAATTAATCGCGTGGGCAATGCTGTCCCACAGGCATTTTATAGAACAATCTACGAGATCAGAGTGATTTAATTCAGGTTTTACTAAGCCCATGGCACGAGTTTATTTCTTATTTTCAACCCACTAACTCAATTAAGAGATAGAACTCGTGCACCGCTGAAAGTCTCGCGTCGGTGATTCGATTACCGAAGCCAGCAATTTGAACGAGCGCAACCGAGCAAGCCCTCCGCACCAGACAGACCGAGGCCTGTTTGGCTTGTTTCACGCCGCGGCCTCTCCTAATTAGGCATTCTCGCGACCTCAGCTTAAGCCGGCAAAAGAAACCCTTGATTTGAGCCAACCAACCTCGCCTGTTAATTACCAAGGTATAACTTGCGCACCCTGTATACAGACTCGCCAGCCACGATAGCTCCAAATAATTAGGCCCAGTAGTACTATTGCAGTGCGTCATCATAGCTCAGCATCAACCGGCAACTTCGCTTTGATTCGGTGCATTCGCACTAATGTAGCGCGACCAGTAATAGTAGATAAGGCACATATTGGTGCTATTTCCTATGTGAAGCCTTTGTATATGGGGTTCTAGAAATTGGCACGGTGCATGCATTTACGTTTGCACGTAGTAAATTTAGATCTCCCTTGCCCTCTGCCCACAGACGGATTCGAAGACCTATCTGCAAGACCGTAATGGAGCACTAGGGCTCCGATATAGTGAAGAGTGTGCCTTGTCCTAAAACATTTGACCTTGATAACTCGGCTCTCTCAGTCTCAAGTTCACTTAGTCTTTAACTAAACCGGCCTCAGACTAGCGCAAGGTTAAACAGCGGAACAAAAGCGCCAATGAATAAACTGACACTAATCAGGATTTTCTTTGCGTAACAGAAATATTTGGAGACGTGAAATGAGACATACCCTAACCCATAGCCTTGCAGTCCTGACACTTGTTATTACGGCAACGCTTACCTCGCCGGTTACCAAAGCCCAAGCAAGCTTCAGCCTGTGTTGGTCAATTTATGCCGGATGGATGCCTTGGGAGTACGGCGACAGTTCCGGCATCATTAAAAAATGGGCTGATAAGTACGGCATCGAAATAGATGTTGTGCAAATAAACGATTACATCGAATCCATTAATCAATACTCGGCAGGCGAGTTTGACGCCTGCGCCATGACAAATATGGATGCCTTAACCATTCCTGCGGCCAGCGGCGTCGATTCAACAGCATTAATCGTCGGCGACTTCTCTAACGGCAATGATGCGATCATTTTGAAAGAAGGTTCTACTTTGGCTGACATAGAGGGTCAGCAAGTGAACCTAGTAGAATTAAGTGTATCCCACTATTTACTGGCACGAGGGCTGGAATCAGTCGGCTTGAGCGAACGTGATGTCAAAGTCGTAAATACGTCAGATGCGGATATGGTTGCCGCGTATACAACAAGTGGCGTTACGGCAGTGACAACTTGGAATCCACTCGTTAACGAAATATTAAAGATGCCAGGCGCTACCAATGTATTCGATAGCACAAGAATTCCTGGTGAAATCATCGACACGTTGATGGTAAAAACCGACGTCCTCGAAGAGTATCCTGAATTAGGTAAAGCCTTAACGGGCGCTTGGTATGAAATCATGGCGGCGATGGAATCCAGCGCGGATGTCCGCGCACAAATGGGTGAAGCGTCAGGAACAGACCTGGCCGGATACGAAGCTCAGCTGGCGACAACCCAGATGTTTTACTCAGCAGCCGATGCCGTCGCTTTCGTGAACAGCTCTAAATTGAAAACGACGATGGAATACGTTGCCAACTTCTCATTTGACCACGGCTTATTAGGCGAAGGTGCTGCAGATTCCGGATTCATTGGCATTGAAACTCCCGCCGGTGTATTCGGTGACAGTGGCAATATTCAGTTACGCTTTGACCCGTCATTTATGAAGATGGCCGCACAAGGCAAACTGTAAAGTCCCGAGCGGGCGAATGTCGTCCTCTTGATTTGTCCCTTGAGAGAATAATTCCATGTTAAGGCTCATCAATTTTCAGCCAAGTCGGGCGCTCAAAGCGGCGCTGGGCATTGTCCCTTTTTTACTGATACTACTCGGGTATCAGATAGGGTCAGATATACGCAAAGCCGAAAACGAGCAAGACAAACTGCTACCAAGTTTTACGGAAATTGCCGACGGCATTGACCGGATGGCGTTTCAAGCCAACAAGCGCTCAGGTGAGTATCTGTTCTGGGTGGACACCAAAAGCAGCGTTATACGCTTAGCAAAAGGTATCTCGATTGCGGCGTTTATTGGATTGATCGTTGGCCTAGCAGCAGGTTCAATCCCCATTATCGCAGCGCCATTGAAACCACTAGTCACAGTCATTTCTTTGATTCCCCCGCTGGCTATACTACCGGTCTTATTTATCGTATTTGGCCTCGGCGAACTATCAAAAGTTATGCTGATAGTCATCGGCGTGTGCCCATTCTTGATCAGAGATATTTTGCAGCGCACACAGGAACTACCCCGAGAACAGCTTGTGAAAGCGCAAACTCTGGGCGGAAATAGCTGGCAAATAATTCTTAGAGTGATTCTCCCGCAAACACTGCCACGCTTAATTGATGCCGTTCGGCTCAGCCTTGGTGCGGCGTGGTTATTTTTGATTGCAGCAGAGGCCATTGCCTCAACAGACGGTCTGGGCTATCGGATATTCCTAGTTCGGCGCTACATGTCCATGGACGTCATCTTGCCTTATGTTGTTTGGATAACTTTCTTAGCATTCGCAACAGATTGGTGCCTATTGAAACTCAGTCGATTCGTGTTTCCTTGGTACCACGCAGACAAGTAAGGACACCCCGTGAGCACGTTTATTGAATTAGACAGGATTTCAAAACACTACGGTGAAAACGTGGTTTTGGAAAACCTTAATGCGAAGGTAACCGAGGGTGAGTTTGTCACCCTCGTTGGTGCTTCTGGATGCGGCAAAAGTACTTTTCTCAAACTGTTACTTGGCACTGAGAGTGCTTCTTCCGGCGAACTTTTATTAGCAGGACAACCTATCGGTCGAGAACCCAGCCCAGAGCGCGGTATCGTATTTCAAAAGTATTCCGTTTTCCCTCATTTGAACGTCAGAGAGAACGTTGCACTGGGATTGGAATTTGAACGCAGTGCTTGGCTAGGACGCTTATTTGGGTCAAAGCGTAAAGAGGCATTGGAACAGGCTGATGAGTGGCTTGAAGCGGTTGGGCTCAGCCACGCCCTTAATCAATACCCTCATGAGCTGTCCGGCGGAATGCAACAGCGTTTGGCGTTGGCTCAGGCATTGATCAAGAAACCTAAGGTACTGTTACTGGATGAGCCATTCGGCGCGCTCGATCCCGGCATTCGTAAAGACATGCATGAACTTGTTTTAGGACTTTGGCGGAAATATCAATTAACAGTATTTATGGTGACCCATGACTTACGGGAAGGCTTCCATTTAGGCAGCAGACTTTGGGTTTTCGATAAAGTGAGGCACGACCCTCATGCTGCGAACCGTTTTGGAAGCACCATCACTTATGATCTACCGCTTCGCTCGCAGGATGCGCCCTTAAACGGTGAACAGTTAGACGCTATTAGCGATCAACTTTGCGCCACTACAACAAAACAAATTTTCTCGGAATGACAAAACGATGAGCACGCAGAATCTATTTCCCGACGACTACACAACAGTCATTGCACCCGGCTCGCACTGGTCTCTAAATGTGCGCAAAGGGATGCAGATGAAACTAACTGATATCGAAGGCGGGGCAAACGTTGGAATGCTCTTTTATAACCCGATGCTATTGAGCGAGAAATACAATGCACCTGATACCTTGAAGTGCCAACACACGTTCAAGCTAACGCAAGGACACTGCCTTTACTCGGATATGGGCCGTGTGTTTGCATCAATTATAGCGGACTCATTTGGATGGCATGAGACTGTCTGCGGCAATTCACACCTTAACCATATTGAAGACCGGTGGGGAAAAAGACACTATCAATCCCAGCGTAACGAATGGCTACAAAACGGCTTCGATGCGTTCTTGATTGAGCTGACGAAATATCGTCTGAAGAAGCAAGACTTAGCGGCGAATCTCAATTTTTTTTCAGAAGTATCTACTAATGCACAAGGTCAGCTTCGATTATCGAGGCAAAGCCAGGCTAACGATAGCGTTACACTTCGATTTGAAATGGATACTTTGGTGGTCATGCATACCTGTCCACACCCGCTGAGCACCGCGGCAGAATATCCTCAAAAACCTGTTCAGGTCATTCTGGAGAAGGCCAAACCAGTATTGGCAGATGATTACTGTGTAAACCTTTGTGACGAAAACCTCCGTGGGTTTCAGAACAATGCCTTATATCACCTAGGAATGTGAGTCGAATCTATGATTAAGGGAAATAACCTATGATTAAAGAAAGTAGCCTGGCTCTAACTAACGCCAAAACTCGCAAGACCGTAGATGCCGGAGACTATTTCATCCAAACGATTGCAGCGGGTGAAACAGTTCGTATAATCGATTTAGAAGGTAACCAAGCGGCAGACACCCTATTTTATAACGCACACGACCCCAGCGAGCGTTACAGTGCGACCGACACAATTCGAGAGCAAGCTGCGCTGTACCTCACAACTGGGTCCATGTTGAAAACAAATCTTAACCGTGACCTGATCGAGATCGTGGCTGATACCTGTGGCCGACACGACACTGTTGGCGGTGCCTGCTCAACAGAATCGAACACCGTACGCTACGATTTGGAAAAGCGCTGCATGCACGCGTGCAGAGACAGCTGGATGCTAGCCATTGCTGAACATGAGGAATATGGATTAGCCAAAGAAGACATTGGCCACAACATTAACTTTTTCATGAACGTCCCTGTAACGCCAGACGGGCAGCTTCAATTTGCCGACGGTGTTTCAGCCCCGGGTAAGTACGTCGAGCTAACAGCAAAAATGGACACAATTGTGTTGATTTCCAACTGCCCTCAGTTAAACAATCCCTGCAACGCCTACAATCCTACCCCAGTTGAAGTAGTCGTATGGGGCGCAGCATAAACCAGCGAGGAATTTTGTAAAAATATGCAGTAAGAAACCCATAAAGCTCTAACCCGCAGGACGACCTGCAAGCATTTCAAAACCCTGGGACGACCCGATTAAGCAAGGGAAATACCATGTTCAAGCGGATACTTATTGCCAATCGTGGCGCCATTGCCACTCGAATCATTCGAACCCTCAAAAAATTAGATATCGAATCTGTCGTTGTTTACCACGAAAAAGATCAAGATAGTTTACATGTGCAACATGCTGATATTGCCGTTAGTTTAGGCGCTGGCACGGTCGCAGAAACCTATCTGAATCAGGAAAAAATCATACAGATCGCAATCGACAATAACGTCGATGCCGTCCACCCCGGCTATGGTTTCCTCAGTGAAAACCCAAAATTTGTCGAAAAATGTGAGTCCCACGGGCTTAAATTTATTGGCCCGACACCTCAGCAGATGAATGTCTTCGGCTTAAAACATCTAGCCAGAGAGGCCGCGGAGAAAGCCAAGGTTCCCTTATTGAAAGGCTCTCCAGTTTTGGCAGATGTGAACGCTGCCGTTAGCTGGGCAAAGAAAATTGGCTTTCCGGTAATGTTAAAAAGCAGTGCAGGGGGTGGCGGCATCGGCATGCAAGTATGTTGGGATGCAGGCTCTTTAACTGAGGCTTGGGAAAGCGTAAGGAGGCTCAGCGCCAACTATTTTTCAGATGACAGGGTTTTTCTCGAGAAGTTTATCGACAATGCGCGGCACATCGAAGTTCAAATATTCGGTGATGGAAACGGTGATGCAATTGCATTAGGGGAGCGGGATTGTTCTGCCCAGCGCAGAAACCAGAAAGTCATTGAAGAATGCCCTGCGCCAAATTTGAGTGAGGAAATGCGCGAGGACATGCACCGTACCGCCGAAGAATTGATGGCATCGGTAAATTATAGGAACGCTGGCACGGTTGAGTTTATTTACGATGTTGATCAGCAGTCATTTTATTTCCTAGAGGTGAATACTCGCCTGCAGGTGGAACACGGCGTCACCGAAGAAGTGTTTGGTGTCGATCTCGTTGAGTGGATGATCACTCTAGCCTCTGGAGAATTACAAAGCCTAGGAATGATTCGCCCAACACTGAAACCTGTTGGTCACTCAATACAGATGCGTTTATACGCTGAGGACACTCAACAGGATTTTCAGCCAAGCGCCGGGCTATTGTCCGAAGTCTATTTTCCGGAAATAGAAGGCTTGCGTGTCGACACTTGGGTAGAAGCTGGCGTCGAGGTCCCGGCTTTATTTGATCCCATGCTAGGTAAGCTGATTGTTTCAAAAAGCTCACGCGAAGAAGCGTTAGCGACTATGACTCAAGTTCTCCAGCAAACTCGAATCTACGGCATTGAAACTAACCTGAAATATGTAGCATCGGTTCTAGCAACCGACGCGGCGCAGTCCGGTCAGCTTCTAACCAAGACTCTTGCTTCTCATTCGTTTCGGTCGCCTTTATTCCGGGTTCTTAGCGCCAGCACTCAAACAACGGTGCAGAATTACCCTGGTCGTCAAGGCTACTGGCACGTCGGCGTTCCCCCCTCAGGACCTATGGACTCATTGTCGTTTCGCTTAGCTAATCAGCTATTAAGTAATGCAGCCGATGCATCGGCTCTTGAAATGACACTGAACGGGCCTACCCTGCAATTTGAATCCGATACCGTGATTGCTTTAACCGGCGCTGACATGCAAGCAGAGCTTGATGGACAATTGGTTCCTCGATTTCAAACTGTGGCTGTAGCTGCCGGTCAAATTCTGACGATTGGCAAAGTCAATGGCTTCGGCGCGCGCGCCTATCTAGCTGTTTCAGGTGGAATCCAGTGCCCTCTTTACTTAGGCTCAAGTGCAACCTTCACGCTGGGGCAGTTTGGTGGGCATGCAGGCCGCGCATTAAGAACAGGTGATGTGCTTCATTTAACTGAGCCTGTAAATGTTGAACCTCGGGCAATGGCAATTCCTCAAATTCCAGAAGTAATGCAATTACGTGTTATCTATGGTCCTCACGGAGCGCCAGACTTTTTTACTGATGACGACATTGCAGAGTTTTTTTCCAGCCAATGGCAAGTGCACTACAATTCAAGCCGCACCGGTGTTCGATTAATTGGACCAAAACCAACTTGGGCGAGGGCCTCCGGTGGCGAAGCTGGAATGCACCCGTCCAACATTCACGACAACGCCTATGCTTTCGGCACGATTGATTTTACCGGAGACATGCCTGTCATACTTGGCCCAGACGGACCTTCTTTAGGCGGATTCGTTTGTCCTAGCACTGTTATTACCGCCGATTTATGGAAATTAGGCCAGCTGTCTGCCGGTCAATCGTTGCGCTTCATTCCTGTCAGCTATGAGCAAGCAGTAGACGCTGAGAAAACCCAACTGGCGTCTATTGACGCACTGCAATTGCCAGAGTTAAGCGATCACCCCGCCCTTTTAGAATTAGCGCAGCCCGTTGTTAAACGCATGCAATGGGAAGGTGATGAGGTGGTTTGTCGGTTAGCTGGAGATCACTTCTTGCTGATCGAAGTCGGACCGCTGGTGTTGGATATACCGCGGCGCTTTAAAGTGCATGCGCTTATGCTGGCCCTTGAACGGCAAGGCATAAGGGGTGTGAGAGAGCTCACGCCGGGTATTCGCTCACTTCAAATCCACTACAACAGCCAGAAGCTTCAACTGACCGACTTGCTGAACCTTATCGCGCAAACTGTAAATTCGTTAACTACCGGCGACCTGAGTGTGCCCAGCCGTAATGTTTATTTACCCTTGAGCTGGGATGACGAAGCCTGCAAATTGGCAATCGAAAAATACATGCTATCAGTGCGCCCTGACGCTCCTTGGTGCCCAAGTAACTTAGAATTTATCCGGCGCACGAATGGATTGAATTCAATCGACGAGGTTAAAGATATAGTCTTCAACGCCTCCTACTTAGTGATGGGCTTGGGTGATGTTTACTTAGGTGCGCCGGTTGCAACTCCCATCGATCCGAGACATCGGCTGATTACAACCAAGTACAATCCCGCGCGAACATGGACAGCAGAAAATTCAGTGGGTATCGGTGGAGCCTACATGTGTGTTTATGGCATGGAGGGACCTGGAGGCTATCAATTTGTTGGGCGCACCTCACAAGTGTGGAATCGTTACAATCAAACTGAGCAGTTTTCCAACCCTTGGTTACTGCGCTTTTTTGATCAGATTCACTTTTATGAAGTAACCCCTGATGAGCTGGCTGAAATTCGGCGCGAGCTTCCAAAAGGTCAAACTTCCCTTCGTATCGAGGACGCCGAGTTTTCGCTATCTGAATATCAAAGCTGGTTAAGCGAGCATGACGACAGCATAGGCAAGTTTACAGCGACGCGCGAACAAGCCTTTAAGGAAGAATTACAGCGCTGGCGCGACGATGGTCAATTTACTTTTGATGCGCCGCAAGCAACCATAAACGTAGCACACGAAGATGAAATCCCCGAAGGATGCGTGCCGATAGACAGCGCAATATCGGGTAATGTTTGGAAGATAGAAGTTCAAGAGGGCGATGTCATCAACAAGGGTCAAACGTTAATGGTATTAGAATCCATGAAAATGGAAATCGCAATTCAGGCACAATTTTCCGGCACAATAGCAAAATTATGGGCTCGCACCGGACAGGATGTTCAGGCTGGCCAATGCCTTATGTGGCTCGAACAGGAGACAGACACACAATGAGCGAAATAAATAATCTAACTATCAAAGCCGTGCATGATTCTTATGCCAGCGGTGGCGAGACGCCTGAATCTCTATTTTCTAAACTGCGATCTCAGGCGCTAGCTCAACATGAATACAACGCCTGGATTTATTTGCTGAGCGAAGACGAGTTACAAGTTTATTTTGATGGGTTGAAACTCAAGCCTATTGAATCAACACCTCTATGGGGCATTCCATTTGCAATTAAAGACAATATTGATCTGAAAGATATTCCCACCAGCGCGGGCTGCAAATCATTTACTTACTCAGCCGAGAAATCTGCGACGGTTGTTGCTCTGTTGATCGAAGCCGGGGCGATACCATTAGGTAAAACAAACCTCGATCAATTTGCCACTGGCCTAGTTGGAACGCGCTCTCCATTTGGTGAAGCAAAGAATGTTTTCAACAAGGATTACATTAGCGGCGGCAGTAGCGCAGGTTCCGCTATTGCAACCGCATTAGGCCAGGTTGCATTTGCACTAGGTACAGACACTGCTGGGTCAGGTCGAGTGCCAGCTGCATTTAACAATGTAGTTGGGCATAAGCCGACCAAAGGATTGCTAAGCACAACCGGTGTCGTGCCAGCCTGCAAATCCTTGGACTGTGTGTCAATTCTTGCATTAACCAGTGAAGACCTTGTGAAAGTTTTGGAGGTTGCCGCGGCTGATGACGACAATGATCCCTACTCAAGGGGAAACACGGCTTTTAACACGAGGCCTTACTGGCGAGATGAAAAGCCTGCAGCCTTTAGCTTCGGCATCCCTGACCAGCTTGATTTTGACAACAACGAAGAAACTGAAGAGTTATTTCATTTTGCCTGCGAGCAACTAAAGAGACTCGGCGGCCAAGCCGTTGCAATTGATTTTGAACCATTCCTAAAGACAGCAAGGTTATTGTACGAGGGCCCATGGGTCGCGGAACGTGCCTGGGCAACAAAGGGTGTAAAGCGGAATGACATGCTGCCGGTCATTCAAAAGATTCTGGCGACAACCGAAAATTTTGATGTCACTGATACGTTTGATGCACAGTATAAACTGCAAGCACTAAAGCGCATATGTGACCGCGAGTTGGATAAAGTAGACTTTGTGGTTACCCCTACAACCCCCTCTTGCTATCTAAGGTCTGAAATCGAAAAAGACCCAATTGGATTAAATTCAAAGCTTGGCACCTACACCAATTTTATGAATTTGCTCGACTACACCGCGACCGCCGTCCCCGTTGGACGCTTGAGTTCAAAAGTCAGTTGGGGAGTGACCCTATTTAGCCGAGCCTTTACAGATATCCGGTTGTTGAGCTTCTCAGGCGCACTACAGAGGCAACTCAATCTTCCACTGGGGGCGACACCCTGCTTGCTCTCGCCAACAGCGCAGTCTGGTCGTGTCGCTCCGGAAGAGTCGGTCGATGTTGTGGTGTGTGGCGCTCATCTATCAGGGCAACCGCTTAACTGGCAGTTACAAGATCGCGGTGCAAAATTGAAAACCAAAACCACAACAAAACCAGCCTATGCTTTATTTGCACTCCCAGATGGCAAGCGCCCCGCGCTTGTGCCACAGGCAGCTGGGTCCGCGATAGAAGTAGAAGTCTGGCGCATGCCGATGGCAGAGTTTGGCAGTTTTGTCGCTGGCATTCCTTCACCGCTTGGCATAGGCAAGGTGGCTCTAGAGTCAGGAGAAAGCCTTCCCGGATTTATTTGTGAAGAGGGAGGTATTAACGATGCAACAGACATTTCACATTTTGGTGGATGGCGCGCGTACCAAGCATCTAGATAGTACCGAATAGAATTCTTAGAGTCTCTTACACACACATACCCCAGCACCACTTCCTAGCGTTATTAGTCCGCCGCTAGACATGCAAACCAGCTCTTTATGCACAGCTTTAGAGCCCCAAATGATTCATTTGAGGGCTTTTGAGCTGAGTTGATTATAGATTTTTTTGATTGCTTCTTGCATACTTCGGAGCACTTCCCGTCATGTTCTCGGAATCGCCCCTAAGTAATTGATAATTAAATTAAAAACTTAGTGGCAGCACGTTTCCAACTGAGACTCTCATTTCAACAAAAGTGGCGGAGATTTTGCAGGTAAATAACTCATATATTTCGTCAAAAACAGAATTTGGAGCAGTTTGAATGAGCGATCTAGCAAATGCAGCCGATGAAGGTCTGAAAATTGAGACACCCATCGCGACTAAGATATGGACCTTAAACCACACTGTCTGGGCTAGCGTTCAACCCGTTCTGGTCATTGGATCGATGATTCTAGTTGCAGTAATGATCTCCAGTGATTGGGAATACCGGCGTCTTTTTGGAGCCATCATGATCATGCTCCCTACAATACTGTGCATAGCTGCAGAAAGGATATGGACTAAACGTAAAGATTGGTTGCTCGAGCCGAAAGAGATGGCCGAGGATGCATTTTGGCTGGCCTTCGCCGGCTTGCTTTGGGTTCCACTTTACAGCGACTTCTACGACACCCCAATCTCGGCCGGTTTCAAGGCAGTTCGCGACTTAGCCCCTTTGCAAATCACTCTGGATCCTTCATCTATATTAGGAATCCTCGGCACAACGCTTTTAGTGCTGCTGGTATCTAGCTTTGTTTACTACTGGCTACACCGCGTTCAGCACGAATCACTTTTCTTTTGGCGTATGCATGCCACCCATCATCACATCACAAAAATGGGCTGTATGCGCGGTGACCGCACGCACCCGTTAGAGTACATGACTTTGTTTTTGGGTACTCCAGTGGCACTGGCACTTTTGGGTGCCAGCGATGGTGTTATGGCCGTGGCCGGCTCTTTTGGCATTTGGAATGGGGTACTTAATCATGCAAATTTGCCGCTGAAGACAATGCCTGTCTACGACTGGATATTTGCCACAGCTCCCCAACATCATGCCCATCACGCTCTGGAGCGCAGACAGGCTGATTCCAATTACGGGTGTATGATTATTCTATGGGACCGTGTTTTTGGCACTTACTGCGGCGACTCAGAGGTAGGCCAGATCGGCGCTGGAAACGCTGTACCGCTTTCTATTAGGCAGCAGCTGGCACTAGCTTTCTATTCAGATAAAAAATTGAAGAGCTTGTAAAGCTCAGACTAGCACAGGCAGTCAGCGGCGCTTCGGGCCCGCCTTTTTTAGACATTCAGCGCTGTTAACAGACATTAAAAAAGCCAATACAACAGATTTAACATTCGGATTTACATTTACATTTAAAACTAGCATTTAACGAGGTATCTATGAGCGACCAATCTTTCACTGGCATGGACTCACTTAGCGAGCTGAGTCCAGCACCAAAAATGTGGGATAGAAGTGCATTTTTGTGGTCTCTTCCGCAGCCAGTTCTTGTTCTCGGATCTATGGCGCTGGTGGCCACTATGGTCACAGATGAGTGGATGAACCATAAACTTTATGCACTCATCATGTTGCTATTGCCTATCCCCTTGCTCATTGTTGCTGAACGTATTTGGACCAAGCGTGACGACTGGCTGCTTGAGCCGAAGGAATTGGCCGAAGATGCTTTCTGGCTTGCTTCCGGCGGGCTACTTTGGGCACCATTAATCAGCGATTATTACCGGACTCCTATTTCCGAGGGTTTTCGAGCAGTACGTGATGCCGCTCCCTTACAGATAACAATAGAGCCAGAAACAGTCTTAGGGTTGCTCGCCGCAGCGTTGCTTCTTCGCGTTGTCTCAGGCTTTATCTACTACTGGCTGCACCGTATTCAACATGAATCATTATTTTGGTGGCGCATGCACGCGACCCATCACTTCATCACCAAAATGGGCTGCATGCGTGGCGCAAGAACCCACCCGCTTGAATACCTCGCTCTAAGTCTTGGCACACCCATTACACTCGCGCTAATAGGCGCAAGCGACAGTGTTATCGCCGTCTCTGCCGCATTCGGTATGTGGAACGGTAAACTCAACCATGCGAATCTGCCCCTTACGTCCTTGCCTGTTTACGATTGGATATTCGCCACGGCACCGCAGCATCAAGCTCACCATGCGATGGATCGAAGGCAAGCTGATTCAAACTACGGATGTAACATCATTTTGTGGGATCGCGTTTTCGGCACCTACTGTGGCGATACCGAAGTGGTTCAATGCGGAGCCGGCAAAGGCAAAGCGTTATCTCTTAAAGAGCAGTTTGCCCTAGCGTTTTACTCAAATACGAGATTGAAAGACTTGTAGTTGTTTTTATAGCTTATCCCAGGCGGCCCATTCAATGGCCCGTCCTGGGTAGGCAACGTCAGCAAAAGGCCAACTCGTCTCTACCCACTGCTCGGTCCATTCGTAAAGTACCTCGTCAAAACCCAAATCAAAATCAGCCTTGGTGACCCAAAGCGAAACCTCTGCATCATAACCAGGTTTGCTACTGGGCCTAATATAAACACATCCTATTTCCCGTTCGCCATCGCTGGTAAGAACGGCATAAGCGAATGATTCTCGTCGATTGAATCGGCCTTGCTCATTTAGCATGTCGTCCATAGCCGCTTCATCAGTGATGCTTTCTTGGGGCCAATTTACGCTGCGGGTAAAGGTCTCCTGTAGATGCTCGATTGATGACATATAAGCTGCAAAATCAAGCTCAACTAAATCTGGGCCAAGTGGCACCAGCTTGAAGTCGTCAGATTCCACCAGAATTGGTAGTTCGAATTCATCAGGAATAAAAGCTGAATTGGCTTGAGCTTTTTTCGCGACCATAAACTGCTTATAGCCGTCGGTCATGGCTCTAGCGCAGTCGCCAGGCGTTACACGTATGCCGTCTTCGCGTCTGCACGGGCCCTCAATCACCTCAGGTAAGTTAGCCTCAACCCATTCTCTAGCCTCAAAATAAATAGGCTGATCATTGGAACTCGTTTCGACCCCTTTGATAACACTGTCTTCGAATGTCACGTGAAAAGTATCTGTGACGTCAAACCCTGTTTCCAAAGCAACCACTGGATCGTCCTGCACTGTGATCGCGCAGCTGATGACATTCTCAGATTCAGTTGCGCAAGGCACACGAACCAAGACTTTGTAATTGCCACCTTCGGCCCAAGCTTGGTAATTGAGGATGCTCGCCTGCGACTTGCCTGCCTCACTGAGAAATGGCTGTAAACTATTTGCATCGAACGAATAAAACGCATTGATCATGCCTTCGGCTGTTGCGAGGTTTGATGCCAATTCTGCCTCGGTATCCGCTTCGCCGGAGCATGCTGATAAGCCAGCCAAGCATAACATGCAAGTTGCGGTTTGTTTTTTGAGTGACTTGTACATGGGAAATTCTCCAATTTTAGTATGGAACGATTGCTGCGCCATCTAGGTCGCCGCAATAGCCTGAGGTAGAGTCCAGAGTAAAAAAATCACAGGGCTAGAGCAGTGTAAGGGATAAAAAGTAAATCAGAAGCTAGTGCTTAGCGCACTTTTTTAACAATCTAATATTTAAATTCCAACAAACAATAAAAGCCTTATATTTTCACTTGATAAACACCAAATCCTTTAGTGGTACCACCCTGTTAACCTCTCAACATACAGCAAGACATGTGCCACACGTCTCACAGCAGGTAACCCCGTGATTTTTACGAAAAGCAGCGCGATGTCATACCTATTTAACCGGCACTAAAACGGTTCTCTTTTTTGGCGGCGCACCAAAATGGTAAGCACTTGTTGTGTCATGACTAAGCCAACTATCGGTACTCGAATAATAGCCCTAACTTACAACTGTATTAATCCAAGTAAATCAACCGACGACTATATCAACGACTGAGAATGCCGATCCCCAAGCTTAAAGTAAATACTTTGTGTCGAAGAGTTTATTAGATGCCCTAAAAATAAAAGACTGTAGGCCAATAAGAAATTCTAATTAATGCAAAGGCAATACGAGACCTGGCGGATCGTAGGCGTGTTCTACAAATCCCCGCAACTTTGGACCAGACCGGCAGGGCAAGAATGCACAGAGGTATTGAGCCTTGCACCAAAACCGGCAGACTGGGCGAGCGTTACTTGAAACAATAGTAGGAGGGCATAAAATATTTGAGAGCGGCTCGAACGGCTATAGTGGAAGAAGGCAACTACGCTAGTTCTAGCCCAAATGCGCGGGCATCTGTAGATAGAAAAAGCTCAAGAAGAGTTGTCGTTTAGCCTTCCCGACCAGCTGCTTTGTGGTCAGTAAAAGAAAACGGGACGCTCGATAGAACGTCCCGTTTTCTGAATCAAACCGCATAGTTGCAGCTCATTTCCCCATTGTATCAATTTACTTAATTGATAAAAGCGACCGATCAGATTTGAAAGTTAACAGCAACAAATCCAAATCTACCGCGCGGTCCGGCAGGACGCGACAAGCTGCCTAAGTAAGGAGTCTGATCAAAAGCGTTGTTGAGTCCTCCGTAGATATTGGCTCGCTCGTTAAGATCATAAGAAAAGTTGAAATCATGAACCCAAGAGTCACCAGTTTGCGATGGATCCACAAACAAAGGATTGCCGGCGATCTGCTGATTAGAGATTGTAGGTAGCAGCTGGCTATCCTCATAGCGCCCAGCCCAGCTAAGCCTTAAATCACTTATCGTCCAAGAAGCGTTGACATTGTAGATCCATTCCGGGAAGCCAAACTCACCGACACGAGTTTCAACAACTGAGGAATCGATAGGGTCTTGAAACTCATCGAAATCTAGGAGATGCGTACCCGTAACACCGAGATTGATAGATCCCATATCGCCTATATCAAAGCCGTAGTCAAATGCGAAATCAATACCAGATACCTCAAACGCACCCAAGTTCACCTGACCTGATTGGTGAAAAGTAATAAAGCCTTCGGGCGCTCGCTCGATTAGCGGGCAGAATTGATTAGAGGTTGACCCTAGATCCACACAGGCCTCAGCGATTCGCTCGGGAGAAAGCGCGTCGATGGCTCCTTCAATTTCTGTATTGTAGTAGTCAATTATAATACGCAAACCACCGATAAACTCTGGCTCGTAAACAATACCTGCCGTAATCGTAGTTGATTCCTCTTGAGCAAGCGATGGATTGCCACCAGTTACGCCAGGAATTCCGGCAGTAATGAAATCGTTCACATCGTAACCACTAGGGACAAACTGAGCACAGTTGCTCGCGCGGTTTGCCGTACCTAGGTCGATGTTCTGGACTGTACACGGATCATCCTGGAAGGCAAAAAAGTCAGGCTGCTGTGGCGAAAACAATTCTGCGATATTAGGTGCACGAACCGCTTCCGAAAGAGTTCCACGTACTGTCAGTCCAAAGCCTGGGGAGTAACGTAGGCCCGTCGACCAAGCGTCATTGCTTCCCACTGTGCTGTAGTCGGCAAAACGGATAGCGCCAGTAACTTCAAGTAATTCTATACCGGGAACATCCGCAATGAGTGGAGCCTGAATCTCAGCAAAATATTCGAATACGTCGAAACTTCCTCCCAAGCCTTGCGCGGCGTTGCCGTTAGAACCGTCCCAAGTGTTTTGAGAAAGCTCGAATTCCGAAACTACAAAGTTGCTATCTTCCTCACGGTACTCCAAACCGCCCGCCCAACCGATAGGGCCACCTGGCAGTTCAAAAAAGCTTGCGGTTGAACCAGAAAGCGAAGCAAAAATGACGTTCTGCTCAAGCTCTGAAGTATCGAGAGTATCGATATATGCAAAGTCGGCATATTCTTGCGTCGTCGAATTGCGACCAAAAGGATTGAACGGAGCACAACCACTGTCAGCCCCTGGTGTGAAGCTTATAAAGTCTGTGAAGCGGCCATTGCTAGCGAATGCAGGAGTAGGAAATGTTCCTGCCGCAATTGGAGGCAGCGCAGTTGCATCTAGGCTCGATCGGCAAACAATATCGCCTGATGCAGGGTCAACCACTGAGTCCATTGCAGCATAAAAACGATCTTCAAGACGGATATTGACGTTCTTTGTATCTACCGTTGTCTTGCCGTAGTTATATGAAAGCTCATACTGGATGCCGCCGGCTATGTCGAATTCGCCCTCTACACCGGCAACAATGCGGAATGTCTCACGCTCAACATCGTCTTCTGGCAACACTAGCAAATCGTCGCTATCTCTGCTTGAAGCAAATCCGTAGAAACTTCCATCGTTAGGGTTAGGCGGAATAATACCCAAGCCTTGCAACTCGGTTATTTGGCCCTGCAGAGCTGGGGGAATATAAGGGTTGTCGTACCCGATCGGAAGGCCGTCGTTAAAGTCGACCCCTTGCACCTGCACATTATTCGAATATGCGTACTTGGATTCCACGAACACAGTCGCATTGTCGTTGATTTTAAAACTACCGTTGAGGTTGATAGACCAACGATCCTGCTCTGGCAATATTGTCTGATTGGTTGAGCCTAGGCCATCCCCTACAAACAAGCTTTGGCTAACATTCGCTGGAATGCCCGGGTTAAACGCACGAGGTGTGCCCACGAATGGAGAATCGATAACTTGTGCGACAGGAATATTAGTGCCTGGAATAAGGGGTACACCGGTACCGGCTCTAACACCGCTAACGGCATCTGCCACTGCACCAAAAGAGTCCTGAGAAGCGATGCTAAAAACGCCAACGGGACTGGAAATTGGGTTGCCAGTAGGACGGACATAGGCGCGCGAAGCTTCCGGGTTTATACCAGCGGCGGCGGCAATGGCCGGATTGTTTTGAATGTCATTACCTACAGCCGGGCCGGCGAAGCCTCTGCTTCTTTCAAACACGTGGGCATTGGATAGACCTTCTATTGCAATGACTGCCTCACCGCGACCTTCAGCAAACTCGAAGCCCCCAGCGGCAGATACATAGTACTCTTCGGTATCCCATCGGCTGGACATCCCTGTTTGCGCGGTAATCTCAATGCCGTCAAAGTCCCCGCCTTCGCGGAGTAAGAAGTTAACAACACCCGACACGGCGTCCGCGCCGTAAATAGATGAAGCACCGCCGGTAAGGGTCTCGACCTGCTTCAGCATTACGCTAGGGATAGAGTTTATGTCTACTGCGGCCGAACCTTGACCGCCAGCTACATGTCGGCGACCGTTAACCAAAACTAGCGTCCGGTTTGCACCGAGGCCGCGAAGATCAAGCAGGCCTAAACCGATATCAGAATCAGTTGTGCCAGCATCATTAATTGCCGAAAAGTTTGCCGGCAGCGAGTTGTTGAGAGCCGGTGACTCACGCAATAGCTCACCAAGATCTGCCTGTCCTGCGGTTCGAATGCCGTCGCCACCGATGACCGAAATAGGACTAGCGGCTGAGGTGGCGCTATCTCTAGCAATTCGCGAACCGGTTACTACAACTTCCTCTATCTGGTCTTCCTGTGCAGAAGCCACCTGGGAAAAAATTGATATACTGGCCGTGCCAGCGCACAGGGCAATAAAAAATCGAAGCCCCTTTTTCTGAGCAAAGTTTGGAATGCGGGTCTTCATTAATAAACTCCTAAAATAAAATAGTCGAAAAGCTAGCCTGCAACGCTGCGCAAGGACTCCCATTTTAATTTCAGGGGTAACCGCATAACACCAGAATTGCCGAATGTAATTTTATATATACCGATTAGTATAGAAAAAGCAGCTGTGAGCGACTATACACGCTACACAGCGAGTGCTTAGTGCACTCTTTTAGCAATTAGAGCCGTAACTCCCCAACTGATAAGCACTTATCCGTTAATCGCACCGAGATATAGCAAGAGGTGTGCCACAAGCCTAGAAGCCAGTGAATTCATGGTTTAGCCAATAGCAGGCCGTGTTGCGGCCACTTAACTGGCACTAAAACGGTTCCCCTTTTTTGTCGACGCACCAAAACAATGAAGACTCATGCAGCCATGCCCTTCAAAATAATAGGTACTGGGATGATTGTTCTAACTAGAGAATTTCTTTGTTCAAAATAACTAGATGGCTATACAGATGGATAGAATAAATAAGCACCATCCGAGCATAAGGAACTGGCGACACACAGCTCCCCAAAAAATCAAGCGCCGTAAATAGGTGCATATTTATTTTCTAGCCCAGAAACAAGTCTATGCTGATTGGTTTTCTCGGCACACCTTTTAGTGCACATAGATTTTTCAATATTGTATTGTTGGACCGTTTGACCAATGGGTCTCGCGAAATGCTGAAAAGTATTCGAGGGTTTTCTAATCACTGCAGCGGCCGTTTTCAACGAGCGCACCACCACGAAGCACGAGCAGCTAACTTTTCATCTTTGCGAAGAGCGAAAATTGGCAGAGTCCAGTTGCTGCCCTAAATTGAGCTCATCGGAACATCTCCTTGGTAGCAGGAGCGCAGGAGTCATCTGGAACAAGGAGCATCTCACAGCTAGTCACTTGACCCTTTGATAAATCAACGTAACCTACTTATCCAAATTGCACTTTCAAAAGATGGAGACTACAGATGCGTTTACCGATAATAGCTGCTGGCATTTCTGGTATTTTTTGCCTGCCCTTTCAGACCCTTCAGGCACAAATTGAGGAGATTACTGTCTCCTTACTAGGCACCGAATCGACTTATTCGGGCCGTCTCTTCGTGGTTTTTACCAAAGACGCGCAAGCAGAACCCAGGCTCAATATTGGTGACGAGGTTGCTCCGCTCGATGCGTCGCCGTTTTTCGCGGTTGATGTTGAAGATTGGAGCGGAGAGAACATTGAGTTTAAGCCAAGTGCTGGATTTCCCTTGCAGTCAATCTCACAGCTTGAGCTAGGCGAATGGCGGGTACAGGCACTTCTCGATCAAAATAATGTGCTTTCCGATCTTAATTCCCCCGGTAATTATTACTCGCTGCCACAAACATTACAGATTGGCTCCAACCCCAACTCTCTGAATTTGAATTTAATTTTAACGGAAACAGTCGCGGATGAAGTACTGCCAAACGATACGCCGCTGCTGAAATATGTTCGCATTAAGTCTGCTTTACTTTCAGAGTTCTATGAAAAAGATATCTTCTTGCGGGCATCTGTCTTACTACCTTCAGGTTATGCCAAGGATTCCGATCAACGCTACCCAGTCCTGTATCAAGTGGCTGGACTAAACGGGCGCTTCACACGCAGTCAGAGATTGCTTAATGACAGCACTTTTATGGACTACTGGCAGGACTCCTCCACCCCTGGAGCGGTAATTGTTTTTCTCGATGGCGAATCTCCCTATGGTGACTCCTATCAGATGAACAGTGCCGTATCGGGACCCTACGCCAACGCAAATTTCTTCGAACTCTTTCCTTATCTTGCGCAGCGTTTCCCAATTGATGATGTTCCCACTAGCCGTTTTGTCACTGGCTGCTCCACTGGTGGCTGGGTATCCATGGCGCTGCAAATACTTTATCCAGACTATTTCAATGGCGCCTATTCTTTGAGCCCGGATTCACCAAGTTTCCGAGCTTTTCAACTAGTGAATCTTTATGAAGATGACAACGCTTTTTTGAGCGCAAGCGGAATGGCTCGCCCGAGCGCACGGGATACCAACGGCGACCCTAGATTTAGTGTTGCCGATGAGGTGCGAATGGAAGCTGTTATGGGCAGCGGCGGCAACTACGTAACCTCTGGCAAGCAATGGGGCGCTTGGAACGCCGTGTATGGCCAACCAGATAACCAAGGCAATCCGATTCCAGTTTGGAATCAAGAGACCGGCGTGATAAATCCAGCGGTCGCTGACTCTTGGCGTCCTTGGGACTTAGAACTCTATGTCCGAGAAAACTGGCCCAGCATCGGCTCAGATCTCACCGGTAAGCTGCAATTTTGGATGGGAGACATGGACAACTATTATCTAAGCAACGGCCTTCGGTTTCTCGAAGAGACTCTCAATGTTATGGAAGCACCAGGGGCCGACGCACAGTTTAACTGGCTGCCAAATCACGGGCATTGCGGCTTCGGAACACAGGTGCACTACATTGAGGTGTTGAATGACCTCGCAGTTAGAGCGGCAAAACGATAGAGCTTGGATCATAAGCTCGCTTCAAACAAGCAAACGCTCAGATCACAATTTTTGCTGGAATATAAAGGAAGTTAGAGAAATTTGGTTTTAACCCCTTCGGGCTTGCCCTGGCTAAAAAATTGCATGAAACCTAGAAATTATTTTTCTAATTCTGCTGTTTTATTACGCTAACTCTTTCGGCTATAAATAGTCGCGCAGGAGTTCATACAGGATTCTAAGAAGAAGTGAGAAAATGTTTTATAGTGAAGTCAGTGCAGGTTTTCATTGCGCGCTAGACAGCACACTTTAGTTTTCGACTTTGACTCGGCGGCTCAGAATACTGTAAGTCCTTAGCGATGGATCGAGTAATTGCGCCCGCAGTTTTTTTCTATGAGCGCGGCGCGCTTGAAGTCATAGCGTGAACTCAGAACATAAAGCATAAGCGGACAGATACCCTAGCCCGTTTGTATTATTCCGCTGTTAATGCCTAGCTTATAGCTTGCTCTTTTCCCGCACTGAAAGTGCTGGATTTCTACTCTGAGTAATTTTTATTGATTTCTCGCTTTTTCGACTCCTAGATTCCGGGCCCTCAATGTCTACATTTCATGGCGGCGGCCTACTCTAAGAAATTTGCAGTGAGCGATCTTAGCCGAGGTTATTCATCGGGTCTTTTTAACTTCACCACTTTGCTCTTTGATTCATGATAAGCGCCTGAGTCAGTTAACTGGTCAAATTTAATATTGGCGCCGTTTATACAAAACTCTACATTTGGAAATATTTTTTTCCTGCTAGATATAATAATGTTTGAACTATCACTAACTAGCTTTGAGACTTTTTCGACTTCCTTTGCTTGCACGTCAATTTGTTCACGCAAGACATCTACGGTATTGACAATAGTGCCCAGCCTCTGCTGCAACTCTGTCGCTCGGTTAGTAACGATATCAGAGCGTATCTTTTCAATTATTTTTGAAAGACTTAAGACTTCTTCAGTTTTTTTATCCACACTTTCCGCGAGCTCTCTAAGCTCAGCACTATGGGTTATCGTCGTACCCGCTGAAACTAGTGTTTTTACATTGGCATCAGTTCCATATTCGTTCGCGAGAACACCCTCAGCGGCGAAGCACTTACCTCCTATCAACCGTCCTTTCCCGCCGGCTTGCCCTAAAAGTATCTGATTACCCGACTCTAAATACGAGTGCATAACATATTCTTTAACAACGATGTCGCCGCCCGCCTTAGCATTGACCATACTCATGAAACCAACGTCTATCGCACCGCCGGCTTGCAAATGAGTTCTAAGACTTTCCTGGGGAGATTTTTTTGCAGAAACCTTTTCAGCTTCCTCAGATTCCTCGTTCCTGTGCTCGCTAGCTTGATCTTTTTTTAGTGTGCTCTCATTGCCCAGATCGCCGCCAATCACACCTCCTCCTACTGTAATATCATTGCCAGCAATAACCGTCGCGCGCTCAATCATACCTTTAACAGTAACATCACCGGTTACTTCTACAGTAAAGCCGGCTTTAACTTCTCCTTCTACGTATAGAGAGCCATCGAAGTTAACATTGCCACACTTAATATCTACATTGTCAAGCCTTAGGAGCGAGCCAACTTTAACACTGCGAGCGCAAATAATAGGATGCCCTCCACATTCCGCTAAAAGCATATTGCTATTAGCGGAATCAATGATTGCCCCGCTAAGGTCAATGTCAAAATCAAAATCATCACCAGGTTTAGCAATGATTTCTTCACCGAGAACATTGCGGCCGTCGGTACCAGCTGTAGCTGGAATTTTTTGCATTAGGGGAGTGCCTATTTCTACCATAACAAAATCGTTACCGTCTAAATGATTAACTATTGCTTGATCATCTACCGTCCTGTCTTTTTCGTTAATCTCTCCAATAAGAGCCTCGAACCTACAATCTTCGCCGGCTATGTATTTGACACCTGCGGCAAATACAATTTTTGATACGCTATCTTGCTTACTCACATCAAGCAATATAATTTGGTCGCAAAGGCTTATGTCTACACCGCTGCTTTGAACCGCTTGATTGATTAGATCAGCACTTAGCTCAACACCACCGAAAGCTGATATTGTCGTTATTGTAGCCTCCATTTTATCGCCGGAAAATTCAACTAAAACCTTAGCATCTTTTTTTTCAGCTACTGTGATTTCGGCCTCTTCTGCCTTTTGAATTTTAGGCAACAAGCTTTCCAAAATCCCCTCTTTAAAAAAGAACCGGTCGAAGGCTTTAGTTTTTAATTCTTCACGAAGTGAGCTGAGCGAGATTCGCGGATCCGTAAAGGTGTTGCTGAGAGTGGCTTGAAGCAGGTTGACAGTCTCATCAAAATGAAAGCTGACATCACTGTAGACTTTTCGAAACGCTATTTCGAGCTCTTGACGATCATTTTTTCCCGCGTTACGAATCGCTTTCTGTAAAGCCCCAGGATGAAAAGTAAGGGTATCAAATCCTTTCTCCTTTAAAATTTCCTGAACAACACCGTGGTTTAGCCTGTTTTCCTCATAGCTAACGGAAAACTGTGCACTGAGTTGATTTGAGTTTTCATCGAACACAAAATCAATTGAGGTATATTCTTTTCGTACAGCTATCTCGAAACTGCCGGTCTCTCCCTGAGTTGCTTTTTGAACCAAGGATTCAACTATTTCCGGCTTATATTGAAAGTTTGAGTAGCCTTCTTTGCTCAGAGTTTCTTGCAAGGCTTGGAGAGAATTTTCAGTAGGTAATGCGACTTTAGTTAAATTTGCACGCAGGATATTTGTTTTTTCGTCAAACACGAACACAACCGCAATGTAAGCCTTCGCTTCTTGCGCCGTATCGCTCTCGCTTGCTCCTTCTTCACTCACTTTTATGGTTTTTAGCTATTTGATATGACTCTTTAGACTAACATAGTAGCAGATTGTGTAAAATACTTGATCTCGGTCAAAAACCTCAGGTAAAAGAGATCTATAGCCAGCCTTGCCTAGTTCTGCCCGATAAAGCTCTACTGAAACAGAGGCACTTAGCTAATCCTTGGGCACAGCAACGGCTGAAAGTGATGCTTTCCAGCCTTTTCAAGTATATGAAAAATGCAGGGCAACGTGAACACGGCGGCAAGCGAGGGCGTCTTTTTACCGAAATCACCGCATGCCTCTAGGATATACATGCTGGCTACAATGGATTCTTTTACGCGTTTACCGCTAGCGATACCAACGCAGTGCTATGGATTATGCCTAATCCATAGATAAAGGTGAGTATGACACCTTAGATCAATATTGGCTTGAAAACGGAGTCGGAGTAAAAATATAGCCCTGTATTTTTACTCCGGGCCCATTTTTCTTTTAGAGCTTTGACTCATAGATTTTGATGATTCTGACATTCAAGAAACCTGATCTTATTGTAGGAACCATCAGTGGGTGTAAACTGTGCATCTGAGATAATTCGGCCTCCTAACACCTCCCTTAGAGGCCAGGTAATTCAATGAACAATGAAATTGAGAATAGAACTAACAAGAGCCGTATCCATTTCTGGGATCGGTGTTTCTTTAAGCGGGACCTCTTTTTAGCAGGGGAATATGAGCGTCCATCAATACATCGTTTATCAGTGACTATTGTAATAGCCGGCGATAAACCCTTTTCAATTCGAGACGAAAATAATCAGCAAGAGTATTATCAAGGAATCATCCTAGGCCCAAACGTGAATGACAGGATCATTCACGCTGTCGACTCGGAAACCACTAGCTTCGATGTTTTTATTACAACGTCGGTCTATTGGCACCTAATAAGCACGTTGAATGGGAAACAGGCCCGATCGTTCACCCCGACAGAACTACTAAAAACACAAAAATTATGCCGTGAGAACTTTTATAAAGAGTTAAATCAAAAAGAAGTCAGCTCTTTTTTTGAATCCGTAGTGTATGCCCTCTGCGACAGAACTTTCACTAAAAAAATAGACTCGAGAATTGAAGAAGTATGTGAACTCATTGAAGAGTACCCTGCCGATGAAATATCAATCAACTTCCTGGCGGGGAAAATAAATCTTTCAGAATCTCGGTTAAGAGCCCTTTTCAAACAAGAAATGCAATGTGCGCTTTCGCTCTATATCCGTAATGTTGCTGTATGGAAGACGCTCCCAATGTTAGCTCAAGGCTTAAATTTCACCCAAGCAGCCCACGAGGCAGGATTTCACGACCTCTCCCATTACAGTCGCGCAGTTGCCGGATTCACCGGCGGGTCACCAAGCGATATCCACAGTGACGAATTTAGCCTTACTTTCGGCTTTGACACCAAATAAATCAGAACCTTTAAGCCTTTAAGCGCCTTTATCAACTTTTAGCCCCAAAGACAGTCCTAATTTGCATTTAGCAGCGCGCAACAGGTCAATCGCGTCGTACAAGCCAGAAAGCTTCTCTTTTTCTATACTGTTTCCATACATTTCAACTTGCCTGTCAATCAAGCAGCCAATTTAAAGAGATCTACCATGAAACTAGCCATTATCAATAAGTTCAGCCCCTTTCAAAAAAAGTCACTTATTGGCCGCGCTACCATATCGATTTTGCTCGGTTCAGCGCTTGTATTCGTCGGAAACGCCTACTCAGACCGCGAAGATCTGTCACTTTCCTTTCATGGCTTCGATTCTGAAGCCTACTCCGAAGCAGGACAGGCTGGCTTAAAGCAAATCCTTTCAGGAAAAATGTTTGACTTAGAATTACCCATGAGCGGGCTCTATTTTCAGCAAACCATCGCTGCCAGCAAGGCGGATGAGCTCGGATACGACCCCACAACGGCGGCAGGCAAGTATTACAGCGAAGGCTCACTGCCTTCATTCGATGCAGATGCCGACTCAGCCTTAGATCTTGGCCTTTCCCCCTTCGAGCGCGACGGCAAAGAGTATGCAAGCCTGAACTGTTTCGCCTGTCATGCCGGAGTAGTTAATGGTGTCGTGGTGGCGGGACTTGCCAGTAATAGTACCGTTCAGCGATCAACGCCATTAACAGACGTTCGCGGAGAAGTGGTTCGTGGTGATAACTTTGGCCAGTATGCGGTTTGGAACTTGGCAGCAAGCATAGCCAATCCAGAAGAAACCGGATTGCTTACCTCCGCTGAAGAAACAGAACTCACCGAGGTTATGAAGAACACACAGCGGCCTCCAGTGCAGGCGATGCCTTGGTGGACGATGAAATACAAAGTACGGGACTACTGGTACGGCGATGGAGGCCCCCATGATGCGGCGCATTTTTCGCTGAATTTCAGCATAGGAAACGAGGAGATCAACGAACATCACACAGAGCATGTAGCGATGACTGCCAGAGCGCTGGCTTTTGCAAGAGAAACCCAGTCACCGGTTTATCCAGAGAAGTTGGATGCCTCACTAGTACAAATGGGAGAAGAGATTTTTCATGGCAAGCTCGATCCTGAAGATCGTTCAACCTTCCTAGCTTGCTTCCAGTGCCACGGTGAATACACCAAGAAGACCTCAGCATTGGACTACACCATGCCGGGCTCTTGGATCGTGAATTACAGCGGGTCTGAGCTGCTCAGAAACGTGGGTACAGATCCAAGCTACAGCGAAGTTATCGAGGACTTTGCCCCAATCGTCGCACACCTAGACAAACTCGCTGTCTACTATGACGCTCAAGGCACACCTGAGTTAACTCCGGTCGATAAGCCTCTAAAAGGAATCGGCTACGTTCCACCGCCTTTGGTAGGTGTTTGGACAACAGCCCCTTATTTCCACAATGGGTCTGTGCCGACTATAGAGGCCGTATTAAATTCCAAACTGCGCCCGGAAATTTGGGACCGCGACAAAAGCCCACACGCCTATAATATGGAAAGTGTAGGATTGGAGTATACGGCTCTGACCAAAGCACAATATGCAGATTTGGTAGCAACTGCTGCAACGGCTCCAGAAAAGAGTCGAGCCAAAGTTGATATGGGATTTGTGTATGACACTAATAACTTCGGCAGAGGCAAGATGGGCCACACCTGGGGCGATTCCCTGAGTACCAAGGAACGCATGGCTGTGATCGAATTTTTGAAAAGTCTGTCAGGTCCGGATATGCCCCCACTGTCGACCGGGCAGCAGCAGGCGAATCTTTGATTGTAGAGAGTTAAGACTGGGCATGGGCGCCAGCCTTCCCCCTCTACTTTTAACGCTAACTTTTTGAACACCCCAGTTTCGAAGCAGAAATCGTGTATGAAAGGAATTAAAGGGTTAAAGGGGTCGGAGGCATTTAATTTACCATCATTTACCGTCTTAGTTTTTTGCTCGCTCGCCTTATTTACCCAAAAAATACCCATGGAGCCAAGGCTATTATCTTCTCAAGTAGAAAACCAGCTGGCTGGTATTAATTCAACACGACAAAGTTAGGCACATTAAACTAGAAGTGGGCAAGGTTGTAAGCGAGGCTCCTATTTTTACCGAGATCGACGCTCGCATCCGCGATATGCGCGTTGGCCTCCATGGCCTTCTGTATATTTTTACTGATAGTGATAGCGACAAAGTACTAAGGATTGTACCTGAATAAATAAACGATCCAGAATGTAATCCTCCTTTAAATCGCTTTCAATCGGAGGGTAATTCAGCTGGCAGATCACGCTCAATAAAAACCCAACAATGCACTAAAGCGATAACAATCTGTTGTTGCTATGCCACTGGCTTGTTGAATTTAGGGGGTCAGCTTAATAGCCTGACTGTAACCATCAATACGCAGCTCATTCTCATCAATATGGATATGTGAGCCATCGCGCACATCGTGACCAAACCGATAGATCAAAGACATGCCCTCGCGACTGCACTGCGCATCGTACTCACTGCTGGCTTGTCGCGCATTTTCTGAGCTGTGCTGCCATCGCGTTAACGCCGCTGAGCCGTGTTTTTCATTAAGCATTTTTTTGACTACCGCAGTTGATAGCATGACAGCTGTTGCATTGTTTCCACCAAATCCTTTGGCATTCAATAATGCAGCCGAGAAATTTTCGGCGCCAATATTCGTATGCTCCGAGGCGATTCTTAAGTGACTGTGATGGACATCGTGGGCAGGCCCTGTCGATGTTGTAATTCCCGGTACGATTCCATGCTCTGCAACACCCAATGCACTAACCAACTGGTCGCCTCCAGCAGGCCCCATCGTGTGTCCAACATAGCACTTGATACTGGGCACCAACCAATCAGACGCACCAAACGCTTTGGCAGTCTCGTTAAATATATGAGATTCACTAGTTCTATTCTGAGGCGTACCAGTGCCATGAGCATAGGCCAGAGTCTGCTCTTTAAACCCTCGCTCATCTAACAGCGATTTAGCCAAGGCCGCCGCTTTGGCAAAGGTAATGTAATTCCCAACCCCAGGTCCAGAAATCGACTTCTTATGTCCGTCCGCGTTCACAAATACGCCAGGCACGGCGCCATAAATATTTGCACCAAGCTCAAGCGCAAGATCGTCAGCCATTAGAATGACATACTGTGATGCTTCACCAATAGCGAGACCGCAGTTTTCACCGAAAGGCCGACAGGTTCGCGTGTAATCAATCTTCTCGCCGCTAGCCAACCCGTCGAGCGCGGCAAGATTTTCATCTGTCGCCATTGCTCCCATAGTCATAAAACCATCAATTTGTTCAGGCGTAATGGGGGCTTCGCTCGACCCAACTATTGCGATTTTGGCGCGACCAGATTGAATATCATTAACAGCTAATCTAAGGTTGTAGTGGAAAGTAGCGCAAGCGCCTATGTTACCGCCGGTAGTGCCAACATGTCCTAAGACATAGGCATTAGGGAAATCCGCTGTCATTTGTGGCAGACCCAGTGCCAGTTGCTTTGACGTTACCCGCTTACCCCGCAACCGCGCGCCAAGGAGGCCACCCGAGCCTGTCTCGTCCATTTGACCAATCGCAGAACTGGAATACATAGAAATCTGATCAGGTCGCACGCTCTGCGAAACTTCATCCCAATCCAATCCCATACTTCCTAGCGCATCACTGATACCTACAATAGCCAGCTGCAAGCCCCGCGGATGATTGCGCGACTGATAGAGAGCGGCAGGGTCGAAACCGGTTGGCAATTGCGCCGCAGAGCTGACTCCCAGCTTACGGTGATCCTGAATTGTCACCGACATCGCCGCATCAACTGTTACCCGAAGACGGCCCCCTGGCAGCTCTTGAATGTGCCAATCAGCCGGCACTACGTCTGGCACGTCACGCTTGCTCAATTCAAAACTAATCGTTTGTCCTTGACCAGGCGCTAAATTAACAGCGCGGTTCCAAGGAATTCGATCTGGGTCAAAATATTGCTCTTCAATACGTCGTACCAATGTGTGTTTACGCATGTAGTCAATGGCGCTAGCGTCACACTGCATTAGAGCCGAGAGGCTTTGCCAAGTAGCGTCAACTTGCGATTTTGCTAGCGCATCAATCACTGTACGTTTGTATCCATTGTGCCCAGAGCTACGACCAGCAGCGTTTATGCCACCAAAACCAACTACCAAGGGCAGATGTTGCATGGTTCAAATTTTCCTTACGAAGCTGTGCGAACGCTTCTGTTGTTGTAAAACACTTAGCCTATGATGGCGTTGCTTTATTCTGCGGCATCGTTGGCTATAAACTATACGTGTTAAGCCATAGTTGATCACATACAGAAATTCTATTTTGTTTCTATCCGAGCTTCATTCTGCCTGAAATTTTGGGGTCAGCGTAAAAATACAGTACTGTATTTTTACGCTGACCCCTATTTATAAGTCCCCATTAATCCAGACTATGTCTCTGCTTCCAATAATTTAAGCACTTTCTCTCTATCTCCCAGAGTTTGTAAAAGCAGTACATCTCCTTCTCTAGCCCAGGCAAGAGCGTGTTGCGCTGCGGCGACGGGATTAGAGGTTATCACAACCTGATTCTTGTCTACGCCAAGCTGCGTCATTACTTCAAATATCAAAGACGGGATCTCGCCCGCGCTTCTACCGCGCAGGTAATCCTCAAGTTCGTAGATGACAACAAGATCAGGTTTGAGTCTGGCGGCAACTTCGGTCAGCTTACTGATATCAGCATTACTTCTATCACCCGCATGCCCCAACATGACCAATCGCCGCTGCGCTGGAAATTGAAGCAGGGTATCGACAACGGCGTTCAAACCATGGGGGTTGTGGGCAAAGTCGACCATCACTGTGGCGCCGTTAATCGTAAATATATTGCCACGCCCTGGATTATTTTTTTGGTCACCGACAAAAGAACACAAACCCGCTCTTATCTGTTCAATTGAAGCGCCCATAGTATGGGTTAACGCAACAGCGGCAAGTGCATTGTAGATATTGTGTCTGGCATAACCGTTAAGGGTAATAGGGACATCCGTCACCTTGCAAATAGTCCTGACTTCAGCACCCGTTTGCGCGACAATTCTGTCTGCATCTACGAAGTATGCTGACCCTTGCTTAAGAAAGTGATCCGCAAACTTACAGTTGTTTTTATCAAGCGAAAACCAGACAATTTCATTTGCCAGTGATGCTCCAAGCTTTTGCACAAAGCTCACAATCCCTGTGTCATCCGCATTAAGAATTAATTTTCCGTCAGGACCAAGGGACTTTCTTACGATAAACTTCGCCTCAATCAGTTCCGCTAACGTATTCACCCCATACTCGCCAAGATGATCCTCAGCGACGTTAGTAATAAGCGCAGCATCGGCTTTTTCAGCACCGAGCCCACGGCGCAACAGCCCGCCTCGGGCAACTTCCAATATCGCAGCATTAACCCTAGGGTTTCTTAATACTTCCCTAGCACCGCCCGGACCAGAATAGTCTCCGTGATCAAGGCACTCATCACCTGCCCAAATACCATCTGTTGAACTAAATCCGACAACAATTCCTGAGCCCCGAAGAATCTGGCTAGCGAGACGAGTGGTCGTTGATTTACCGTTTGTCCCGGTAATGAAAGCAACAGGAATCGGGCAATATTGTGACCAAGTTAAGCTGTTATCAATTACAGGGATTTGATCAATGGGCCAAATACCCGCAGACAGCCCATAGCCAAGAGAAACGAAATCATCATCCCAGAGAAATGGGGCGTTTTGCTGTTTAGCGGCCTCTTGCAGAGCAAGTAGCTTGGGGTTTGATTCTTCTTCAAACCTCGCCTTAAGACCAAAACTCGAGTTTGAGATCAATCGTTGATAGTGCTCCACAGAAGACTCTGCCTTATCATCCAAGGCTATATTCAACGCAGCTTCAGCCAGATCAATCGAGGCATATAGCGCATCAATTTCTTCGGTGAAAAAAAACGACTGACCCACATCGTGAATTCGATATCCAATGACTTCGGGCTGAGGTCGTCCTAGCTCTGCAAGTAGATCTGCAACTATTTTAGTCCAACGGCGAGCAATTTCTTTGGGCTCGGCAGCCTCCAGGCAAGTATCGATAACCACAGCAGGTCCATCGCAGAAAAAATTTGCCCCGGTTAGTCTTCTACCATCAAAATCTATCATCGGGTCTCCGGTAATTCGATCTAGTGCGCTTAGCTGGCCTAGTCATCACCTTCTTCTGTTTTTGCGATCCTAACACCGCGCTCATCTCGAATCAGGGATTGACCATCGGCCAATTCAAAATGCTCGGTTACTTCCCTGTCTTCCTTACTGTCTTCTTTTTGGCTTTCAATTTCCCGACCCGCACCATCTGTCCTAAAATGAATGATTTGTTTCCAACAACGGGTAATATCATCGCCAAAAACCACTAGTAAATCTCCCGCGTCGCAAAATTCTAAGGCGTGCGCAACTGACGCTTTTTCATCAGCAATCACTTCAACCGCACTCTTATCAACACCCTCCGCAATGAGCTGATTTCTAATCATCTCAGGAATTTCAACATCACCTCGGCCTCGGCGGTTGTCATCTGCCTTACAAATATAGTGGTCAAAGTGGCCCGCTGCAGTGCTAGCTAAAGCACTAACGTCCTCGTCGCGTCGATCGCCTGGTGAAGAGATTACGCAGACTCGTCTGCCGGCAACGTCGAGTCGATCGCTTAACTGACACATCGCACTGATCGCTGCCGGGTTGTGGGCATAGTCTAGAATCACTTTGAATGGGTGCTCATCGAACACGTTCATCCGACCAGGCGCCTGAAAGAAAGTCGTATTAAAAGTTAGCAGCCCATGTCGAATGTTTTCTAAGGATTTGCCCATGGCATAAGCCATAGCTGCTGCGAACATCGCATTCTGAACATTGTGGACAGCCTTACCTTCAATTGTGGCAGGAATAAGGTGAGTCCATAGCAAAGGAATATGCGCACCTTTATCATAGATTGTGATCATTTCACCATTGATGCCTTGCTCAAGAACAAGAGCCATACCATCCGCGCGAATATGCTCTTTTACCAGCGCATGAGTCGGATCAAGAGTCACGTAGCAAAGCTTATCCGCATGGGTGTAGTCGGCCATTTCGAGACAGAGCAAATCGTCCGCATTCAACACAACCGTATCAGTCGCAGACTCGACAACTACTCGCTTCACCTGCGCTAACTGTTCCAGAGTGTCGACCCCGCGCAGGCCAAGATGATCAGAAGTCACATTGAGGCAAGCAGCCACAGAACTTGAGGAATACCCCAAACCGCTTCTAACAATACCGCCGCGGGCTGTCTCCATCACAGCCATATCCACATCCGGATCACGCAAGACAATCTGCGCTGAGGTTGGACCGGTCATATCACCCTTCACTGTTAAGTGCCCATCGATATAAACTCCATCTGTAGAGGTCATACCCACAACGTGCCCTGCTGCTTTCATAATGTGTGCAAGCATACGACAAGTCGTCGTTTTACCATTAGTACCTGTAATCGCAGCGATCGGGATACGAGTTGGTGCGCTGGCATCAAACAACATGTCCATAACTTTGCCTGCCACATCCCTGGGCTGCCCTTCACTTGGCGCGACGTGCATTCTAAAGCCGGGGGCTGCATTGACTTCAACAATCGCTCCACCAATGTCCTTGTAGGAGTTTGAGATGTCAGCACTAAGAAAATCAACACCCCCAATATCAAGGCCAATAGCTTTTACAGCTCTAACTGCCATCTGTCGGTTGTCAGGGTGAACAATGTCTGTTACATCTACGGCAGTGCCACCGGTGGATAGGTTGGCGGTGGAACGAAGATAAAATATCTCGCCGCTTTTCAATATGGTTTGCGAACTGTAACCCGCTTCTTCAAGCAACCTTGTCGCCTGGTGATCAAATTCAAGCCGGGTCAAAACTTTCTCATGTCCGATACCGCGACGAGGGTCTTCATTGACCACCTCTACCAACGCTTCTACTGTTTTCTGGCCATCACCAACCACATGTCCAGGAACTCGTTTTGCCACAGCCACTAATTCACCGTTGACGACCAACATACGATGATCAAATCCAACAACGTAGCTTTCAACAAGGACGGCTCGACCAGTGCCATGTTTCTTCGCATCTTCCAAGGCAACGGCAATCTGCTCTTCGGTTTCAAGATTAATGGAAACCCCTCGGCCATGATTCGCATTGAGAGGCTTGATCACAACGGGGAAACCAATTCGCTTTGCTGCCCGTTGTGCTTCACGCTCACTGTAAACCACATACTGCTGCGGCACAGGCAGACCGAGGTCCTTTAAGAGCTTATGGGTGTCTTCTTTATCACAGGCTATTTCAACGGCGATATGTCTTGTTTCACTGGTAATGGTCGCTTGAATGCGCTGCTGGTATTTACCATGGCCAAATTGCACCAACGAATAATCATTGAGTCGTAACCATGGAATCCCCCTTTCCTGCGCGGCTGCAATGAGAGACGCCGTGCTAGGGCCAAATTCTTTGCGCTGTGCAAATTTAACAAAGCTCTCTATGTCATCGCTGACGCTGAAGTCTGCGTCAATAACCTCTGCAACAGAGGCTGTGGCCTTAAGGTCATTAGGTAGCAAACTCAAGAGCAACTGCCGGGCAATGCGCGCAGCCTCTAAACCCACATCGCGCTGCTTGTATTCAAATACCATGTTGTAACAACCGGGCTCACCGGTTGAGCGAGTTCTGCCAAATGAAACTTCAGAACCAGCGACACTTTGCAGCTCAAGGGTCAAATGCTCCCAGACATGCCCCAGCCAGGTTCCTTCGTCTTCAGTCAGTCGGCGCAGAAAACCACCGGGCTCGCGATAGGAACAGCCGTGTTCAGCTAGCCCAGGTAATGCTTTAACAAGGCCGTCAGTAAAGGATTTACCCAACTTTGCAGATGGCCAGTCTTCGAGAATACCCAAATCAACAACGTGGCGAATAACCGGAAAGCTAGCGTAGATATTTGGGCCTACATACACGTTCGTCGATATTGTTTTCATTACTTGGCCTCCTGGCGTGAACACCAAGTCAATTTTGTGAGTTAAACCGCAGTCTGGCTTGTTATTTAAGGCGCGTTATTTGGGGCCCTTTGTTTAGGCTTCCTTATTTAGGGAAGTGGGCTTCACCTGTCTCAAGCGAATAACCGCAGCCCTTGGCAAGGACATGTACTCGCATACCGATAAGGCTGATCGTATCGCCTTCTCGAGCATTGTGCATGCTTGAATATTTTAATTCACTTGGGTCAATAATTGTTACAGCACCTTTACCCTCCACTTCCAGCACACCCTCAGGGTTAATAAAGACAGCAGTATCTTCGTCAATTCCAAGTCCAATCAGAAACGGGTTGTAAGCAATAGCCGACATCAAGCGCCCCAGCCTGTTTCTCTGACGAAAGTGCTGGTCGATCACCAGTTTGTTGGTCAGGCCAAGACCCGGACTTAAACTAACAGCTCCCTGCTTGGGAGTTCCTCCTGATTCGCCACCAGAGATCATATGCTCCGGCATAATGGCTGCACCAGCAGATGTCCCGGCAACATGGGTGCCGTGGGCGTTTAATCTTCGTATTGCTTTTGATATGGGCGTACCACCAAGAATGGTAGAGAGTCTAAGCTGATTTCCTCCGGTGATAAAAATACCTGTCGATTGCTCAAGCTCAGCGAGGTATTTTTCAGATTGAGCATCCTCCCTTTCTACAATCGGCAGTGAGATCACCTGTTTTACGCCAAGATCCTTGAATATGCGAATATAGTTATCACCGGTATCTTCCAGTGCGGATGCAGTGGGTATCACTGTAATTCTCGCCTTCTCGCCTTCGCAAAGATCCACAAATCGATTGAGTATCGACTGGTCTTTTAATTTGTCTTCGGCACCCCCGATGGGAATCACGTAGCCGCGTTCCACACCTTTTGTTCCTGGCGATGGCATTTTTTTTCCTTATGTTCTTTATGAATGAATGATGAACTAGCGAATTTTTTAGCAGATGAAAAGCTTACTCAAACAATCCCTTTTTTAGCTGCCTGCCAGACTTTTTATGCCAAACGCCCCGGCACATGACATCGGAAATTTGAAACTGCTCATCCATTGTCACAAGGTCGGCATCAGCACCAACGGCAATTACACCCTTCCCTTGCAGACGATAAAGTTGCGCTGCGTTTTTGGTAAAAAACGATATCGCTTGCTCTGTATCAACGCCTGCGGCTAACAGTTCTCCGAGTGCTATGGGCAGACTTTGACAACGAGCAAAGTCGAGCTTTAGCAAAACACCTTGATTATCAAACTCCGGCAAGCAACCCCCACCGTCCGAGCTTACTGTCAATTTTTCAATCGGCAGGTTTTTATCGATATAACGAGTAACAGCCTCAACAATCCCATAACCATTGTCGACAGACTTATCAACGCTAGATTTATCACCATTGGTTTCTTCAACTACAGGGAAGGCCGTCAAATCGATATGACAGCCTTCTGCGACGAGCTCACAAGCTTCATCAAACAACCGCTTCAATCGATTGACATGGGTTGGCTGGTAAATGCGCGCAGGCACTTCTGCCTCAGCGATAGCTTCTCGAACAAGTTGCAAGCCCCTACGACCGTCTCCTAAGTGCAAGTGTAACAAGCCTGCCTTACCTGTCATCAAACCACCAACGTGAGCTTCGCTGGCAACTCGGACTAGCTCATCAAGCGTCATATGACTGGAGCGATGATCGCTAATCGCAAGCTCACCTATCCCGATGACGCATTCAATGTGAACGAGATCATTTAGCGCCGAATCCGTTAACAGATTTAATGGATAGTGATATCCGCCGGTATAACACCACGCATTCAACCCCTCTTCTCGCAGGGCCATTGTCGCTGCAATAAGTGCTGACGTCGATCTGGTCACATCATCTGTACCTGTCAAGCCAATAACCGATGTGACTCCAGCTCCAGTAAACTCACTTAGTGGAACGGGGGGTACTTTACTGCTATAGCCGGTTTCACCACCTCCGCCGGTAATATGCGCATGCCCATCGACTAAGCCCGGCAGCAGCATTTTACCCTCAACGTCAGTTACCTGAACCTTGAGCCCACTACCTAACTGCGGCTTTGATTGACCAATATAAACAATTTTTCCAGCACAGGTTAATACACAACCAGTGCCAAGCGAGGCGGGAGAGTATATGCGGGCGTTCGTGATGAGCTCAAACATGGCCATTAACGTCTTTTACAATCGAGCTTAAAAAGGATCCGTATTATATCGCTGATTTGTCAGAAAAGAGATGACTATATTTTAAGGTTTCTCGTGGGAAAAAGTGACAGAAAACGGCCCCAGCCAACATGAGAGCTAAGTTTTGCAGCTTATTCAAGGTTTTTCCTAAAACACAAATGCCTGTTGGGCTCAGATTAGACGAAGAGGCTTTTTCGACTATCGCGATTGGGGTGTAGGTAAAAAAAGTTGATTTGATTCGAACACCTGCGAGCACAGCTTTCAACTAACTCTAGCGCGAAGCCAAAGCGGATAAACAGCCAAGTGCCTGTTTATGTTATTACGCTAACCCGCTCGGCAAAGTGATTAAAACGAACCCAATAAACTACTGCAACGCCATAGCTAGACTTCGATTTGAGGTTAATTCCTTATTAATACTGTTTGCGAACAATATTGAAGAAATCGACAAATTTCTGCATGTTGTCCTCATCCTGCGAGATAAGAAGCGAATGATCTCCGCCTGGTATTTCTACATAGACGTACTGCATTCCTATCTCTGCCATCCTAGCCACCCAGGCCCGCGTTCGCTCTACAGGCACGGCAGTATCTTCATCTCCCTGAAGTACCAAGATGGGTAGATGTTTGATGCTTTCCAAAATTTCATTCATCGGGGCCTCGGCTTCTGGTGCAGGTGCGGCCACACCTAAGCCGGCAAAAAGCGCCGGGTATTTGGCAGCAATGTGATAAGTGCCGGCGCCACCCATAGAGTGCCCCCAAAGATAGATGCGATTAGAGTCGACATTAAATTCGTCGCGCATCAGCTGCAGTACATTCATAACATCCTGCTCGCTTCTCTGACCATCCCGCATATTATCTACAGCTCTTGAACCATACCAGCCGCGGCGTATATAACCCAAAGGGGTAACTACGATATAACCATTGGCCTGCGCCTGATCTAGAAACCCGTGATATCCCATAAGCCAATCATGGCTGCGCCCTAGACCGTGAAGTGAAACAATCAGCGGGGAAGGCTGGCTCTGATCAAAGTTAGAGGGTACAAAAACGGCATAGGGAATAGACTCCCCGGTGCCCGGAAACACGTAGCTTCGATGCTGAACCCGTGGATCATCGATATGTTGCTCGTCATCGCTTTCCTGCCGGTCGGCTAATGAAAGGGAACCAAGGCAAAATGTGAGAGCAACTAGAGCCAAATGCAGAATCGATTTCATTATTGTTATTCCTACCCGCGAGGGAGTCGATATAGAAAGTAAGAGCATCAGAGAATAAACTAATATAGGCCTGTTTATCAAAAAAGTTCAGCGTAGAAATAATGACAGTCGGATTTAGCATCAACCAGGGCATTATTTACAGCTCACTTAACTTGGCCAGCTGATCGATTGCCAGGCCAGACCACTAAAGATTACAAGAGTCAGGGAAGAACTTTATATTGCACCTTGTAGCAATTTCTAAACTTACAATCTGAACGCCTTATTTGGATGAATGAGTTCACATAAGGAGTCGGTCACCTTGCCCATCTGAAACCTGTATGCCGATGCGTCGAATCGCCGTGACTGCCAGTTTCGACAAGAGTGTCACTGTAAGGTTTCAGCAAGGGATTCACGCATCTTTCTGTCTGCTACTATTGAATCTTTGGCTCGACTAATTGGCGCACTCTTTAATGACCTCATTTATAAGCCAATTAATACCCTAAAAAATCAGCGTGGCGGGTCCACCTTTGTCGACACTGAACCATTTACGCGGAACCAGCCTGCGACGGAATAGCGGTCACGATTGGCAGGCAAAACCTCATGCAAAAAATCTTCACTAAGAAAAACAACAAGAGTGCCTAACAATGGCGTCACTTTTATACCGCTCAAGTCTTGATCATTCTCATAAAGCACCAACTCGCCTCCATCTGCCGCTGCCCATCCAGAGTTGAGGTACAACACGAGTGACAGAACTCTGTTTGCTTCTCCCTTAAGTGAATCGCAATGCCGCTTGTAATAATCGTCAACACCATAATGCGCAACGTGGCTTTCGAAAGAAAATAGCCCAAGGAGCAATTTTTCATTAAGATATTTCTGTAACGAGCTCGCCCACCTTAACCAATCGCTGCCCGCTTTTGAGTCTCCCGTGATCCAACTAATTTCGTCTGTGCGAATAAGACTATCTTTCACGAAATCATTGCCACGCCCCACCCCTGCAGCTGAAAAATTTTCCTCATCCATTGACAAAACATGAGCACGAAGCTGTTCACTTAGCGACACGGGAAGCGACGTTGAGTTAATGCTGAATCCCTTATCTCTTAGGTCAATTGCGATACGCGCAAATAGTGCCGAATTGAGGTCTTCCTCATTAGCATGGTAGATATTTTTCTGAACCAGTGTTTGCATCGTATTCTCGATTTCTAGGGATATTTCTCGTCATTCATTATAGGAACGTTTCAAGGCCATTAGCTAACAAGTGTATTTGCTCATGGCTTACAACGCGCTCTACTTTTTGTAAATCGCTATTTTTTCCTGCTGACTATATCAGTAAAAAATAACCGTTAAGAGTCAGTTCTTAGTCAGCGGGCATAAAGCAGAACTTAGTCAATCAGACAGCCTAGTATTAATCCATCCCATGATTTTCCTGTAATGCAGATCACTACCATTTCGCAGTGAAAGCCTATTGCTAAGAACAATCAATGAGTTAGTCTGCCCACTGAATCTCTTGATATATTGTGGGCGGTAGCTCAATCTAGGCCTTGGCTGCACCCTGCCTTTGGCAAATTCCTACGCGCTAAAAAAAAGGCTAACGTTCCAGCTTGAAATGACTGTATTTTTCCGCTGCACCCCATTATTGTTGTATTCCTATTTATTGGAAGCTTTGTAATGGATACCGAACTTGTCAGAACCTTTCTCGAGGTAAATAAAACTCGTCACTTTGGTAGAGCCGCCGAGAACTTGTTTCTTACTCAAGCAGCGGTTAGCGCGAGAATAAAACAGTTAGAAGATTATCTGGGGGTTAGCCTATTTATTCGAAGTCGCAACAACATACAGCTTACCTCTGAGGGCGAGAGACTTATTCCGCATGCGGAAACTATGCAAACTTCTTGGTCTCGGATTCGCCAAGAAATTTCACTTAAACAGAACCTAAATCACTACATGGCAATTGGATCGACTCCTGGGCTTTGGAATATGATTTTGAGAACGACACTGTCGGGCATTCATAAAGAAATGCCTAATATGGCCTTACGAGCAGAGGCCCACTCTGATACAGAATTACTAAGGCAATTAGACGAACGCGTAATTGATCTGGCTATTCTTTACGAACCTGCTAGAGCGCCAAACTTGAAGGCGAAATCGTTAGGCGAAATGAAATTGGTACTGGCCAACATTCAACCTAATATGAAACTTCAGGAAGCGCTAAATACAAACTATGTCTTCGTTGACTGGGGAACACATTTTGGTGTCTTCCATGCTAAGAATTTTCCCAATCTAGCGCCGGCCATATTAAACACAAACATGGCCACAATTGCCGAATCCTTCATCCTCTCTGAAAAGGGCTCTGCCTATCTCCCGCTGAAACTGCTAAAGACCCGAGAGAGCCCTCTCCAGCAGGTAGTCGGAGCCCCTGAGTTCTCGAAAGAAATTTACGCCGTGTACAGAACAAGTGCCGAGAATATTGATAGCATCGAAGCGGTCGTCAAGCAGCTCGAATTATCTTTGGAGCTTGGATAGGGAGGAAGAATCAGAATCGTCGAAAAGATTATGGTAAATACCAAGCTCTTCTCGCATTAGCTTCAGTTCAAGCCGCTGCTCAATTTGGCGCCGAATATCCACTTTGTGGCGCGCCATATCTTGTTTGCTAATGATTAGATCGATTTGCACTTCTTCTGCAGTGTCTTCTTCATCTGAATAGTCGTCGAATTCAGTATCTGTACCCATTATGAATTTCCTCACAGGTAGCGTTGTAAACTATAAATCAAAAAAACCTATAAATTTGACTAAAATACCAGATTACTTATCTTTCCAGCCCATTTACGACGCCAATATCGAGTCAAACCTTCTTAAAGTACAACAATTTTTTTCTACCGCCATAACAAATATTTTTTGTTAACCTCGTTTCACTTTAGGGGCTACTTTCCTTGATCGTGCGTTTTTTTCTCGTATGTTTTCAGCATTTTTTGTTGGACTTCCAAAATAACCAAATCCCTCTAGCAGACCTATTTACCTTGTAGCCTTCTAAGCAACGACAACGCCGTTAAAATGTGATCAGGCCAAGCCCTGAATAGCATCTTTGATTACCGCAGCATTTACAATTCGATAAAACATGGCGCAACACAATGTTTTACCTTCCCCTCACCTAGCTCGCTAAAAAACTTTTAGGTGGGCGTCTATGGTTAAGAAATATTTGCCTAAAAACAAAAAAAATCTTGCTGCAAGATTCAATCGGCTGTATAAAACGCGCGTTGATTTAGTCGGGCTCCGTAGGAGAGTACCAAGATCATAAGTTTTGCTGTTTTTTTTTAAACCGCTCTCTCAAGATCATGGAGATCACTGGCGATGCTTTACCCTAAAAAATTTGGGAACAATCCCCTTTTTCCTCAAGCTAGCGACTTTAGAGTCATTACCAAAGATCAGTCCGCTGGTTATGGCGTGCTTGCTATGCGTAGCTTCTGCGCCGGTGAACTGGTGGCTGTGATAGCAGGGGATGTCGTGCCTGATATCTTGCAACACACCCTGCAAATAAGCCAAGGAAAACACCTGCTCGATCCTTATTTCACAGGTTATCTTTTACACTCGTGTTCACCAAATATTTTCGTCGATATGGAAAATATGGCGGTAACCGCAACCCAAAATATACCTACTAACACCTTCCTTTACATGGACTATGCGCAGACCGAAGAAATTCTTTACAAGCAATTTCATTGCTCATGTGGCGCTCAAGCCTGCCGTGGCTGGATCACTGGCAGTTTAGAGATGCCGACTGGTGCTTTTATATTCAACACAGAAGTCACGGAGTTAAATTAACTAGTGGATCGCTCTTCTCCTTACTTCTCTTGGTGGCAAAGACCAGATCTATGCTACAACAATGGTCAATTGCACTTTGCAGGAAATTCGATGCAAGATCTTGTGAACGAATATGATACGCCAACATTTTTCTATTCTGGGCAGCGAATAATTGACAACATTCAGCGCTTAAGGGCGGCTCTCGATGCCTCAGAATTGCAAAGCCGTTACACCATTTTGTATGCCATGAAGGCCAATCGGTTTCGACCTTTGTTGCAGCTTCTGCAAAAAGATGGCCGCGTAGGAATCGACGCCTGCTCTCCGAACGAAGTCGCCCATGCATTGAAATGCGGATTTCAACCAACACAGATATCCTTTACCGCCGGCAGTCTGTCTCAAAAAGATGTAGCACGGCTCGCAGAGTTCGACGGAATCTTTATGGATTGCGATTCTATTCACGCCATTAGAACATGGGGAGAGGTAAGGCCGGGGGGCGACATTGGTATCCGTATAAATCCAGGCATGGGAGTGAACCGCGAAGACAATGACAGATTGCAATATGCAGGAGATGTGACGACCAAATTTGGCATTTACAAAGAGCAGTTTTTAGAAGCGCTGGAGTGCGCCGCGCAATTTAATCTAAAAGTAACCAAAATTCATTTCCACACTGGATGCGGGTTTCTAACACCTCAACTTAAACAGTTGGACAAGGTTATTGGGGCTTGTTTATGGTTTGTCGACAACTGCCCTTGTGTAACAAAGGTCAATATAGGAGGCGGCTTAGGTGTGCCTCATGTAGCTGAGGATAGCCCGCTAGCGCTTAGCAAGTGGGTCGCAGTTTTAGTTAAACACTTTGCTCATAGAAATATTCATCTAGAAATGGAGCCCGGTGAATACATTGCCAAAGACGCTGGCATACTAATGCTGGGTAAAACCTTTCTAGAGACAAAGCGCCAGACGCTTTTTCTTGGCGTCGATGCTGGATTTAACATCGCCCCTGAACCAGCTTATTACAAGCTTCCCTTTCAGCCTGTGTCCCTTATAGATCCCATGGAGCTACCAGCAGATTCTCTCGAGACGATGATGGTAGTGGGCAACATAAATGAGGCACTTGACGTATGGTATGAAGATGCGGTGCTACCCAACATGAAAGATCAAGACCATCTCGTGTTAATCAATAGCGGGGCTTACTCTTCGTCTATGGCATCTAACCACTGTATGCGCGGTGAGTTTAAAGAAGTGCTCCTAGACTAGGCATCAAACTGGAGCTCCCATGATTGAGCGATTATTCTTCTAAGGTACATTAAGATCAGGCGAGACCAATACACACTTACTGGCACACATCGGTGGCAGATGTATGGAGGCACCTTTCGTAGACTTTCACTTTCCGTCAGGCTAGGGCGCCACTGAAAGCGATCCTGTGCTAGCACCCTCACTTTCCGGCCAGCCTATTGCCGGATTGGTTTTTGAAGCAGAGTTCACTATTGGTCAGTGGCAAATGCTAACCGGTAGAGAACCATAGCCATAGAGTCTTAAGGTACCAATGCTTCAAAAATGCATTACTTACATATCACGCAGATATCATCTAATCAGTGTCAGATAATCTCATTAAAATTGGCACCTAACATGCCTTTAACGCTACCGGCATCGCCCTTAAGTTTTTAATTTTTATCAGCCATTGATAACCGTCTCGGTGTCCCCATATCATACCGCAATCCGGAGGCTGGAAGTCCTATTTCCAAACCCACCTGCCTGGCCGGTTCTGATAAAGTTTTCTATTTGAGATTATCGTTCTGAAGGAGGATCCTCTCGTGCTTAATAAAAAATCCCTATCTCTGCGCCCCCTTAGCGACCGTGTGGTCGTGCGGCGGCTAGAGCCTGAAACCATATCTGCCGGCGGCATCGTCATCCCTGACTCCGCGAGTGAAAAGCCCAACCAAGGCGAAGTCCTCGCGGTTGGTCCCGGGCTACGCCTAGAAAACGGCAAAGTAGAACCTGTGGCCGTAACAGTAGGCGATGTGGTTCTGTTCGGAAAGTACTCAAGCAATGAAATTAAAATCAACGGTGAGGAAGTTCTGATTCTCAAGGAATCCGACCTCCTAGCCATTATGACTGGTTCAACCACTGTGAGTAATTCACTGGAGAAAAAGGCATGACTGCCAAAGAAATTCGCTTTTCTAACGACGCCCGTGTGCGGATGCTCAAAGGTGTTAACGTGTTAGCCAACGCCGTCAAAGTGACTCTTGGGCCCAAGGGCCGCAACGTGATTTTAGCTAGTAGCTGGGGCGCTCCTAAAGTAACAAAAGATGGAGTCACCGTCGCTAAGTCAATCGACCTAGCCGACCGTTTCGAAAACATGGGCGCACAAATGGTGAAAGAAGTGGCCTCCAAAACTGCCAGCATCGCAGGTGACGGCACCACCACCGCCACCGTGCTCGCCCAGGCCATCCTTCGCGAAGGCAACAAAGCTATTTCCGCAGGGTTTAACCCTATGGATTTGAAGCGGGGTATTGATGCAGCTGTCAAAGCCGCTACGGTCGAACTAAAGAAATTGTCAAAACCGTGTAACGACAACAAAGGTATCGGACAGGTCGCTACTGTGTCCGCCAACTGGAACACAGACATAGGTGACATCCTTGCCCGAGCGATGGAAAAAGTGGGTAAGGACGGCGTGATTACCGTTGAAGAAGGCAAATCTCTTGAGACCGAACTAGATCTTGTTGAAGGCATGCAATTTGACCGCGGTTATATGTCCCCTTACTTCGTCAGTAACCCAGATAAGATGCTAGTAGAACTTGAAGACCCTTATGTTCTGCTTTACGACAAGAAGATCAGCAAGGTCAGCGATATCCTTCCAGTACTGGAAAGCGTCGCTAAGGCCGGTCGCAGCTTGTTGATTGTTGCCGAGGATATTGAAAGTGAGGCTCTTGCCACCTTGGTGGTAAATAACCTGCGCGGCATCGTCAAGGTCTGCGGTGTTAAAGCCCCTGGCTTTGGTGACAGACGTAAAGACATGCTCGAAGACTTGGCTGTTCTAACCGGCGGCACCCTCATTAGCGAGGAGCTCGGTATGAGCTTAGACACTGCTGACATTCAAGATTTGGGAGGCGCCAAACGTATAGTAATCAGCAAGGACAGCACTACAATAGTCAACGGCGCTGGCAAGAAAAAAACAATCGACGCTCGCGTGCAACAAATACGCACCGGCATTGAAAAAACCAGCAGTGATTATGACCGTGAGAAAATGCAGGAACGTCTGGCTAAGCTAGCCGGTGGCGTTGCTGTTATTAAAGTCGGAGCCGCTACCGAAATCGAAATGAAAGAAAAGAAAGACTTGGTGGATGACGCTCTGCACGCGACTCGCGCTGCCGTAGAAGAAGGCATAGTGCCCGGCGGTGGCTTGGCGCTAATCCGAGCTGCTGACGCCATCAAGGATAAGGTAGAGACCCTTAACGCCGACCAGAAGATAGGGGTAAGTATTGCTTTGAGAGCGATGGAAGAACCCTTCCGTCAGATCATCGCAAATGCCGGCGTCGACGCTAGCGTGGTGTTAAACAAAGTTCGTAGTAAGAAGGGCAATTATGGTTACAACGCCCAAACTGAAGAGTACGGCGATATGTTGGCAGCAGGAATTATTGATCCTACCAAGGTAACACGCTCGGCACTGCAGAATGCAGGATCGATTGCAGGCTTGATGCTGACAACCGAAGTGATGATTTCCGATAAGGTGAAAAAGAAGGGAGGCGGTATTGACGATGACGTGCCAGATATGCCGAATTATTAATCGTTAAAAATATTCGGCAAATACGTGCGCAGGGATCAAAAACTGGTCCCTGCGTATAGCCATTTCGAGAGCACCGGCATGCTATGACTCCGTGAATATTATCCTTCCACTAAGAAGGCTTCGTAAGTTTACTCTTCAAAAGATCGAATTCCTTAAAGAGTGCGCTAGCAGGTGCAACGTTTATCGAAAATATTTGATTATATTTTAGCAAAAATTATTATTTTATAACGCGAGAAAGAACAAGTGAAAAGATACTTCGAGAATTTAGCCAATGCACTGTTGGGACAGTCTTACTCTAATTTGAATTCAGCTGAACAGCGAGTAATTGACAGTATTGCTGGCAACACTTCTGTTACGCAAAATATTAATGAGTCTTTCCATGAGAGCCTCACCATTGGTCAGAAAATGGCTGACAAAATAGCAGCTTTTGGTGGCTCATGGACTTTTATAGTCGTATTTTTTGCGTTCATCATAGCTTGGATACTTATCAACACTTTACTGTGGGTCAGTAACTCAGCCTTTGATCCCTATCCTTTCATATTACTCAATTTAGGCTTATCCAGTTTGGCAGCATTTCAAGCACCCATAATAATGATGTCGCAGAGCAGACAAGTAGCCAAAGATCGTTTAGAGCAGAAAAACTCTTACGAGATCAATTTGAAGCTCGAACTCGAGTTGATGCGAGTACATAAAAAAGTCGACAAGCTGCTCGCCTTTTCAGCGAAGAGCTCGGTGATTCGCTCAGCGAAGAGCTCGGTGATTCGTTCAGCGAAAAGCCCGATGGCGAGTTCAACAGTAAGTTTAGCGAAAAGCTCAAATGCTATGCTGACCCCCAACGTCGTTAGAATATAGCTCAGATATGACTATGGAACTAATCTTTAGTATTGAACCTTTCAGCTGGGCCTCCATTGGCGCCTCCATACTATGCGGTGTAATAGTTGGCATTGAGAGGCAGGTGCGAGGCAAACCCGCAGGAATCAGAACTTCATCTCTTATTGTTCTGGGCACATACCTCTTTGTTGCCATAGCTTTATTGTCCGCAACAGAATCCACCGATCCATCACGAATAATTGGGCAAGTGGTCACAGGGATAGGGTTTCTCGGTGCGGGGGTGATGCTAGCAAAGAAGGGTATGGTTATAGGCGTAACATCCGCAGCCGTGATCTGGGCACTGGCAGCACTTGGAGTTTGCATTGCAATTGTTGGAGAAATGGTAGCGATTAAACTAGCAATAGTTATAGTGTTAATTCTGCATGGCGTCGATGTCGTGGAAATGAATTTCGAATCTCTTACCAAAGGTATTCACGCGAAGTATGCTAATTGGCGACAGCCCAGACCTTGAGTAAGTAGATAAGTAAGAGCGTGAGTAGCTCAAGAGAGCGACTTGAACAGACTCAGTATTACCAACACAAACCTGTAACCAAAGTTTTCACTGACACCGGCTGCCACATCCGACCAATATAGTAGTGCGACCAAGCGTCGCAGCTCTTCTTCACCGGCGCGGAAGATGATCGAATAAGGGGTCAACGCCGACAGGTTGCTATGATCAGCTGCGGTCGCGCGCCTAATTGAAGTCAGTGACTTTTCGCTTGAGCCCGGCGTCCTTTCGCGGGCTTCGCGACCCCAACCTCTGGCGCGAGCCCCGCTATCTTGCGCAGCTTCCTCGGCCTTTTATCCGCGACGGTACCTAGATTGTATTCCTCTCGACTCATCCTACTCGCTTTTAACTATCCAGGCATACCTGTGCTACTGAAAGTTTGAGCCTGCTGGATTGGTTATTGCCGCTTTCTGTGGCCAATTCAACTCCCATTTGGTTTACTTTTGATTTACTTTGATCGCTCGCTAGAACACTTCGCGCTCGGTTACAGTGAAAAGCGTTCACGTAAAAAATGCGCTATGCCGTCCGCATGATTATGCCCAATCACGGCACTGGCGGACTTTTTAATTTCGTCTTTAGCATTTTCCGGAGCATAGCTTTCATCCGCTAGCGCAAACATACTTAAATCGTTGTCACTATCGCCAAAGCAAATTATGTTGCTGGCTCCTAATTGCATTTTTAAACTGGTAACAGCGGCACCTTTATTAGCGAGACAGTGATGAACATCCATCCACCTAAATTGACTACCTTCCAACGCCACTCCAGAGTAGGCAGTTAGATTTTCATGTGTCGCAATGTTTGTCCACATCTCGCCTATAGCATCGGCAGAGCCAATCATACTAATGTTAGTGACTTGACTGTCATCGGATAACGCGTTTAAAGGTAGAAGTTTTGCATCGCTTTGTGAAAAATACTTATCAATAAGGTCTTTTTCTACATCATGACGTGTTGCTGGGTGAAAAACATAGTGATGATTATAATCGATGGCGTGAACAAAAGGAGTAATTCCCACGGATACCGCGGCGTCGATTACTGTTGAAATCTCGGCGCTGCTAAGCAGGTTTTCAAGCGTTAACTGTTGATTCTTAGGGTCCCATATTGTCACCCCATTATTGTAGATTTGAGGTAAAGCAAAATCATGCCCCTCTACAATACTCCTCGCCGAAAGCATAGAGCGCCCTGTTGCTAAGGTAAAGGCTATATTGTTTTCACTTAGCAGGATTAGCGTTTCCTTAGTGAAGGATGATATTTCAGATGCATTATTTAATAGCGTGCCATCTAAATCAAAAAATATAAGGTGCATAGGGTTTTCTATAGCTCAAGGTTACGGACCAAGAATGGGCCCTACGTTTAAAACAGTTATTATAGGTGTAGAGTACGTGTCGCTCAGCAATTTAGTTTAAGTTCAGATAGATCAGTTTTCAGCAAAAACCGACCATTAATCAGGCTGAAGAGAGAATGTGGACATTTCTTAAAGGCTGCAAGCGCTAGTCTTTTTTCACTGTCGGTTATTTATCGAAGCATCGTACTCGTCAAGATCGTTAAATCGGATCATAGAGCCCAATTCCTCTATGTAGGCTTCACCTCGCTCAGAGTAAGACTCAAGCCCCTCTGCGATCTTTAATCCGGTGATAGGCTCATCCGAGTCACGCAACCTCTCCCGAATCAACCTAAGCTCAGCATAAGCAGGGTGATAGTTGAGATTGCGCATATACCCCTTTACCGATTCTTTGGCTGACTCAAACCCCGCCACCTCATGAACGGCCCCGTCATTTCGCGCAGCGGGCACGACGCCACAGCCTTTTATATAGCACCACTGGCCGTAGAAATTATTACCCTCTCTCGCAAACCGTGAGGTGCCCCAGGCGCTCTCGTTGGCAGCCTGCGCCAACGCCAGCGATGGCGGCACTACATCTACTCGTCGCAGCAATGTGTCCCAGTCAGCCGGCTCCTCCAAGGAAAATCCTTCAATTTCATAGATATTGGCTAGTTCAGCAACCTGTCTGCGCTCAAAAAATGAGAGCTGGCCGGTGTTATCGCTTCTCTTTACATTTAGTTCCAGCAAGTTCTCTCTGAGCGCCATCAGCTCCTCATTACGCCCATCAATCAACGGCAGAAAATAGGAAAAGAAAGCCTGCTTGCGTTCATCGCCAGCTTCAAACTCTCTAAAGTCTGGGGCCGACTCTCTGCCAACTACTACAAATATGATAGCAACAAGGGAGCCGACGACAAATGCACCGCTATACACCGGTACTCGCCCAGCCTGAAGCTGCCAAGCCTTCGCGCGCAGTCCCAAGGGGTTGAGTTTCGCAGTTAATCGTTCAAGAGCGTTTTTCATAAGCGTAACGTTAGCAAGAATTATACTAAGTATAAACGTCGTTAATCACACTTTAAGCTTCTTGGCTGTGTAAAACTTTATCTCTTAGTTACCCTGAAGTAGACCGGCTTCGAAAAAATCCTGACAACCGCGATGAATTATTCAATTTCTATCTTATGAAGATCAAACAATAGGAATTAGACTATCGCAAAGTAAAAAGGCCAGTTGCCAATACGTTTAAAGTGAGATCTGTATAATTCTGAATAGCGCAAATTTAACAAAACTCACTGCTCACAATCAGGCCCTTCTATTCTCTGTTAGGTCTCGTGCTGACGTAAGCTCGACGCACAGCACGAGTATTAGTTCGGAGGCTTTGACAGCCAATCCGTAGATTAGTTTTGCATTGAAGAAAGCAAGGTAGTGTTGCCGCCTGACGCTGTTGTATTCACGCAAGTGTGCCGTTCTTGAATACAAAGGTGATGCATATCATCAGAGACGCTCAGCGGTATTATGCGACCTAGCCGGCTTGCAAGAACTTGCCTTATTTCCCGCGCCTCGGCTTCGGGCCCGCAAAATGCAACCACCTCAAAACCTTCAATATCTTCCAAATGACTGGCCTTAAGCTGTCCATCGATACAGCAGTAGCCAGTAGCCCCTGGAGCACAAACAACAACAGGACAGCCAAAACTCCGAGCCATGCCTGCCTGAATATGAGCCTCTTCTGCGGTGGGACCAAGACACAGGACAACACCTCGTGGCCACACGTTAAGCGTATTGGACTCACCCGTCGGCCCCGGCATTTCTATGGAGTGAAGCAGCTCTAGAGTCTGCTCATTGGCCTGAGCCAATACAGTCTGCAGCTGATCAACTGAAACAGGTTTGGCAGCAGGCGGACAAGCCTGCAAACGCCTAGAAGGCAGATAAAATCGGCGCACATAATGCGGGCCGCCGGCCTTAGGACCTGTTCCCGACAATCCTTCGCCGCCAAAAGGTTGTGTTTCAACTACCGCACCAATCTGATTACGATTAACGTAGATATTGCCAACCTTCAGCTGATATGGGATGGCATCTGCACGCTGACTAATTCGAGTATGTAAGCCAAAGGTCAAGCCATAGCCACTGTCATTTATGTCATCGATAATGCGTTCAAAATCATCTGAATGAAAACGCACAACATGCAAAACCGGCCCAAAAATTTCTTCTCCTAAGGACCTTATACCATCCACTTCAATGACGGCAGGACCGACGAAGCTGCCACCTTCGGGCGTCTGCAATTGCTTGAGCAGTTTGCCCTCGGCTTTAGCTGCAGAGATATATTCATCGATTTTTTGCTTCGCTGAATTCGAAATTACAGGACCTAGGTCTGTTGACAAATACCTAGGGTCGCTCAAGCTAAGCTCATCCATCGCGCCAAACAGTACTTCCAATAAATCGTCAGCAATATCCTCTTGAATATACAGAATTCGTAGCGCCGAACAACGTTGACCAGCCGATTGAAATGCCGATGCCACGGTGTCCCGAACCGCTTGCTCAGGTAAGGCGGTAGAATCAATAATTCCAGCGTTTAGGCCACCGGTCTCCGCAATTAGCAGAGCCTCCGGCGCCAAATTTGTTGCCATCGCTTGATGGATACCTTGCGCTGTTTGCGTAGAGCCAGTAAAGCAGACACCGGCAATTCTGCTATCTCCTACAATGTGCTGACCTATCTCTTGCCCTGTTCCTAAAACCAACTGCATGCTGGCCATAGGAACACCTGCCTCGTGCAATAACTCAGTTGCCCGGAAGGCAATCAAAGGCGTCAGTTCAGAGGGCTTTGCAATAACGGCATTCCCAGCGGCAAGGGCTGCGGCAACTTGTCCCACAAAAATTGCCAGCGGGAAATTCCAAGGGGAAATACAACAAATAATGCCCCGGGGAGGCGCGCCCTCGTAACCTTCGCACTGGTTCGCGTAGTAGCGCAAAAAGTCTACAGCTTCACGCAGTTCGGCAACTGCGTCTGAGATGGTTTTACCCGACTCTCTGCAGAGCATCGAAAATAATTCGCCTGAACTGCTTTCAAGATGTTCGGCAGCGGATCGTAAAGTTGCCGCCCGCTGAGCGGCAGAACTGGAAAGCCATGGCTTAGCCGAATTGAGTGCTGACTCCAGCTCATCCCGACTCGCCGAAAAAACCTCACCTACCGTGTCGTCATGATTCGCTGGATTGATAATCAATTCAGGACTGCCGGAATCAGAAGCAGATCCGACTGGGTTACATAGCAGCGACCTAGCCTTCCAAACCTTGTCCTCAAACATCCGGCGGCTTTGATTGATGCGGGCGATATCTATTGGATTACTGGCATCCCATCCCTGTGATGCCAGTCGGGATATCCCATAGATTTGTGGCGGCAGCGGCAGATTGCTGGGGCGCTGGACATTGTTGGATTCCAGCATCTCGAAAGGGTCGACAGCGAGCGCCAAACTGGGAAGTTTCTTGTCGTTGATCTGATTGACGAAGGAAGAATTAGCCCCGTTTTCTAAAAGCCTGCGCACCAAATAAGCCAATAGGTCTTCGTGTGGACCCACCGGAGCATAAATCCGACATGCAGCACCAGTGCCTTCTAATAGATGATTATGCAGGCTCTCTCCCATGCCATGGAGCCGCTGAAATTCAAAGCGACGACCTTTGGCAAGTTCTAGTATGGTCGCGGCGGTCTGCGCATTGTGAGTAGCAAATTGCGGATATATTCTATCGCTGTACTCAAATAACCTCTTTGCGCAGCTCACATAGGAAATATCTGTTGCCGCTCTAGAGGTGTAAACAGAGTAATTCTCTGCCCCTACGACCTGCGACGTTTTTATCTCGGAGTCCCAATAAGCCCCCTTAACTAGTCTGACTGTGACTTTGCGGTCCAACTCAGTGGCCAAACTGTTTAGCCAATCAATGACAGGGACTGCACGCTTACCATATGCCTGTATTACAATACCAAAACCGTCCCAGCCAGCCAGTGACGGGTCACGAAGTGCACTCTCAAAGACATCCAGCAGCGGTTCTAGCCGACTTGCTTCTTCTGCGTCTACAGTTAAGGGAATGCCGCCTTTCTTGGCTAGCAGGCACAGGGATTTTAGCCTCGGCACTAGCTGCTTCTCTAGCCGATCGGCTTGGGAAAATTCAAACCGAGGATGGATCGCCGACAGCTTTACTGATATGCCTGGACGGCCTATCACAGAAGTCTGAGGCGCCGGTGTACTAATCTCCCTTATTGCCTCAGCGTAAGATTCAAAATAGGCATCGGCTCCGGCCTCGGTCAACGCAGCTTCGCCAAGCATATCGAAGGAATAAAGATAGCCCTTATCAAGTTCAGGCTTAGCTCGTTTCATGGCCTCTTGAATCGTTTGCCCAAGCACAAACTGGTTCCCCATCTCCTTCATTGCTTGGCGCACTGCCATACGCACAACAGGCTCGCCGACCCGCTTCACCGTTCTGTTTAATAGTCCGGTAATACTCGAACTGTTGTCCTCATCCAAGACCTTGCCGGTCAGCAACAAACCTAAGGTGGCAGCATTTATGATACCAAACTCAGATTTCCCGAGATGCTCAGCCCAATCGAATGGGGTGATTTTATCGTTAATCAGGATATCGATAGTTCCAGAATCTGGAACCCGCAGCATCGACTCCGCTAAACACATAAGTGCAATTCCTTCGTTAGTGGAAAGACCGTATTCACCAAGAAATTGATCCATCATTCCCGGCTTTCCTGAATGACGAATATAGTCAATAAGTTCTACTGCGCGCTCACCTATATTCTGACGCTGTTCCATTGACAGAACGTTCGGTGAATTTAATTGTTCGAGAGTCAATTGTTCATCTGCGGAAAAATAGTGCTGAATGCTTTCTCTTAATGAGTCGAGATCTGATAAATACATAGTATCCATTGAATTGAGTTCGTTGAATGAAGGGTCGCAAAGGGCTGCATTAACAACCCCGGTGCGCAGAAAAATGAATTACTGGATGACAAAACAATACACGGACATCGCATTGTCTATCGTGACCTGTGGCCTAGTTTTTGCTACCCGCCATCAGGGAAGAGATATGTTGGTGTCTTTCGTTAATTTCAGTGCTGGGCGCAGTATCAAATATTGAAACGATTACAGCCGCTGCTGTCGCCACAACAAAACCCGGGATGATTTCATAGATTACCGCCGACAATGGTTCACCTGCAATCGTAAACGGTCCATAGATCCAGAACAATACGGTAATTGCCCCAGATAACATCGACGCAAGCGCACCGTTGCGAGTCAAGCCCGCCCAGTACAGACTTAGCAAAATGACGGGACCAAAAGCCGAACCAAATCCAGCCCACGCGTTGCTGACCAAGCTCAAAATCGAGCTATTACTGTCCAACGCAAGCAATGTAGCAACAATTGCAACACCAAGAACAGAAAGCCGCCCGACTGTGACCAGTTCAAATTGCGTCGCTTTTTTACGCAAAAACACCTTATAGAGATCTTCGGTGAGAGAACTGGAAGAAACCAACAATTGTGATGAGATAGTACTCATGATGGCCGCGAGGATTGCCGCAAGTAAAAACCCTGAGATGTAAGGGTTAAACAAAACCTGTGATAACAGGATGAACACAGTTTCTGAGTCATCCAGCACAGTGGCAGTTTGACTAACATACATGTATCCCATAAGCCCGGTCATCACCGCGCCAATAACCGCGACTATCATCCAGCTCATACCTATTCGGCGTGCTGTCTTCATGTCCGCCAAGGATCTAATCGCCATAAATCGCACAATAATATGCGGCTGACCAAAATACCCCAACCCCCAGGATAGACTGCTGATGAGCCCAAGTCCCGTGACTCCTGCGAACCAGGAGAGATATTCAGGCTCAAGCAAAGCTAAAGACTGATTCGCCGCTTCCAAGTTGCCTAACTCCTGCCAGGTAACAAACGGCACAAGAATGAGAGCCACGAACATTATGCAGCCCTGAACAAAGTCGGTAAGGCTCACCGCAAGAAATCCACCGAACATCGTATAAGCCACTACAACTCCGGAGGTTATAAACAGGCCTATCTGGTAATTAAGGCCGAACGAGGCCTCAAATAATTTACCACCAGCAACAACTCCAGCCGACGTATAAAGTGTGAAGAAGATGACAATCACTAATGATGAAAAGACTCGCAGATAGTGTGAGTTATCATGAAAACGTTTTTCAAAGTAATCGGGAATGGTGATTGCATCGTCCGCTTCTTCTGTATACACACGCAATCGAGGCGCAACTAACAAATAATTGAAATAAGCGCCTATAACAAGTCCAACCGCGATCCAGGCCGCACCAAGACCAGACACATAAACTGCCCCAGGCAAGCCCATCAGCATCCACCCGCTCATATCAGATGCCCCCGCAGACAATGCAACTACAGCAGGATGCAGCTTGCGGCCACCTAACATGTATTCGGAAACGTTCGATGTGGACTTAAAGTATGCATACACACCTATAGCCATCATAAGTACAAAGTAAGCTATCAACGAAGCTATCATCGGGGCATTCATTTTTTTATGTTTTCCTTTTCCAGATTTTCAACTTGTTGGGAGTTAACTCTTTTCATTGATCAGGGAGCCTTTCTATCTCAAATCAATCGCACGCGCCAGTGCAGCCTCAACAGTGGCTTTCATGAGCGTCTCCATCGCATCGTTTTTACGAAGCTGCGCCAATCCAGCGGCTGTTGTTCCGTTCGGGCTAGTAACAGAATCTCGTAGAGTTTCTATACTATCAGGCTTAGCAGATGCCAAATCGACAGCGCCGCCGATGGTGGCCAGAACTAGCTCTTTCGATACCGACGCAGACAAACCAATAGACTGCGCCGCCTCAACCCAACAGCGAATGATTTCAAATGCGTATCCCGTACCACTGCCTGCAACGGCGGTTACCTTGTCGAGATCTTCCTCTTGGGATACTTGCAAGCTCACCCCAATAGATTCGGTCAGCAACTTAGCTAACGCAGCGTCATCTGACGAGGATTTTTTATTGGCATAATAGCCTGTCACGCCCTTCCCTATTTCAGCTGGCAAATTCGGCATCATTCTAATGATTGGACGTGTCCCAACAATCTTGGTTAAGGATTCGATCGAAAAGCCCGCCGCAATAGAAAACACACAGGCACCGTCGCTGATGAACGGCAAGTAATTTGGAACCACCTCGGCAATCAGCTGCGGCTTGACCGCGATAACACAGTTATCGAACACCATTCCTTTTAGACCGACTGGATCACTAATCAAGGTTGTCCCTGTGGGAGCGACATCCAAAAATGGATCCGCAACGGTTATAGAAATTTCTGTGTTACTAGCCCATCGAGAGACAAGCGCGCCTCCCATTTTTCCACAGCCGATGACAAGTAATGACATGGTTCACTCCAATTTTTTGTTTATTGAATGTTGCTTATTAAATATAGGTTCTTTAAAAGTTTTTTGAAAATTCAGCAGATCAATACACTAGAAGGGAATTCCCAGAGGCATTGAGCTCGATCCTCGTCAGACACGTGCGGTATTCATGCGCGATACAGTAGGCAGGAGAATATTTCTTGCAGTTTTTACGTGCGCAACATTGGCATTGGCTGAAATAAGTGCCGCTTTTTCAGGTCCCGACCATAACGCGAGTATTGCTTTGTTTGAGTACATACCGCAGACATGTTAACATGCGCTCGTCTTTAAGTCTAAAGGCCCTCCATAAAAGTCTTAAGGCTTACTGACTGAAAAAGTTAAAGACTTTCTAGCTGTAAAAGTTAAAGACTCATTTAACATTAAAAAACACCCGTCACTTTAAAATGGGGCAAGATTAACCTAATTGACTGGTTGGTATATTTTTTAGATGTTTAGCCTAACTATTAGTTTAACTATTCCTCGCTAACATAAAAGCATCACAAGGAGATCATGAGCTCGACAATTGAATCAAATATAGTTTCGTTCAATAAAATTACTGACAGCAAACCTAGAGTGGTTGTAAAAATTGGCTCCAGCTTGCTTGCTAACGACGAACATCTGACCCCTCGCTATGCTTTTATCCATGGCTTGCTTAGCGATATCGCCACACTTAAAAGCAACGGCTATGAAGTTATTTTGACATCATCGGGGTCTGTCGCTCTGGGTATGAACGCCATTAGTTCTACAATTGAGAAAGCTTCTATTACGGACAAGCAGGCAGCGGCGGCATGTGGACAACCGATTCTGATGAATGCTTACAAGCAGGTTGCTTTGGAGTATGGCTTTGATATCGCACAGGTGCTGGTCACTCTAGAGGATCTAGAGGATATGCAGCGCTTCCTAAACACCAAAAATACTGTCGGCCGTTTGCTTGAGCGAGGCGTAATGCCTATTGTGAATGAAAATGACACCGTCACAACAGAAGAGCTAAGAGTTGGTGACAACGACCGCTTGGCAGCAAAAATTGCTCAAATGGTACACGCTGAACATCTTATAATTCTAACATGTATAGATGGCCTGTATGACAGAAACCCTGATGAGGACGGCGCTCAGCTGGTTCGCTCGATAGAAAACGTAAGTGAGTATCTAGAAGTTGCAACCGGCACCAGTACACTCGGCAGCGGCGGCATGTTTACCAAACTCCAGGCTGCAAACATGGCGCAAAACGCAGGATGTACAACAATCATTGCTCGCGGCCATTTGGATGCTCCGATTAGCTCGGTGATGTCTGGCGAGCGCGTTGGAACCGTGTGCAAGGCTCACAACACACCCGCATCTTATTGGAGAATCTGGCTAACTGATCGCCTGCAAATGGCGGGAGGACTCATTATCCGACAAGAAGTCGCAGATCAGCTTGAAGATTCTGGCAATGGGATAGTGTGTTACGACGTAGTATCAACCCACGGCTCGTTTCAAAAGGCTGATGTTCTGCACGTGTATGATGAAAAAGGCACAGAGATTGTGCGCGGACTTTGTAACTTTTCATCCGATGAGCTGGCACTTATTGCAAACAGGCCCAATGAGCCTGTAGAAGAAATCTTAGGTTATCGCTCGTCACCCACGTTAATAAGCAGAGACAATTTGGCTGTGCTAGCCACACGCCACTTGCCGTGGGAACAGCCAGATCCGGCTGTTTGGCAACAAACGGTCGATCCGTAAAAGTAGTAATCGACTGCCTAGATAGAATAAACCGCCAAAATTGAGCCGCCATTCATTGAATCGGGCCTGCGCTTAGCCACCGCAGGCAGTCGTCTTGATTAGATCGAAACACAGAAATCAATTGCTGTGACAACCTTTGGACAAGAATCCACAAGGAAACCAGCATAGCTTATCCCGATATAGTTATGCCCCACTGGCGCAAACAGAAAGCTAAGAGCACACCTGAAGCCGCGACCAGCTACCCAACCAAAACCCCCGCTATAAGTATGCAACTAAAACAGATCCAGCAAGTTCCATATCACTTGCGTTAGCAGCAAATAACTATCAATACTGTGCAATAAGGCCGGGAATACGCAATAGCTGTAAGGTACATTAGACCTATCGCTGCGCCGCTAAAAGAACCAGCTGTGCAAGGTAACCAGACTTTTTCCGAAATAGTTAATCGTTTTCTCGACTTTCTGCGAACTACTAGCAAGCCCGCTCTCTAAACTCTTGGTGCATTTGGGAGAATGACGGTAATAGCAGCAGGGGAACACAGTCGGGCATTGATTTACACGTATCAGGGACAGTGCAGCAATTCGACGAAGTGATATTTGCCTGCCACAGTGATCAAGCTCTCGCGATACTGCGCGATGCATCGAAAACTGAAACTGAAACTTCAGCATTAGGAGACTTGGAATACCAATGGAACGGTGTAACCTTACATATGGATACCAGCATAATGCCGAAAAAAATCACTGTCTTGGGCAAGTTGGAACTTCTTGGCGGGCCAAGCCCTGCTAGACGAAGCACCCGTCGTTACCTACTGCATCAATAGCCTTCAGGGCATCCAGTGCAAACGGCCCGTTTTGGTAAAATTGAACGCAAGGGCTAAAATAGATCCAAAAAAATCTTGCAAGAGTTTCAATATCACCACCCAGTTTATTCTCAGGACGCTGTCATCGCGCAGGGTCGCCGGAAAGAAATTTATGGTGCAGATCGAACACACTATTGCGGCGCCTATTGGTATAGCGGTTTTCATGAAGACGGCTTACGCAGTGCTCTTGATGTCTGCAAACGCTTCGGCGAAAATGCATGACTAAAGCCACGCCAAATTTGGAAAGCGCCATTTGCAAAGGTTTTGTCCGGCATCGACGATACTTTCCTGTTGCCCATCAATTTGATAACAAAATTTTTTTGCTGCTATTAAAAGCAGATGAGACCCCTCTAGTGCTTAAATCCTTTTGGCAACTTGGTACCAGTAACTTTTTTGGGCCCGTTTTCCCAGAGCCGACTACATAGGTAAAGATGGCGAACCCATCACCGAGAAGCTCGATGAGCCCCCATCCGCGGTGAATGGGGAGGTCTACATGCTGGTAAATCTTTGTTATTTTGGACTTTACCTCAGCCCACTTAATCTCTATTACTTAAAGTGCAATGGTTAGTTTAAATATATGTTAGCCGAGGGTAGTAACACTCCCTAGCATGAAAAGCATTATCACCTGATCGATGTAAACAACATCAAACCTCACAGTAAAGAGTTTCATGTTTCTCCGTTCAACCCAATGGCCTATTGATGCGGCAAGCAATCACCATCGCCGACCAGCATTTCCGCGACTACAGTCGTAATGAAGATTTCATTCAAAAACACATTTTTCCTGGCGGCTTTCTCCCATCCATGGGCCTAATGGCTAAAATAGCGACCAATAGAACTGGCCTCGTAATTAGAGATGTACTAGATATTGGCGAAGATTATGCCCAAATGCTTGCTCATTGACGTCATCCTTTTTTTAACAAGAAATGCGAGGTTTTAGAGCTTGGCTACGATAATCGCTTCATAAACTTGTGGCTTTATTATCTTGGTTATTGTGAGGGGAGATTCCTAGAAAAGCCTGTCAGTGCAGTTCAGGTTCTCGCAAGCAAGGCACCTCATCGCTTTCAACGGCTTAAACAGATTAGCGCGACATAACCAGAGGATCAACTCCATGATTGCTTAAAAAAAGTCCAATTTGATCGGCACCGCGCGTAAGAGATTTGAGGCAGTTGTGTGCTTCATTAAATTGTTCTGCACTCTTTTTAGAAACGCTTTTTAGCTGCCCTTTCTTGGCAGGACCTTTTGAACGTCACCTTTTATTTCCTTTTATTTCCCGTCTGGGCATAATGCAGCAACGAATTTAATGGGCGCGAACTGAGACAGCATTTTATGATCATCCCCGTAATTATGGCAGGCGGCACCGGCTCCAGACTATGGCCAGTTTCTAGAGAAAGCTATCCAAAACAATTTGTAAGCTTTCAAGACAACAAGCCTTCCTTGTTTCAGCAAGCACTGCAAAGGCTCGACGGTATAGACGGGCTTCAAACACCTATCGTGCTTTGCAATGATAATTGCCGTTTTCTAGTGGTTGAGCAACTAGATGCTATCGGGATTGGGACCGCCAACATTATCCTTGAGCCCGTCGCCAGAAATACGGCACCGGCAATTGCTCTGGCGGCCTTAAGCGCTCGAGAAAAGACGCCTGATGCTCTGTTGCTAGTCTTAGCCGCAGACCACCTTATTGAAAATATTGATGCTTTTCATACAGCGATAGCCATTGCAGCTGGAAACGCCAGCAACGGTAAACTAGCCACCTTTGGAGTGCTTCCTGACAAACCCGAGACTGGCTATGGATACATTAAGCGCGCAGAAAATTTAGGCTTAGCTTTTGCCGTTGAGTCGTTTGTTGAAAAGCCAAACCTGGCAAAAGCGCAAGAGTATTTAAGTAGCGGCGAGTATTATTGGAACAGCGGCATGTTCATGTTCAGTGCGACCACCTATTTAGCCGAATTAAAAGCTTTCACTCCAGAAATTTATAATAGCTGCATCGATGCGTTTAACACGGCTAGGGTAGACACCAAATTTGGGTTTACCCGGTTAAGCACGGAGAGCTTTTCAAAATGTCCGTCCGATTCGATTGACTACGCAGTTATGGAGAAAACCACTAAAGCAATTGTAGTGCCTTTGGATGCGGGCTGGAGTGATTTGGGCGCTTGGGATGCAATCTGGGAGCAAGCGGAGAAAGACCCACAAGGAAATGCCAGCACAGGGGACGTATATCTTGAAGGCGTAAGCAACTCTTATATTCATGCGAGCTCGAGATTAGTTTCGGTGCTGGGCATTGAAGATGCCATCATTATTGAGACTGCAGACAGTGTTTTAGTAAGCAGCAAAAGCTCATCACAAGGAGTTAGGTCAATAGTCCAAAAATTAAAACAGCAAGGACGCTTAGAGGCAGATGAACATACCTTTGTTCACAGGCCCTGGGGCAGCTACGAGTGCCTAGCTGAGGGCAATAATTTTCAAGTTAAGCGGATCACTGTGAGTCCAGGAGGATCGCTGTCTTTGCAATTGCACCATCACAGAGCCGAACACTGGGCCGTGGTGAGCGGAACGGCAAAGATAACAAACGGCGACCAAGTGCTTTTTTTAGAGACAGGGCAATCGACTTATATTCCCGCTGAGGTAAAGCACCGTCTTGAAAACTTGGGCGACGAGCCGGTTATTTTTATTGAGGTGCAGTGCGGCACGTATCTTGGCGAAGATGACATCGAGCGTTTTGAAGATATGTATGGAAGAAGTGACTAATCAGTAATTGAGGAATGATTCGGCACGCGAAAAAAGTAAGTTAAGAATCCATTCTAAAAATTCGAATTCGTTAACTCAGAGATTTATGAGTGGCCGCCGCACACTAATCACCATCACTTACCATACCTCTTTTTTATTGGCTTGTTGCTAATATTGTCGCAAAATCAGCCGCTGCTAAGTATCAAAATCACATCTATACCATCGACCTGACCTTTCCTTTTAAGGTGCTTGAGTATCTTTTAAATTGTACCGTCTCTACTTCTCAGGCGCAGACACGTATGGGCATATTAATGCCACCGGCACGTCGACTCGGTGCAGCATTTTTTGCAAATCACCGTGCCCATGTCTCCTCGGCGCCCACTGTTGATCAACACCCACCCATTTCATTGCATCAAAATCACTGCGGCATAGGGTTTGAGTGTCTTTTAATGCAATTGCAGAAAAACCGAGACACACTGGTACTTTCGAGGCAAAATCTAGCCTCCCTGACCATAAGACAATAGTGCACACTAATGCTTAAGCCCAGAAAACCACTTGTCACACAAAATATATTAGGTCTCATTTTTGTTGGCCTAGTACCTCTTTGGACTTCGCTGAACGCGGCTGAAATTGACGAGAGTAAATGGCGCATCGTAAATTATTGGTCTGAATGGTGCGCGCCCTGCAGAGTAGAGATTCCCATGCTCAATGAGCTAAGTATGCGTTTGGTTAACAGCAATGTGATGATCCTAGGGGTGAACTTCGATGAGGACCCCAGAGACTTAACGCTTGAGATTGCTGAAGATATGGGCATAGAATTTACTGTACTAAGCCAGCAAGAGGTCGATTTGTTGGGGCTGAGGCCGCCTGACGTCCTGCCAACCACTTATCTCTTGTCACCCTCAAACGAAGTCAAGGCGAAATTAATAGGCATGCAAAGCGAGCAGGACATACTTGAAGCATTAACGCTGCAGGGGCTTGTTCCTGACTTAAAGCTTAACAATTGAGAATTAACTAGTGCCGAGAGACCTAATCCTGAAACTTAATACCGAGAACTTAATACCTCTAATCAATAGGCTACTAACATGAACCAATAGCCTAGCAGAGACTTATAGATATGATTAAACCGCTCGATTCTCCCAATTCTGTTCTGCTTGCTCTGCTATTCGCATGGAGCGTGAGTGTTGTCTCCAACGCGGCCGGCCAAGAGCAGGTAGCGCATTTGCAATCGCCCGCTCCCAGCAATAGCAGCTTGTCTCGTGTTGTAGCCAGCGAATCTGGCGATATCTTCCTGTCCTGGGTTAGCCAAGATGCTGAACAGGCAACGCTGGCGTTCTCTATGCTTACCAATGAGGGCTGGGGTACCCCACAGGTAATAAGCCAAGGCAGTAACTGGTTTGTGAACTGGGCGGACTTTCCAGCGCTGTCGGTCGATTCCAGCGGCATGGCGGCACATTGGCTTCAAATGAGCACGCAAGGTACTTACGACTACGATATTCGCGCTCGGTTTTTCTCCCGCGACAATGCTGCTTGGACAGAAGCCCAGACCATCCACACAGATGGCATTAGCGCTGAGCACGGTTTTGTTTCAATGCTGCCAATAGGAGACGGCTCTACATTAATCACTTGGTTGGACGGACGGGAAACTAAGCAGATAGAACCACTGGGGGCAATGACTCTGCGGGCTGGCATTTTCGACAAGTCTGGTGCCAACATTAATGAGTGGGAGCTCGATCGTCGTGTCTGCGATTGCTGTCAGACCAGTTCGGCGATGACAGAGCAAGGCCCAATTGTTGTGTATCGCGATCGCTCTCAAGATGAGATACGAGATATCTATACTACTCGGTTAGTCGATGGCGCTTGGACGTCGCCACTGCCTATTCACAATGACAATTGGCAGATTGCCGGTTGCCCGGTTAATGGCCCATCTGTTGCGGCCATCGACAATAATGTTGCCGTTGCTTGGTTTAGCGCTAAAGACGACACACCCAAAGTTCAACTTGTGCTGTCATCTGACAGTGGCATGAGCTTCTCTGAGCCAATAGTTATCGAAAGCTCCAATACCAATGGCCGCGTTGGCACGGTGATTTTGGAGTCCGGTGATATTGTCGTCAGCTGGATGGACACCACAGATAGTGAGGCGAAGATTATGCTCTCGCGCTACGACATGAGGGGTGAGCTTGTAAGTAGCACACAAGTCGCTAGCAGCAGCGCATCACGCCGCAGCGGATTTCCGATAATCGAGGCGACAGGCAATTCAGTGTATGTAACTTGGACTGACATCAGCACAACCCCGCAAGTTAAAGTCGCACGAGTTAACTATTAGCTGGCGCCAGTTTCTTAAATGGATAAAATTTTAGAGCGTTAAGTTGTTAACTTAGCAGTATTGTTGTTTATGTCTGGCGGCTACACCTCTTGTGTATATCCCCGGCTTACCGCACCCGAAAAAATGTGTTTTTAGTCTAGAAGCTACTTAAGCTAACTGCTGAGCCCGCAGAACAAAAAAAAATCAATAGGAGACAACCGGATGGGAGTATTACAGTCAACTGCAAGCAAATTATTTAAATCAGGAATCACTGCTGTTGCGCGGGCGCTATGCCTGGCAGGCCTGCTTTCGTTAACGCTACACGGCGCTGCACTTCACTCCCAGTCGCTATCTGCAGGCCAAGTTGCTGCCTTAGCGCAAGTTACCGGCCCGGTGGCGGTTTCCGCCCTGTCTCATCCCTTTGGCGCTGCTGACCATACGTTGCAGCCACAAGATATGGCGGCACTGGGTTACATCGAAGAAGAGTTTTTTATCAGCGGCAATGCCAATGTTTATGATTGGCCAGAGCGCGACACATTAGAAGTTCGCACTCCTGATGTACCTTATACAACACGCCTGCTGATTCGGCGTCCAGCGCAAGCAGCGCGCTTTAGCGGCAATGTTGTGGTGGAGATGCTCAACCCATCCAACCTTTTTGATCTCAATATCGCCTGGGCAATGTCTCATACGCAAATGCTGCGAAACGGTGATGCCTGGGTAGGGATAACGGCCAAGCCAATTGCCGTGGAAACCCTAAAGCAATTTGATGCTCAGCGTTACGCCCCTTTGTCTTGGGCAAATCCGCTGGCTGCCACCGACCCAATGAACTGTGAGGTTAGCAGAGATACCACGCAAGCCACCGAGAACGGACTGATATGGGATATTCACACGCAAGTTGGCACTTGGCTAAAAAGCGCCGACAGCACTAACCCGTTTAACTATAACACCTCAGCCAGTATGGCCCAGAAGCTCTATGCGTGGGGTTATTCACAAACTGGCAGCTTTCTTTATACCTATCTTAACGCCATTCACCCACAAGTGACCAAGGCAAGGGGTAAGTCACTGTTTGACGGCTATTTGGTTGCTGTATCCAGCGGCCCGTCGCCAATCAACCAATGCGCGCCCAGGATAGCCAGGGATGATCCACGGCGGCCTATTCAGAATGCCGGCGTACCTGTCATTCATATCATGAGCCAGTCTGACTATCTGTTTGGTATTGCCAGCAGACAACCGGACAGTGATTCCCCAAACGACCAATTTAGACGGTATGAAATAGCGGGCTCCGGCCATGCCTCACCCGATGAACTTTACTGGGGGCCAAAACCTGCGGATCTTTTGACAGCAGGCCGTGCCGTACCTCCATTAGCTTGCAATGAGGGGCCACGCAGCCGCTTTCCAAACAGACTGGCATTTAATGCCGCCTTGGTCTGGTTAGATCAATGGGCAAGAAATAATATCGCGCCGCCACATGCTGATTTGATTCAAGTAGTCGACGGGCAACCCGTGCTAGATGAACATGCTAATGTTATCGGTGGCCTCCGCTCACCCTATGTAGATGTGCCCACAAGCACATGGAACGGCAACTCCACCGGCGAATCTTTCTGCCGTATCGCCGGCCATGAAATACCTTTTAGTGCTGAAAAACTTAAAGCCCTTTATCCCACACACAGTGCCTATGTAAACGCTGTTAGCGCCAGCGTAAGAGAGCTTGTGTCTCAAGGCTTTTTGTTAGAGGCAGATGGCGCCGAAGTTATTCAAGAGGCGCAGCAAACTAATGCACCTTAAACAAACTAAAGGGGTCCAAACAAAGGGGTCCAAACAAAGGGGTCCAAACAAAGGGGTCCAAACAAAGGGGTCCAAACAAAGGGGTC